>NZ_CP040984.1:650461-1300923 GCF_006364715.1 Candidatus Methylopumilus planktonicus
CATTGAAAATGATATTACCTTTAATAAGGTTATGGAAAATGAAATAAATAATTTCAATACTCCTAATCACGATTCAAGGACCTACAGGAAAAAGTTTGAAGTATATAAATGGGCTGCTTTGAATGAGTATTTATATGAAAGAGCTATGAATAAAAAAGCCATGTTATCAACTGAGGAAATTGATAGAGTTCGTAACTATTGGAATGGAATACAGCTTCCAGAAAAATTAGAGATTTATGCCTCATTCATAACCTATGGTATAGGAAAGTTAGAAGTGAAAGACGTCCAGATAATCAAATCCAATTCAACTCTTCATTAACTATGATTTAGAGTTTTTTTATATTCCTTTTCTTTATCTTTAAGATAGCTCAATAACCAATCAACAAGTTTTCTTCTTTCATCTAACCAATCATAATCAGCCATATAAGACCTTTCAACTGCTGAACCATATTCATGGTCAAGTTGTTTCTCAATGACTACATTAGGAAATCCTGAGTGTCTTAAACAAGTAAGCTTGACAATTGTTCTATTTCCATGAGCTGTTGCATCAAATCCCATTTCCTTAATTAACAATCTAGGTCTGCTAGATGCGTAGGCATCTCCAAAACGATTAGTAAATATGAAATCATCTTTGCTTGCCTTGAGAATGTCTTTAAGTTCATTAAGTAAATTTACCGCAATGTTTGGAAGGGGAGTTACAAATGAATTGCTGCTCTTCATAAACTCTTTAGGAATACTTAATGTTTTTTTAGCTGGGCTATACCAACTCCATTTTGCATTAGACAAAGAACCAACTCTTAAGCCTGTAACAATATTTATGATGAGATATACCTTATCTTGAACAATTGGGAGTTTTTGAACCTTAGACCAATACATTCCTAAGTCTTCTAAATCAACAGACTTATGGCTGATTGTTTTGGTTTTCTTAAATACTTTATTTTTTCTAATCTTATCTAGTGGGTTATCCCCTTTATATGCTCTTTCTTCAGATGCATATTCATAAACGAGGTTGATAAGTGACTTGGCTAAATTCATCGTAGTGGTTCTGTTATATCGTTGGATATCTTTCTTTCCACTCACTAATTTAACTGGATTGGATTTAACTTTTTTTAAAGTTTGGAGTAGGTCAGAGTCAGTAATTGATAGGATGGATTTATCCTTTAAATCTGCCTCTAAATAGTTCTTATAAATGCCTCTAGAACGCTTAATATGAGACTTAGACCACACTTTATCAAGCATGGTAGAGCGATACTCCACCATATCTTCAAATAGGGTAGAGAACATGAATTTATCACTAGATTTCTCTAGGTTTTTATTCTTAATATTGTTGAAATAATCTCTAGGATGAATACCTTGTTTGAGCTGTTGCTTAGAGATATCCCTTAATCCTCTGGCTTCATCTAATCCAACAGAAGGGTAAGTGCCAAAACTTAATTGTATTTCTTTACCACCTAACTTGCCTCTGAATAGCCAATACTTGGAATTTGGTTCAACACGCAACCTTAATCCACCCCCATCATTCTCATAGATGTAAGCTTTGCCATTAGGGCAAGTTGAATTTTTTACTTTAACGTTGCTTAGAAGGTTAACGCCATAACCCATAAATTTTTGTCCACTCTTTTGTCCACAATTGAGAAAGATTCTAATATAGGGTTATAGACTAAGCAAGAGTAATTAATTAACTAAATCTTATATATAATGGGTATTTGAGGGATATTGGGAGAGGGTAAGAGGGTGGTAGAAATCAAGTGTTAGAGAATAAATAGGTCACACCTCTTCCGCCATACATCTTTATTCTTAATTTGTGCGGCCCAGTATTATTGGTAAGTGATTAAAACCTTCTAATTCCCAATTAAATTCTACCTTTAGTTTACTGAACTAACATCTATCGAAGTTGTCACACATAAGTAATAATAGTATATTTAAATAATGAATAACTAAGCCCGTTTTGCATTCATAGTAAAAATTGATTGGTTGAAGATGAAAAAAATAGACATAGTTATTATTGGTTCTGGAATAGCTGGATTAACAACAGCATATTACTTACAAAAAAATTTCCCTAATCTTACATATGTGATCATAGAAGCAAGAAGTGATCTGGGTGGAACTTGGGATCAGATGAGGTTCCCTGGCGTTCGTTCAGACACTGATATGTATACCTACGGATTCAGCTTTAATCCTTGGCAGGGATCAATAATAGCTGAGGGAAAAGACATCAAAGCCTATTTAGCTGATACTGCAAAAAAGTTTAATATCAGAGAGCACATATTATTCGATACAAAGGTCACTTCATTATCCTGGAGTGATAACCAATGGACAGCTAGAACCAGCCATAAAGATTTCACCAGTAAATATGTTATTTGTTGCACTGGTTCGCGTGATTATACAAACCCTAATTTTCCCAAGTTTAAAGATGAAAACAAATACCAAGGAGAGATTGTACATACCCAAGATTGGGGTGATGTGGAGTTTAAAGGTAAGAGTGTAGCTATTATTGGAAGCGGGTGCACGGCTGTTACTATGGCACCGGCAATTGTAAAAGAAGCTAAGAAGGTAACATTAGTTCAACGAAGTGCTGCGTGGATTGTAAATGTAGATGGTAAGGAAAAATCAACACGTCGCTATAAATCGTTTGAAACCTTAATGGATTATTTTCATAGCAGGCTTTTTAAAAAATCATATAAAAAAATGATTATAGCTCGCTACCCTTATTACAATAACACTAACATACCTTCGTATGATTACTGGGATCAACGGCCTGCTTGTAGCTTAGATAATGATTATTTTGACGCTGTAAAATTAAGTAAAGTATCTGTAGAGCACCAAGAGGTTAGTAATTTCGAAAAAAATGGTATTAAGTTAAAAAATGGAAAAGTTATTGAATGTGATCTTACCATTATGGCTACAGGTCTTAATGCGCAATTACTAGGCGGTATTGATATTTTAGTGAACGATAAAAAAATACATATGAATGATACGAGTTGGTACAGAGGGATGATGTTTAGTGGGATACCAAATCTTTTTGCACATACTGGATATATCAATTTTAGCTGGACTGCTAGATGCGAAATAGTTAGTCAGCGCATTTGCCGAACGCTCAAGTATATGGAGAAAAAAAGATTAGCGAGCTGCACTCCTAAATACGTGGGTAAAGAATCAAAGCCATCAATAGAAGCAAATTATGTATTGCGATCAGTAGACAAATTTCCTAGTCGAACTTATAAATTTTATAACTCAAATTACTACCTAGATTATCTAATTTTTAAATGGACAAGAATTAATGATGGAGCAGTAGATTTCAAATGATAGTTAAATGGATACACTTATGAAACTCGAAACAATAGCGCTGCATCACGGTTATGATTCAGATAAAAATGATCAAAAAGCAGCAACAACACCAATCTATCAAACCTCAGGATTTACTATTGACGATACGCAGCATGGCGCAGACTTGTTTGACCTTAAGGTTGAAGGAAATATATATTCAAGAATAGGTAATCCTACGAATGATGTACTTGAAAAAAGAGTCGCGGCAATGGAAGGGGGTATTGGAGCGCTCTCTCTAGCTTCTGGCATGGCTGCAATCACATATGCTATCCAGTGTATTGCAAGATCTGGGGATAATATTGTGAGTACCAATCAGCTATACGGAGGGACATACAACTGTTTTATGCATAGCTTCCCTAAGCAGGGTATTACTGTGAAAATGGTTGATGGAGCAGATTTTAAGGGGCTGGATGAAGCAATAGATGAAAACACTAAGGCTATTTATTGTGAATCAATTGGTAATCCTTTGGGCAATATTATTGACTTAAAGAAGTTTGCAGAAATTGCGCATAAACATGGTATCCCTTTGATTGTCGATAATACTGTAGCCACACCGTATCTGTGCAGGCCTATTGATTTTGGAGCGGACATTGTTATTCACTCCCTTACAAAATATATAGATGGTCATGGGGCGACGATTGGCGGAATCATTGTTGATTCGGGAAAATTTGATTGGGTTAAGGAGGCAAAGAAATATCCAATGCTTAATGAACCAGACCCGTCTTACCATGGAGTTATATATACAGAACATTTTGGCCCTGCTGCGTTTATTGCTTGTTGTCGGGTTGTTCCTTTAAGGGAATCAGGAGCCTGCTTGTCACCCCATAGCGCTTTTTTAATAATGCTAGGGCTGGAATCGTTGGGCGTAAGGATGGAGCGACATTGCCAAAATGCTCTTGCGTTAGCCACATACCTAGAAAACCACGAACGAGTGGAATGGGTAAATTATGCTGCTCTGCCTAACGATAAATATCATGATGTTTGTAAAAAAATAACCAATGGTCAGGCCTCAGGTATCATCAGTTTTGGCATTAAGGGTGGAAGTGAGGCAGCAGCTAGATTTATTGACGCACTTCAAATAATTTTGAGGGTACTGAGTATGGGGGATGCTAAATCACTCGCATGCCATCCAGCATCAACCTTGCATAGACAATTAACGCCAAAACAAAAAGTTTTGGCTGGTGTTAGTGAAGATTTGATAAGAATTTCAGTGGGTATTGAGCATATTGATGACATCATCGGTGATGTTGAACAAGCTATTGAGGCTTCAAAATAGAAGGCTTCGAGGTTTAATATCCTTAGTCATCGGAAGTGGTCTTAGGCCATATAAAGATTAGCCGAGTAAAACTTTCATTTTCTTTATGTTTAGTAATTTATTATATAAATTAAACCACTCTTTATTTTTAATTTTTATATTAAATGCTTTTGCTGTACTTAATGCATTTTTTGAAAATAACTTTCTTTTCCCCCATGTTTTAATTAAAGCATTAGCTATACTGTGTTTATCTTTCTTACAAATAACACCAGCAAGATTCCTCCTAATGTGAGGTGCTAACCCAACATCTTTTGTAATTACGATGGGTAGTCCGCAACAAAGTGCCTCAAGAGCTGCATTAGGAAAGCTGTCATAAAGAGAGGGCAGGCAAAATATATCTGCTGCATCTAAATATTTTTGGATATTATCTTGGGGTCCAGTCACAAGAATGTTATGGCCGCGAGCTAGATCTCTTAATTTATTTATTTTCTTGTCCTGACCAACAATGATAGCTTGAAATTTTGGTAGTAATTTAATGGCCTCAACAATTTCAAAAGCACCTTTTCTTTCAAAACCTGAGCCCACAAAAAGCACTACAGGTAATTTTGGATTGAGCGCTAATTGTTTTTTAGAAGATTTTTTTTTCGAAGCCGATACAGGATAAAATGATTTTACATCTATACCATTTTCAATCACTTTAATACGAGATTCTGGTACTTTGTAGTATTTATATAATTCATTTTTAACAAGATCACTATTTGCGACATAAAAAAGATTTTTGTCTTTAGACATCTCTTTTTCGATACGAATTATTTTTTGATGATAGGGGTCGATATTAAGCCAAGCTTTTTTATACCAAGGACTATTTTTTTTCATTCTATCGATCCAGGCTGCATGAATACCATCTCCCAGTCTATAAATATCTACTCCGACCAATCTTTCGTGAGACTGAATAAGGTCAAAATTATTCAGAGCAATAATTTTCATGACTGATTTTTGGAAGCTTAAGGATTTTGAGAATCTAAATAAGCCATGGGACTTGGCTTCAATCCAATGAATGTTTTTTGAGGTATTGTCATTTCGCTTCCAAAGCTCAGAAATAATAAAAAAATTAATGCCAAGCTGACTTAAACCAGACGATGCTCTCAGGATAAAATTTTCTGCGCCACCAAAAGCAGTAAACTTTCTTCTAATAATTGCTATTTTCATATGACAATACCGTATGTAGAAATTTGATTATACGTGATTGAGATCTCACGCTATGACAGCTTTTAATTTTTCAACTAAATCATTTATCTTATTTTGATTCATTTTTAAGTTATTTTTGTATGCGACTAAGAATGTATCTTCGGCTCGCGATCCCAGTGTATTTATTTTTGCTTGATTGATAGAGATATCTTCTTTTGATAATTGGTCAGATATTAGGCTCAAAAGACCGCTCCTATCATCTGTAATAATATCCAACTGGTAAATATGAGACTGTTCAACTTGTGAAATCGAAATTTTCGTATCAAAAGCGTGGTGTGTTGCTTGTCGGCTTCTTTCTGAAAGTTTTGTTGGTTTAGTTTCTTTGCTATTTTCTAATCGACTTACTAATTCTATTTCTATAAATTTAAATAAGCCTTCGTAACTTACATTTTTTGGATTAGCATCAAGCAAATCGAAAAGATTGAGGGCATAATTATGTTGAGTTGTGAATATTTTCGCTGCTGCTATGTTGTATCCGATTTCGTCAAAAAAATGGCAGGTCTTGTTAAAAATATGCATCGTATCTTTTTGATAAATAAGAACCTCAATACCTTCACCATTTGAGCGATGTCTAACGCGTATGATAGGTTTTTTTGGTGTCGCATGAGTAAATAATAGCCTTGTTTGCCATGCAATTTCTTCTTCTGTATATTTGTAAAAATAGTTTCTACCAAAACTCTCCCAAAGCCCTTTGTAGAGATCATCATTGATATTGTATGTATTGAGTATTAAAGCTGCTTTTTCTTTTCGTTTTGCGATTGAATCTTCATGGGATAAGTTGTCATGTTCTAGATAATTGAGCGTGTATTTAAAAAGATTTTTTAGAAGGGTGGCTTTCCACTGGTTCCAAACATGAGGACTTGTGGCTCTAATATCGGCAACTGTTAATAGATAAAGTGAAGTTAAATTTTCTTTATTGACAACTTTTCTTGCAAATTCTTCAATAACTCTCGGATCTGACAAGTCTAATTTTTGCGCTGTATGAGACATCATCAGATGTGATTTGACTAACCATTCGATGAGCGCCTCATCATGTATTGGCAAATGATTAAGTTTTGAAAATTCACTAACATCTTTAGCCCCAAGTTCGGAATGGTCCCCACCTCTTCCTTTTGCAATATCATGAAATAGTGCAGCAAGGTAAAGAATATGTTTATTCGGATAGTTTTTAAATAAATCATAACAATCGGGAAACTCATGTTTCAACTCATCTTTTGCGAATCTTCTTAAATTTTGAATGACATTTAGAATATGTTCATCAACAGTATAAATATGGAATAAATCATGCTGCATTTGACTGACTATTTTTCCAAATGCGGGAATATATGCGCCAATTAGATTACATTTGTTCATGATTCGAAGCGATCGGTTGACCTTATTATTTGACTTTAAGATGGATAAAAACTTTTCTTGCTGATTCTTATCTTTTCGAAATGCTACGTTTATTTTGTTTGCTGCATCACTGAGGAGACAGAGAAGGTTCGGACCTAATGATTTAAGGAGTTTATATTTTTGAAAGGTGATGAATACATCAAAAATATATGGCGTTATATTTTTATTTTGAAATATGGGATTTATTTCAAGATAATCATTTTTTATAATTAATAATTTGCTATCAGTAATTTTAGTTATGTTCTTAGTATCTTTTGGACTCAGTTTTTTTAAGAGCACTTCGTTAATGAAGGTTGTAAAATTAATTGCCTCGTAGACATCCTTCATAAATAATTCACTTCTCTTCTTGTGAGTGGTTTTTTTGTATTTCAATAGCAATGCCAACTCATTTTGATAGTCAAAAAGCAGCCTATCTTCACTTTGTTTTGCAGTGACATGAAGAAGGATTCTCAAATTCTTAAAAAAGATATCGGTTTTAATAAGTTTCTGATAATTTTTCTTATCAAGATATTTTTTTTGATTCAACTTTTCTGGTGTAAATCTTTTAGAACGGCTTTTGCCTATCCATTGAATCATCTGAAGATCCCTTAGGCCTCCAGGACTTTCTTTTATATTTGGTTCTAATTGGTATGCAGATTGATTATATTTTTGATGGCGAAGGTCCTGTTCTTTTAACTTGCCTTGATAAAAATGTTCAGGAATAAGTGTGTCATTTATAATCTTTTGTAAGTTTTTATAAAGAACTTTATTGCCATTAAGGTACCTACTCTCCAAGAGGTTTGTTTGTACTGTGATGTCCCTTTTAACTTCAATTTTTGTTTCGTTAATACTTCTGACGCTGTGACCGATTCGTAAGCCAAGATCCCATATCAAACTAATAAACTGTTCAATTTTTTGACTTAGGTGTTTGTTGCGACCCTTTGGGATTAATATTAGTAAATCAACGTCCGAATATGGGAAAAGTTCTTGCCGACCATAACCTCCGCAAGCAATGAGAGATGCGGTATTGCCGAATTGAAGATCTTGCCAAACTTGACTTAATGTTTTATCAATAAGCTGTGAGTGATTTTGAAGGTAGGATAGACCATCTCTTTTTTTTAAGAATATTTTAATGAGATTTAACTCGTTTAAAGCTAACTCTTTTTTAAAGCTTAGTATTTCTTTTTGAATCAAGATTTAATTAGCAAATGCTGGAGGGGCGGGTGTTTTTTCAGAAACTGTAAGGACTTCATAGCCAGTTTCAGTAACTAATATTGTATGTTCCCATTGTGCAGATAGGCTTCGATCTTTGGTGACAATAGTCCATCCATCGGGCATTTGTTTAATATCTCTTTTTCCTGCATTAATCATAGGCTCAATAGTAAAAATCAATCCTGCTTCTAGAGTCAGTCCCGTGCCTGGCTTGCCATAATGAAGAACTTGAGGCTCCTCATGAAAGCGCTTACCAATACCATGGCCACAAAATTCTCGCACCACACTAAATCCATTTTTTTCAGCAAAATCTTGAATGACAAATCCTATATCACCTAATTTTGCACCTGGTTTAACTTGCTGAATACCTAACCACATTGCTTCATAAGTCATTTTACATAAACGCTTAGCTTGGATTGAAGTTTCTCCCAAGAGAAACATACGACTTGTATCGCCATGGAAACCGTCTTTTATAACCGTAATATCTATATTTACAATATCTCCATCCTTAAGTGCCTTTGGGCCTGGGACGCCATGGCAAATTTGATGATTAATAGAAGTGCAAATAGATTTTGGATATGGGGTGTGACCATCTGGTGCGTAATTTAATGGGGCAGGGATCGTTTTTTGAACATTAACCATGAAGTCATGACAAAGCCTGTCAATTTCTTCAGTGGTAATGCCAGGGTTAACAAAAGGCGTAATATAATCAAGAACTTGTGATGCTAGCTTACCAGCAATACGCATTTTTTCGATTTCTTGGGAATTTTTGATGTGTATTGTCATGATTACTGCGTTTAGATTACATTTGAACTCGTTTATTGTGCTATTATAGCGCGCTTCTTCAAGGTTTTTGAGGAAATAATTTTGCATTACCTAACGTTAGGGTGTCTATGAAAATAGATGTAATTAGGTGATGTTTTTTTAACCCATAACAACGGAGTCAATTATGTCAGTTACTATGCGTCAAATGTTAGAAGCGGGTGTCCATTTCGGCCATCAAACCCGTTACTGGAATCCAAGAATGGCACCATACATTTTTGGTGATAGAAATAAAATTCATATTGTTAACCTAGAAAAAACATTACCAATGTTTCAAGAGGCTTTGAAATACATCCGAACTCTTGCTGCAAACAAAGGACGTATTCTTTTTGTAGGCACTAAAAGACAAGCTCGAGAAATTCTTAAAGAAGAAGCTTCCCGTGCAGGTGTTTCTTACGTGAATCATCGATGGTTAGGCGGTATGCTCACAAATTTTAAAACAGTTAGACAGTCTATTAAGCGTCTTAATGATTACGAAGCAATGCTTGAAGATGGAAGTTTACTTAAGTTTAATAAAAAAGAAGCATTAGGCTATAAGCGTGACTATGAAAAATTACAACGCTCGATCGGTGGCATTAAGGACATGACAGCACTTCCTGATGCGATCTTTATTATCGACGTAGGCCATGAAAGTGGTGCTGTGGTTGAAGCGAATAAGCTTGGAATACCTATTATTGGTGTTGTAGATACTAATAATTCACCTGATGATATTTCATATGTGATTCCTGGTAACGACGACTCATCTAGAGCGATTAGACTTTATGCAAGAGGCATGGCTGATGCGGTTTTAGAAGGTAAAAGTCAGGCATTAAACGAGCTTGCTAAGTCAGTATCACAAGAAGAAGAATTTGTAGAAGTGACTGAGGCAGTTGCTGAGTAATTGTTAGGCAATCTTTTAAAAGGGGCTTCATGCCCCTTTTTTAATAATAAGTTTATTCATACAGAATTTAAGGAGTAATTAAAGTGGCAGAAATAACCGCAAGTATGGTCAAAGATCTTCGTGATCGAACAGACGCACCCATGATGGATTGCAAAAAAGCACTGACAGAAGCGGATGGGGACAGCGCACGTGCTGAAGAGATTTTAAGAGTCCGCTTTGGAAATAAAGCAAGCAAAGCTGCTGGAAGATTGGCTGCTGAAGGAATTGTAGTTGCTTTTGTAGCGAAAGATGGCAAAACAGGAACACTTCTTGAAGTAAATTCAGAGACAGATTTTTGTGCAAAAAATGAAGACTTTTTAAAATATACGCATGATCTTCTAAATGCTATCAATGAAAAAAATCCAGCCAATATTGAAGCTTTAACAAGTTTAACTATGTCTTTAGGTAACGCTGAAGAGGTCAGAGCTCAACTTGTAGGGAAAGTTGGTGAAAACATTACGCCACGTAGATTTGTTCGGTATCAAACGACCGGCCAAATTACAAGTTATGTTCATAGCGGAAGAATTGGTGTGCTTCTCGATCTTCAAGGTGGTAACGATGTCTTAGGGAAAGACTTAGCGATGCATATTGCTGCAAACAAACCTAAAGCGCTTAATGCATCAGGTATTGATCCCCAATTGATAGAGGTTGAAAAACGCATCGCTATTGAAAAGGCAAAAGAAGCTGGCAAACCTGAAGCTATGTTGGAAAAAATCGCAGAAGGTACCGTTCAAAAATTTCTCAAAGAAGTTACTTTATTAAACCAACCTTTCGTAAAAGACGATAAGGTAACTATTGAGCAGTTATTAAAGACTAATAATGCGACCATTAACGCATTTAGTATTTATTCTGTAGGTGAGGGTATAGAAAAAGCAGTTGTAGATTATGCCGCAGAGGTTGCAGCAGCAGCTAAGGTTTAATTTAATAGCGATTAATAAAGGATTGTATGTTTTATACAGTCCTTTTTTATGTCCTCTAGTTTAAAAATACGTTAAACTTTAAGAAAATTATGACACGATCAGCCTACAAAAGAGTTCTCTTAAAAATCTCAGGTGAAGCCCTTATGGGTGATGATCCATTTGGTATCAATCAGCATACCATCTCAAATATTGTGCAAGAAATTCAAGAGGCGCTCGATTTAAAAGTTCAAATAGGCATAGTGATCGGTGGTGGAAATATATTCAGAGGTGTTGCTCTAGGAGCTGCCGGCATGGATAGGGCAACTGCTGATTATATGGGTATGATGGCAACAGTCATGAATGCCTTGGCTCTTCAAGATGCCATGAAGCATGCAGGGATTGTAGCTCGCGTTCAGTCAGCGCTCAATATAGAGCAAGTTGTTGAGCCTTATATTCGAGGTAAGGCAATGCGTTATTTAGAGGAAGGTAAAGTCGTTATATTTGCTGCTGGTACTGGCAACCCATTTTTTACAACTGATACTGCAGCAGCCCTTCGTGGTGTTGAGATGAATGCAGATATTATGATAAAAGCCACCAAAGTAGATGGCATTTATTCAGAAGATCCGAAAAAAAATCCAAATGCAAAGCGCTATGAAGTTATAAGTTTTGATGAGGCCATTCAAAAAGATTTGAAAGTGATGGATGCTACTGCACTTACTTTATGTCGAGACCAACAGTTACCTATCGCAGTATTCAATATATTCAAATCTGGAGCACTTAAAAATATTTTATTAGGGCAAAATGAAGGCACGCTTGTTATGCCAAATGTTCATTGATTAAAGAGGACTGTAATGACTGAAGCAATCAAAATAAATGTAAGTGAAAAAATGCAAAAATCACTGGACTCTTATAAGTCTGATCTAGCAAAAATTAGAACAGGTAGAGCGCATACAGGACTCCTAGACCACATTTTTATTGATTATTATGGATCTATGGTTCCCATTAATCAGGTAGCTGGCGTTAATTTAGGTGATGCAAAAACAATCAATGTGCAGCCTTATGAAAAAAATATGGTTGCCAAAGTTGAAAAAGCAATCCGTGACAGTGATCTTGGTTTAAATCCAGCGACATCTGGCGATCTTATTCGCGTCCCAATGCCCTCACTTACTGAGGAACGAAGAAAGGACCTTATAAAAGTCGTGCGGACAGAGGCTGAATCAGCAAAAGTGGCGATGCGAAATATCAGGCGTGATGCAAATGATTCTCTAAAAAAATCTCTCAAAGAAAAAGAGATGAGCGAAGATGATGAGCGCAGGTCACAAGAAGAGGTTCAAAAGATTACGGATAAATTTATCGCTGAAATCGATAAGCTTCTTCAGTTAAAAGAATCTGAATTACTAGCGATTTAGTGTTTAATTTTTTTCGTTCAGTAAAAACGCAAGACGCATTATCAGTAAAACCTAAACACATTGCTATTATTATGGATGGTAACGGTAGGTGGGCAAAGAAACGTCTCATGCCGCGTATTTCTGGGCATAGAAAAGGCCTGGAGTCAGTCAAAACTGTTATCACTCAATGTCAAAAGCTAAACATTCCCTTTCTTACATTATTTGCTTTTAGCACTGAAAACTGGCTAAGGCCTTCTCAAGAAGTTAAATTTTTAATGTCTTTATTTCAAGATTCAATTAAAAAAGAATCATCAGCTTTGATTAAAAATAATATTCGTTTTAAACTAATTGGGGACCGCAAACCATTTCCAAAGAAGCTTAATGACAAAATAAATAGTCTTGAGAAGCTTACTGAAAAAAATACTGGACTTACATTGAGTATTGCAATTAATTATGGCGGAAGATGGGATATTGTAAATGCGGTGAATGAATATAGAAAGCAAAATCATTTCAAAAAAACATTCACTCAAAAAAATCTTATTCAAAAACTTTCTTTAAATTTTGCGCCAGATCCAGATCTTTTAATAAGAACAGGTGGAGAAAAACGGATTAGTAATTTCTTGATCTGGCAATTTTCATATACCGAACTTTATTTTACAGAAAAATTGTGGCCTGATTTTAATGAAAAAGCCTTTATGGCAGCGCTGTTTGAGTTTCAAAAAAGAGAACGTCGATATGGCAAGACTAGTGAGCAATTATAAATGTTAATGCCTAGAATTTTTTCTGCGTTCATTATGCTGATAATTTTTTTATCTTCCTTATTTCTATTTTCTGGAAAAATTTTCCCTTTTATTATCTATCTATCTTCACTTTTAGCCCTTTATGAATGGTCAAAGCTTTTAAAATTTAACACCGAACAAAAAAATATTTTTTTAATTACTTCAGTCATATTAATTTATTTTATAGGCAGGTATTCAGAAGATGATAATGGCCGATTAATACTTTTGTTATCTTCTATTTTTTGGGTTTGTGTAGCTCCCTTATTTTTAATTTTCAATCCCAGGTTAAAAAATTTCCTCCTAGGGTCACTTATTGGGTGGCTTATCGTCATACCACTTATTATTTCATTTAATTATTTAATCAGCCTAGGGCCGTGGATTGTTCTTCTTGTGTTAACTTCGATTTGGCTTGCAGATTCCGGAGCTTATTTCTTTGGTAAGCAGTTTGGAAAAAGAAAGCTTGCTCCATCGATCAGTCCAGGTAAAACCTGGGAAGGCTTTATAGGGGCTATCTTTGTTGTCACTTTATTTTCTATTGCTATGGTTTATTTTAAATTTGTAGATTCTTATTCATCCATCTTATTTTTTAATTTAGTTTTGCTATTAAGTGTTGAGGGCGATCTCTTTGAGTCATATATTAAGAGAATGGCTAAGGTTAAAGATAGCGGCGATTTAATCCCGGGTCACGGTGGTGTCCTTGATCGCATCGATAGTCTTTGTTCTAGCCTTCCTTTTGCAACCCTAATACTTATTTCACCTTCTTTTTTTGGAAGAATAATTTAAGTGGAAAAGATTGTTATTTTAGGTTCGACCGGAAGCATTGGTTGTAATGCACTGGAAGTCATAAAACTTCATAAAGAAAAATATAAAGTTTTTGCACTAACAGCAAATAAGAATGTTGATTTATTGACACAACAGTGTGTAGATTTTGAGCCTGAATTCGTTATTGCTTTAAATCAAGACGCTAATCAACAACTAAAGAAAAACCTTCTTGCATTAAATATAAAAACTATCGTTTTAGATGATGAAAAATCTTTGGATTGGCTTGCTTCTCACAAAGATACAGCCACTGTAATTTCAGCTATCGTTGGAGCGGCAGGGCTTATGCCGACAATGGCTGCTGCAAATAGTGGCAAAAAGATTTTATTAGCAAATAAAGAAACGCTTGTGATGGCGGGGGAGTTATTTGTTAAAGCCGTAAAAAAATCAAATGCAATTTTGATTCCTATTGATAGTGAGCATAATGCGATTCTGCAAGTACTTCCACAAAGTAAAAAAATGAATTACAAGTCAAATGGCATTAGAAAAATCCTCTTGACTGCATCGGGGGGGCCATTTAGGACTTTCTCTAAAGAAGAGCTCAAGCATGTAACACCAAAGGAAGCTTTAAAACATCCTAATTGGCTAATGGGTAAAAAGATCACAATTGATTCTGCAACCATGATGAACAAAGGCTTGGAAATTATTGAAGCATGCTGGTTATTTGATATTCCAGCATGTGATATTGAAGTGGTTATACACCCTCAAAGTATTATTCATTCTCTTGTTGAGTATATTGATGGAAGCACCTTAGCTCAGATGGGAAATCCCGATATGAGAACCCCTATTGCTTATGCCTTAAGTCATCCGGAAAGAATTGAATCTGGAGTCCTAGGTCTTGATCTTATAAAAACGAAAAGACTTGATTTTGAAGCGCCTGACTTAGATAAGTTTCCATGTCTCGGATTGGCTTATAAAGCTTTGCTTATGGGCCAAAGTGCTCCAACTATTCTTAATGCTGCAAATGAAGTAGCTGTAGATGCTTTTTTAGTTGAATCGATAACATTCAATCAGATTGCCGAACTCATTGAGTTTTGCATGAGCACCATGAAACCCCAACTCTTAGACTCTATTGAAACAGTTTTAGAAGTAGATAGTAAGACCCGCCAACTTGCGCTTTCATGGATTAATAGTCATAACATAACTTCATGACAATCTTTTTAGTCTTTATTCTCACGATTAGTATTGTTGTTGGTATACATGAGTTTGGTCATTATCAAATGGCTCGATGGTGCAATGTAAAAGTTTTAAAATTCTCAATTGGATTTGGCAGGCCACTTTTCACCTTCCTTTTTGGAAAAGATCAAACCGCATTTGTTATATCCTCAGTACCCTTAGGAGGCTATGTAAAGCTTTTGGATGAAAGTCAGGCTGATGAAAAAGAAAACTTTAAAAAAAGCGATCTTAAAAGAGCATTTAATCGACAACCCTTATTCAAGCGCTTTCTTATTGTCGCAGCGGGACCTCTCATTAATATTATTCTGGGTGTCTGCATATTTTGCTTTATTTTCATGCATGGGTCGTCTCAAATTAAACCATTGATTAACGATGTCGCAATGACGAGTCAGTCTTACAAAAAAGGTCTTAGAGCAGGGGACGAAATTGTCTCAATTGATAACGAGAAAATAAAATCTTTAGGCGATTTGGAAACTTATTTAAGATCCCATAAACAAGAATTTAAAAATTTAAATATTCAACGAGAAGGGCAGCTTTTAAGTCTTAAAAATTTCTCATGGGATGAGGAGATTAAAACTTTTCCTTATGGCGTTCCCATTTTAATTCAGTCGGTAGAGTCTGGAAGCATTGCTGAAAAAATAGGGCTCAAACCTCGCGATCAAATCCTTATGATTGATCAAATTCCAGTCAATAATATCCAGGACTTGGTTGGTAATATCCAAAGTCTTTGGTTAAAGTCTTATGATTTATCTATAAAAAGAGAAAATATTATTCAATATATTCATGTAGATAAAGATATTTTTGAAGGTAAAGTTGAGAAAAAGAGAATTGGCGTTGCATTGGGTTATGACGAAGCTATTATTAAAGCTAATTTAGTTCAAGTAAAGCGAACTTTTATTGAGTCTATTCAGAAATCATTGATCCAAACACAAAGCTTTTTTTATTTAACATTAACCACATTCAAGAATTTATTTACCCATAAAGCAGATTTAAAGGATTTGGGTGGGCCTTTAGCCATTGCACATATGGCCTCTTCTTCATTTTTAGAGGGTATTTTCCCTTACATTCAAT
This sequence comes from Candidatus Methylopumilus planktonicus, assembly GCF_006364715.1. Lineage (NCBI taxonomy): Bacteria > Pseudomonadati > Pseudomonadota > Betaproteobacteria > Nitrosomonadales > Methylophilaceae > Candidatus Methylopumilus > Candidatus Methylopumilus planktonicus. The sequence continues at coordinate 666,748 of NZ_CP040984.1, forward strand.
TTATTGGATTGATTAGTTTAAATATTGGGATATTGAATCTACTGCCTATCCCATTACTGGATGGGGGTTATTTGGTTTATTATCTAATTGAATTTGTAAGAAACAAATCATTATCAAACAAAAATATGATGATAAGTCAAAGGGTTGGGATGTTAATTTTGGGTTTACTTACTGCAATTGCGTTGTATAATGACGCCTGTCGATATCTATTAGGAAGCTAATGACTCTCAGATCTAAACTAGCTTTATTCATTTCGCTCCTCACTCTCTCTATAGCAGCTTTTGCTATAGAACCTTTCATCATCAAAGATATTAAAATTGAAGGCCTTCAAAGGACCGACCCAGGCACGATTTTTAATTATCTCCCTGTTCAGGTTGGCGATACGATGACTGAAGATAAAGCGTCTGAGGCTATTAAGTCCCTTTATCGCACAGGTTTTTTTAAAGATGTCCGTGTAGAGTCCGATCAAAATATTCTTCTTATCACTGTGCAAGAGCGACCTTCGATTGCTGATATTCAGTTTTCAGGTAACAAAGCATTCCAATCTGACAAGTTAAAAGAAGGCATGAAAGGCATAGGTCTTGCTGAGGGACAAATTTATGATAAATCTAAACTAGAATTCGCAGAGCAAGAAATTAAAAAACAATATTTAGCGCAAGGTAAATATACCGCTACAGTTAAAACTTCGGCTTCTCCTTTAGAAAGAAATAGGGTGGCAATACGTTTCGATATTGAAGAAGGTATTGTTTCTCGCATTAAAGAAATTAATGTGGTTGGAAATCAGCTTTATAATCAAAAAGACATTACATCTCAATTCCAACTTCAAACAACAAATTGGCTCTCTTGGTGGTACAAAGATGACCAGTATTCAAAACAGAAACTAACGGCTGATCTCGAAACATTAAAATCATTTTATATGAATCGTGGGTATTTAGAATTTTCAATAGACTCCACACAAGTTTCTATTACACCCGATAAAGACGATGTCTATATTACGATTAATATTTCAGAGGGTCCAAAATATAAAGTTTCAGATGTTAAGTTAGCAGGCGATCTTCAACAAGTGCCTGAGAGTGAGTTGCAAAGTCTTATTAAAATTAAAAAAGACGATATTTTTAATCGAGAAAAAATAACTGAATCAACTAAAGACATGAACGCTCGTCTAGGAAATGATGGTTTTGCTTTCTCAAATGTCAATGCGATTCCAGAAATTAATAAGGAAGAGCACACCGCTTCGTTTACATTTTTTGTGGATCCAGGAAGAAAGGTGTATGTGAGACGAATTGACATTGAAGGTAATCAACGTACGCGAGATGATGTTATTAGGCGCGAATTTAGGCAAGTTGAATCAGGCTGGTATGCAGCAGATAAGGTTGATCGCTCTAAAGTGAGGCTCAAAAGAACACAATTCTTCTCTGACGTTAATATCGAAACGCCAGCAGTTGCAGGCATTACGGATCAGGTTGATTTAAAAATTAAGGTAACTGAAAGAAATACAGGTAGTATTATGTTTGGTGCAGGGTTAAGTAGTGCTGAGGGTATTGTAGGTAGTTTTAATGTAACTCAGGCTAACTTCCTCGGAACAGGCGATAGGGTTGCCGCTCAAGTTAATACGGGCTCAATTAACAAAACCTATTCTTTGAGCGTGACAAAACCCTTTTATACACCAGAAGGTATAAGCCTTGGGTATGATATTTATAGACGCGATGTAAATACTTCTAGGTTAAATTTGGCCACTTATAATACGTCGTCTTTTGGTGTGGGCATTAGATTTACTGTACCTCTTAGTGAAAAAAATTCCATCTCATATGGTTTAACCCTTGATAATACCGAAGTAAGTAATTTGGTTTTAAATAGATCGCCTACTCGCTTTATTGATTATTGTTCATCTGTAACCAACACGACTCAGGCCACTGGTTGTTCGATGAACTCATTAACTGCAAGTATTGGCTGGGCTATAGATAGTCGTGATGATATTTTATTTCCTAAAAAGGGCGAATTAAGGCGCGTAACTGCAGAAGTTACAACTCCCGGACTTGACATACAAACGTATAAAATTACTTTGCAAGAGACTTGGTATAAAGATTTGACTAAGGATCTTACAGTTATGTTGAATGGTCAAATTGGCTTCGCAAACAGTTATGGCGGAAAGGAATTTCCATTCTTTAAAAACTTCTATGTAGGTGGTGTTAATTCGGTTCGTGGATATAGGCAAAGCTCGATAGGACCAGTCTGTCTTGCGGGTGATCCATGTTCTGCCTCAACAACAATGAATATGCTCTTGGGTGGAAATAAACAAATTATAGCAAATGCAGAATTATTTATGCCAGTGCCTTTTCTAAAAAATAACAATCAATTTCGCTTGAGTGCCTTCATAGATGCTGGTAATGTATATGGGCATGATGAGTCGATAAATTTATCAACTATGAGATATTCAGCAGGTATGGGAGCATTATGGGTCTCTCCGTTTGGCCCCTTAAAACTTGTATACGCTGTACCATTCAACAACCAAAGTACTGATCGAACTGAAAGCTTTCAGTTCCAAATGGGCCAGCAGTTTTAAATTTTTAACTTAAAAAATCTTAGGAGAAAGTAATTGAAATATAAATTTTTAGCTTTTGCAACTTTGTTTCTTGCAAGTTTAAGTGCCTATGCCGATCTTAAAGTGGGCTTTGTTCAAGTCGATAAAATCTTACAAGAAGCCCCACAAACGATTGAGAGTAACAAAAAATTAGAAAAGGAATTTAGTTCGCGGACGGATAAACTTAAAACAGATATCAAAACATTAAAAGAAAAAGAAGCTGCATTTTCAAAAGATGTTTTAACCTTAAAAGAATCTGAGCGAGCGACTCGTGAAAAAGGATTAGCGCAATTCAGGATAGATATACAACGCATAGAACGAGAACTCAAAGAAGATATTAATATTAGACGAAATGAAGAGCTTGGCGGTCTTCAAGACCAAATCAATAAAGCTGTGACCGCAGTATCTAAAGCGGAGAATTATGATCTTGTTATGTATAGTGGTGTCGCTTATGCTAGTAAAGAAATTGATATTACAGATAAGATCTTAAAATCATTAGGTAAAAAATAATAACTGGCCTAAATTGTTCTTATGGCCCAAACAATCACATCTGGTGATCTAGTAAAAAAATTAGGTGGTGAGTTAATAGGTGATTCAAACATACTTATTAACTCCGTTGCTTCCTTAGAATCAGCCCATAAAAATTCAATTTCTTTTTTTAATAATCCAAGATACTCAGATTTATTAAGAACCACAAAAGCAGCAGTTGTTATAATTAATAGAGAGAGTCTTTCTTTTCGCACGGGCATCTCCATAGTTATAGATAATCCATATTTATATTTTGCAAAGGTTTCTCAGTTACTGAATCCCAGCAAAACCTTAAAAAAAGAAGTTCATAAGTCTGCAATCATTCATCCGAGTTGCAAATTGGGTCTGGATATATATATTGGTCCCAATGTTGTTATTGATGAAAATGTTTCTATTGATGATGGTGTTGTTATTCATGCGGGTTCTATGATTGAGGCTGACAGTGTAATTGGCAAAGCTTCAGTTATTCATCCTCATGTTGTCATAAAGGCTAATACAATTATCGGTAAAAATTGCACCCTTTATGCTGGATGCGTCATTGGCTCAGATGGCTTTGGTTATGCAAAAGACGATAATAAGTGGCTAGCTATTCCTCAAACAGGAGGAGTGATTTTAGGTGATAACGTTGATATTGGCTCAAATTCAACAATTGATCGAGGTACTTTAGATGATACTATTATCTATAGCGGCGTTAAAATTGATAATTTAGTGCAGATTGGACACAACTGTATGATTGGTGAAAATACGATTATTGCAGGATGTGTCGGTATTGCAGGCAGTGCTAAAATCGGGAAAAATTGTGCTATCGGAGGAGCTGCTATGATCTTAGGGCATTTATCAATTACAGATAATGTGACTATCTCACCGGGCTCAATGATTACAAGATCAATCAAAACTTCCGGAACTTATACTGCGCTTATGCCTTTCCAGGACCATGAAGCATGGCTTAAAACTGCAGCAAAAATTAGAAGATTAAAATAATGGGAATAGTAAAGATGGCTGAAAACACAGCAATGGACATTCACGAAATTTTAAATCACTTGCCGCACAGATATCCTTTTGTGCTTATTGATAGAGTAATTTCAATGGAGCTCGGAAAAGAAATTTACGCCATCAAAAATGTTTCAATTAATGAACCATTTTTCCCAGGCCACTTTCCATACTATCCGGTAATGCCTGGCGTTTTAATTGTAGAGGCAATGGCGCAAGCTGCAGCTATTTTATCTTTTAAAACAATGGATACAAAACCATCAGATGATTCAGTTTATTACTTTGCCGGAATAGATAGTGCTCGGTTCAAAAAACCAGTTTCCCCTGGTGATCAACTTATTATCCATGTAAAAATAGATCGCGTTTTAAAAGGTATTTGGAAATATATTGCAGTCGCTAAGGTCAACGATGAGATTGTGGCTGAAGCTAGCATGATGTGCATTTTAAAGCCTATCGAAAAAAAATAAATTTATAGAGTTGTAATACTATTTTGATTCATCCTACCGCAATCGTTAGTCCCAAAGCTAGTTTAGATTCCAGCGTTAAAGTTGGGCCGTATTCTATTATTGATGCAGATGTAAACATTGGAGCGGACTCGGTCATTGGAAATCATGTGACCATTACTGGGCATACTACAATTGGAAAAAATAATCACATCTACCACTACAGCTCTATCGGCGAAGCACCGCAAGATAAAAAATACAATCAAGAAAAAACATTCCTAGAAATTGGTAATAATAATACGATTAGAGAATTCTGCACTTTTAATCGAGGTACGGCTCAAGATAAGGGAATAACAAAAATAGGTAATGATAATTGGATTATGGCGTATGTTCACATTGCCCATGATTGCGATATTAAAAATCAAATCATACTTGCAAATAATACATCCCTTGCTGGTCACGTTTCAATTGATGATTATGCAATTTTAGGAGGATTTACTCTTGTACATCAGTTTTGTAAGATTGGCAGTCATATTATTACAGCTGTCAACACGGTGGTCTTTAAGGACATTCCACCTTACGTTATAGCAGCTGGCTATGATGCAAAACCAAATGGTATTAATGCAGAAGGCTTAAAAAGGAGAGGCTTTGATCCAGAGATTATTGCCAAAATTAAAGAGGCTTATAAGATTTTATATCGCCAAGGTCTTTCTCTTAATGAGTCCCAAGAAAAAATTAAATTACTAAGTAAAGATACTGAGGCTCTCACTCTTTATATCGAATTTATTGCTAAATCTACCCGCGGTATCATTCGTTAACTATGAAAACGATTGCCATAGTTGCCGGAGAATCTTCCGGAGACTTGCTAGGAAGTCACTTAATCAAGTCTTTAAAAGTAAGCCGTTCCGATCTTAAGTTTATAGGTGTAGCTGGGCCAAAAATGGTCAAAGAGGGGGCTTTCTCATATTTCTCGATGGAAGAGCTTTCAGTAAGAGGTTATTTTGAAGCCTTCAAAAAGTTATTTCACCTTTTAAAACTAAGAAAAAATCTTTTAAAAAAAATTCTAGATACAAAACCTGATTTGTTTATTGGTGTTGATGCCCCCGACTTTAATTTTTGGATTGAAAGGCAGTTAAAGAAAAAAGGTATTCCTGTTATTCATTACGTCAGTCCATCTATATGGGCATGGAGAGGGGACAGACTTGGAAAGATTAAAAAATCGATAGATCATATGTTGACAATATTTCCTTTTGAGAAAAAAATTTATGCAAAGGCTCGCATTGAATCGACTTTTGTTGGACACCCTCTTGCTGAGATGATCCCACTTCACCCAAATAAAAAGAAAGCACAGAATAAACTTAAAATTATTAAGGCCACTAAAGTTATAGCACTTTTGCCTGGGAGCAGGCAAGGGGAAGTAAAATGGCATGCGCAACTTCTTATTGACTCAGCAATCGAGCTTTCAAAAAAAATCCGGGATGTAAAATTTTTAGTGCCTCTGCCCACTAGAGAAACGTATAATATTTTTTCGAGAGCTTTATTTAAAAATACACATGCAGAATTAGATATTCAACTTCTCATTGGTCATGCGTCAGATGCAATTAATGCAGCTGATCTTGTTATTGTGGCATCCGGAACCGCAACACTTGAAACTGCACTTTATAAAAAGCCTATGATAGTCATTTATAAAATGTCATCAATCAGCTGGCAAATTCTTAAACGCATGAGATATTTGCCATATGTAAGCCTTCCAAATATTCTTCTTAATAAGTTTCTTGTACCTGAACTTTTGCAAAATGATGCAACACCAGAAAATATTACTTCAAAAGCCATCGAAATCTTAAAAGATGCACCCTATAGAAAAAATCTTTTAATCCAATTTACAAAAATCCACCATCAGCTAAAGCAAAATACATCTTACCGCTTAAATAAAATTATTTTAAAATTCATTAAATAAATGTTTGTAAATTTAATTTGTGGCGTAGATGAGGCGGGCAGAGGACCTTTAGCAGGCCCAGTTTATGCTGCTGCAGTTATTCTGGGCCCTGATTTCGATACCGAAGGCTTGCGTGACTCAAAAAAACTATCTGAAACCAAAAGATATTCACTTGCAGCACATATAAAGAAAAATGCTTTAGCTTGGTCTGTGGGTATATGTAGCGCGTCAGAAATTGATGAAATTAATATCCACCAAGCTACATTATTGGCTATGAAAAGAGCCATTGAAGGTTTAAATGGCTATACTTCAATTAAAGTCATGGTAGATGGGTTATTTTGCCCTCAAATAAATTTTCTATGTGAGGCGATTGTCAAAGGTGATGATAAAGTTGCTGAGATTTCAGCTGCTTCAATTATTGCAAAAACAGAACGAGATCTTAAAATGATAGAGATTGATAAGATTTATCCTGGCTATCAATTCAAAAAGCATAAAGGTTACCCAACAAAATTACATATAGCAATGATTAAATCTGAAGGTCTTTGTGAATATCATCGTAAAAGTTTCTCACCTATAAAAGAAATGTTAGCCTTGCAGTAAAAATACACAGGGCTTATTTTTTAAATCTGGTGTGGTTTCTTTTTTCCAATTGGCTATATTTTTCGTCAAAATAAATTCACTTTCCGATGACATGTCTAATGCAATACAAAGTTTTGTTTTATCTTGAAGTTTACCAATCAAATCATTAAAAATATGCTGGTTTCTGTAGGGCGTTTCAATAAAAATCTGAGTTTCGTGATGTTTGCTCGACTCATTTTCAATTGCAATAATTTTTTTTATTCTGTCTTCCTTCTCTGAAGGAAGGTAGCCATGAAATTTAAATTGCTGCCCATTAAGACCTGATGCCATAAGCGCTAAAATGATTGATGATGGTCCTGTCATAGGTATGACCCTAATATTTTTTTGATGTGCCAAGGCAACCATCTTAGAACCAGGATCAGCTACTGCTGGACAACCTGATTCTGAAAGCAGCCCGATATCGAAACCTTCTAAAAGTGGTGTTAAATAACGCGTGATGTCTTCTTGGGTTTTCGTTTGATCTATTACTTCAAAATGCAATTGATTGATCGGCTTATGAAGATTAAGAGCGCCTAAGTGAAATCGCGCTGTTTTTTCATTTTCCACAACAAAATAATCTAGCCCTTCGACAATTTTTCGATGACATTCTAAAAGAACAGATTCTTTAGCGTTTTGATCAATTGGAACAGGAATGAGGTACAAATGTCCAATTTTTTTAGCAGTCATTAAAATGCCACACCTTCATTTTGGAGCATATGTGATAGCTTAATGAGAGGAAGTCCTATTAGTGCTGTTGGATCTTCGCCTTTAATATATTCAAGAAGTGTAATACCAAGACCTTCGGATTTAACACTTCCTACACAATTATAAGGCTGTTCTTTCAACAAATAAGATTCAATAATTTTCTGATTTAGTTCTTTGTACTTCACTTCAAAATCAACAATACATTCTTGAACTTGTTCTGTCTTTGTATTCAACAAACAAAGAGAGGTATAGAACGTTGCAATTTTTCCACTTAAAAAATGGAGTTGTTTTACGGCATTTTCATGGGTGTTAGGTTTTTCAATAATTTGATTTTGACATTCTGCAGTTTGATCAGAGCCGATGATCAACGAATTTGCATAATGGGGCGCTACCTTAAAGGCTTTTTCTCGCGCAAGCCTGAAGGAGATATTTTTTGCTTTTTCATCTATGAGCGGTGTTTCATCAATATCAGGATTAAAGACATCAAATGGTAATTTAAATCTTGATAGTAATTCTCTTCTATAAGGCGATGATGATGCCAAAACAATCGTTAACATGCATGGGTTTCTTTATGATTCAGGTTGAATTTCAATCAGCGTTTCATCTGGTGATACAGACTCACCTTTTACCATATGAATCGCGACCACAATACCTGAAGTAGGGGATTGAATTTCATTCTCCATTTTCATAGCTTCAATTACAATCACACTATCTCCAGCCTCAACTCTGTCACCAATCTTAACTTTTACGTCAATGATTGTGCCTGGCATGGCTGTAGTAATGCAGCCCTCGTGATTAGGTCGAGGCCTTGATATCTTAGAAGTATCATGAGCTTGTTTTTTTGAAGATTTTTTTCCATTTGTAACTTCAACTTCATGTAAAGTTTCCACTAAAACTTCTTCAGAAATGCCATCTACAGAAACATAGAAGGGTCTCCTTGCTTCTCCGGTATAACCTGATCCAGTTAATTTAATATTGAATGTTTCCCCATGAAGTGTGACGTTAAACTCACTAGGTGCAAATTTTTCGGGAGATGAAAATACATTGTCTTTAGGGAGTAAGGGTTCTGGTTTAATACTGCCCGCATTCCTTTCTTGCAAGAATATCTTGGCAATATCGGGAAACATAGCGTACGTTAAAATATCTTCATCAGATTTTGTAATTTGCTCTGCTTCAATTTTTAGCTTTGCAAGTTCAGGCTCCAAAAGATCGGCAGGTCTAGATGTCAGTGGTTTTTTTTCACCAATAGCCATCATTTGAATTTTTTGATTTACTTTGCCAGGTGCTTTGCCATATTCACCCATGAAATAACTTTTTACTTCATTAGTAATCGATTTATATCGAGCACCCGTTAAAACATTCAAGACTGCTTGCGTCCCTACAATCTGAGAGGTGGGTGTCACTAGAGGAGGATAACCAAGGTCTTCACGAACTTTAGGAATTTCAAGGAGTACTTCATTCATACGATCAAGAGCACCTTGCTCCTTAAGTTGATTAGATAAGTTAGAAATCATGCCACCAGGCACTTGATTACTTAAGACACGAGTATCTACACCTGTGTAATCTGATTCAAATTGCCAATATTTTTTTCTAACAATCTTTAACTGCTCGCTAATCTCTTCAACTTTTTTAATGTCAATATCCGTTTTGTAGCCTAAATCCTCTAAGGCAGCAATCATAGATTCTGTCGACGGATGACTCGCACCTTCTGCAAAGCTTGAATTACATGTATCAATAATGTCTGCGCCATTTTGTACAGCAGTTAAAAGATTAATACTTGCTAATCCTGAGGTTGCGTGTGAATGGATGTGAATAGGTAATGAAATAGATTTTTTTAAAGATGTCACAAGCTCTTTAGTGGCTGAGGGTGTTAAAAGACCTGCCATATCTTTAATGGCTATTGTGTCACATCCGTAACTTTCCATTTCTTTTGCAAGACTCACGAAATAGGGGATGTCATGCACCGGGCTTGTCGTATAACTTAATGTACCCTCTGCATGTTTTTTATATTTTTTGACTGCTTTAATAGATGTTGTAAGGTTTCTGACATCATTCATGGCATCGAAAATTCTGAAAACGTCGACACCATTATTAGCTGATTGTTTGACAAACGCCTCAACAACATCGTCTGAATAATGACGATAACCTAATAAGTTCTGGCCACGAAGTAACATTTGTATCCGAGAATTTGGGAGAAATTTTCTTAAAAGTTTTAAACGTTCCCACGGATCCTCTTTTAAAAATCTTACACATGCATCGAATGTAGCTCCACCCCATGCTTCAATTGACCAAAAGCCAAGTGCGTCCAGTTGTGGGCAGATAGGAAGCATATCTTCAGTGCGCAGTCTTGTTGCAATTTGACATTGATGCCCATCTCTTAAAACTAATTCGGTAATATGTATTTTTTTCATAATTCTTTAAATGCCTTCATGAGCTGCAATCGCTGCTGATATAGCTGCAGCCATTAGCTCAGGTGGAAATTGACTTTGATAATTAATAAGCTCTGGATGATCGTCCACAAAACTTGTATTGAAGTTTGCTTCTTTAAACTGTTTATTATTCATAATTTCTAAATAATAAGGGATTGTTGTTTTAACTCCAAATACAACAATATCATTGAGAGCTCTCTTACCTCGTTGGATCACACTTTCCCAGTTCAATGCCCATACAGTCAGTTTTGCGCACATAGAGTCGTAATAAGGGGGAATGACATAGCCTGTGTATATCGAAGCATCAATTCTAACGCCGGGTCCACCGGGTGCGTAATAACGCGTAATTTTCCCAAAGGATGGCATAAAGTCATACTTAGGATCTTCCGCATTAATGCGATATTCAATCGCAAATCCTCGAAAATGAATCTCTTCTTGTTTGTATTGTAATGGGAGTCCAAAGGCAACTCTGATTTGTTCTTGAACAATATCAATACCGGTAATTGATTCAGTAATAGTATGTTCTACTTGAAGACGCGTATTCATCTCCATAAAGTAAAAATTATTTTCAGCATCTAAAAGAAATTCTACGGTGCCCGCATTTTCGTAATTAACAGCTTTGGCAGCTTTCACTGCAAGCTCACCCACATAATTTCTTTGAGCGTTCGTAAGTTGAGGAGAGGGCGCGATTTCAATGAGTTTCTGATTACGTCTTTGAATAGAACAATCCCTTTCAAAAAGATGAACCACATTACCGAAGCTATCAGCCAGAATTTGAACCTCGATATGCTTAGGCGATACGATACATTTCTCAATAAAAACCTCAGGCTTACCAAAAGCTTTTGTAGCTTCAGAAATCACTCGATCATAATTAGGAATGAGTTCTTTTTCGTTATTACAACGTCTAATACCTCGTCCACCACCGCCATTTGTCGCTTTAAGCATGATAGGGTAGCCGATAGAAGAGGCAAGCTTTTTAGCCTCATCAAGACTCTCAATATTGCTTTCACTCCCGGGAATGACAGGAATTGAGGCTGCAATCATTGCTGTTCTGGCTTGGATCTTGTCCCCCATTTGACGAATAATGTCGGCATTGGGGCCAATAAATTTGATATCTCGTCTTGCGCATATCTCGGCTAATTCGGGATTTTCAGACAAAAAACCATACCCAGGATGAATAGCATCACATCCGGAAGTGACAGCGATATTCACAATATTATGCGCGTTTAAATAGCCGGCAAGAGGGTCTGCGCCTACGTTGTAAGATTCATCAGCTTTTTTGACGTGAAGTGCATGGCGGTCAGCATCTGAATAAATGGCTACAGACGTGATATCGAGCTCAGAACAGGCACGAATAAGCCTTACCGCTATTTCACCACGGTTCGCTATGAGTATTTTTTTAAACAATGAAAAGCCTCAGGTTTTTAGCGAAAAATCACTAAATTAGGTTTAATTTAAGAAAATTATAGCATGTCATTTCTTATATAATAATGATGTCTTTTAACCCGAAATCTATTGATGGAACAGCATATAGACAATATTGATTTTTCAAGAAAATCGAGAGAAATTCGTGATATAATTCGCCTCTCTGATTTTAAGCGATTGCAAGATTTATGCTTAAATCTCGAAGACTCGATTACTTTTGTTTTAAGAGGCTTTGAAAATAAACATAGAGAAGCTTGTTTAGAGCTATCCATTGAAGGTAAATTAGATTTAATTTGCCAAAGATGTTCAGAAAAATTAGAGCATACGATTTTTTTAAAATCAGGATTTTTAATTAAAGAAAAAACGCAGTTAACTGATTTTCAAGTTGACGATCATGCGGATTACGACTTAATTGAAGGCAGTGCAAAGATGGATGTTTTAAGTCTTATTGAAGACGAAATCTTACTTTCCATGCCTGGTGCGCCAAAACATGAAAATGATAAGTGTCGCTATAAAAAAACTGATGGCGTGTTAGATCACACTCATCCGTTTGCTGATTTAAAACAAAAATTATATAAAAATTAAATTTAGGAGTTGCTATGGCTGTTCAGCAGAATAAAAAATCACCATCAAAACGTGGAATGCATCGTTCTCACGATTTTTTATCTAATCCACCACTTGCTGTAGAACCAACTACTGGCGAAGTTCATTTACGTCATCACGTAAGCCCTACAGGCTACTATAGAGGCAAAAAAGTTATTCAGAATAAATCAGAATAATTCTTCGTAATTATTCTGATTTATTTCTTTCATTGCTCTTAAACGTTAAGAGAACAAATGACAATTACCCTAGCAGTTGACGCAATGGGCGGCGATCACGGTCCCTCGGTCACTATCCCAGCCTCCATAAATGCGCTATCAAAATACGATCGACTTCATATTATTTTAGTTGGCGATAAAGAGCTTATTCAAACAGAGCTCCAAAAAAATAAATACACCAATACCCGTTTATCTATTCAGCATGCAAGTGAAGTGGTTGAAATGGATGAATCCCCTCAAAGTGCTTTAAAAAATAAAAAAGATTCTTCCATGCGTGTTGCCATTAATTTAATTAAGGAAGAAAAGGCCCAGGCTTGCGTAAGCGCTGGGAATACGGGCGCCCTTATGGCTACTGCCCGTTACGTATTAAAAATGTTACCAGGCATTGATAGGCCAGCCATTGCATCAAGTTTACCCAGTCAAAAAGGCACCACTTACATGCTGGACTTAGGAGCCAATACTGACTGTACGGCTGAGAATTTATTACAATTTGCGGTGATGGGTGCCATGCTTGTAAGTTCTGTGACCGGTAACCCAAAGCCTTCCATAGGACTTCTTAATATTGGCTCAGAGGATATTAAAGGTAATGAGGTTGTAAAACAGGCGGGTGAATTACTACGCCGAAGCCACCTTAATTTTTATGGTAATGTTGAAGGTAATGATATTTTTAAAGGCACAACCGATGTGGTTGTGTGTGATGGATTTGTCGGTAATGTTGCATTAAAATCTGCTGAAGGTATTGCACAGCTTATGGGTCGATTTTTAACACAAGAATTTAAACGTAATTGGATTACAAAATCCATGGCATTTGTTTCCTTACTTGTACTTAATCGATTTAAAAAAAGACTTGATCCTAGAAGATACAATGGCGCTAGCTTTTTAGGTCTTAAAGGTATTGTAATTAAAAGCCATGGCGGTGCTGATAGTTATTCTTTTTTCTATGCTATTCGAACAGCCATTGAAGAGTCAAAAAATAATGTATTAGAGAACATACAAAAACAACTTGAATTAGAAGTGCCCTTAAATATTTCATCATCTGAAAATATATGATTTATTCAAAAATCACAGGGACAGGAAGTTACCTACCCGAAAAAATACTAAGTAATCTTGATCTTGAAAAAATGTTTGAGACGACGGACGAATGGATTACAACAAGAACAGGTATTAAAGAAAGACACATTGTATCAGCGCATCAATATACAAGCGATTTGGCGGTAGAGGCATCTAAACAAGCAATTGAAGCTTCTGGTATTGAGCCAAATAAAATTGACCTCATTATTGTCGCGACAACTACCCCTGATAAAATATTTCCAAGTACAGCTTGCATCGTTCAGACCAAGCTTGGTTTGTCTTTATGTCCAGCATTTGATTTACAAGCGGTATGTAGTGGTTTTGTATATGCACTATCTGTTGCAGACAATTTCATTAAAACAGGTGCAGCAAAATGTGTGTTAGTGATTGGTGCTGACACCATGTCTCGCATTACAGACTATTCAGATCGAAGCAACGCTATTCTTTGGGGTGACGGTGGGGGTGCTGTTATTCTAGAAGCATCAGATCAGCCAGGTATCTTATCTACCCACATTCATGCAGATGGTTCATATGAAAAATTACTACATGTACCCAGTGGCGTATCACATCAAAAGGGCAAATCCACTATTGAAATGCAAGGTAACCAAGTATTTAAAATAGCAGTGAATACGTTAGATTCAATTGTGGATGAAACGCTTGAAATGAATCAATTAGATAAATCAGATATTGATTGGCTTGTTCCCCACCAAGCCAATATTAGAATTTTAGAAGCAACTGCTAAGAAATTAAATATGAGTATGGATCGTGTCATTGTTACTATCGACAGGCATGGCAATACTTCAGCTGCTTCAATACCCTTGGCTCTTGATACAGCGATTCGTGAGCGTAAAATAAAAAGAGGGGAAACGCTGTTGATGGAAGCTTTTGGCGGCGGATTCACCTGGGGATCTGCTTTAATTAAGTATTAAAATCATATAGTTAAGAATGATATATCAAGTAAATTATGACTAATTTTTCTTTTATTTTTCCTGGGCAAGGCTCTCAGGCTGTCGGCATGATGGCAGATTTTAATGACCACTCATTGATTAGATCAACCTTCAATGAAGCGTCTCAAATTCTTAATGTTGATTTTTGGAAAATGGCCACTGAGCCTAATGAAGAAATACATCAAACAATTCATACGCAACCTATACTTCTTACAGCAGGCATAGCGACATGGCGTGTCTGGCAATCTAAAACAGATCGCCTCCCAAATTATCTAGCAGGGCACAGTTTGGGCGAATATACCGCTCTTGTTGCCTCAAATGCGATGGAATTTAAGGATGCTTTAATGCTTGTTAAATATAGAGCAGAAATCATGCAAAAAGCTGTTCCGGAAGGTGTGGGGGCTATGGCTGCTATTCTAGGTATGCCTGACTCGGATGTTATGGATACATGCATGGAAGCTCGAGAAAATGAAGTGGTCGAAGCAGTCAATTTTAACTCACCAGGGCAGGTCGTGATTGCTGGTAATATTTTAGCAGTAGCGCGGGCTATTGAAATAGCAAAAACAAAAGGTGCTAAGCGAGCTATTCTCCTTCCCGTGAGCGTTCCTTCTCACTGCTCTCTTATGCAGAAAGCTTCTGAAGAATTAAAAGAATATTTAACCAATATTACAATTAAAAAGCCAAATATTCCTGTCATTCATAATGTGGATGTGATGGAACATCATGATGCAAACGAAATTAAAGGCGCACTTTCAAAACAACTCTGTCATCCAGTAAGATGGGTTGATACTATAGAAAAAATAGCGTTGAATAAAATTAGTGATATAGCAGAATGTGGCCCAGGTAAGGTGCTTACAGGTCTTACCAAGCGTATTTCGGCTGAATTAAAAGGCGCTGCTCTTATCAATGAAGGTGCTATAGATGAATTTAAAGCACTAATACAGTAAAACTATCTAGGGAAAATTATGTTTATTAATCTTGAAAATCAAGTTGCACTTGTTACAGGCGCTAGCCGAGGTATCGGGCAATCAATTGCTTTAAGTTTAGGAAAACAAAAAGCCTACGTGATTGGCACAGCAACAACAGAAGATGGCGCTCAAAAAATTTCAACATTCCTTAAAGAGCAAAATATTTTAGGTAAGGGTATTAAATTAGATGTAAATAATAATGAAGCTATCTTACAAACGGTAGATGGCATTATTAAAGAGCATGGGGATATTTCAATTCTTGTGAATAACGCCGGCATTACGAAAGACATGTTACTCATGCGCATGAAAGAAGAAGAATGGGATGATGTCATGTCAACTAATTTAAAATCTATTTTCCGTATGAGTCAGGCCCTTATTCGCAGCATGATGAAAAGTCGCTACGGTAGAATTATTAATATCACTTCTGTAGTAGGTCATATGGGTAATGCAGGTCAAACAAATTATGCTGCCGCAAAAGCTGGTGTGACTGGATTCACAAAATCCTTAGCTAAAGAAATTGGTAGTCGAGGTATAACTGTTAATTGTGTTGCGCCTGGTTTTATCGATACAGATATGACAAAAGGATTGTCTGAAGAACATAAAAAGCAACTTCTCGATCATGTGCCATTGGGACGGCTTGGAAGTCCTGAGGATATTGGCGCTGCGGTATGCTTTTTAGCTTCAAAAGAAGCGTCTTATATTACAGGTGAGACACTTCATGTCAATGGTGGAATGCTAATGATTTAAGTTATTTTTTTACTTTATTACAAAATTCTTAACAAGATTTGATAAAATAACACATGACTTTTGAGTCATTTCATAAATAAAGGGGTATTTTAGATGTCTGACATCGAACAACGTGTAAAAAAAATTGTTGCAGAACAACTTGGCACTAAAGAAGCTGATGTAAAAAATACATCATCATTTGTAGATGATTTAGGTGCTGATTCACTTGATACAGTTGAGCTCGTAATGGCTTTAGAAGAAGAGTTTGATTGTGAAATTCCTGACGAAGAAGCTGAAAAGATTACCACTGTTCAGCAAGCTGTTGATTACATCAACAAAAATCTAAAATAATTCTTATGTTATCTAACCTTTTCTAAATATTGAAAGGGCTGGGTTAATCCATGTCGAAGAGAAGAGTTGTAGTCACCGGTTTAGGTTTGATTACTCCTGTTGGTATAGGGGTAGCAGAATCTTGGACTAATATCATTAATGGTCAATCGGGCATAGGTAAAATTACCAAGTTTGACTGCTCATCGTTTCCTTCGCAAGTTGCAGGTGAGGTCAAAAATTTCGACCCGCTTGCGTACATTCCTCCTAAAGATGCAAGACGTATGGATACCTTTATTCAATTCGGTATCGCAGCAGGCATAGAAGCATTTAAAGATTCTGGGATTGAAGTTAATGACAGCAATAGTGAGCGCATTGGCGTTTCAGTTGGGTCTGGTATTGGGGGCATTAATTTGATTGAAGCTACCGGTGAAGTGTTTGATGAAGGCGGTGTCCGAAAGGTGTCGCCATTTTTTATTCCAGGCACGATTATCAATATGATCTCCGGTAATCTTTCTATTATGCTTAATTTAAAAGGCCCTAATGTATCTATTGTGACTGCATGTACAACAGGAACTCATTCGATAGGTGATGCAGCACGCATGATTGAATATGGCGACGCAGATGTGATGTTGGCTGGTGGTTCAGAGTCTGCTATTACCGAACTATCAGTTGCTGGATTTTCTTCAGCTAAAGCACTCTCATCTCGCAATGATGATCCAAAAACAGCAAGTCGTCCATGGGACAAGGATCGCGATGGTTTTGTTATTGGCGAAGGCGCGGGAGTAATGGTGCTAGAGGAATATGAGCATGCAAAACAAAGAGGCGCTAAAATTTACGCAGAGCTTTCAGGCTATGGCATGAGTGCTGATGCGTATCATATTACCGCACCCAATATGGACGGACCAAGACGCTCTATTATGAATGCATTGAAAAATGCACATGTGAATACAGATAATGTGCAATACATTAATGCACATGGCACTTCGACACCTCTTGGCGACCTGAACGAAACTAATGCTATTAAAGCTTCATTTGGAAATTACGCAAAAAACCTTGTTGTCAATTCTACAAAGTCAATGACAGGCCATTTATTAGGCGGGGCAGGCGGTATTGAATCTGTATTCACTGTGCTAGCTATTCACAATCAGATTTCGCCACCCACTATTAATATTTTTAACCAAGATCCTGAATGTGATCTTGATTATTGCGCCAATGAAGCAAGATCAATGAAAATTGAGGTTGCACTCAAAAATAACTTCGGCTTTGGCGGCACTAACGGAAGCCTTGTATTTAAAAGGATATAGATTGTTATCAATGGGTTTAATCCAAAATGAACTCATTAATTAATTCACAACTGGCCGTTTAACTTGTCAAAACAATTTCTCATTAACGGTAAATGTAAGAATATAAGTCCCTTTGATCGTGCGTTTCAATATGGCGATGGTATTTTTAGAACTTTCGTAGTTGAGAACAAAAAACCTCGCCACTGGAAATATCACTATAAAAAAATAGTTGAAGATTGTCTTGCGATTAAAATTACACCCCCAAAAGAAAAAGAATTACTTTCGGATATTCATTTTTTATTTAAAACTAATAAAAAAGCAGTAGGGAAAATTATTATCTCGAGAGGCATTAGTGAGCGAGGTTATAAATTCAATAAGGACATCCTACACAACCGTTTTCTAATTAAAACTAAAATGCCAAGCTACCCAAAGGCAAGTTTTAAGTCTGGCGTCAATCTCTTCGTCTGCAAGCATAAACTTAATCTCTCTATTCTTTCTGGTGTTAAACATCTAAATAGATTAGAGAATATTGTGGCAAGGCAGGAGTGGTCTAGTAATCAGTATGCCGATGGTATTCTCCTTGATCACGATGGGCATGTCATTGAATGTATTTCAAGCAATATCTTTATGCGCGTCGGTAAAATTATTTATACCCCAAAAATTAGCCATGTTGGCATCAAGGGTGTCACAAGAGAATTATTCATTCTAGTTTCAGATCAGTTAGGTTTTAAAGTAAAAGAAGTTACATTTAATTTAAATAAACTTTTAGAGGCTGACGAGGTCCTTATAACAAATAGCTTGTTTGGTGTCTTGCAGGTTAAAAAAATTAAAAATAGATCTTGGCCACATCAAGAATCAGCCTCACTATTTAATCAATTACTCGAGAATTTAAATACATGAAAAAATGGCTTATTCGATTAATGATTATTTTCATACCTTTATTGGCCTGGATTATTCATTTTTTGGCAACACCGCTTCATATCAATAAGTCAGATTTAGCCATAGAAATTGAACCTGGGAGCAGTCTTAAAGCGATAGCCTTTCAACTCGTTGATGAAAAAATACTTAATGAGCCATGGCGGTTTATTCTACTTTCTAAAGCTTTGGGTCAATCTACAAAGCTAAGGCCGGGTAATTACAATCTTAATCCAAATATTACTCCTTACCAGTTGCTAAAATCATTTGTAGAGGGGAGAGCAACAGAAGGATCAATTACGTTTATTGAAGGACAAGACTTTAATTCGATGTTAGATAAAATAAAAGCTAACGATAATATTAAAAAAACAATGAAGTCTTATGATACAAAAGCTATTGCTTCTGCGATTGGTATTCCATACGAATCGGTTGAAGGGCAATTCTTTCCTGATACTTATTATTTTAGTAGAAATACTTCAGACATTGAGATTTTAAAAAGAGCTTATAAAGCCATGCAAAAAAAATTGAATTATGAATGGGCCCGTCGAGCAGAAGAGGTTCCCTATAAAAATAGCTATGAAGCTCTGACGATGGCATCTATTATTGAAAAAGAAACGGGAAAATCTATAGAGGCCAATCTTATTTCAGGCGTATTTATTCATCGATTAAGTATCAAGATGAAGCTTCAAAGCGACCCCACGGTCATTTATGGACTTGGTAAGAAATTTACTGGGGATCTTACAAAAAAAGATTTACTTACCGACACGCCCTATAATACATATACAAGAGAAGGATTACCTCCAGCCCCTATTACTATGCCA
This sequence comes from Candidatus Methylopumilus planktonicus, assembly GCF_006364715.1. Classification (NCBI taxonomy): domain Bacteria; kingdom Pseudomonadati; phylum Pseudomonadota; class Betaproteobacteria; order Nitrosomonadales; family Methylophilaceae; genus Candidatus Methylopumilus; species Candidatus Methylopumilus planktonicus. The sequence continues at coordinate 686,282 of NZ_CP040984.1, forward strand.
GGTTTAATTTCTATTCGAGCCGCACTGCATCCTACCAAAACAGAAGCACTTTATTTTGTAGGGAAGGGTGATGGTACCCATTATTTCTCTGCCAATTTAAGTGAACATAATAGCGCTGTTAGAAAGTATCAAATCAAATGACAATTAAAGGTAAATTTATTACGTTTGAAGGTGTAGATGGTGCAGGAAAAAGCACACATATTGATGAAGTTATCTCCTTCCTTGAGTCGCAAAATATTTCAGTAAAAAGAACAAGAGAGCCTGGCGGGACAAAACTTGGAGAAAAGTTGAGAGAATTGCTTCTTCATGATGAAATGGATCCAGAAACAGAAACACTTCTTATGTTCGCAGCTAGAAGACAACATATCGCAGAAATTATCAAACCAAATCTTGATGAAGGTATATTTGTAGTGTCTGATCGATTTACTGATGCAACTTATGCGTATCAATATGGTGGAAAACAAGTGGCGTACTCTAAAATTCAAACACTAGAAGCATGGGTTCATCCTGACCTTAAGGCTGACCTTACATTGCTATTTGATTTGCCTGTTGAAATAAGTATTGATCGCTTAAAAAAGAATAGAACACCTGATAAATTTGAAAAGGAAAGTGAAGCTTTTTTTAATCGACTTAGAAATGTTTACTTAGACCTTGCAAGACAGCATCCTAATCGCTATAAAATTATTAATGCTAATCAACCTATTGAAACCGTCTCTCACGATGTCATTGAGGCAATAAAAACTATCTTATGATGGATTCCATTTACCCATGGTTTAAAGATGCTTGGATTGCCATTCATAAGAATGAAAAATTACCTCATGCTTTAATTTTTAAGGGCAAGGAAGGGATCGGAAAGTATGATTTTGCGATCACATTTGCAAAGTCTTATTTGTGTCAAAACGCGCTCTCCAATCATTTGCCTTGTGAGGCATGCTCAAGCTGCAAATGGTTTCCAGATTCACATCCAGACTTTAAACATATTGCGCCTATCGAAAGCGATGATGATGAGTCTTCAAAAAGAAAAACTGTTCGCAAAAAAAATATTGCTATTCATCAAATTCGTGAGCTTTCAGAATATCTGGAGCTTTCAGCTCACCAAGAAAAAGGGAGGCGCATTGTCCTAATTGAACCAGCAGATTCACTTAATCAGGCTGCATCAAATGCGCTCCTTAAAATTTTGGAAGAGCCACCAGAAAATACTCTGTTTATTCTCGTAACGAGCCAAACACAAAAGTTAATTGCTACTATTCGAAGTCGATGCCAATTGCTAGAACTTCGAGGTCCCTCATTTGATGAGGCTAAACTATTTTTAGATAGACAAGAAATAGTTCATGAAGAAAGTTTGCTCTCATTTACAGGTGGTTCACCATTTAACGCTATTAAAGAATTAGAAAATCAATCAGAGAGAGATGTTATTACACAGCTCCTATCCCAGGGTCATAAAATTGATTTCACCAAAATTAATTATGCGATTCTGACCCAAGGGCTGGATTGGACACTAAATATAGTTCAAAAATGGATTTTTGATTTATTGCTTAGTTTTCATACGCAGCAAAGCCACTATTTTAAAGGGCAAGAAGCGCAGATCTTCTCGCAAACAAAGCAGCTTAATTTAAATACTTTGCTCTTATTTGCTAGCGAATTAAATGAATTAAAAAAGATTGCATCACACCCTGTAAATCAAGAACTACAATTGCAAAATATTTTTGTTAAATATAAACAAATTTTTGAGCCATCATGACAAGTTTTGTAGACTCTCACTGCCATATTAATTTTCCAGAGCTCTATCAAAATATAGATGCTATTTTTTCTAAAATGTCATCAAATAAGGTCACACATGCCTTATGTGTGAGTGTCACCTTAGATAAATTTCCAGATATTTATAAGATGGCAAATACATACCCACATATTTTTGCCTCTGTGGGTGTGCACCCCGATTACGAGAATATTCAAGAGCCTACTATTGAAGAGTTATGCCATTTTGCCAAAGAAAAAAAAGTGGTAGCTATTGGTGAAACTGGATTAGATTATTTTAGGGTTCAAGGTGACCTTACTTGGCAAAGAGATCGTTTTAGAACGCACATCAAAGCAGCCGTTCAATCAAATCTACCCCTTATTATTCACACACGAAACGCGGCAGAAGATACCTTAAAAATTATGCGAGAAGAGGGTGCTGATAAAGTAGGGGGTGTGATGCACTGCTTCACCGAGTCTCTTGATGTGGCTTTAGAAGCCATTAAGCTAAATTTTTATATTTCATTTTCAGGTATTGTGACATTCAAAAATGCGACCGAACTTAAGGAGGTTGTGAAATCCATTCCTCTTGATCGCATCCTTATCGAGACTGATTCGCCTTATCTAGCACCTGTGCCTTATCGAGGAAAAATGAATGATCCATCTAATGTTATTTATGTGGCAGAAGAAATAGCCAAATTAAAAAATATTTCAGTAGAAGAGGTAGGTCAAGTCACTACAAATAATTTCTTCAGGCTTTTTTCAAAATGCAGCCCATCGAATTAACTATTCTTGGTGCCGGTTCTAGCGCAGGGACGCCTGTTGTTGGCTGTAATTGCCAGACTTGCATGTCAACCAATCCAAAAAATAAACGTACGCGCTGCTCTTCACTTATTAAATTGGGAACAGGAGAGCATATTCTTATTGATACGAGCCCAGACTTACGCTTTCAATCATTAAGAGAATCTATTTCTAGAGTTGATGCAGTACTTTATACACATACGCACGCTGATCATCTTCATGGTATTGATGATTTGAGAGCTTTTTGTCAGATGCATAAGATACAAATACCTATTTACGGAAAGAAAGAAGCACTTGACCATATTGCCTTAAAATTTGGTTATGCTTTAAGTGAGCCAAAGGGTTTTTGGGAAATGCCGGTATTAAAAGCTATACCCATTAAAGAAGCATTCAGTCTTTTTAACGAACTTGTTGTACCCATTCCTGTTATGCATGGAAAATTAGAAATATATGGTTATCGGATAGGTAACTTAGCTTATCTGACTGACGTATCTCATATCCCTGAAAATTCAATGAAACTTTTAGAGGGTCTAGATATCTTATTACTGGACTGTTTGCGCATAAAAGAACATCACACACATATCAATCTTGAACAGAGTTTGATGTTTGCCAATCAAATAAAAGCCAAGAAAACATATTTGATTCATATGACACATGATTTAGAATATGAGTCATTAAAGAAAGAATTACCTGATCATATCGATGTAGGGTACGACGGGCTTAAAATCACCATCAATTAAAGGTTAATATGCCAACATTATTTAAAAAATTACTATTTATATTCATAGCTTTAGGGTTTTCTTTTCAAGTGCTTGCTGAGGGAAAGAAACTCTATACAGAAAATGAGTTTCTCGATGCTTTCGGGGCCAAATCTAAAGAAAAAGTACTACAAATTTTAGGTGAGCCTGCCAGGAAAGAAATGTCTGTAAAGCCTACTAATGCAAGTTCTGTGATTGGAAGACCTACAGAAAAAGGTGTAGGCTCTAGTAACCGTGTCAATATTGAGATGTGGTACTACAATAATCTTGTGAAATCTGACGGAAAAAATACCTGGAAACAGACTGAGCTCACGATTATGAATGGTAAAGTTAATAATATAGGTTTCTTTAATAACCGATAATATTCATGTCTGGCTCACAAGAAAAAGAGCTGCTGACCCAAGCGATTGATTTCGCGATCAACGATTCGTGGGAGGCTTCTCACAAAATTGTTCAAGACCTTCATTCCGCAAAAGCTTATTGGATTCATGCTGTCCTTCATAAGATTGAGGGCGATGAATTCAATAGTCGCTACTGGTACGAGAGGGCGCAGCAGTCCTTCGAGGTTTATAATGACCCAAAGCAAGAACTCATTTTCATAAAAAATAACCTTTAGGAAATCCCGATGGATGATCAAGACGCCGTAGAAGTGACATGTACTGACAATGGCAAAAAAGTAACTGGCTATATCCTAAATTACAGAGCAAAAGATCAATTAGAAATTTCTTTAAATACAGTGAAGATTCGAATGCAGTATAAATCAGGCATATTTGTAGGTTCAATGGCGGGCATGGAATTTGTAGTCCAGGAAGAGGCATTGCCAAGGCAATTTAAAGACTTTCATAGATAGGTTTGAATTAACCTAACTTCGTATAATGTATATTATGTAAAATAAATGATACAGCCTAAACTAAATAGTACTAAAAAGCGTTTTTAAGTCCTCTGCTCCAATGTCATTAGCAATCTTATTTGCCTCATCTAACTTAGACATACTAAGATCGATATTTAATTTCTTTTTGTAATACTTACTTTGGGCAAACAAAACTTTAGCAAGATAGTACATTCCCCCATTCTCTCGTGAAAACTTCTCAAATTTCAATAGCGTTCTTTCAGATGAAGCTAGATCATTAGCCTCCAAATAATATAAAGCAAGATTAATCCCAGATTCTGCATATTCACCTAACAAACCAGTACGATCGAAAGCCAAATTAGCCTTTAACTCATACTCGATAGCTTTCGTATAATTCTTAAGTAATGAATATGAAAAAGCAGCTCGATCAAGATTAGCCGCACGTTCTTCATCATTGGCAGCTGCTGAATAAGCCTCAAGGAATGTATTTGCAGCTTCATCATACTTACTAAGGAGTAATAAAGTCTCAGCAATTTCAACTAAATAAAGACGCTTAAAAGGTTTATTGGCTTTTAAATGTGAATAAGAATTTTTTAAATGTGAAAGGGCATCATCTAATCTTTTAGCTTCTTTTAATGTCATACCCATTAGTAAATCAGCCATAAAATGATCAGTATCATTTTTTGATAACTTATCCGCTAGCTTAAAGTTATTTATAGCCTCATCGAAATTTTTAAGCCTTAAATTAACTTTCCCATGACAAAAAGCAGATTTGAATTCACCCTTTTTTGTTTTTAAGGCATCTTCATATTGGTTATCACTTAATAGCTCATCACATGATTTGATTGGCTCTTTAGAAAAAGTATTTGTAGAAAAAAATACGCTCAATAGTATTACTAAAAAATGTTTTTTAATTTTCATAGTTTTTAAATTATAAGTTTCAAAAGCTCTTCTTGTGAAATAATTTTAACACCAAGTTCTTGAGCAGTGGCTAGCTTACTTCCAGCATCTGATCCCGCAACAACATAATCAGTTTTTTTAGAAACACTTCCTGCTACCTTTCCCCCGTTCATCTCAATGATTGATTTAGCATCGTCACGTGACATCGAAGGTAAAGTTCCAGTGAGCACAAAAGTTTTAGTTGCAAATATTCCTGAAGCAGATTTTTTAATATCGTGTTTAGGCCAATGAACGCCTAACTCTATTAAAGATTTAATAACTTCCCTGTTCTTAGTTTGCATAAAAAAATCACTGATCGATTTTGCAACTGTGGGGCCAATATCAGGCACAAGCTGTAAGCTTTCTTCCGTTTGTTTCATGATTTCATTTAAATCACCATAGAAGCCAGCAAGATCTTTAGCGGTAGACTCACCTACATTCCGAATACCAAGCGCATAAATAAATCGAGGTAATGACGTTAATTTGCTTTTTTCAATAGCATCTAATAAGTTCTGACCCGATTTTTCTGCCATACGATCAAGACTGACTAATTGTTGAAGTTCTAATTTGAAAATATCAGGTAACCCGTGAATCAGGCCTACGGTAACTAATTGTTCAACAGATTTATCTCCTAATCCTTCGATATCCATAGCCTTTCGAGATGCAAAATGAATAATAGATTGCTTTTGTTGTGCAGGACAAATTAGGCCGCCTGAACAACGAATGATTGCTTCATCATCAATTCTGACAAGAGGTGAGCTACATTCTGGACATTCTGTTGGTATTTTAAATTTCGTAATTGTCTTGGGTCTCTTATCAAGTAACACCCTTACAATTTCAGGAATCACATCCCCTGCTCTTCGAACGCTTACAATATCTCCAATATGAACATCTTTGCGAATCATCTCATCTTCATTATGAAGGGTTGCATTCGTCACAGTTACACCACCTACGAAGACTGGTTTCAATCGCGCTACAGGCGTTATAGCCCCTGTTCGACCCACCTGAACATTGATGTCTAAAATTTCAGTCACTGCTTCTTCAGCCGGAAATTTATGGGCGATAGCCCATCGAGGAGCGCGTGATACAAAACCCAACTCATTTTGATAATTAAAGGAATTAACTTTATATACTACGCCATCGATGTCATAGGCTAGTGAGTCTCTTAACTTTAATACCTTGTCATAAAAACCTTGCAAGCCTTTTACACCTTTAACACTTGTAGATAAATCAGAAATAGGTAAATTAAATTTTTTTAGAAGTTGAATTGTTTCCGTATGAGTTTTTAAATTTAAATTGGGTTCGCTTATACCCAAACCATAAGAAAAAAATGTAAGTGGTCTTGTTGCTGTTATTCTGGGATCAAGCTGCCTTAAACTTCCTGCAGCCGCATTTCTTGGATTTGCAAATTTTTTTTCGCCTAAAGATTCCTGCTTTTGATTTAGTAATTCAAAGTCTTTTTTAAGCATCAAAACCTCACCTCTCACTTCTAAAATTTTAGGTGGATTAATATGATTGAGTTTAGTTGGTATTGAACGAATAGTTTTTAAATTATGTGTGACATTTTCCCCTGTGTAGCCATCACCCCGTGTCGCACCCTGAACAAAAATACCATCTTCATAAGTGAGTGTGATTGCAAGTCCGTCAAATTTCGGCTCAACTGCATATTCCAATTCATCAATACCAATATCATCTTTAATGCGCTTATCAAAAGCCATAAGCTCAGCCTCTTCGAAAGCGTTATTTAGAGATAACATAGCTTGACGATGAATAACACTCTCAAAAGCATCTAGTGCCTTACCCCCTACCCTTTGGGAAGGTGAATCAGATCGAATTAGCTCTGGATTTGCATTCTCTAAATCAACAAGTGACCTAAAGATTGTGTCGTATTCAAAATCTGAAATAGAAGGATTGTCTAAAACATAATATTGATAATCGAATGCGCTTATCTTTTCGATTAGCTCTTGAATTTTATTCTTAATATTTTCTTTATCAGGCTTCATTTAAGAAAATAGTCTTCGTGCGCATGAGCTTCCAGGTATTATATTTTTAGCTACCATTTGATTTTCAATTTTTTCAACCTGATATCTAATGCGCTCAATATGGTTAACATTTAATTCTTTTTTATTGGAATCAACAAGCATACATTCAAGTTCTTTTTGAAAATTAGTAATCGACTCCAACATTGCGTCAAACGATTCTTTACAACTCAAGGTAAGTGGCAAATCCATTTGAAAAAGAATGCCTTGAATATACGGATCAAGATTAAAACTTAAGGGCTGTTGATTTAAAGAAGTTACCCGAAATAAAGGGTGCTTATCACGACCCTTGAATTCATGATAGCCATCTTTGTTTACTTTAAAACCATCTATTTTTAATGTTTCAATAAGCTTTTCATTGTCGAACATGCCATTATTTTTAGGGATTAGAGTTAAAGTCATCATGTGGTCGACAAGAGCGCAAAATTGATTAAGTTCTTTTGCATCTTCTTCTATATTCGAATGGGAAAGCCAAATTAGGCTTCCATCTAAATCATTCTTAGTTTTCTCTGAGAGCATTCGAAATGTCTGAGTGTGTGCTTGTGAAATTGGGCCTTGGCGATCTACCAACTGAATAGCTATAAGTATTTGATCGAATGAAGCTGAGCCAGTTAAGTCCTCTGTAGACTGCCATTCATCTTCATTTCTACGAATGAAACAATACGCATGAGGAAGTTCAATAAAGTCTCTTAGGTTTAATTTAGAAGTGGCATGGGTTGCTTTGTTAAGCCTTATAAAGGCAATAGCATCAATATCACGATAGATATTTTTTGGTAAGTTCGAAAGTAAATATTTTTCTGAGATGCTTAGATCTTGATCATAAGGATTTTTTTCTTCCGGGCTTAAACCATTTTCATCTTTATATAAAAAAGATTTTTCAGCATGGTTTTGTTTTCGGTACTGGACAAGACGGATCCAGTTAAAAATGATCATAATAAGTATAATTATTACTGCGAGAATCGTCAGGGCAAACTGAATGTCAGACATACTTGTAATAAGTCCTGTTAACTTAATTTGCTAACTCCATCTTCTCTACTTCCTCTAATGACACCTCAACAATTCTTGATACACCAGATTCTTGCATCGTGACACCTATAAGTTGCTGAGCCATTTCCATAGCGATTTTATTATGTGATACATAAAGAAATTGTGTATTTTTGGACATCTCAGTAACCATATTTGTGAAACGAAGTGTATTGCTATCATCAAGGGGTGCATCGACTTCGTCCATGAGACAGAATGGTGCTGGATTTAACTTGAATAGAGCAAATACAAGCGCTGTAGCAGTTAATGCTTTTTCTCCACCGGATAATTGACTGATGGTTGTATTCTTTTTGCCTGGGGGCTGAGCTGTAACTTGAATGCCCGTATCTAAAATCTCTTCACCTAAAAGCTCTAGCTTTGCTTGGCCACCATTAAATAGCACTTTAAAAAACTCTGTAAAGTTCTTATTCACTTCATTAAAAGTAGCAATTAATCGATCTCGTGTCTCTTTATCAATACGCCTTATAGCGTCCTCTAAAGTATTACTCGCAGAAGTTAAATCTTCAACCTGGCTATCAAGATAGCCTTTCCTTTCCTTTTCTGAGGTAAGTTCATGAATAGCAGCTAGATTGACAGGGCCTAATAAATTAATTTCTTCTTGAAGTTTGTTGCACAGCTCTTGCACTTCTTTAACGGTTGTTTTGTCTGTAATTGATTCTGAAAGAACCACCTCATCTAATTGTGACTCATTGATCTCATTTTGAAATTGTTCAAATAATAATTTTGATTCCTGCTCATTTAAACGAGATTGCTCGAGTTTATCTCGGATTGGGTGAACCGCTTGCTCAGTTTGCAATCGCTTTTGTTCGCTTTCACGTAAATCTGTTTCTTTTTGTGCAAGATTGTCACGCGATGCTATAAGGACTTTTTCTCGTTCGTCTTTAACTGTAAGTTTTTCTCTTAAAGAAGTTTGCAGCGCATCGACATGCTCAGTATTGATTGAAGCCTTAGCGATATCTTTTTTATTATTAAGAGCATTATTATCTTCAGACAATAGACTTAACCTGGTATTTAATTCGCTAACTTTGTTATCAATAATTTTTAAATTAAAATGGCTTTCTTGAAGTTGAATTTCTGCCTCATTGACTTGCTTTCTAGCGCTTTCGTATTCGAATTCATGGCGTTTTTTAATTTCTTCAGTGGCTGTTTTTTGCTCTAAAAATCTATGTAAATCACCCTCTAAATTTTGGATGAGACTAGACTTAGATGTTTTATCAACCTCAATTTGGGTCAGCTTTACCATTAGCTCATTTTGCTCATGAGAAATATTGCTATGCTTTTCATTAGCGTAAGCTATGCTTTGCTGAATTTTTTCTACTTCTATCTCTGTTTGATGAAGCTCATTTAAAGAGTCCTTTAATTCTTCACTGAAAGAGTCTGCTTGCTCTTCATAATCATTTAATTGAAGCTCAGCTTCATTAAGTTTATTTAATACATCTTTATAATTTTTTTCTATGGATGGAAATTTTTCTTGCAGTGCTTTGAGTCTTTCTTGGCGAACAAGAATACCGTTGAGAGATGCATCTTTGCCATAAAAGGAAACGCTATTTTTAGTAAAAATATCACCTTGTTGATTCACTAAGAATTCACCCTGCTCCAAATCACCAATGAAATTTTTGTAGCTTTCGCCCTTTGGAATAAGGTAGCAATCAGATAACCATTCTGATAAGAGATTCATAAGTAGTGGATCACTAATTTCAATAGCATCTAAAGCGGAATTTAATTTGTTATTTTTTGGCTTATAGGCATGAGACGCGTTTAAATTAGCAAGTACCATAGACGCAGGGGGCCTATGAGCTATTGATTCATATTGAGCTAAGATTGCATTAAGTTTTCCACCAAGCGCTGATTCAATAGCTGTTACCCAGTCTGTTTTGATTTTTAGCTTTTCCCAAAGACGATTTGAAGTGTTTATATTGTGCTGAGAAGTCCAGCTTTTAAGGCTTTCATTTCCTTGGGTATCGTCTTGAATTTGAGCAAGTGTTTTAATTTCACCCTCAATCTGACTTAATTCTTTTTGTATTTCTATGTGATGCTGTCTGAAAGTATCAATTTCTTCTTCAAGGTCGGATGAGAGTGATTTATTTTCACTTATCTTTTCTTCAATTTTTTCCACATCTGATCGCTTATCAGAAAGATCTGCGTCTTTCTCTTCGAGAAGAGATTTACCAGACAAATCAATATTGTTGATCTCATTACTTAAAAATGAAATACGTGCATTTGTTTCTTCTTCAGTTTTGTGAATGAAGTCTATTGTCGCTTTTTCAAGATTGATTTTTTCTTGTGTTGACTGAAATTGGTTTGCAGATAGGTTAAATTGTTCTGATGACGAAAGGTATTGCGCTTCTACTGACTGAATAGATGACTTAAGTGTATTAAAGCTCTCTTCTTTGGTCTTAAAGAGCTCGCTTATGGCTGTTTTCTCAATCAATGCCCCTTCAATTTCTTTTGTAAATTTAAGCTGGTCTTCTGCGTTCTTAGTCAGATTAGCTTCAATTTCAACTAATTCTTTTTTGCTGCGCTCTAAAAGCTCATTTTGATTTCTAATGTTATTTTCAATATTGGAAACTTCAGAATTGATTTCGTAAAAGCTTGCTTGGTTCTTATTGATTTCATCAGAAGCATTAATGTGAGCTTGTCTTAAATTTTCTACTTCAGCTTCTATTTTTCTTAAGGCTGCAGTTTGTTGCTCTAATTCATTCACGAGCTTCTCAACTTGGGACTGATGTTTTTTCCAAACAATACTAGCATCACGTTTTTTTAATACCCAAACTTGCGCTTGATGAAATTTATGACTCTCAGTGAGTTCGTTATACTTTGTTGCAATCACTGCCTGAGATTCAAGCTTCGCAATCTGCTGAATAATTTCGTTTACAACATCTTGGATACGACTTAAATTTTCTCGCGTGTCTCTGAGTCTAAATTCTGTTTCACGGCGACGCTCTTTGTATTTGCTAACGCCAGCAGCCTCCTCAAGATAATTTCTTAGTTCCTCAGGTTTAGCTTCAATAATTTGTGAGATAGTATTTTGACCGATGATGGCATACCCTCTTCCACCTAAGCCTGTCCCTAAGAAAAGATCAGCAATGTCTTTACGCCTAACTGCTAAATTATTGATGTAATAAGTAGAGCCCTTTTCTCTTTCGATAACTCGCTTTACTGATATTTCTGCATACTGCGACCATTCTGTTGGCGCTTTTCCTAATGAGTTGTCAAAAATTAGTTCGACGCTTGCACGAGAAATCGGTTTACGGTTTTCTGATCCGTTAAAAATAACCGAATCCATATTTTCACTTCGCATTTCTTTTGCTGAAGATTCACCAAGCACCCATTTGACGGATTCCATGATGTTGGATTTTCCACAACCATTAGGGCCAACAATACCAACTCTTTGACCTTGAAGTTGAATGGTGGTGGGATCTACGAAAGATTTAAAACCAGCTAATTTAAGTTGTATAAGTCGCACAATATTCTTTTGTTGAAGTGAAGATGGTGTTATGTATTACCAGTATAATAACTTTTTTTTACTATCTTATTTTAATCTATGAACGCACTTTCTTTGGGAAAAAAACCAAGCGCAAAACCTACTAAAAAGCTTGAAACTTTCACTAATCCATGCACTTCTCGGGACTTCCATATTCATATGCAAATCCCTGAATTTACCTGTTTATGCCCTAAGACGGGGCAGCCAGACTTTGCGACTTTATATCTTGATTACATTCCCAATAAAAAATGTGTAGAGCTTAAAAGTCTTAAGCTTTATATCTGGTCTTTTAGGGATGAAGGCTGTTTCCATGAGGCTGTCACTAATCGAATTTTAGATGATTTAGTTAAGGCAACAGAACCACGATTTATGCGGCTTCGTGCCGAATTCTTTGTACGTGGCGGCGTTTTTACTAACGTGGTCGTCGAGCATAAGAAAAAGGGTTGGAAGCCAGAGCCTACAATTGATCTAACGCAATTTTCAAAACAATCAAACACCCGATCTTAAAAGGATTGACTCGCCTATCAGTAGAACTTAAGATGGGCGCCTTCGATCAAATACCTGGGGGTATAGCTCAGCTGGGAGAGCGCTTGCATGGCATGCAAGAGGTCAGCGGTTCGATCCCGCTTATCTCCACCAAATACCTTATATCAAACGCTGTTCTATAGTAGAATAGCTCCTTCTTTTCTTAGGTCCCCATCGTCTAGAGGCCTAGGACACCTCCCTTTCACGGAGGGAACAGGGGTTCGACTCCCCTTGGGGACGCCAATTACCAAGCTAGCTCTGCAATTCAGAGATAGCTTCAAACATGCTAGAATCACTTTTTTTAAAATTTCCAATAAAAACTTATGAGCTTAGATAACGTCCTTCCTGGTAAAGATATTCCAACACATTTCAACGTCATTATTGAAATTCCTATGAATGCTGATCCAATCAAATATGAAGTGGATAAAGAGTCAGGTGCTATCTTTGTAGATCGATTTATGGGCACTGCTATGCACTACCCTACTAACTATGGCTATGTACCAAAAACAATTTCGGGCGATGGTGATCCTGTTGATGTGCTTGTCGTTACTCCATTCCCTTTAATTCCAGGTGTGGTTGTAAGTTGTCGCGCTGTTGGCATATTAGAAATGGAAGATGAGCAGGGCCAAGACGCAAAAGTTTTAGCAGTTCCTGAAGATAGAATTCTTTCAATCTATTCGCGCTGGCAAAAACCGGAAGATATGAATCCTTTACGCCTTAATCAAATTCAACATTTTTTCGAGCACTATAAAGATTTGGAAAAAGGTAAATGGGTTAAAGTTAAAGGCTGGAAAGGTCCTCAAGATGCGCACAAAGAAATTCTCGAGGGTATTGAAAGATACAAAAAAAGTTAGCTGTTAAAATCCATGGGGTCCCACAATCTCGGACGGGTCTTCATCCTTAAGAAATGCATATTCTCCTGTGATATCTATTTCTATCCAGTCACATGACAAAGATAAAGTTTCGAAGTTTTCATCAATGACGCAACAATCTAGCCACTTCTTTTCGCCGTTAATTAAAACAGCCTGAAAACCAATACCTCTCCAAGCATTCACTAAATTTTCCATATCGATTGGATTCATTGCGCCATCTCTAAACAGATGCTCATCATACCAAACGCGAGTTCCGAGGGAAGAAGCGTGATCGATCAAACATTGTTCCCATCCGCCAGGATATTTCTCTTCAATAGTTAATCTTCGAACAATAAAATTAATATGCTCTAATGCAATGGCCATTTAAAAATTTTCTTTCTCTTCTAAAAAACGCCACATGCCTGTGGGTAGATCACCAAGTAAAACATTACCAATTCTCACCCTTTTTAATCCAGTCACATGAAGCCCAACAAGCTCGCACATTCTTCTAATTTGTCTATTTCGTCCCTCAGTTAAAACAAAGCGCAATTGATCGTCATTTTGCCATTCAACTTCAGCATGTTTTAGCTTGTAGCCATCGAGCGAAAGTCCATGTCTTAATAACTCCAAGCCTTGACTCACTAATTTTCCTTCAACTCGAACTAAGTATTCTTTTTCGATAGCGCTCTGCTCACCAATAATTGTTTTAGCAATTCTTCCATCCTGTGTAAGTACCAACAATCCGGAAGAATCAATATCAAGTCTTCCAGCTGGAGCCAATCCATCTGTATTAAATCTTGGATTTCGAGACGATTGCTGTTTAGAAACTTGAAAATTATCTTGGGTCACGAGACTGGCGGCAGGCGTAAAAGCTTTATCGTCATCAAGATGTGAAATATAACCCACGGGTTTATTTAAGATAACGGTAGCTTTGGAAGACTGCTGAATAGCTGCTTGCTTTTTTAATTCAACTTTTTGCGATCGGTAAGCGCGTGTACCTAATTCAGTGACAACCTTTCCATCAAGCATGACAAGGCCTTGTTCAATATAAGTATCAGCTTCTCTTCTCGAACAAAGGCCAAGCTCAGATAGTATTTTTGAAATACGAACAGCTTCTTCCATTTATATAAGCTTTATGGTTATTTAAGTTTGTAAACCAAGATGTTGTCACCCTCTTTAAAACCAAAGATAGAATTACCGCCTGCAGCAACAGCAATATATTGCGTACCATCAATCTCATAACTAATAGGTGGTGCATTAACACCTGCATCAACTTTATTTGTCCAAAGTAACTTTCCAGTTTTAGCATTGTAAGCATTAAAATTCCCATTACCCTCACCCATGAAAACAAGATTACCTTCAGTCGCTAATAAGCCTCCTGTTAATGGTTGATCTGTCTTAACTTGCCATTTAATTTTTTTACTATTTAGATCTATAGCAGAAAGCAGTCCCCATCTCTCATCTTGTGTAGGTTCGGAAGAAGCATATCTAATCGCAGGTAAATCATCACGCGCAGGCTCATCAACTAATGTGTATTTAATAGGTGCATGAATAGCTGAAACAAATGCAATTTGATTTTTTTCATCTAGGGAAGTTGGGCCCCAATTAGCACCACCTAAAATACCCGGGTATAAAACTGTACCTTCAGCTGAGGCTTTTGCAAAAAGATTTTTTTGTGGCACAAAGGGTTCTGTTTTTGCCAAAAGATCACCCGTGACACGATTGTGAATGTAATACCAGCCGGTCTTGCTGGCCTGACCTACCGCAGGAATCGTTTTACCATCTTTCTTATATTCAAATAATACTGGGGGGCTAGCAACATCATATCCCCATACATCATGAGGAACTTGCTGATAAAACCATTTTAATTTACCTGAGGTTGCATCAAGCGCTACAAGGGAAACAGTATATAAATTGTCTCCGGGTCTTGAAATATCATTCATCTGTGGAGAAGGATTACCTGTACCAAAATATAAAGTATTTGCTTCTTCATCAATAGCTGGGGTGCTCCATGCTGAGCCTCCTCCATACTTCCAAGCCTCTTTGTTATTTTTAAGACTTTCTTTTTCTTGAGCAATGTTACGGTATAAAGAAATATTACCTTCAATTGTTTCTCTAAATTTACCCTCCCATCCTTCTGATGGAATCGTATCAAACTGCCAGACACGCTTACCTGTCTGAATGTTATATGCTGCCAAAAATCCTGGACGCCCAAAACGACCATCCACCCCAATCACAGCGCCCATTGGTGCATCTGGTCTGGGGGTATCGACATGTAATCCATATCCCACCCCTGTAATGCCCACAATTACTAAATCTTTGTAAGTTACTGGGGCCATAGCAATACCTACACCGGTTTGACCATAAACATCCTTTTGACTCTTGCTGTCGGACTGACTTAGTGAGTTACTACTTTCAAATTTATTATCATTGTCAGCAACATCAATATCCCAGATTTTTTTACCTGTTTTCGCATCTAAGGCAACCAGTCTTGCATCAACGGTGCCTATAAAAATTTTATTACTTGAATATGCCAATCCTCGATTTGCAGGTCCACAACACATTCTCCAGCTATCTCTTTTTTTATGGTTATAACGCCATAACTCTTTACCTGTCTTTGCGTCTAATGCAACCACATGGTTATGCGGAAGACTGATGAACATTACATTATTAATAACCAATGGGGATGCTTGAAATGTCGCTGCAACACCCGATTTAAATTTCCAAGCAAGTTCGAGATTTTTGACGTTATCTTGATTAATTTGAGTTAAGGTCGAAAAGCGTTGATTGGTAAGATTCTTACCATATGAAGGCCATTGCTCGTCTGAGCCAAATTTGAATGACGGAAGCTTGGGTAGAGAAATCTTATCTAAAGACAATGCATCTAGGGAAATAGAATCCATAGAAGCGCAACCTGTAAATATGAGAAAAAAGAAGCTTAATAGAGCCGCTCGGATAGATTTCAACGTATACCCTTTCAAAACGATCGTATGAGATTACTAGATTAATAAAGCACTTTATGGATAATGCCTAATACTGATATCTTATCGCAAGCAATCTTTTTTTAATACCAGATATAAACTGACAACCTTACATGCAAAAAAATATATTAATCATTGGAGCAGGCATTACAGGCTGTTCATTGGCATATTTTTTAGCAAATACTGGATGGGATGTCACATTACTAGAGAGCCAAGATGATATAGCTTCGGGGGGTTCGGGAAATCCAGTGGCAGCAATTTACCCCAAATTCATGCTTAACGATAAGGCATACAATAATTTCATGCTAAAAAGTTTTATGTTTACGACAGCATGGATAGATAAATTAGGTCTAAATAAACATGATTATCGATTCGATGGTGCGATTGAAATTTTAGAGGAAGCGTATGCCCATAAATTAGAAATTAATTTATCAAGCTGGAGTGTAGACCAAGGAAAAATTTTAACCTTAATAGATAAACCAATACTTAAAAAATATTTAATGAATCAGGATTCAAGGGGACTTCTCTTTCATCAAGGGGGCTGGGTAAATCCAATAGCCCTATGTCGGCATTTAGTCAATCATTCAAATATTAAAATACTCACCAACCAGGAAATAATATCGATTGAAAAATTAAATAATGAATGGACACTTAAGACAAAAGATCAAAAAGTTTTTAATAGTGATCATGTTGCCATTTGTAATGCAGGGTATCTGCATCAATTTGACTTAACTCAACATTTGCATACAGATGCTTTCCGAGGACAGATCAATTGGGTCAATTCAACACCATTTCAAATGCCTTCTATCGTCATCTGTGATGAGGGATACTTAGCGCCACACATGCAAAATAAGCATATTTTTGGTGCAACTTATGGCATGAATGACTTTAATAAAGATATAAGATTAAGCGACACAAAAAAGAATATAGCCTCAATAAAAGGAATACATCAAGAATTTTATAATTATTGTCTAGTACAGAAAATAATTTCTGGGAGAGTATCTTGGCGAGCATCTACAAAAGATAGAAAGCCTTATGTAGGTCGCGTATTTAATAACGAATTATTTAAAAAAATGCGTGTGAGAGAATTGGCTCAGACAGATCAGCTGCCATGGCTGGACAATTTATATGTTGCGAGTGGCTTTGGCTCCAGAGGCTTTACGTTTGCCCCCTACTGCACTTTCGTCCTTGCCAATTTAATCAACAAGAACCTATCTAAGGAAGATAAAGAATCACTTAATTACACAAATCCGGAAAGATATAGGCTCAAAAAAATGAGTTTAAAAAAAGCAGCGAGTCGTATTTTTAAGGTATAAATTTAATCATGTCAAAACCCATTATTGATCTTGCAAAAAAATATGAAGAAGAAGGCGATCTTGTAAGTGCTATAGAAGTTCTTACAAAAGGACTTCAAGCTAAACCTAACGATCTATTTATTCAAATAGAATTAGGTAATCTATGTGCTTTAAACAAACAATTTGTTGATGCAGTAGGATATTTTAGGAATTCCTACATGGCTTTAAAAGATAATCTTGATATTAGAAATGCACTCTGTTTTTCATTGTCAGAGCTCGGTAACGCATACCAAATCCAGTCACAATTTTCATTGGCAGAAGCATGTTTTGAAGAAGCTATTCAATACGAAAAAAATAATTGGACTTATTATTACAATTTAGCCAATGCAAAAGATAAACTTCAAAAGAGAGATGAGGCTTATCAATGCTACCAAAAAGCATTAAATCTTAACGAGCAAGATGCTGACCTCTGGAACAATTTAGGTAATGCAGAGCGAGAATTAGGTCACCTAGATAAAGCCGTAGCCTCTTATGAGCGCGCATTGTCTATCAACCCCCTCTTATTCCACGCTTACCTTCATCTCGCCCATCAAAAACAGCACATGTGTGATTGGCAAGGGATTGACCAGCTTTTTCAAAAAATATGCTCTATTGTAAATACAAATCCCGCAGCGCTCATTTCCCCCTTCGCTTTTATTTCAAACCCATTCTCTTCATCTCAAGAACAAATGGTATGTGCAAATCAGTGGACGCAAAATCACATCAAAGCTCAATCATTTCAAAAAGGCAGCTGGGAAAGAAAAAATAAAATCCGTATTGGGTATTTGTCATCAGACTTTAAGTTACATCCCTTATATTTTTTAATACGCGACGTTATTAAATATCACGATCGTGATATTTTTGATATTTACGCTTATGACGCAAGCCCAAACGAAAATACAAACGAACGAACTACACTTATTAGTTTATTTGATCATTATCGTGATATCTCATCTACCAATGATGGAAGCGCTGTGACTCTTATCAATCATGATGAAATTGACATATTGATAGATTTAACCGGTTATACGAATAACAGTCGAGCATTTATTGCCCCACAACTTAAAAATACAATTACAATTAATTGGCTAGGTTACCCTGGTACGATGGGCTTTACGGGAGAAAAATCACTCTATGAATTTATCTTGGCTGATGATTTTATTATCCCTAAAAGTGATGAAAAATATTATGCAGAATCTATTCTAAGACTGCCCTTTGCCTATCAACCGAATATAGAAAATCGTAGCCAATCGAATGAGAAAAATCGGCAAGATTATGGCATTCCTTCAGACGCTTTTGTATATTGCGCTTTTAATCAATCGTTCAAAATTACAGAAGTTATATTCAAAGCCTGGCTTACACTTTTACAAAAATATCCAAAAAGTATTCTCTGGTTAACGCATTCAAATAAATGGGCTTCAGATCAACTAAAAAGCTACGCAGAAAAACATGGTATTAAATCTGAAAGAATTATTTTCGCAACACGCGTTCCAAATGAGGAACATATTGCTCGCCATGCCTTGGCAGATATTTATTTAGATACCCTGCCTTATAACGCTCACACTTCGGCCAGCGATGCATTGTCTATGAATTTACCAATTGTGACACTTAAGGGTAAAACATTCCCTTCAAGAGTGGCGGGAAGCTTGCTTCATAGCTTAAATCTAGATGAGCTAATTACCGAGGATATTGAAAGCTATATTCGATGTGCTTCGAAGCTCACTGAAGATTCAACATATAGACAGGACTTAATTCAGAGACTGAAAGATGCCAAATCAACTTCACCGAACTTCCAGCCGCGTTTATTTGTAAAAAAATTGGAAAGTATCTATCAAGAAATTATTTAATTTTTCGAAGAAAGAATCACGCCAGTAATAATAAAAATTCCGCCTAGCCACTCATTAAAAGCAATACTTTCGCCTACAAGAAAATAAGATGAAATTGCAGCAACCACAATTTCAAATAGAAAAAAACTAGACGCCTCCACTGCTTTAATTTGCGTGACACCAAATTGCACAAGCAATGTTGACAAAAATAAGCTTAATGCAATCGCCATCATAATCGCAGCATCAACTGGCCTGAAAAAATCTAATGTTGGCATAGCATTTTTATCAAACATAATGCATATTATGGCTACTACGATCACACCAAGCCAAATTGCTAATGCTTTTTGATTGACTGTCATATGTTCATGTTTACGTGTCATCACATTAGTTATTGCAAAACCTAAGCCGGAGCTAAGAGCTAACCAATCACTCTTTGAATCTAAATGAATGAGATAGCCCGGCTCCCAAAACATAATAAAAGCCCCAATAAGAGAAATAAAGACAGCGATGTAATGACGTTTTTGCGTATCTTCATTCAGCATAAAATGCGCTAAAAAAATAGTCCAAACGGGGGAGAGATAAAATAAAAGCATGACACGCACAACCTCTCCATCAATGACAGCGAGCACATAACTAATATTTGTATAACCTGCAACAAGAGCAAGAAGCCAAAAATCTTTTGACCATATAGGGACCTTTTTCTTTGTTATAAAAAAATAAGGTAGCGCTATGGCAATCGTCAAAATAAACACATAAAAACTGGAATAAATACCTGAAACACCGGCATTTGCCATCAAGCGATAGGGATACCAAATGATTCCCCAGACAAAAGCTCCAAAAAGGAGAGAAAATATCGGCAGCCAAGATTTAATCTTCATTAAAGTCTAGCCTTTACGAAAGCTATGACTTCTTTACTTATGAAGTCATTTGAACAATCAAATAGATTAAGATTTTCCATGCTCCTCATCCAAGTCATTTGCCTTTTTGCCAGCTGTCGTGTTGCAAAGATAATCTTATCGATACATTCTTTTTCTTCAATGCTCCCATTTAAGTACTCAAGGGTTTGACGATATCCAACTGATCTCATGGATGGCATATGACTTTGAAGTGTAGGATATTTTTGAAGCAAAGATCTCACCTCTTCAAATAATCCGGCCTCTATCATTTCATGAACTCTAAACTCAATGCGCTGGTGAAGCATTTTTCTATTGCTTGGCATGAGTCCTAATTTACAAACTGAGAACGGGAATACATCTTTATTTTTTGATTGATGATAAGAAGACAGAGACTTTCCTGATGAGTAAAAAACTTCTAAAGCACGACTGATACGCTGGGCATCATTAGGATTTAACTTTTCTGCTGTTTCTTTGTCAACGGATTTAAGCTTTTCATAAAGCTTCGGCCAGCCGACTTGACTCGCTTCTATTTCTATATCTTTTCGTAACTGCTCATCAGTCATAGGCATTTGATTAATTCCCTTTTCAAGGCCATTGAAATACATCATAGTGCCTCCGACAAGGAGTGGAATCTGGCCGCGCAATAGAATTTCATCAATAAGTTTTAAAGCGTCTTGCGTAAATTGCGCTACGGAATAAGCCTCGTTAGGCTTCATGATATTAATAAGGTGATGAGGTACCTTATCTAGAATATCTTGAGATGGTTTAGCTACACCAATATCCATGTCTTGATATATTTGTGCTGAATCAACACTAATAATTTCAAAAGGGAATGTATTGACAAGCTCAACAGCAAGATTAGTTTTGCCTGAAGCTGTAGGACCTATCAAAAAGAAAACAGCTGGCTTCTCTATAGCCATACTTTAGAAATTCTTAGCAATATTTGGATTGGAAGCTAAATATTTTTTTATACCAATTAAAATGTTTTTAGCTAAAATCTCTTGGTGCTCTTCATTATTTAAAATCTGCTCTTCTTTTGGATTGCTTATAAAAGCTGTTTCCACAAGAATAGATGGGATATCAGGTGACTTAAGGACTGCAAATCCAGCTTGCTCAACATTAGTCTTATGTAAGTCATTGATGTTGCCTAATTGATCCAACACAAAATTACCAAGCTTGACACTATCGTTGATAGTTGCTGATTGCGATAAATCAAGTAATGTCTTAGCAAGCATTGGATCTTTATCATCCAAACTTACACCACCAATTAAATCAGACTCATTTTCTTTATTAGCTAAATATTTTGCCGAAGCAGAAGTAGCACCCCTTTCTGACAATGCAAAAACGGAAGAGCCTTTGGCTTCGGGATTAGTAAAAGCATCGGCGTGTATAGACACAAAGAGATCTGCTTTTAATTTTCTTGCTTTAACCACTCGGCTATGAAGGGGAACAAAATAATCATCATCTCGCGTAAGCACCGCTCTTAATTGTTCGTCATTATCAATCTCTTTTTTAAGTTTTCGGGCAATCGACAAAGTAATATTTTTTTCTAAACTACCAGAAGCACCTCTCGCGCCAGAATCTTCGCCGCCATGTCCAGCATCCACAGCAATCACGATTTTTTTAGTCAAACTTTTAGTAGTTTGTGATAGCGATGGCAACTCTTGAGGTATTTTTTCTTTCTTAATCTCTGGAGGTGTTAAAACAATCTCTTTTTTAGGTGGTGTGAGATCTTTTTTTTCTTTATCTTGTACGAACGCCATTAATTCATCAACTCTTGGATACACATCAATGACCAAACGATGTTTGTATCCCCCTGCGGGCTTCAGAGAAAAAATATTAATTTTAGATTCTGATCTTAATTCGATAACGACTCGAGATACTTGGTTATTAAACTTAGCAACACGAATTTGTTTAATATTAGGATCGCTTGATAATATTTTAGTGCTTAAGTTTTTTAAATCGTCATTAAGATCAATATCATGAAGATCAATCACCAGGCGATCTGGATTTTTTAAGATCATTTGATCATTACTAATAGGCTTAATAGATTCAAGAGTCACCCGCGTATATTCTCTTGCAGGCCATACACGAGCAGATTCAATCGCATTTTTTGCTAAGACGTGACTGGGAAATACCCCCAATATGAAGATAAAAATAATTTTTAGATAATAGTTTTTAAACATTCACTTCCTATAGGTGTGAAACCAGTCATGTGAAGATGGCGGCCAAATGGCTCATGACTAAGCTCAATTGAAATATCAGGCTCTGGAAGCATGCTCCCTGCTTTTTCTGGCCACTCGATTAAACAAATAGACGTTTCATTAAAATATTCTCTAAATCCAGCATCGTCCCACTCATGCTCGCTTTTAAATCGATAAAGGTCGAAGTGATAGATCGTAAATTTTAGGAAGCTATAAGACTCAACCAGTGTGTAAGTTGGGCTTTTAACTTTATCCTGATAACCAAGCCCGCGAAGGAGACCTCTTACAAATGTGGTTTTTCCAGCGCCTAATTCACCTTTTAAATATAAATTCATTCCAGGGCGTAAATGGCTCGACATGCTTTCTGCGAAACGAAGTGTTTCACTTTCATCTTTTAAGTCATAATTAGAATCAAACATAGACATTACTTATAAAAAAATAATTAAAACATGGCAGACATTTGGGATCAATTAGCATTGCAAATTAAAGACTGGGGCCAAGAAATTGGTTTTGCTCAAATTGGCATTGCTGATATAGATCTCAATCATACGAAAGATCATTATCTAGAATGGATTAAACAAGGGTTCCATGGTGAGATGCATTATATGGTAAAACATGGTTCTCGGCGATATCAGCCAGATGAGTTAGTGCCTCATACCATTCGAATTATTTCGGCTAGGCTTAATTATTTTCCCCACTCTCACAATTCAGAAGCCGTTTTAGAGGACGATCAAAAAGCTTTCATCTCTCGGTATGCATTAGGTCGCGATTACCATAAAGTCATGCGTGCTAAATTAAAAAAACTTTCAGAAAAAATTCAAAAAGAAGCCCATAAGACTCTTGATCAATCATTTGAATTTAGATTATTTACAGATAGCGCTCCCGTTATGGAAGTTGAACTTGCTGAGAAGTCTGGCCTTGGTTGGCGAGGAAAACATACTTTACTAATTAATAAAGAACACGGTTCTTGGTTCTTCCTTGGTGAAATTTATATTAATTTACCTCTGCCTATTGATAAAAAAGTGGAAAATCATTGCGGCACATGCACAAGCTGCATGGATGTATGTCCAACAAAAGCAATCGTAGGGCCTTATAAGCTCGATGCAAGAAAATGTATCTCTTACCTCACTATTGAACATAAATCCTCTATACCTTTGGAATTTAGAAAACAAATTGGCAATCGTGTGTATGGTTGTGATGACTGTCAATTGTATTGCCCTTGGAATAAATTTGGTCAAATGACAAAAGAGGATGACTTTAAGGTAAGGCACGGTTTAGATGATATTGAGCTCGTGGAATGCTTTTTATGGACCGAAGCAGAATTTACCAAACATATGGAAGGCAGTGCAATCCTTCGCATTGGTTATGAGCAATGGTTGAGAAATATTGCGATTGGGCTTGGTAATGCTAAAACATCTGAAACTATCGTGACTGCCCTTAAGGGCCGACTCAATGAAGCCTCTCCGCTCGTCAAAGAACATATATCATGGGCGCTCGCACAACATAATTTTCATATGAATTAGGTATGTCTTTGCTATAATGTGAAGCTATATTGAAATTTTCATCATTAAATCCTTGAGTTGAACGTTATACATGTCGCAAATTAATCAGTCGCCTATCTGGCAAGCACTAAATCAACATAAAAAAGACATCGAATCCATCTCACTTCGCGAGATGTTCAAATCAGACCCTGAACGTTTTAATCAATTTCACATTCAGTTTAATGATTTACTTCTGGATTACTCAAAACATCACATTTCAAAAGAAACAATTAGCCTCCTAGTTAAGCTTGCAAAAGAAGTGGATTTAGAGAATTGGCGAGATCGCATGTTTGAAGGTGAAAAAATAAACTCAACTGAACATCGTGCAGTGCTTCATACAGCGCTTCGAAATCAAAATCAAACACCTATTATGTCTGATGGCGAAGATGTCATGCCCAAAGTTAAAAATGTACTCAAAAAAATGAGGCGTTTTAGCGAAGAAGTAAGATCAGGCCAATGGAAAGGCTTTACTGGCAAACCAATTACGAATGTGATTAATATTGGTATAGGTGGTTCTGATTTAGGCCCTGCTATGGTTTGTCAGGCATTGAAACCTTATGGCTCAAAAACCATAACACCCCATTTCGTATCTAACGTAGACGGTGCCGACCTCTCACAGGCATTAGAAAAATGTAATCCAGAGACAACACTTTTTATTGTTGCTTCTAAAACATTTACGACGCAAGAAACAATGACCAATGCTTTCTCGGCAAGGGATTGGTTTCTCAAGACTGCAAAAGATAACCAACATATTAAGAAACACTTTGTTGCGCTGTCGACAAATCAACATGTCGTATCTCAATTCGGTATCGACATAGAAAATATGTTTGAGTTTTGGGATTGGGTAGGCGGTCGCTACTCTCTTTGGTCTGCGATTGGGCTTTCTATTGCGTTATATATTGGTATGGATAGTTTTGAAGAATTGCTTAAGGGCGGATTCGAAATGGACGAGCATTTTAAAACAGCACCCATAGAACAAAATATTCCAATGATGATGGGCTTATTAGGTGTTTGGAACATTAATTTCTTTAACTTTCCAACTCATGCGATCTTGGCTTACGATCAAGGATTGTCTAAGCTAGGATCTTATCTTCAACAAGCAGATATGGAAAGTAACGGCAAATTTATCAATCGCGATGGGGAGCGTATTGATTTTCATACAGGCCCTGTCCTCTGGGGTGAGGTAGGCACCAATGGCCAACATGCCTTCTACCAACTTCTTCACCAAGGTACAGAAATTGTTCCAGCAGATTTCATAATACCGATTGAGTCTCATTACGCGATAGGTAAAGACGGTAATGAGCATCATAAAATTTTACTTGCAAACTTTATCGCACAAACGCAATCGCTCATGCTGGGAAAATCATATGATGAAGCACGTGCTGAAATTGAAAAACAAGGCTTTGAAGGAGAGGATATTGAAAGCTTTATCCCTCAAAAAACATTTGAAGGTAATCGCCCCACTTCATCCATACTTTTCCAAAAATTAACGCCAAAGACTTTGGGTCAGCTTATTGCGATGTATGAACATAAGATCTTTACCCAAGGCATCATATGGAATATCAATTCATTTGATCAATGGGGTGTGGAATATGGTAAGCAAATTGCAAAACAAGTTTTACCTAAGCTCTCTGAAAAAACACCTACACATGACTTTGATAGCTCTACAAATGGATTAATTAATTACATTAAAAAAAATCAATAAACTATTGATTTTATTTAATAATTAATTTTTGATTTAATATAGCTGTTCGTAAAGATTCATTCATAGAAGACCCTAAGCTTGCACCAAATTTACGTGCAAAACGGTCAGCAAAACCTTCATAAGTCGTAAAATCAACCACCTCTTCAGCCTTGATAATTTCACGAGCAACATAATCATAATTACCAAAACCATCAGCCAAACCTAATTTAACAGCAGCCTCGCCATTCCAAAAAAGACCACTAAATGTTTCTGGGGACTCTTTAAGTCGATTACCACGGCCATCTTTAACCACTTGGATAAATTGTTGATGAACCTGATTGAGCATATCCTGAACAAAGGCTTGTTGCTTTGGATTCACTGGAGAAAAAGGATCAAGCATGGCTTTGTTTGAACCAGCAGTCATCAGTCGTCTTTCAACGCCAGCTTTCTTCATGGTCTCCGTAAAACCAAAGCCATCCATGAGAACGCCAATGGAGCCAACAATACTAGCTTTATCTACAAAAATTTCATCAGCAGCTACAGCAATATAATAACCTCCTGAAGCACAAATATCTTCCACGACTGCATAAACAGGAATATGAGGATGTAATTTTTTTTGTCGTTTAATTTCATCATTAATCATTCCCGCTTGAACTGGACTTCCACCCGGGCTATTAATTTTTAAAATAATACCTTTTGTACCACGACTTTCATAAGCCCTTTGCACGCTCTCGAAAAAGTCTTTTGCATTAACCTCTTCCTTCTCTCCTATCACACCATTAATTTCAATCAGTGCCGTATGATTGCCAGAGCCGCCCTTGGTATGCGAGGCACCAAATGCAAAAAATAAAAGCACAAAAAGATATAAAAATGTAATCGATTTGAAAAAAATACCCCAGCGCCTTGCGATTTTTTGCTCACCCAAAGCTGAAAGCGCAATTTTTTCTAAAGCTTCTCTTTCCCAATGTGCGTTTGTTTTACTTTCTGTTTTTTTTCTAACTGCCATTTGTCATGCTCCATAAAAGCTTTAAAAAATCTCAACCCATAATACATTGTTTGATTCTGTAATATTTAATTTTTGTAATCTTTCACCGCGACAAGGCCCTGAAATGCATTCTCCTGAAGCAGGATGGTAAATAGCCCCATGGGTAGAACATACAATCCACTCTTTTTGATCATCCATAAATTCATTAGGTTTGTAATCAAGCTCAATCGGTAAGTGCCGACATTGGTTAAGATAAGCATGGTACTTACCCTCAAAAAGAACTGCAAAGCCTGATTGTGTTGCAGACGCTTTTTGATATTCAAATTTAACGGTTGAGCCGTCACCTTGAAAGTCTTTTTTATCTATTTCAATTTTTACGTTAGCACTCATGGTAACAAGAAATCTACGACCTCTTTAAAAGAATCAAAGCATGCCAAAGGCTCATAACTGAGCAATACGTCTTTAGGTTGTGCTCCATAAGTCACCGCGATGGTTTGAATACGAGCATTCCTTCCCATCTCAAGATCATAGTGAGTATCGCCAACAATCACGGCGCGATCAGCTGGAATCTTAGTTTCTTCCAAAATAGCCTCTACCATATGAGGGTGAGGTTTTGAAAAGCACTCATCTACTGTTTTAGTAGATACAAAATATTTATTTAATTCAGTATCTTGCAAAGCAAACTTCAACCCTTTTCTACTTTTTCCTGTGGCTACTGCGAGCTTACATTTATGCTGATAAAGTTGTCCAATACCCTCTTTTACGCCATCAAAAAGATAAGAATTACCCTCATTTGCATGATAATGCGAGCGGTAACCTTCAGCTACTTTCTCCAATAATTCAGAAGATAAATGAGGAAATAATTTGAGTAATAATTGATTTAAACCCAATCCCAAAGTTTTTAAAATTAGTGCTCTAGGCGGGGCTAGAACACCAGCGCCTTTGGCTGCTGATATAACTGCATCAACAATGATGCCTGTAGAATCAGCAACCGTTCCATCCCAGTCCAAAATAACTAAATCAAAGCGAGGTGATTTCATGAGGCTTGCTGACTTAAGAATGCATCAAGTTCCAGGGGTAAAGGGGCTTTTAACTCCAAAGGCTCCTCAGTTAAAGGGTGTTTCATTTTCATAGAGAATGCATGAAGAAACATCCGTTTTAAGCCCTTTTTTTGAAGTGCCTTGTTTAAGGAAAAGTCTCCATATTTGTCGTCACCTAGAATAGGGAATCCTAGATGAGCAAGCTGAACTCTGAGTTGATGGGTTCTTCCGGTGATAAGTTTAGCCTCTAGTAGAGTGTAAGGCCCTAAAGATTTTTTTAAGTAAAAGATCGTTTTGCTCATTTGATTTTGACTATCATCTTCCTCGTCAGTCACGTTGACACGCCTCTCGCCACCTTGTGTAAAGGTTTTTTTGAGCATCAGCTCGACTGTTTTCTTGGATTCAGTCCACTCACCTTCCACCATCATGGTGTATTTTTTTTCAATGCGATTATGCCGCATCATATCGTGCATATTGACGAGTGCTGAACGCTTTTTGGCAATCAATAAAATGCCAGAGGTTTCACGATCAATACGATGAACCAGCTCTAAAAATTTAGCTTTAGGTCTTACATGTCGAATCAGCTCTATGACACCAAAGTTAAGTCCACTACCCCCGTGGACAGCATAGCCGCTTGGTTTATTAATCGCCAATAACGCATCATCTTCGTAAATAACATTAGTGTCTAACCAGGCTGTTTGTTGCTGTTTCGGTTCAATAACGTGCGGCGTCCTCTCACCTTCTATGGCTATAGGAGGAATTCTTACTTGATCCCCTATCACCAGACGATAAGTAGTATCGACTCGCTTTTTATTCACCCTCACCTCACCACTTCTAAGGATTTTATAAACATGGCTTTTAGGCACATTTTTTAAAATTTTTAAGAGAAAATTATCGATTTTTTGTGTCTCGCTTGCTTCGTCCACGAGAACAAATGTAGCTTTTTCATCAGAAAAAATATTTTTAAGGGTTGTATTTTGAGTCATATTTTGTGTAATTGGATTTATACCCTATACTGGGTGTGTTCAGACGCTCTTAATCAATTGAATTAAAGAGATAATTTAAGCTGAATTATACCGTGACAACAAATTACTATGGCTTTTTCCGCTCGCCTTATTTTAAGTAGCGGCCTTGAAACAAGGTTTAAAAATTTAAAGAATATTTTAGTTTTATTGCACATGTTCACAACAAAGATTAATAAATATATTGCTCAACAATCTTACAAATAAGATTTGTGATTAAGTAAATAGTTTAAAAAAACTTTTTGACAAAAAAGTTTTAACTCAAGGAACGCTAACCTTTCCTAAGGTTAGGTGTGCACCTGAACAGCTGAAATACATTCTTTATCTTAAAACCTACTTGTAGGAGTTTTAGATAATGAAACGTATGCTTTTTAATGCAACCCAATCAGAAGAATTGCGAGTTGCGATTGTAGATGGTCAAAAATTAATCGATCTAGATATTGAACGTGGAAGTCGCGCTTTAAAGAAAAGTAACATCTATAAAGGTATTGTGACTCGCGTAGAACCTTCACTTGAAGCTGCTTTTGTAAACTACGGTACAGAGCGTCATGGCTTTCTTCCTTTCAAAGAAATTTCACCGCAATACTTTAAAGATTCAACTCAAAATCGCCCTCGCATTCAAGATGTCATTGAAGAAGGTCAAGAAATTATTGTCCAAGTTACAAAAGAAGAGCGAGGCAACAAAGGTGCCGCGCTTTCAAGCTACCTTTCTCTTGCAGGCCGATATATCGTATTAATGCCCAATAATCCGGATGGCGGAGGTGTTTCAAGGCGAGTTGAAGGTGAAGAGCGTAATGAATTCCGCGACCATATTTCTAACTTAGATATTACAGAAGGTATGAGTGTCATTGGTCGAACAGCGGGTGTGGGCTCGTCTCTTGAAGAGCTGCAGTGGGATTTAAATTATTTAAAACAACTGTGGACAGCGATTGAAGAAGCATCTCAAGGACAATCAGGCGCATTCCTAATTTATCAAGAAGGCAATCTTGTTATTCGTGCCATCAGAGACTACTTTCACCCTGAGATAGGTGAAATTCTCATTGATACGCAAGAGATTTATGATCAAGCGACACAATTTATGAATCATGTGATGCCAAACTATGTAGATCGCGTAAAACTCTATGAAGATGAAGTTTCTTTATTTTCTCGCTTCCAAATTGAGCATCAAATTGAATCTGCTTTTTCAAGAGAAGTTAGATTGCCTTCTGGTGGCGCTATTGTGATTGACCATACAGAAGCGCTTGTTTCTATTGATGTCAATTCATCGAGAGCCACTAAAGGAAGTGATATTGAACACACAGCATTTAATACAAATATTGAAGCTGCTGAAGAAGTAGCTAAACAATTAAGGCTTCGCGACTTAGGTGGTTTAGTTGTGATTGACTTTATTGATATGGAAAGCCAAAAAAATCAGCGCGAAGTAGAAAACCGATTTAGAGACGCGCTTCATCACGATCGCGCGCGAGTCCAAACAGGGAAAATTTCACGTTTTGGATTACTTGAGCTTTCGCGTCAGAGACTTCGTCCAAGTATTGGCGAATCAAGCAATAGTATATGTACCAAATGTAATGGCACCGGCTCAATTCGAGATATTCAATCATCTGCATTGCATATTCTTCGAATGATTCAAGAAGAAGCTATGAAAGAACATAATGCAACTATTTCAGCTCAATTGCCTATTGAGGTTGCTACATTCCTTCTAAATGAAAAGCGTTCAGATATATATAGTCTTGAACAGCGCTTAAAAGTTGAAATTATATTAATCCCTAATAAGCATCTTGAGTCTCCTAATTATTCAATCTCAAGTGCTAAACAAGAAGATATTACAAATCAATCTAAGCCAAGTTACCAAATGATGGAGTCACTTAATGAAGGTAATCAAGTTTTAAATTATAAACAAGCTTCCAGCGAACCAAAACAAGAGCCTTTAGTAAAAGGTATCGTTCCTGATACCCCTGCTCCGACAGGCTCGGGAAAACCAAATAAATCATTATTTGGATTCTTTAAAAATCTTATTGCTGGTGATGATGAAAATACTCAAAATTCTAATGAAGAAAAATCAGAGGTTTCAGAAACGAAAGAAAATAATCGTCCACGTCCGCAAAATAATAATCGAGGACGCAATAATCGTAATCAAAAATTTAAACAGCAGCATAATAATAAAAAACCTCAAGGAGAGACAAAACCTTCTGAGACAGATGTAACGCTTTCTTCAGAAAAACCATCTCCTGCTGAAACACGACCTAATCAAGATAACAATAGACGTGGGCGAAACAATAGTCGCGGTCGCTTTAACAAAGATCGCGGAACAAGATCGAATCAAGGTCCAAATGATTTTGAGAAAAAAGCTTTAGCGTCTCAAGATGCACCAATCTTAAATAAATCTGCTCCTGAAGCAAGGGCCCCTCAGGTTACAAAAACAGAGCCTAAGCCAATTGAAGCATCTAAAAAACCTACTCCTCCCAAACCTAGAAAAAGAGTAGAAGAAAAACCAGTTGATCTAAAGGCAGTCGGTCTTGAGCTTGTTGAAACAAAAGCAAAATCAAAACCTAAGGCCAAAAAAGAAGTCGAAGAAAAACCGAAAAAAGTAGCGCCAAAGAAAACAGCTGCTTGGCAAAAGAAAGAAAAAGCTAAAGATGAACCTATCGTAATGGTTGAAACAAAGGCTACAAAGAAAAAACCTGCTAAATAGACTGTTTAATAAAGCCTATTGCCAGCCAGCCAAGGTAAGCCATTAATATAGATCCTACGACATGAAGCGCAATAAGGGTGAGCGAGGCGACGAACTCATTCTTTTGCAACAGCTGGAAGATCTCGGCAGTAAATGCCGAGAATGTAGTAAGGCTTCCTAAAAAACCTATATTAATAATAAGTTTCAAGTCTGGGCTAAGATCACTAAAAAATTCAAAAGCTCCCATCGAAACACCCATTAAAAAGCCACCCATAAGATTGACTGTTAATGTTCCTAACGGAAATATCGGATGAAGCGAATTTAATAATATACCTATACCCCAACGACTCCATCCGCCAATAGCTGCAGCAAAGCCTATATATAAAAAATTTTTCAAGATAATTTTAAGAAATGCTCGCGATAATATTTCAATTCGTCGATCGAATCATATATGTCTGATAAGGCTTCATGTTTGCTTGTTTTTTTAAAACCTTGGTAGAGCGAAGGTCTCCATCGACGAGAAAGCTCTTTAAAAACACTGACGTCTAGATTTCTGTAATGAAAATAACTTTCTAAATTGGGCATATGTTTTGCCATAAAACGTCGATCTTGGCAGATTGAATTGCCGCACATCGGTGATTTATTTGGTGCAATATGTTTTTTTAAAAACTCAATGGTCGCTTCTGAAGCGTAAGCCTCATCAAACGATGATTGCTTAACCTTTTCAATCAATCCTGATTTTGAGTGGGTAGATTGATTCCATGTATCCATACCATTCAATACCTCATCTGGCTGATGAATAACAATGACTGGGCCTTCTGCAATTATATTTAAATTAGGATCAGTAACTACTGTGGCCAACTCAAGCACTTTATCAGCCTCAGTATTAAGGCCGCTCATTTCCATATCAAGCCATATTAAATTATCGTCCGAGGAGCTCATCATGATTTCCATTAAAATAGTACTGATTGATTAAAACAATCTACAACGTGAGATTGTTTTCATACAGAATACTAGAATATTAACTTAATTCAGAGATATTATGGACGAAATACTACGCAACACCTTTATTGCTGTTCTTGCTTTAAGCACAGGCATTCATCTATGGCTTGCAAGAAGACATATTAACTTTGTGTCTAATCACAAAAATAAAGTGCCTGATGCCTTTAAAAAAAATATCACGCTTAAAGATCACCAAAAAGCTGCGCATTATGCAATCGAGAAAAGTGAATTAGGTTCAAAGGATACAATCGTCCAAGCCTCCCTGCTGCTGCTCCTTACTTTAGGAGGATTGATTAGTTCAATCTCTCATCTTTTTGATTCAATTTCATCTCCGCTCTTAAAAGATATTGCATTAATCTTAAGCGTCATGTTTGTAAGTAGCCTCGTTGATCTACCTTTTAGTTATTACAAAACATTTAAGATTGATGAAGCGTTTGGTTTTAATCGCATGACAAAGAAACTATTTTTTTCAGATCTTTATAAACAGATGATTTTAGGTTTATGTCTTGGCCTGCCTATTTTATTTGTTGCATTGTGGATGCTACAAAATGCTGGGGCATATTGGTGGTTTTATCTATGGGCAGTTTGGAGTTTATTTAATCTTTTAATTCTTGCAATTTACCCCACTTGGATTGCTCCTTTTTTTAATAAATTCTTACCCTTAAAAGATAAAACTTTAAAAACTAAGATTATTGCGCTCTTAAAAAAATGTGGTTTTAAATCTCAAGGATTATTTGTAATGGATGGTTCTGCAAGAAGCAACCATGGCAATGCATACTTCACAGGCTTTGGTAAAAATAAACGTATCGTATTTTTTGATACGCTTTTAGAGCGTCTTAATCATAATGAGATTGAAGCTGTCTTAGCTCATGAGCTAGGCCATTTCCATCATAATCATGTTAAAAAAAGAATTGTAATGATGTTCCTCGTAAGTTTTATTGGCCTTGCTATTTTGGGTTATTTAAAAGATCAATTATGGTTTTATAATGCATTAGGTATTGTTGAACCTACAAATGGCAGCGCCTTGCTTCTTTTTATATTGGTTGGCCCTACTTTCATTTTTTTCATAAGACCTATCATGGCATTCTATTCGAGACAAAATGAGTTTGAAGCTGATCGCTATGCTAAAACACACTCGAGTGCCAAGTATCTTAAAGAGTCGCTAGTTAAACTTTACCGAGATAATGCATCAACTTTGACGCCTGATCCTTTATATTCCGCATTTTATGACTCCCACCCCCCTGCGTTACAGCGTATCGCAAGACTATAAAATTTCAAGAAAGCTTTTTTACCATTAACCAATGGTAAAATGTCATCTACTTATATGGCATAGCGCTCATAAATATGGACATTACAACACGCCTGGAATTTGATGCAGGGCACCGCATACCGAATCATAAAAGTAACTGTAAAAATTTACATGGTCACCGTTACGCAATTGAGGTTACTGTAACGGGCCCTATTCATGACGACAGAAAAAGTTCGGACTTTGGTATGGTGATTGATTTCTCTGATGTAAAGCAAATCATTAAGGACTTAGTCGTTGAGCCTTGGGATCACGCATTTATTGTTTATCGTGACGATAAAGATATTGTAAATTTTTTAAACACGCTACCAAATCATAAAACTGTCATATTTCCAGTTGTACCAACAGCAGAAAATATGGCATCAGAAGCTTACCGAATTTTAAATGCTGAATTTAATAAGCGCTTTAATGATCAGCTTAAAATAAAACAAATTCGCATGTATGAGACACCCAATAGCTGGGCTGATGCTATATAACTGAGATTACCAAATAAGCTTTTTTTCGCTCTTCATTTTACCCAAATAAGCCTCATGAATTTTAAGTTCTTCGTCGCTTGCTTTGAGCACAAAAAGATTGGCAGGACGATGGGTATTTTTTTCTCCTGCAACATCTGATCCGTTATATTGAAAATCAATCATCAAATCTTCTTGTCCGCGAGTCATAGCAAGATAAACTTCAGCTAAAAGTTGAGCATCTAGTAAGGCGCCATGGAGACTTCTTTGCGAATTATCTATATTATAAAAACGGCATAAAGCATCTAAACTATTTCGCTGTCCTGGCCTCATGTCCTTTGCCATTTTTAACGTATCAATAATATTTTCAACTACACCTTCAATAGGCGGCCTTTCGATCAATCCTAGCTCCATATTAATAAAACCCACATCAAATGGTGCATTATGAATAATAAGTGTTGTATCTTTAATGAACTCAATAAAATCAGAAGCGATTTCTGTAAATTTTGGTTTATCTTGTAAGAAATCTAGCGTAATGCCATGAACCTCTTGAGCTGCAGGATCAATTTCTCTCTCTGGATTTAAATAAAAATGAAAAGAATTACTTGTGGGGCGACGATTTACGATTTCAACCGCTGCAATCTCAATAATTCGATGCCCTTGATTTGCGTAAAGGCCAGTTGTTTCTGTGTCTAAAAAAATGTGTCTCACTACAATCCCTTTAATAAGTTATCAACGCCCTGATTTGCAAGCTGATCAGCTTTTTCATTGCCATCATGTCCTGCATGCCCCTTGACCCACAACCATTCAATAGAGTGACCAGAAGTTAATTCATCCAGTCTTTGCCATAAATCTATATTCTTGATAATTTTCTTGCTACTATTTTTCCATTGATTGCGCTTCCATGAATGAATCCATTCCGTAATACCTTTTTGCACATAAGTAGAATCCGTATATATTACAATGTCAGCCTCCTGTTTAATGATTTCAAGCGCTTTAATTACAGCTAATAATTCCATACGATTATTCGTAGTATTTTTTTCACCGCCACAGATGGATTTCTCATTGGCTCCTGATATTAATAGAGCGCCCCAACCGCCATCACCTGGATTTCCTCTGCAAGCTCCATCTGTATATATTGTGATGGTAGATTTCATGATTTAACTTTAAAAGTTCTAGATTTTTGTGCTGAATATACCGGGGTTTTAATCAACTTCTTTTTCCATAAAGGTTGAATAGCATGCATACCATGCACTCTCTTTTGTATCACAATGAAATAAAATCCTCCCAACATAGGCCACCATCTATCACCTAATTTTTCCATAGCATGTATTTTTTTTAACCATGATGATTGCTGTATTGGAGGAACATAACATCCCATTTTTCCTTCAATCATTTCTAACCCCACGATAGGAAGCCACTCTTTAATTTTACTAAGTGATATAAATTTTGCATTCCAAGGGTAATCAATATCAAAACTTAAAAGTCTTTTTAAACCCCATAAGCTTGCTGGATTAAATCCTGTGATGATGAGGCGTCCTTCAGGCATAAGAACCCGGTGGATCTCTTTAAGTAATTCATAAGGCTCAACCATTTGCTCTAATATATGAGGGGCAATAAGTAAATCTACTGAGGCTTCATCGAAAGGTAGTGCCTCGTTTGAGGTCATTAAATCAGCATGATTTGAATTTAATGAAAATTTATTTTGAATGCGTGACTGATCTAAAAAATCAATATCGAAATTACCCATTTGAATGGCATAGAAGCCAAACGTATCCATAACAACAGGATTTATATAATCATATTCTAACGCAAGTAAATATTGGCCTAAGGGGCTTTTAAACCATTCTTGTGGTGAAATTTTAGGCATAAAAATATCTTATAATGATCTAAATACTTTACTATGAATACAAATGACAGGCTACAAAGAAAATCAATTAATTCACATCGATCCTATTGAAGCCTTTCAAGATAATTATATTTGGTTAATTCATAACGATCAAAATAGTGTAATCGTTGACCCAGGGGACGCTGGTCCAGTCATAAGTGCTCTAGAGAGAAAAAATCTTAATCTAGTCGCCATCTTAATCACCCACCATCATGCCGATCATATTGGCGGGGTAATAGCGCTTCAAGAAAAATACCCACATATTAAGATCTTTGCGCCACAAAAAGATAAATACGATTTTGTCAATATAAGCCTTAAAAATGGAGACGAAATTAATATTCCAGAACTTCAAATAAACTATAAAATAATTGAAATTCCTGGGCATACCCGAGGTCATATTGCCTATTACGATAAGAAAAACCTTTTCTGCGGCGATACGCTTTTTGCCTGTGGTTGCGGCAAAATATTTGATGGAACCCATGAGCAAATGTATAACTCGTTAAAAAAAATTAGCGCCCTACCTAAAGATACAAAAATCTATTGTGCGCACGAATATACTAAAAAAAATATTTCATTTGCCTTGTCACTTGATCCAGATGATACAAATTTAAAATTAAGAAAAGCACTTGTATCCAACATAAAAAATACTATTCCATCCTCACTCGAGGAAGAATTAAAAACTAATCCTTTTTTAAAATGTACTTCACTAGAAGCATTTAAGCGTCTTAGAGATCTTAAGGATCAGTATTAATATGACATCACTATTTAAATATGCCTTACTTTTTATTTGTATTTCAGCATCAATGATACCAAGTGCTTTTGCTGAGAAAAATATTCTAGGAGAGGAAATTAGTATTCTAGATATCGATGTGCTTGATCAAGAAATTAATAAGCTTAATTCGTTAAACTTGAACTCCGCTGCTTCATCCAGTAAACCACAAAATTACCAAGCCAATAAAGCTGAAATAAATCTGTGGCAACGCATTTATTCTCGATATGACATTAAGAATGAAAACAATTCGAGGTCTAAGAAATATGAAGATTGGTATTCCGCTCGACCTGAGTATGTAGAAAGGATGATGGATCGCAGCCAGAAATATCTATTTTATGTTGTAGGTGAAGTAGAAAAAAGAGGTATGCCATCAGAAATAGCCCTTCTTCCGATGATAGAAAGCGCTTACAACCCCATTGCAAATTCAAGAAGTAAAGCTGTAGGTATATGGCAGTTTATTCCCTCCACAGGGAGGCTTTACGGTTTGAAGCAAGACTGGTGGCATGATAAAAGACGTAATGTGGTGGAAGCGACAAATGCAGCACTTGATTACCTGCAAAGGCTTCATACATTATTTGGCTCATGGGATCTTGCTTTGGCTGCTTATAATGCTGGTGAAGGTACTGTCGGTCGCGCTATAGCTAAAAATAGAGCGAAAGGCCTGCCAACGGATTATGCAAACCTTAAACTTCCAGGTGAAACAAAAGATTATGTGCCAAAGCTACAAGCTATTAAAAATATTGTTTCAAACCCAACACAATACGGACTTTATATAGACCCAATACCGAATAAACCGTACTTTACATCTGTGGAAGCCCCTGCCGTGATTGATGCCGATCTTGCTGCGAATCTTGCTGAAATTTCTTATGATGAATTTTTACTTTTAAATGCTGAACATAGAAGACCTCTTATTAGAACAAATGATAAAACACAACGATTAATTTTGCCGATTAATGCAGCGGATACATTTGTAAAAAATCTTAGTCAAAATGAAAAACCTTTAGTGTCCTGGAATATATATCAACCAAAACATAATGAAAAAATTAGAGCAATAGCAAATAAATTCGACATGCATGAAAGTGATCTCATAAAAGCTAATGATCTGAATCCTCAAAAAGCAATCAAGGCCTCTACCATGATGTTAGTAGCTAAAAAAGAAGGTGCGGAGTCAAATGCCAATCAAGATGTTTATGAATCAAAAATTCAAAATGATAAGAAAGTTGAAGGCTTAGTGAAGCCTGCTGAGCACAAAGTTAAATCAGGAGATACGCTTAATAAAATTGCTAAAAGATATGATATACGTATCGATGAACTAAAAGACATTAATCAAATGACTTCCTCAGACATTCAAATCGGATCCATACTTCAACTTCAAAGAAATAATTAACTTTATTACGCATAATATGTATTTTAAATATATTTTCCTCTTCTTTGTTTGTCTTAACCTAACTTCTTGTAGCGATAAGAAAGAGGTTGTTTATAACTTTGATGGTACTTTTAATATTGAAAAAGGCGGCACACTTATCGATGCAATGTCTGGCGAGCCGAGTAATCTCATTTCGATGATTGCAGGAGATTCGGCATCGTCAGCCATCTCAGGAAATATTTTTAATAAACTTATTAAATATGATAAAAATTTAGAACTAGCCCCTGAAATAGCAGAAAAATGGTCAATATCAAGCGACCAGAAAACAATTACTTTTTATTTGAAGAAAAATCTTAAATGGTCTGACGGGCAAGACTTAACCAGTGAAGATGTTCTTTTTACTTGGAAACTTGTCACTGACGACAAAACGAGAACTCCCTATGGCTCTGATTACAAGTTAGTTGAAAGGGCTGAAGTTCCAGATCCTCATACATTCCGAGTTGTATATAAAAAAGCATATGCACCAGCCCTAGACAGCTGGGCGACTCTTCAAATTCTTCCGAAACATATCTTAAAAGACGAAGATATTAATCGCACTTTTTTCTCAAGAAAACCCGTTGGCTCTAGTTACTACAAATTAGCACAATGGGTTAATGGTGAAAAATTAACTTTGGAAGCTAGCCCCTCTTCAGTCATGGGCGAACCTAATATAGGCAACCTAACTTCACGCTTCATCCCTGACACATCTTCTCAATTTTTAGAACTGATCGCTGATAATATTGACCTCATGAATATTAATCCTATTCAATTCGCACGTGTGATTCCATCTAGACCAGACCTAAAGAATAAATTAGCACTATATAAAGAACTTGGAAATAGTTACACCTATCTTGGCTTTAATTCAAAACATCTCCCATTTAATGATATTAAAGTAAGGCAAGCGATTAACTACGCAATTGATAAGCAGGAGATTATTGATGGTGTACTTTTAGGATTAGGGGAGCCCGTCGCATCCCCATATAAACCTGGAACTCGATG
Source organism: Candidatus Methylopumilus planktonicus (assembly GCF_006364715.1). Lineage (NCBI taxonomy): Bacteria > Pseudomonadati > Pseudomonadota > Betaproteobacteria > Nitrosomonadales > Methylophilaceae > Candidatus Methylopumilus > Candidatus Methylopumilus planktonicus. The sequence continues at coordinate 725,315 of NZ_CP040984.1, forward strand.
GAGCAATCAAAAACTTCATCCCTACCCTTACGATAAAAATAAGGCACTTAAGTTACTTCGTGAGGCAGGCTTTAACGACACTAATAATGATGGTATTTTAGAAAAAGATGGCAAACCTTTCTCATTTGAGATTCTCACGAATCAAAATAAGCAAAGAGAAATGACCGCAGTCCTTATTCAAAGAAGACTTAAAGATGTAGGTATTGATGTAAAAATTCGAGTGATTGAATGGGCAAGCTTTGTAAATCAATTTATTAAAACTGGTGATTTTGATGCTGTCATTCTTGGCTGGAGTTTATCGCTTGATCCTGATCAATATAATATTTGGCATTCGTCACAACAAAAACCTGGCCAATTTAATTTTATTGGATACAACAATAAAGAAGTCGATCAATTACTTGAAGAAGGTCGTACCGAATTAAATCCTGACAAACGAGAAAAAATATATCATGCTTTTTCAAAAATCTTATTAAGTGATAGTCCTGTGATTTATTTATATGCTGGGTATGGTCTCACTGCTATGAGCAAACGTATCAAAGGAATTGAGTCCCCTACGCCGCCTGCTGGAATTGCGTATAATTCATACGAATGGTTTATTCCCTCCACAGTCAGAAGAAATGAAATAGCTCAATAAAATGCTTAACTATTTAATTAAACGCTTGTTATGGATGATCCCAATGCTCATTGGTATTAGTCTTATTTCATTTTTTATTATGCACTTAGCACCAGGTGACATTACCGCATCAGAATCAGCATTCAATCCAAAAGCATCTGAAGAGTCTCGTCAAAAACTAAGGGCACTTTATAACTTAGATAAACCCTTGGTTACGCAATATAGCTTATGGTTAAAACGGATTGTTAAATTAGATTTTGGTAATTCATTTGCTTCGCATCAGCGTCCTGTTCTATGGGAAACAAAAGATGATAAAGGCAATATCACTAAAGGTATGATTCAAGATGCTTTACCTATAACCCTGATGATTAATTTGATAGGGCTACTTATTATTTTTGTGCTTTCAATATTTCTAGGTGTTGTTTCAGCAGTCAACCAAAATCGATGGCCGGACCGACTCATTACCATCATTGTCTTCGTAGGCTTTGCGGTGCCTGGTTTTTGGTTGGCGCTTTTATTAATGTATTGGACTGGCGTCACTCACTCTTGGCTTCCTATTTCAGGCCTGCATAGCGTAGGGTATGAAAAGATGGGTCTAATGGCTCAATACCTAGATTTAATTAAGCATCTAATATTGCCAGTCTTTGTTTCAAGTTTAGGCGGCCTCGCAAGTATTTCACTGTATGTCAGAAATGGAATGTTAGATGTACTTCAACAAGAGTTTATTACAACAGCGCGCGCAAAAGGCCTAACCGAAAATAAAGTAGTTTATGGTCATGCATTAAGAAATACATTATTACCGCTCATCACTATAATAGGTCTATCGATTCCGGGCTTGATTGGGGGTTCTGTAATTGGAGAATCAATTTTTGCAATTTCTGGAATGGGTAAATTATTTTTTGACGCTGTTTTGATGAGAGATTTTCCAGTGGTAATGGGAATCCTTACGATCGGATCTGTCTTAACGTTATTTGGAAATTTAATCGCAGACATTGGTTATGCATGGGCAGATCCAAGAATTAGGCGAGGTATTACAAATTGAAAATCCTTACGCAAAATCCACTCGCTTTAAGTGGTTTCATTATTATTGTCTCTGTTCTTTTTATCGCAATATTTGCTCCATGGTTATCGCCTTACGATCCAAATTACATTGATATTCATTCCATACTTCTCCCCCCTTCTGTCTCCCATTTTATGGGAACTGACGGACTAGGAAGAGATGTTTTTTCACGCATGCTTTATGGATCTAGAATTTCGCTTTTAGTAGGCATAGTCGCTGTAGGTATCGCTACTGTCATTGGGACATTTTTAGGAGCTGTTGCTGGATTTTATCGAGGCTATATCGACTCTATTATCATGCGGTTTGTAGATATTATGTTATCCATTCCTACTTTCTTTCTCATACTTGCAGTGATAGCGTTTTTAACACCGTCGATTTGGAACATTATGATAGTGATTGGATTGACTTCCTGGATGGGCGTTACACGCCTTGTTCGTGCAGAGTTCTTAAGTCTCAGAAATCGAGAATTTATATTAGCAGCCGAAGCTATGGGCGCTTCAGATTACAGGCTTATTTCAAAGCATCTACTCCCTAATAGCCTAACACCCATCATCGTAACTTCGGTTTTAGGTATTGCAAGTGCGGTGTTAACTGAATCTGGATTGAGTTTTCTTGGGCTTGGGGTTCAAGCACCACAGTCCTCATGGGGTAATATTTTGACTGATGGCAAAGAGTATATTCAGTTTGCTTGGTGGCTATCATTATTTCCAGGACTGGCTATTTTGATTACAGTCCTAGGTTATAATTTACTTGGTGAAGGCTTAAGGGATTTACTTGATCCCAAAAACAAGAATCAGCAAAAATAAAGGGTTACATGATGGGGTTTTTAACTGGTAAACGAGTTTTAATTCTTGGTCTTTTGAGTGACCGATCAATTGCATATGGTATTGCTTCTGCAATGAAACGTGAAGGAGCTGAATTAGCTTTTACTTACCAAATGGAAAAGCACGATGAGCGCGTAAAAAAACTTGCTCAAGATTTTAATTCAAATATTGTTCTACCTTGCGACGTTTCAAGTGATGAGCAAATCGACAATCTCTTTCCTTTACTAAAAAAACACTGGGATAAATTAGATGTTATTGTTCATTCGCTAGCCTTCGTTACAAAAGAAGCTTTAAAGGGTGATTTCGTTGAAGCAACGACCCGTGAAAACTTTAGAGTAGCTCACGATATTAGTTCTTACAGCTTTACAGCGCTAGCTAAAGCAGCACTGCCGATGTTAAGCGAGCATGCAAGTTTGCTTACTTTAAGCTATCTTGGCGCTGAAAGAACAATGCCTAACTATAATGTGATGGGGCTTGCCAAAGCAAGTTTAGAGGCAAACGTAAGGTACATGTCTCAGAGCTTAGGACCAAAAGGTATTAGAGTTAATGCAGTTTCAGCAGGGCCTATTAAAACACTTGCTGCGTCTGGCATTGCTGACTTTGATCGCATGATAGATTTTAATGAGAAACATGCTGCTTTAAGACGAAATGTGACAATTGAAGAAGTTGGAAATGCAGCTGCTTTTCTATGTAGCGACCTTGCTTCAGGCATAACGGGCGAAATTACTTACGTAGATGGCGGCATGAATATTACTGCCGCAGGTTCAATCGATTAATTCTTTTGTGTTGTCTCGAAGAATTTTTGATTCACTGATACACTCGCTTTTGCTTTTAAACCTTTGAGATAAGCGCTCAAGTATTCATTAGATAATGCTTCTGTATAGCTAGATGCGAATTCTTTTTTATTTTCTTCATTCTCATCATTCGGAAATGCTACTTTACTTACTTTAACAATCACGTAACCGTTATTGCCATCTACAAAACCACTATAACTAGGAAGCTTGTCTGTAGGCATTTTGTAAGCGTGATTAATGACAGCCTCGCTCAAGCCTTTTGAATTTTTTCGGTCGACTAAAACTGCAGCTTGCCAAAGAATTTTACGTGAAGAATCACTAACAGACTTCAATGCTGCCTCACCATCAGCAGCCATTAATTTCTTGGCAGCTTCAAACTTTAAATATTCTTCAATACCCGCTTTAACCTCAGCAAATGGCTTTGTAGATTGCGCTTTATAATCTACAACACGAGCAGAAATTAAGTTGTTAGGTGTGACTTCAATCGCTTCAGTATTTCGATGATCCTTAATTGATTCTTTCGAATATAAAGCGTTCATCAATGTTTCATTCTTAAAGAACTTATCTGTATCGTTACGGCTAATCCAATCGGTTTTTTGAATAGGTAGATTAAATTTTTTCGAAACCGCATCAAGACTTGATGACTGCTCGTACACTTTATTACTAAAGTCTTCAGCAAGAGCCGCAAATTTATCTTGTGCTTTTTGGTAGATTATTTCAGCTTTAATTTGTGACTTGATGGCATCAAAACCACCGCCCTCACCTATGATTTTTGTAAGCTTTATAATGTGGTAACCAAAATCAGATTCAACGATACTGCTAATCTCGTTAACCTTCATTGAGAAAACAGCATCATCAAAAGGCTTAACCATCATGCCACGATCAAAGGTACCTAACTCCCCACCTTTTCTAGCAGACTCAGGGTCTTGTGAATATTTTGTTGCTAATTCTTCAAACTGCTTAGGATTCTTTTTAACCTGATTTAAGACATCTTCAGCCTTTGCTTTGGCCTTAGCTTTTTCTGCTGGTGCGGCGTTCTTAGATGAAGCAATTAAAATATGACTTGCTTCTCTTTGCTGTTTATTTTGATATTTATCTGCATTTATTTTATAAGAAGCTTTCACTTCATCTTCAGATACATTGATGGTCGAAAGAATACTTGTTAATGAAAATATAACAAACTCGGCTTTCACTTGCTCGGGTGCTAAAAACTTAGATTTATTTTTATCATAAAAATCTTGCATATCTTTTTCGGAAATATTCGCTTTAGCCATATATTCTTTTGTTTTGAATTCAGCAACAGTGATTTCCCTTTGCTGTGATGTTACTTTTAATGTTTCTGTTAAATTATTCGGCGGAATAAATGTAAGTTTTTGCAGTCCATCACGCACTTGTTGAATGAGTAAATCATTCCTAATGCTTTCTTCAAATTTCTTAGGGTTGAGTTGATTATTTTGTAGGACTTTGTCGTAGAGTTCTTGTGAAAACTTTCCATCTTTTTGAAAATCAGGCATACCTATAATATATTGGCTTAATTGTTGATCTGTGATTCTAAATTTAGATTTTTTAATATCATTATTTATTAATTGTTTTGTGATGAGTCCATCGACTACAGACTCTTTAAATTCGAATGAATCAAACATTGCAGGATCTATTTTTTTACCTTCACTCATAATCCTATTGCGAACATTTTCAATTGCACGGTTATATTCTGGTAGTGTAATTTTATAGCCATCAACTTTGGCGATACTTAAATTATTGCCAGCTTGGTTGAGATATGAATCAATTCCAAACAATGCGAAAGGAATAAGAACAAGCGCCAAAATAACTTGTGCCGCTTTAGTTTGAGCGTAACTTCTAAATTTATCTAACATTGGATTTATCCTATTATCTTTATAGTTTTTTGATAAAAAAGGTTGCCAAAAAGTTCTCACTTAATGAACGAAAAGGCGAATCTTAAGATTCGCCTTAATGATATTGGCGGAGTGGACGGGACTCGAACCCGCGACCCCCTGCGTGACAGGCAGGTATTCTAACCAACTGAACTACCACTCCATAACTTGTTACAAAAATTGGTGGGTGCTGACGGGGTCGAACCGCCGACATTCGCCTTGTAAGGGCGACGCTCTACCAACTGAGCTAAGCACCCATGCACACTCATTAGTAAGGCGGCTATTTTACAACATAGTCCTTACCAACGCTAGGTTTACGCTAATGTGTAATGGATTTTATAATGGTGCTGGCGTTCTTATGGGGCACAGGAGTGGATTTTTGGTCCTTTGTAGCTATATTTTTTGGCATTTTAGTCAAAGCAAGCTCTAAAACTTCATCAATCCAGCGAACAGGATGGATATCTAAAGCATTTTTAACTTCATCAGAAATTTCAGTTAAATCTTTTACATTTTGCTCTGGAATAAGAACGGTTTTAATACCCCCTCTATGAGCTGCAAGCAACTTCTCTTTTAGGCCGCCAATGGGTAAAACTTCACCTCTTAAGGTTATTTCCCCTGTCATAGCAACATCAGCACGAACTGAAATATTGGTTAAAGCCGACACAATCGCTAAAGCAATACCTGCACCAGCACTTGGACCGTCTTTAGGCGTTGCGCCCTCGGGCAAATGAATATGAATATCATTTTTTTCGTAAAAATTTTCAGCTATACCTAGTTTTGTAGCGCGGCTTCTTACAACGCTCATGGCAGCATGAATAGACTCTTGCATGACTTCGCCTAATTTACCAGTAATGATTGTTTTTCCTTTACCTTGTAAAACCACAGCTTCAATAGTCAATAATTCCCCGCCTACCTGAGTCCAAGCGAGCCCTGTGACTTGACCTATTTGGTTTTTCTTAGATGCAAGACCAATGTCATAGACTTTAACGCCTAGATAAGCCTCTAGATTCTTGCTATTCACAATGACTTTTTTAAGGGATTTTTTGCTCAATAACTCTTTAACTGCTTTGCGACATATTTTGGCGATTTCTTGTTCTAATTTTCTAACACCCGCTTCTCTAGAATAATATTGAATAATCTCTCTTACAACTTTAGCGGTAATACTAATTTCAGATTTTTTTAAACCATGCATTTTAAGTTGCTTAGGTAATAAATAATGCATCGCAATATTAAGCTTTTCTGCCTCCGTATAACCCGAAAGACGAATAATTTCCATACGATCCAAAAGTGGTTCAGGAATGTTCATTGAGTTAGCAGTTGCCACAAACATCACATCAGATAAATCGTATTCAACTTCTACATAATGATCTGTAAAAGTGTGATTCTGCTCTGGGTCCAAAACCTCTAAAAGCGCTGAGGCCGGATCACCTCGGTAATCTTGACCCATTTTATCCACTTCATCTAGTAAGAATAATGGGTTAGTCACCCCTGCTTTAGTCATGCTTTGTAAAACTTTACCAGGCATTGAGCCAATATAAGTTCTTCTATGACCGCGAATTTCAGATTCGTCTCTTACACCACCTAAAGCCATTCGAATAAATTTACGATTGACAGCTTTAGCAATGCTTTGTCCAAGAGAGGTTTTTCCAACCCCAGGAGGGCCTACCAAACATAAAATAGGCGCTTTAAGTTTATCAACTCGCTGTTGGACTGCGAGATATTCAATAATACGCTCTTTGACTTTTTCGAGGCCGTAGTGATCTTCATCCAAGATCTTTTCTGCGAGCGCCAATTCGCGACTAATTTTAGTTTTTTTCTGCCACGGCAATCCTATTAATGTATCGATGTAGTTTCTTACTACGGAGGCTTCAGCCGACATGGGTGACATCATTTTTAATTTTTTAAATTCAGAAGTCGCTTTATCAAGAGCCTCTTTTGACATACCAGATTCTTGTATACGTTTCTCAAGTTCGTCTAAATCTGCACCTTCATCTTGCTCACCTAATTCTTTTTGAATGGCTTTGACTTGTTCGTTAAGATAGTATTCCCTTTGGCTTTTTTCCATTTGGCGCTTAACGCGACCACGAATTCTTTTTTCGACTTGAAGAATATCAATTTCAGACTCCATGATCTTCAAAAGATGATCTAAGCGATTTTTAATTCTCAATGTCTCTAAAATCGTTTGCTTCTCTTCTAGTTTTAACGTGAGATGCGCTGCGATCATATCTGCTAATCTGCCAGGGTCTGTAATTGCAGCAAGAGAAGTTAGGATTTCTGGGGGAATTTTTTTATTTAATTTAACGTATTGATCAAATTGTGAGAAAACCGTTCTCATTAACGCTAATGATTCTTTATCTTTAGGCTCGGGAATATTGATCTCATCGAATCGAGCAACAAAACAAGCTTCTTGATCAAGCACTTCCTTAATTTTTACGCGGCTTAAACCTTCAACTAAAACCTTCACAGTACCATCAGGTAATTTAAGCATCTGGAGAATAGATGCTACGGTGCCGTACTCGTAAAGATCTTTGGCATCAGGCTCATCTTTACTTGCAGATTTTTGAGCTACTAAAATTATTTTTTTATCTTTATCAGATGCAATTTCCAAAGCTTTTACAGATTTCGTACGTCCAACAAAAAGTGGGATCACAAGATGAGGGTAAACAACTACATCCCTTAAAGGCAAAAGGGGCATGAAATCTTGTTGGGGGTCTTTAATTTTAATTTCTTGAGCCATTAGGATGCTTTCATAAGCGTTAATTAATCTAGAACATTGGGTCAGTTTATAATATTTCAAGGCCTTACTGACCAACTACGAAGCTTATTTTTTTCCTGAAACTTGTTTCTTTTCTGAGAATAAAAGTATAGGTTTGCTTGATTGTTCAATCACACCATCATCAATGACAACCTTTTCGAGATTCTTAATCGACGGTAATTCATACATGGTATCTAATAAAACATGCTCCATGATTGAGCGAAGACCACGCGCGCCCGTCTTTCTTTCTAGCGCTTTTTTGGCGATTAACCTTAGTGCTGAAGTTCTAAATTCTAGCGATACATGTTCCATAGCGAAAAGTTTAATGTACTGTTTGGTTAAGGCGTTTCTAGGCTCAGTAAGAATCTGTACTAGAGCATCTTCACTTAAAGATTCAAGAGTTGCAACAACAGGAAGCCTTCCTATAAATTCAGGAATTAAACCAAATTTAATGAGATCTTCTGGTTCGACATCTTTAATGACATCGCCGATCACTTTAGCATCTGCTTTGCTATTTACTTGAGCCCCAAAACCAATGCCGCCCTTTTCAGATCTTTGTTTAATGATTTTTTCTAGCCCATCAAAAGCACCGCCACAAATAAAGAGGATATTTGTAGTATCAAGCTGAACAAATTCTTGATTTGGATGTTTGCGACCACCCTGAGGAGGAACTGAAGCGACAGTACCTTCAATAAGTTTTAACAGCGCTTGCTGCACACCCTCTCCTGAAACGTCTCTTGTGATTGAAGGGTTTTCAGATTTTCTTGAGATCTTATCGACTTCATCAATATATACAATGCCTCTTTGAGCTTTTTCAATATCATAATCACATTTTTGCAATAATTTTTGCATGATATTTTCAACATCTTCGCCAACATAACCAGCTTCAGTAAGCGTGGTAGCATCTGCCATCACAAAAGGAACATCAAGTAATTTTGCGAGCGTTTGCGCTAAAAGTGTTTTTCCGGAACCTGTGGGACCAATAAGAAGAATATTACTTTTTGAAATTTCGACATCTTTGTGTTCAATATCTATCTCAGAATTACTATCTCTAAGTCTTTTGTAATGATTGTAAACAGCGACAGCTAAAGTTCTTTTAGCGCTTGTTTGTCCTATAACATGCTCATCAAGTTGATCACAAATTTCTTTTGGAGTGGGGAGTTGATCGTGGTCTTTAGCTTCTTTTGAAGGGCTCTTAACTTCTTCTTTAATGATGTCATTGCATAAATCAACACACTCATCACAGATGAATACTGAAGGGCCTGCAATTAGTTTTTTTACTTCGTGCTGACTTTTGCCGCAAAATGAGCAATAGAGTAATTTTTCGTTATCGCTTTTAGTGGCCATAAATAGATAGGATCACGTGACTTGGGATCTCTTCGAAATAACTTGGTCTACCATACCATAATCGACAGATTGCTCGGCGCTTAAGAAATTATCTCTGTCCGTATCAGCAGCAATTTTTTTAAGTGTTTGGCCAGTATGGGTTGCTAAGATTTGATTTAGTTTTTCTTTTAAAAATAAAATTTCTTTTGCGTGAATTTCTATGTCTGATGCTTGTCCCTGGAATCCACCTAAAGGCTGATGAATCATTACGCGAGAATTGGGTAAGCAGAAACGTTTTCCTTTTTCTCCGGCCGCAAGTAATAAAGCACCCATGCTGGCGGCTTGTCCGATACATAAAGTACTGACATCAGGCTTAATAAATTGCATTGTGTCGTAAATAGCCATCCCAGCGGTGACAGAGCCACCTGGGGAGTTAATGTATAAAGAGATGTCTTTATCAGGATTGTCTGCTTCTAGAAAAAGTAACTGGGCGACAATAACATTTGCGGTCATATCATCTACTGGCCCTACTAGAAAAATAACACGCTCTCTTAAGAGTCGCGAATATATATCGTAAGCGCGCTCACCTCGACCGCTTTGCTCAATGACCATAGGCACATAGCCTAAATTGTTTGGGGATGTATAAGCCATGATTAAGCTTTAGCTGGTCCTGCCATCAGCTCATCGAATGTTGTTTTTTTGTTCTGTACTTTGCATTGCGTGATAAACCATTCAACAACATTGACTTCAGTTGCAAGTGCTGTTGGCTCTTCAAGTCTTGAAGGTTCAGCATAAAACCATTGAACAGCTTCTTCTGTATCATCAAAATTAAGTGCAAACTCATTGACCATAGCTTTAATTTGATCTGCAGATGCGCGCAAATTATTTTTATCAACAATTTCAGCGAGAATCAGCCTGAGCTTGCATGTTTTTTTTGCTTGATCTTCAAACATTGCAGGCTCTAGCTTAAATTGTTTTAAATCAGCACCGCGCTGTTTTAAATTAGCGTAAGTGGATTGAGCCATGCGATTGATTTCAAGATTAATCAGTGCTTTAGGTAAGTCTGCATTGCAAACCTCTAATAACTGAGTGAAAACCTGTTCTTTTAATTTAATTTTTACTCTTTTGTCTAGTTCTTGCTCTAAGCTTTGTTTAATTTCATCACGCATTTGATCTACATTGCCATCTAGAACACCAAGAGATTGAGCAAATTGAGAATTAACTTCCGGAAGTTTTGGTTTTGCAACTAAAATAAAATTCACATTATATTTAACTGTTTTTCCTGCTAATTCTTTAGGGTTATGCGTTTCTGGATAATTCACTTCAAATGTTTTGGACTCACCTGCTTTTTCACCTACAAGATGATCATCAAAAATCGCAAAGCGAGAGTCATCACCTAGGATAATCTGAATAGGTTTATCGCCTGTCGTTTCAACTTGTTTGTCGTTGATAAAGGAGGTTAAAGTTAATGTAAGTCGATCGCCTTTAGCGGAAGCTTCTTTAGACTCAATAAATTGGGCTCTTTGCTTAAGAAGGACATCGATAGTTTTATTAACATCTTTATCGGTGATTTGAGCATCAGGCTTATCAATTGAAATAGCTTTAAAATCGCCTAGAGTGACATCAGGGAATACCTCGAATGTCGCTGTATATTCAAAATCTTCTTTGACTTGATTAAGGGGTTTATGTTGAATATTAGGCATACCAACAACGCGTAGTTTATTTTCTTGAATGGCTTGGCCGAATGAAGTCTCAATAGCTTCAGCAAATACTTCTTCTTTGACTTGCGGTCCATATTGCTGCTCAATCATCTTTAAAGGTGCTTTACCGGGCCTAAAGCCAGGCACTTTTGCTGTTCGAGTTAGACGTTGAAAACGACTCGACATCTCTTGTTGAAGAGGTTCGACAGGCACCTTAACGGTAATGCGTCTTTCTAAATTACTTAATGTTTCAACTGCTGTAGCCATACTTAAAATTCCCTAAAATTCATATCTTTGGTGCGAAAGGAGAGACTCGAACTCTCACGCCTTGCGGCGCTGGAACCTAAATCCAGTGCGTCTACCAATTCCGCCACTCTCGCGATGATTAAAAAAGTTATATATAACAAAAATTTAGCTCTATTTTATAACAAGTTAGTCTTTATCTAAAAGGAATAATTCAATGAATCAATGAAATACGTAGATATTTTGATTTAAGATGTCATAAATTATTAGAAACTATTAAGCTACAAACCTAAAAAATTCAAATTGAAAACTCGAGCCCTTAAATTGCAATTTTTCCCTAACCTATTTTTTATGTGCCTTGTTGCGATTAGTCTATCTGGCTGCAATTTGATCAGTTACGAGACTAAACCTATTGCTAATCAAGAGGTTATTGAAAAAATCACCGAAAAAGACCCTGAAGATCCAAAATTTAAAGAGTTCTTAAGAGTTCAAGGATTTAAGGAGGACAAGCTTTCAATTAAAGAATGGGGGTTAAGTGAGCTTATGCTTTGCGCACTTTTTTTTAACCCAAGAATTGAAATTGCAAAGAAGGAATGGGATGTTGCCAAAATTCAAGAAATAATCGCCCCAATTAAAGCACCCTCTTCTATAGACTTTGAGGGTGGCAGACAAACCACAGGCGTCAAAGAAAGCTCAAGAGATGCTTTTGGATTAACTTTAATCACACTATTTGAAACGGCCGACAAGGCTAAAATTAGAGAAGAAAAAGCAAGAAACCAGTCATTGATCAAACGGCTAGAGCTAAGAAAGCTCGCATGGGATATTAAATCAGATCTGACTTTAAATTTTATTCGCTATCATCAACACCTCCTAAATCTTCAGATAATAAGGAGTGAAATAAAACTGCAAAATGAAATTTTAAATATGCTAAAAAAAAGAAAGTCACTTGGACTAAGTTCATCCATAGATAGTAATTTTAATCAAATAGAGCTAAATAAAAACATACAAAAGCTAAATGAGGAGCAGTACCAACTGAATGATACAAAATCAAAATTAGCCTCCATCTTGGGCATTTCAGCAGAAAAATTTAACACAATGCGAATTGCAAATATAAATTTTGATCAAAATATTGAGGACTTTAGAAAAATACTTGATGATGAAACAAAACAACAGGATATTATAAATCTTGGCCTGTTCAACCGTATTGATTTAAGAATAGCATTGGCAAAATATGCTGTTTCAGAATCGCAACTAAAATTGAATATTGCAAATCAATATCCTGATATTAGATTTTCACCTGCCTATATTTTTGATTACGGATCCAGCAAATGGCTTCTCGGCATAAGGTCAATAATTCCGACAGTTGAAAAAAATAAAAATCTCATTGAAGAAGCAAAAAAACTTAGGGATATTGAAAATTTACAAGTGGAAAAAATCCAAACGTCAATCATCAATGAATTAGCAAAACTAAGGGATAATTATATAAACGCTAAAGATATGGTTAGGAAAGATACTGAAGACCTATCGGCTGCAAATGAGCTAGAAAATTCAATTGAAAGTAAATTTAATCAAGGTGAAATTGATCGAATTGAATTAACCCAGCAAAAATTAATAACGATGCAATACAAACGAAGATTTTATACCAACAAAATCACATTAATGAAAATAGGTTATGACTTTGAAGCGCTTTTACAAGAACCACTAAACAACAAGAAAAATAATGAAAAATAAACTGAATGCCTTTCTTGTAATCCAAGCGATACTAATCTTGATTCTGGTTTGGTTATTAACTTATTTCGGCCGAGATGAATTTAACAACATAAAACCTAATTCAGATATTTCAAAAAACACTCAAAGTTTAATAAAGTCAGCCAATGGGGTTAACTATATAACTCTTAGTTCAGAAATACAGTCAAATAGTGGCATAAAGATCCAACCGGTCCAAGCCTCAGATTACATAAAGAATCTTACAAATTATGCAACAGTGCTTAGCATTGACTTATTGATTGAGCAAAAAAATAGATTTAATGAAATTAAAAATCAAATAAGCCTCTTATCAAATGAGTTAGATAGGGATAAAAAAAATTACGAAAGGTTCAAAGCTCTTAATGATGATAATAAAAACATCTCGGACAAAGCTTTACAAGAAATGAAGGTCAATTTTGAAAATACAAAAATAAAACTTCAAGCTACCCAAGAACTTATAACTGGGATTAAGCAAAATATTAGAGCTCAATGGGGCGAAATAATATTATCTATGATTGATGCTGGCGCAAGAAAAGAATTATTTGATTTTCTTGTTCAAGGAAAAGCGAGGATTGTAAAGGTAACATTACCTGAGAATGCTAATGAGCAACCTCAGAAAAATATTAGCATAGCCTTAATTGACAATCTAAATGAAAAATTTTTAGCAAGCTATCTTGCAGAATCACCCACCTTAGACAAATCAATTAAAGGAAAAACTTACTTTTATATTGTTTACAGTAATCAGCTAAGAATTGATTCCAAAGTAATTGCTAGTCAGGTTCAAGATGGCCTATCTTCTGATTCTGGAAAGTATTTAGCAATTCCAAAAGAGGCAGTAGTTTGGAATTCGGGACAAGCATGGGTTTATGTGCAATCAAGTGAAAATAAATTTTTCCGCAAATCTATTGAAACTAATACTGAGAGCTCGAATGGTTGGATTATCAAAGAAAATCAAATCAAAGAAAATGACCTAATCGTGATTAATGGTGCCCAACTCTTGCTCTCGGAAGAGTTTAAATATCAAATAAAAAATGAAAACGATGACTAAATCAATATGATGTCATCAATTGTAAAGTTTTCAATACGATATACAGGTGTCATCATAGGTCTTGCAGTGATTGCAATGATATTTGGGTTATACCAAATCTCCAGAAGCCCCTTAAATGTTTTTCCTGAATTCTCCCCCAACCAAGTAATTATTCAAACGGAATCTCCAGGACTCTCATCTGATTTAGTAGAGTCCCTTGTTACCCTTCCCATTGAGAAAAATTTAGGGGGTACTATTGGCATTGAAACCATTCGATCTCAATCAATACCTGGGCTATCTGTTATTACTATCATTTTTGATGAGCGCACTGATATATTTAGAAATCGGCAAGTAATCTCTGAAAGACTAGCATCAATCACAAGCATCATGCCACAGGGCATTATTCCTAAAATAACGCCCCTTACATCAGCAGCGTCGTCAGTGTTAGGTATTGGAATTTCATCAAAAACAAAATCCTTAACTGAAATTAGAACGGTAACTGACAGATTAATCATTCCTCATCTTTTATCGATTCCAGGCGTTGCGGATGTGAACATATTTGGTGGCAAAGTAAAACAATATCAAATTGAAATTCAGCCTGAAAAACTTATTCAATCAAACATTTCAATTGAGCAAATAATTGCTGCAGCTGGCAAATCCTCTGGTGTCCGTGGCGCAGGTTTTATTGAAAATAATAATCAAAGAATTATTGTTAACACTGAAGGTCAATCCAAATCTTTGGAGGACATTGGAAAAACACCTGTAATTAATAATAAAAATCAAATCATATATCTCAAAGACTTGGCAGCAATCAAAGAAGGGTCAATTCCAACTATCAGTGCAGCTTCTATAAACGGCGAAGAAGGTATTTACTTATCAGTTCAAGGTCAGCTTGGATCAGACACTTACAAACTCACCCAACTTATTGAGGCTGCAGTTGCAGATATAAATCCCTCACTTCTCGAGCAAGGCATTCAAATAAATCCTGAATTATTTAGACCTGCAAATTTTATAAATGCTTCAATAAAGGGTGTGCGTGTAGACATATTAATAGGGTCTTTACTTGTCATTGTAGTTTTATTTTTATTCTTATTTAATTTTAGAACAGCATTTATATCAGCAACAGCTATTCCACTATCATTACTTTCTGCAATTATTATCTTAGGTTATTTTAATCTTGGACTAAATATCATGGTTTTAAGTGGTCTTGCAATTGCTCTTGGTGAAGTTGTTGATGACGCTATTATTGATTCAGAAAATATCTTTAGACGACTCAAGGAAAATATTAAATTAGCAAATCCATTACCTGTTGCAAAGATTGTTTATGATGCGTCAATGGAAGTAAGAAGTTCAGTTGTATACGCCACAATGATTGTGGTAACAGTTTTCCTTCCCCTTCTTTCATTAAATGGCGTTGCTGGAAAACTTTTTGGGCCGCTTGGCTTGGCTTATATTTTTTCTATACTAGCCTCACTAGTAGTTGCGCTCACAGTAACGCCGGCTCTGTCTTTTCTCCTCCTTGGGAAACAAAAATTCAAATCGTCTGAATCACCCATGATGTCTTATTTAAGAACTAAATATGTTAAGACACTTTACTTAATTGAAAAGAAATCAACTGCAATTATGTTATTTACATTTACCTTCATATTGATTGGCTTTTCTCTTGTTCCATTGTTTAAAACACAATTTATCCCACCTCTGCATGAAGGTCATTTCATTATGCATATGACTGCACTTCCTGGAACGTCTGAAAAAGAATCATTGCGTATTGGAAATGAAATTAGTAAAAAAATTCGAGAAATACCTGAAGTAAAATCTGTTGCTCAATGGGTTGGCAGATCGCCAATGGGGGCTGATACGTTTGGGACACATTATAGTGAATTTGAAATTGAACTTAAAAATTCAGACGGGCCAACACAAGATAAGATCTTGGCACAGATTGAAAACTTAACACAAAATAATAACTATGTAGGCCTTAATTTTGCTATTAATACATTCTTAACAGAGCGAATTGAAGAAACAATCTCAGGGTACTACTCCTCGGTAGTAATAAATATTTTTGGTACAAATCTTGATACTATTGACCAAGATACCCAGAAAATATCATCTGCCCTAGCTTCCATTAAGGGCGCAAAAAATATTAATATAGTATCTCCCGCCGGTACACCTCAAATTACTATACATTTTTTATCTGAAAAATTAAGTCAGTGGGGCATTCAAAAGACTGACCTGCTAAATGCAATTCGGGCTGCGTTTGAAGGACTTCCAGTAGCTCAAGTATACGAGGGGAATGCAAAAGTAAATATTTCTATTATTCTAAACAAAAACTTTCGGGACGATATTACAGACGTTCAAAAATTACCTATCATGGCAGCAGATGGAAAAATTGTTGAACTGGGTCAAGTTGCTTATATAGCTCAAGAAAATGGAAGATCCAAAATTCTTCATCAGGGTGGAAAGCGTATTCAAACTATTACAGCCGATATTGATGAAAGAGATATTAATGATTTTAATAATGATTTAAAAAATGAGCTTAATAAGCTGAAGTTAAATCAAGGTAACTACTATGAAATCACGGGAGCCGCACAGGCAAATGCAAAATCACAAGAAGAACTTATAGTTCATTCAGTTATTGCAGGTGCAGGCATCCTCCTAATGCTTTATATCGCTTTTGGAAATCTAAGGAATTTATTACTCACATTATTTAATCTTCCTTTTGCATTAATTGGGGGTGTTTTTGCTGTTACCTTCAATGCGGGTTGGATTTCAATCGGCTCACTTGTTGGTTTTGTAACGCTTTTTGGGATCACTTTACGAAATTCAATTATGCTGATATCTCACTACCAACATTTAATTAACATCGAAAATCGCATCTGGAATTTAGAAACGTGCATAAAAGGGGCTTCTGAAAGATTACCTTCTATTTTGATGACCGCTATTGTAACTGCATTAGGCTTACTTCCATTAGCTCTAGGAAGCGGTGAACCAGGCAAAGAGATCGAGGGGCCTATGGCAAGTATTATTGTAGGTGGTCTTGTGACATCCACTATATTGAATCTTTTAATATTGCCAAGCATTATGTTGCATTTTGGAAAATTCGAAAAAGAAGAATAAATTAATTTTCTTTAAAAAAATCAATCCACTTTTTAATATTAGAAGCTTTAAAAGCCATCTCTTCAAACTCACCTTTTGCCTCAGATTGGGCAACTATGCCCCCGCCTGAATAAAAATGAATTTTATTATCTTTTTTAATTAAAGTACGAATTGCAATATTAGAATCCATTTTATGATTAAATCCGATGTACCCTATTGAGCCACAATATATATCTCGTCTATGTGGTTCTAATTCATCAATTATTTCCATCGACTTTATTTTCGGTGTTCCAGTAATGGATCCACCAGGAAAAGAATCTTTAAGTAGCTTTGTTAAAGATGAGTCAGCTTTTAGAGTTCCTTCAACAATACTCTCCAAATGATGCACATTGCTATACGACTTCAACTCACACAGCGCTTTAACATGAATACTTCCGGTAATACAGTTTTTACTAAGATCATTACGCAATAAATCAACAATCATTAAATTTTCTGCTCGATTTTTTTCGCTACCAAGTAAACGCTCTGCATTTTTTTTATCTATTATATGATTTGAGTCTCTTGGTTCGGTGCCTTTAATTGGCCTTGATTCAACATGACCAAGACTTGAGTAAATAAATCGCTCTGGCGATCCACATAAAATATCAAAATTTTCATAATGCAAATAAGCCATAAAAGGTGAGCGATTAATTTCCCTTAATTTTTTATACCCAGTCCAGCTATCTCCTTCACATTGCGCATAATATTTGTTGGATATATTTATTTGATAGGCATCACCTTCTTTTATAAATGCTAAAATTTTATTAACAATTCCTTCATAGGATTTAAAGTCTAAAAGCGGTTCAACAGATGAATTAATTTTAAATATTTTATTTTTAGGTTTTGCATTTATAAACTTTTCAACAATCTCTTCCAAATTATTCTCTGTATCTTTATTTTGAAAATGAGATGCAATCCATGTTTTTTTTTCTTGGTGATCTACAATCAAGGCCCAGTCATATATACCAACCATCATCTGAGGAATGCCAATATGGTCTTTATTGATCTTAAAATGTGACTGCCCTAATTCATAGGAGAAGTAACCTAAGGCGCCGCCAGCAAAAGGCAAAGAAGAGTCTTGAGCTTTAAATCGAGTGAGGATTTTTTCTAGAACATCAAAAGCATTTTCTTTGAGAGTCTCTTTTTGATTACTTTCTTCAATGCACACGGTATTTTCATCTGCGACAATTTTTATAAAAGGATCGCTTACTATGATGTCGTACCTAGATTTTTCCGAAATATTTTCATCTAAATCATTATGAATGCCACTATCTAGATAAAAAGACCATGGGTCGTTAGCAATAGCTTCAAAGTAAATGGTGCTATCTGAAAAATAAGGCAAAGAAATGAGATGTGTATTATTCAACGGCTGTTGAGATTTAAACTTAATGATATGAAATTATATGCTGATTAAATAATTAAGGGCGCATAAAGCGCCCTTAATTATTTAATACCTTATGAGGATTTACTCTAAGTTTGCGTGAATTGCTCGCATACCTTCTTCTGTCAATCCTTTAGTGTGAATTAATTCTGAAATAACTGCTTCAAGATAGATCAGTGTAGATAATTCAAATGAAGTACCCATAGGCATACCATTAGTAAGACCGAAAGAATCATCATTACCAATTTGCACAGTTAAATCTGCCATATCCGACATAGGTGATTTATTCTTCATAGAAATCACGACAATCTTAGCGCCTTTTGATTTAGCAGTTTCAAGAAGCGGCAAAAGTGTTTTTGTGCCTCCAGAACCTGAAATCACTAAAAATAGATCGCCTGCTTTAATTGCTGGCGTCACAATTTCACCCACCATATTAACTTGATAGCCGCTATGCACGAGACGCATTGCAAAAAAACGTGAAACAAGTCCTGATCGTCCAGCACCGCCTACAAAAATACGGCCTGCTTCATCTATATGCTTAAGAAGCTTAGCCGCATTACTTTGTTCAGTGACTGCTAAAACGCTTGAAATTTTATCTAATAGTAATTTTTGATGCATGTTGAACCCTTTTTATTTAAAAATAAACAATCTATAAAAAAAATCCCGACTCATTGCTAAGTCGGGACTTAATTTAGTTCATCAATAATTGTTTCTTAACAATTATCCATGAGCAATTTTTGTGATTTCTGCAGCAGCAGCAGCTGGATCAGCAGCGCCGTAAATTGCAGCACCAGCAACAATAATAGATGCACCAGCATCTTTAACTTGCTGAGTCGTAGCAGCTTTAACACCACCAGCAACTGAAATTTTAACGCCAGTTTTTAAACCAGCAATCATAGCTAAGTCAGCAAAAGGAGTGTGACCAGCAGCTTGTGCATCAAGACCAGTGTGAACACCGATAATTTGAACGCCTGCAGCAACACATTCTTTTGTTAAAGCTTCTTTGTTTGCAACGTTGATCATGTCAACTTGAACTTCTTTACCGTATTTCTTAGCAGCAGCAACTACGCCTTTGATTGTAGCAATGCCTGAAGCGCCAAGAACTGTACAGATGTCTGCGCCAGCTTTGTAGAATGGCTCAGACTCATATTCACCTGCATCCATTGTTTTTAAGTCAACAAGGATTTGGTTCTTAGGGAATTTTGCTTTTAATGTTTCAAGAAGCTTGATACCGTTATGCTTAATGCATGGTGTACCAATTTCAAGGATGTCTACGTGTGGAGCAACTTTAGCTGCTAATGCAACTGTTGCGTCAAAATCTAATGAATCTAATGCCATTTGTGTTAAAGCCATGGTTTTTCTCCGTATTTATTACAAGTTTTCTAAAATAGTTCGTTGCTAAAAGGAAGTTTGAACTTCATGAAGCAGGAAACCGATCATATAGGGCTAATCATTTTGTGTCAATAATCAACCCTACTCACTCTATAGTCATTTAAGGTCATTTTTATGACAATAAATGGTTTATAGCTTTTCGTTTAAAGCTGTTTCGAGTTTGTTTTGATCCACTACGAAACCACGAATACCTTCTGAAAGTTTTTCAGTTGCCATCGCATCTTCATTCAATGCAAAGCGGAATTCATCCTCAGTCATTTTAGCTGGGGCTGATTTTGTAGCGCCGCCGTCTTTGAGTAACCTTGGTAAATCTCCCTGGGTTGCTTCAAGCTCCTGAAGTAAATTTGGTGCAATTGTTAAGCGATCACAACCAGCTAGTGCTGTAATTTCATCGATATTTCTAAAGGATGCACCCATCACAACTGTTTTATATCCATGCTCTTTATAGTAAGCGTAAATTTTACGAACAGATATAACGCCTGGATCTTCTTCTGAAGAATAAGTATTACCAGTTTTAGCTTTATACCAATCAAGGATACGACCAACAAATGGTGAAATAAGAAATACGCCAGCCTCAGCGCATGCGCGGGCTTGTCCGAAACCAAAAAGAAGTGTTAAGTTACAATTAATGCCTTCTTTTTCTAAAATTTCGCCTGCTTTAATCCCTTCCCATGTGGAAGCCAATTTAATAAGTACGCGATCTTTTTTAACGCCAGCCTCATCGTAAAGACCAATTAATTTTCTACCCTTTTTAACCATCGCATCAATATTGAAGGATAAGCGCGCATCTACTTCAGTAGAAATACGGCCAGGAATATGTTTTAGGATTTCAAGCCCTACAAGCACAGCTAACTTGTCAGCTGCATCTTCAACCTGCTGAGTCTTATTGCTGCTTTTAGATTTGGCGTATGCAATAGCTTCCTTGATCATAGGCTCGCATTGAGGGAGCGTGCTTGCTTTTAATAGTAAAGATGGGTTAGTCGTTGCGTCGTAGGGTTTTACTGTCTTAATTGCTTCCACGTCACCAGTATCTGCAACGATCGTTGTCATGCCTTTTAATTGCTCTAATAATGTTGCCATTGCTTTAAATCTCCAAAAAATGATGTCTTCGAAATCGGAGGGTAAATTATATATGAATTGACTTGTAATCTTGTGATTTCAGCACTTGTTTTACACTTTAAACACCACTTTTTAAGGGTGAAACAACTCATCCATATGAAATATCTTAATCAAATAATCACTTTTATGAAATTTAACGTATTTTGTAGCTTTTTGTATGAGTTTTAACAATATTTAGACTCATTTAACGTAAGATGTAGCTCATTTTGGATCACTTAACGACACCCTATTCTTGTTAGCTTAAGAAATGAAGGCTTTAGGATGAGTATTCAGATGACAACGGGGTAGTAATTTGGCAAAATGACGTCTTTTTATGACACCTCTCATTAAAGATTTT
Organism: Candidatus Methylopumilus planktonicus; assembly: GCF_006364715.1. Classification (NCBI taxonomy): domain Bacteria; kingdom Pseudomonadati; phylum Pseudomonadota; class Betaproteobacteria; order Nitrosomonadales; family Methylophilaceae; genus Candidatus Methylopumilus; species Candidatus Methylopumilus planktonicus. The sequence continues at coordinate 746,656 of NZ_CP040984.1, forward strand.
GATGTTGACATCTTTGTCGTAAAAACCAATTACACTTAAAACATCATTATAAAAAGTTCAATGTTAAGTTCTTCTAGCTATTAACCCAAGGGCCCTTATGTCAGCACACGTCATTCCATTAGAAAATCTTCGAAATACAGACGTCAGTTCTGTTGGAGGGAAGAATGCATCTCTAGGTGAAATGATTTCTCAGCTTCATGCTAAAGGTGTTCGAGTGCCAACTGGATTCGCAACCACAGCACATGCATTTAGAGAATTTTTAGCGCATAACAAACTCGACGAAAAAATTGCCAATGAACTTAAAGCATTAAACACGGACGACACTTCTGCATTAGCGATTAGCGGAAAAAAAATTAGGCAATGGATTGTTGATACACCCCTTCCTTCTGACTTAGAAAAGTCCATTGAAGAAAACTACACACGACTCATCAAAAATTCTGCGGACGGGACTACATTTGCAGTTAGGTCTTCTGCAACAGCGGAGGACTTACCTGACGCCTCCTTTGCCGGCCAGCAAGAAAGCTTCTTGAATATTCACGGCGTAGAGCATATCAAGCACGCTATTAAAGAAGTGTTTGCATCCCTTTATAATGATCGCGCTATTTCATATCGCGTGCATAAGGGTTTCGTACATGCTGATGTTGCAATTTCAGCAGGTGTGCAACAGATGGTAAGAAGTGATATTGGATGCTCAGGTGTGATGTTTACGATTGATACCGAATCTGGATTTAAAGATGTTGTGTTTATTACTGCCTCTTATGGCTTAGGTGAGACAGTTGTTCAAGGTGCTGTTAATCCAGACGAGTTTTATGTTTTCAAACCTCTTTTAAAAGAAGGTAAACCAGCGATCATACGACGCTCCATTGGATCTAAAAAAATTAAAATGGTTTTTAGTGATGCAACACAAGCTGGAAAAAGTACACATACGATTGATGTGGATCCTAAAGAAAGTGATTCTTTTAGCTTAGACGATCAAGATATTCTAGAGCTTGCTCAATATGCCGTCACTATTGAATCTCATTATGGATGTCCTATGGATATTGAATGGGGCAGAAATGGTTTAGATGGAAAAATTTATATCCTCCAAGCAAGACCTGAAACGGTAAAGTCTCAATCAAAAAATGCAGTGGAAATATTTAAATTAAAAGGAACTGGTAAAGCGATTGTAGCTGGACGTGCGGTCACACAAAAAATTGGTATCGGTCCTGTTCGTATTGTTAAAGACCCATCTGAAATGCACTCGGTTCTTCCTGGTGATGTGCTGGTCGCAGATATGACCGACCCTAATTGGGAGCCTGTCATGAAAAGAGCTTCGGCACTTGTCACTAATCGCGGCGGTCGCACATGTCATGCTGCGATCATTGCTCGCGAACTCGGTATCCCAGCTATTGTAGGAAGCGTTAATGCAACCGAACTTCTTCAAGAAGGTGAGATTGTGACCGTATGTTGTTCAGAAGGTGAAACTGGATTTGTTTTTCAAGGTGCACTTGAATATGAGGTGAATACGGAAAAAGAAACTATCCTTCCTACCCCTCCAGTAAAAATTATGATGAATGTTGGTAATCCAGACATGGCATTTACCTTTGCTCAAACACCAAATGACGGTGTGGGTTTAGCGCGTCTAGAATTTGTTATCAATAATATGATTGGCATTCACCCTAAAGCCATTTTAAATTATGCAGCAATGCCACTAGACATTCAAAAACAAATCACACATCGTGCTCGCGGCTACCTTAATCCTAAACAATTTTATATTGATAAAGTCGCTGAGGGTGTTGCAACAATTGCTGCAGCGTTTTACCCAAAACCTGTCATTGTAAGAACGTCTGATTTCAAATCGAATGAATATAAAAAATTAGTGGGTGGAGATATTTACGAGCCAGATGAAGAAAATCCAATGATCGGATTTAGAGGTGCAGCCCGTTATATGTCAGAAGATTTTAAGGACTGCTTTGTCATGGAATGCCAAGCCATGAAAAAGGTGCGTGAAACATTGGGTCTAACGAATGTAGAAATCATGATTCCATTTGTGAGGACTCTAGAAGAAGCCAAAGAGGTGACATCAATCATGGCAGCTAACGGTCTTAAGCGTGGCGACCAAGGCCTTCGTTTAATTATGATGTGTGAAGTCCCATCGAATGCCATCTTAGCTGAAGCATTTCTTGAGTACTTCGACGGATTCTCGATTGGATCAAACGATTTAACTCAGCTGACATTAGGCACTGATCGTGACTCTGGTATTTTGGCAGATGGTTTTGATGAAAGAAATGATGCAGTAAAATTACTGATTCAAATGGCGATTACAGCCGCTAAAAAAACAAAGAAATACATTGGGATTTGCGGCCAGGGCCCATCAGATCATCCCGACTTTGCAGAATGGCTTGTTAAAGAGGGTATTTCATCTATGTCACTCAATCCTGATACTGTCATCAGCACCTGGAAACGTATTAGCCCAAAATAATGGCAAAACAAAAAAGAACAGCGTTCTTTATTTCAGATGGAACAGGCATTACTGCCGGAGCATTAGGTCAGCTTTTAGCGCACTTTCCAGAAACACAATTTGCGCAAATTAGAATTCCATTTACCGATTCAGATGCCAAAGTAGATGACGCTCAAAAGCGTATCGTCAATGCAAAAATGGAAAATGGGGAAAGACCTATTGTCATCATGTCCATTGGCAACCAAAAACTTCGCGCAGAACTTAAAGAAGTTGATGCTTATTACATCGATCTTTTCGATGCATTTATTGATCCCTTAGGTGTTGAGTTAAAAGAAGAGCCTCTGACCAGACCAGGCGTTGCTCACAGTATTTCAGGTGCTAATTACTCTGACAGAATGGAAGCGATTAATTTTGCTTTGGGCCACGATGACGGAATGACACATAATGGTTTAAATCAAGCCAATGTTATTTTAGTTGGTGTATCAAGATCAGGCAAAACACCTACAAGTATTTATCTTGCTATGCAATTCGGTATTAAAGCCGCGAACTATCCCTTAACACCTGAAGATTTTGAAAGAAAAGCACTCCCGCCTATTTTAGAAGGTTATATCGATAAAATTTTCGGATTAACGATACAAGCAGATCGTTTGAGTAGCCTTCGAAGTGAAAGACGCCCAAATAGCACATACGCTTCACTAGATAACTGCAGAAAAGAAATTACTGACTGTGAAAATCTTATGAAGCGAGCAGGTATTCCTTGGGCAGACTCAACGACGCGCTCAGTCGAAGAGCTATCAGCTATCATCTTACAAAAAATTCGCCAACCTAATACTTAAAAACTCATTACTTTAATTCTGCTTTAATTTTATCTACGATCTCAGCTGAGTCGGGTGTGACATCACTCGTGAATGCATATACTTTTTTACCTTGAGGCAATATTAAGTATTTATGAAAATTCCATTGAGGCATTTGGCCTGAAGCCTTAATGAGCTCTTGATAAAATGGGTTTGCATTTTTACCTGTGACATTTGATTTTGTGGTCATTGGAAATTCAACCGCATATGTAAGCTTACAAAAATCTTTAACTTCTTTATCGGTACTTAACTCTTGGTTAAAGTCGTTAGATGGAAAACCGATCACTAATAAACCTTTACTATGATATTTCTTATATAGAGCCTCTAAAGCATTAAATTGTGGGGTAAATCCACACTTACTTGCAGTATTTACGACTAATATAGGTTTTGACTGATAATCACATAAGTTAATTTTATCTCCTTGAAGTGTATTAAACTGATGATTATATATAGAGGGGCAGGCAGCATAAGTCATGGCTGGTATTATCCAAAAAAATAAAAGTAAAAAAATTTTCATGAAACTAGTCTCAAAGTAGAATGTCAATTTGACTACTCAATCTTACTATAATTCAAAAAAATGTTAAAAATATTAGTCACTCTTTCAATTTTCTTTGCTTTAGTTACGCAAACAATAATATCTGAGGTAAAAGCGAATACAAATTACGATTATTTGATACACATCAATGAAAGTTTTGATAAGCATCCAATTCATCTAACCGGTTTTTATAGGCAAGGATATTGGATTAAGCAGGCTTCACTTTTAAAAAAAGCAGCCGTGACCGGACTGCCCAACAGTGCTTTATGCGAAAAAGGTAATTACGGAAATTTAGTTTTATCTTTAGATCCTCACATTTTTTATAACCCAAAAATGACAACCTTCTACGGCACACTCAAAGCAAAAATTTATAATCAAGATGGAAAGGTCCTAAAGAAGATGAAAGTGGAAGATGAGTTGATCGGCAGAATAGATATCTTGCATGAAATACCAATTGATAAACTATATAAAAAACTTTTACTGGCACTTGATGAACAAATTAAAAATGATTCTGAAATCAATCTGCGACGCAGTGACAAAAAATCACAAGGAATAGAAGGCACTTTTTGCCTAATGCTAGACTAAGATTTATTTTAAAGAGTTGATAGGTATAGATTTATTCTTCCAGCGAGTTGGAGCTTCGCAATAAATAGACTTGCCGTGAGTATCGATAGATACCATCACTGGCATATCTTTCACTTCAAATTCATATATGGCTTCCATACCTAACTCAGGAAATGCAACTACCCTAGATGAAGTAATGGCTTTTGAAACTAGATAAGCCGCTCCTCCAACTGCGCTTAAATATACAGATTGGTATTTTTTGATTGTTTGCACAGCATTTTCGCCGCGCTCTGCTTTTCCAATCGTACCCATGACACCTAATTCAGCTAACATCATCTCCATGAATTGATCCATGCGAGATGCTGTTGTAGGTCCTGCTGGACCAATCACTTCATTGCGAACGGCATTAACAGGGCCCACATAATAAATAAATTTATTTTTTAAATTTATGCCCGCGGGTAAAGGCTCCCCTTTCTTAAGAAGATCAGCAATTTTCTTATGCGCACCATCCCTAGCAGTTAGTAATTTTCCAGACAGTAAAAGTAAGTCGCCTTCTTTCCATTCTTCGATTGATGTTTTATCAATTGAGTCAAGATTAATTCTTTTAGCATCTTTTTGAGCAGCCCAAGTATCTTGAGGCCACAAATTTAAATCAGGTATTTTAAAATGTGCTGGACCTTTACCATCCAAGATGAAATGTGTATGCCTCGTAGCTGCACAATTGGGTATTAATGCAATTGGCAAAGACGAAGCGTGACAAGGATAATCGATGATTTTAACGTCAAGTACTGTGGTTAGACCGCCAAAGCCTTGCGCGCCTATACCTAGCTGATTAATTTTATTATAAAGTTCTATGCGTAACTCTTCAGTCTTATTCTTTGCACCACGCTTAACGAGTGACTGAATATCAATCGGTAACATCAGTGACTCTTTTGCCATTAACATCGCTTTTTCAGAAGATCCGCCAATGCCAATGCCAATAACTCCAGGTGGGCACCAACCCGCTCCCATCTCAGGAATCACTTTTAATACCCAATCTACAATACTATCTGATGGGTTGAGTGTTATGAATTGAGCTTTATTTTCTGAGCCTCCACCTTTTGCGCTGATAGAGATGTTTACTTTGTCACCTTTAATTAAATTCACATGCGTGACTGCAGGTGTATTGTCTTTTGTGTTCTGCCGCATACCAGCTGGATCTGAGACCATTGAAGGACGAAGTGGATTGTCTTGGCTTGTATAAGCGCGTTTAACACCTTCATTCACCATATCTTCAATTGAAAGATCTGACAACCACTCTACATTCATACCAACTTCAACAAATGCAATCACAATTCCAGTGTCTTGGCATATAGGCCTATGTCCCATGGCGCTCATTTTTGAACTTGTAAGAATCTGAAGCATGGCATCTTTAGCTGGAACAGATGTTTCTTTTTCATATGCTTCACGCATGGACAAAATAAAATCTTCCGAGTGATAGTAAGAAATAAATTGCAAAGCATCACTGATGCTTTCGATAAAATCTTCTTTTTTAATGACAGTCTTCATTTATTAAATTTCAGTAATCTCAATTACTTTTTTTGGTTTATATTCTGGCATCTGATCAAAATTTAAATACCGATAGATTGAATCTACGCCTTTTGAAAGTTTTTGATTACTAATAGCAAGATACTCTTCAAGCGTTGGAATTTTACCTAAAGCAGCGCACACTGCTGAGAGTTCTGCAGAACCCAAATACACTTGCGCATCTTTTCCCATACGATTATCAAAATTTCGCGTGCTTGTTGAAAAAACATGAGCTCCATCCTCAACGCGCGCCTGATTCCCCATGCAGAGAGAACATCCGGGCACCTCTGTTCTGGCTCCTATTTTATTAAAAACGGCGTATACGCCCTCTTTCTTGAGTTCCGTTTCATCCATTCGAGTGGGAGGTACAATCCATAGTCGTGTTGGGATTGTATTAGTGTCTTCAAGGACTTTGGCTGCTGCACGATAATGCCCAATGTTAGTCATGCAACTTCCAATAAACACCTCATCAATTTTATTCCCTGCAATCTCAGACAACGGCTTAATATTATCTGGATCGTTTGGACATGCAATTAATGGCTCTTTAATTTGATCAAGATCAATTTCAATAATACTTGCATACTCGGCATCTTTATCTGCTTCTAATAACGTCGGATTTTTAAGCCAATCTTCCATTGCTTTCATACGACGCAATAATGTTCTTTTATCTTCGTAGTTGTTATCAACTAAATTTTTAATAAGGGCAATATTTGATTTGATATATTCAATGATTGGTTCTTTATTAAGTTTTACAGTGCATCCATTTGCAGATCTTTCAGCTGATGCATCAGCAAATTCAAATGCTTGCTCAATTTTAAGATCTGGTAGGCCTTCAATTTCTAAAATACGCCCATTAAAAACATTTTTTTTATTTTGTTTTGCTACTGTGAGGTCACCATTTTTGATCGCTGCATAAGGTATTGCATTCACAAGATCTCTCAATGTAATACCTGGTTGCATCTTGCCTTTAAATCTTACCAAGACTGATTCCGGCATATCGATTGGCATTGCTCCCATAGCTGCTGCAAAAGCTACAAGTCCGGAACCTGCTGGAAATGAAATACCTATGGGGAAACGTGTATGGGAATCACCACCTGTGCCTACAGTGTCTGGAAGTAAAAGACGGTTAAGCCAGGAATGAATAATTCCATCACCAGGTCTTAAAGTAACCCCGCCTCGGCTCGACATAAATTCAGGGAGTTCATGTTGTAATTTAACATCTACAGGTTTCGGATAGGCTGCTGTATGACAAAAACTTTGCATAACTAAGTCAGCATTAAATCCGAGACACGCCAATTCTTTTAATTCATCTCTTGTCATAGCGCCAGTTGTGTCTTGAGAGCCAACAGATGTAACTTTTGGCTCACAATATGTGCCAGGTCTAACACCAATACCTACAGGCATGCCGCAAGCTCGACCTACCATTTTTTGCGCGAGTGTGAATCCTTTTTTAGAAGTAACTACTGGTGCAGGAGTTAAAAATAAAGTACTTGGAGGTAATTTTAAAAACTCTCTTGCTTTCGATGTTAATCCACGGCCAATAATAAGAGGTATTCTGCCACCCGCGCGATATTCATCCGCAAGCGTAAATGGTGTTAAGTTAAATGTGGCAATGGATTCATTTTTACTATTTAGAATTTTTCCTTCGAATGGTTTAATAGTAATTTCATCTCCAGTTTTCATTCGACTTACATCGCATTCAATAGGAAGTGCTCCTGAATCTTCTGCTGTATTAAAAAATATAGGCGCAATCTTATTACCCAATACAATGCCACCCGTTCTTTTGTTTGGGATAAAAGGGATATCACTTCCTATATGCCATTGAACAGAATTAATTGCTGATTTCCTGGATGAACCTGTACCTACAATATCTCCCACATAAGCTATCGGTAATTGTTTTACTTCTAAGTCCTGAATTGTTTTGATGCCATTTGGCATTTTATTCATTAACATCGCTTTTGCATGCAATGGAATGTCTGGTCTCGACCAAGCTTCTTGCGCTGGGGACAGGTCATCGGTATTTGTTTCGCCATCTACTTTAAAAACGAGCGCTTTTATTTCTTTCGATAATGGAGGTTTTTTCAAAAACCAATCACCATTTGCCCATGACTCCATGAGTTTCATTGCGGCTTTATTACCTGATCTAACTTTTTCACTCACATCGTAAAATGCATCAAAAATTAAAATGGTATGAGATAGAGCTTTAACAACATCATCAGCAAGATCTGAATCTAAAAGAGAAATAAGTGATTGAACGTTATACCCGCCTACCATGGTTCCTAATAATTCAATAGCGTACTTGGGTGAAATGAGTGAGGATTTTTCTATACCCTTAGCAATATCCGTAAGGAAGGCTGCTTTAATATATGCGGCTTGATCAACACCTGATGGAACACGATGACAAAATAATTCCATCAGCGTCTGGGTATCTTTTGTATCGGGTGACTTTAATAACGTTACGAGTTCTGCGGTTTGTTTTGCTGTTAAAGAAAGGGGTGGAAGACCCTCTTTTAATCGCTCAGCGGCTTCTTTTCTATAATCATCGATCATTGGATTTAGATGGGCTTTAAAAAAATAATTGGTTCCTATTAGTATAAAGCTATTACATTGATCTTAAAAGATAAATCAATAGAATGTGGCTGCAGGATACTTTCAAGAAGGTTACTACAAACCCATAACTCACATCACTTATTGTTATCTAAAACTTGAACGAAACAGGACTGAAATAGTCATTCAATCATGGCTTTTTATAATTTACCTCTTTTCCCGCTCAATGTAGTTGTTTGCCCTAAAGGCATTATGAACTTACGTATATTTGAGCCAAGATATTTAGATATGACCAAAACATGTCTTAGAGAAAATACCTGTTTTGGTATTGTTGCAGTTTTGCCAGAAAGAAAGGCAGATATGACAAACCATTTACCCTTTGCGAGTGTTGGAACTTTAGTAGATATTTTAGACGCAGATGTTTCAAAAGAAGATCTTATTATGATTAGCTGTCAGGGGAGTAACAGGATTAAAGTCAATGGATTTACAATTCAAGAAGATGGTCTAATTATAGGCGAGGTATCAAATATAAATAATGACTTACAAATCCCAATTCCTGACGACTTAAAAAAAGTGAGTGAAAATCTTAAGCGCTTAATTGAGTCATTACCAGAGCAAGGTATATCAGAGCGAGATATTCCTATCATGAAACCATATGAATATCAAGATGCCACGTGGGTCTCAAATAGATGGGTTGAATTGTTAGACATACCTCTTATAGATAAACAGCGTTTAATGCAGATTGATAGTCCGATTGTAAGATTAGAACTTATTAATGATGCAATAAATTAAATTCCAAAAAGTTTAGCTTGAGTTCCCGTATAAGCATTACCAGTTAATGATTGAGAAGCGCACCCAGTCAAATTTATAATCAGAATCAGCAATATTATTTTTTCATTTTTACTTCCTTAAAGTTTCAAATTTAATCGTAATCTATTGTTTACTAACAATAACACCTTAAAAAATTAGGTGGGGGTTTTGATGTCATTATTTACTAATTCCAATAATCCCAGCACATCCAATTTAAATCTAATATCATCTTCTGAAAGTCATTTGAATATAGAACATTTAAGGGCACAGGTGTAACACTAAAGCGTTTATATTCATGATTTTTATAAGCTAATACAACTTGATCTGTATCAGCACCTCCACCTCTAAACCAATAAATAATTACTGTGTACCCCTCGTAACCTTTTGGAGCCCAACGATTAATCATAATAAAGCTACCGGTAAATAAGGCTATTTCTTTCCATTTACCCTTTTGATTTTCAAGTATTAAAAATCCCTGCCCCCCTGAACTTCCCATACTTCTGTTGTTAACAAAGACTTCATCAACACCATCGTTGTTAAGATCAAAAAAAGCAACATTAATTTCATAATCTTCAATGCCTGGGGGAACTTCTTTTCTAATTAACTTTTTAGCCGAAACAGGAAGTTTTTTATAATCCTCTCTCCAAACTAAATCGGTTGCCTTGATTTCATCTTCAAGATTTAAAAATACTGGCCTTACAGAACCACTAGGAATATTAAAGCAAGGGTTATTGTGTGATTTTGGGTTATAACCTAAATGAGGTCCTAATTTTTCATTTAATTTCTCTACGAGAAAACCGTTAAATAATTTAACTTCCTGATATGAATAAGCTAGAGCAAATAGAGCAATAACAAGAATTCCAATAATAACTAGGTATTTTCTTTGGGGTGTTTTCTTGAGCAGGGATTTAATGTTTTGAGAGAGCGATGATAGTAGTTTTTTCATTTCTTATTCCTTAAATAAGCTGGCACATAATAATTAGTAGGGCTTAACATCCCGACAGTAATATCTGCTCTTTTTGTTTGTGGTATTTCGTCGTATCGCACTTTAATTGCTGCACAATGATTAAACTTAATTACACGCATTAACTCTTCATTTGTTTCAATCAAATATACTTCCCTTTCACACTCATGGCAGTATTTAATGTTCTTTTCTTTTCTTTTTAGGAGATCTTTCCACCTCTGATTACATTTAAATCCAAAAGAACAATTGCGAATATCAACATATGACTTTGCATCTTCCCAAAAGTCAGTTTGTGATTGGGTTGATTCAGTATTTTTCTTTTTTACCATTGATGGCCACACTTAAAACATTTATGTGTCGGTTTTTCATCGCCAACAATGCATCCACCTAATTCAACTTCTTTCTTGAACCAAGACTGCAAAGTGTCGTCTGTTGGATAACCGTAGAGAATATCTACGCCCTCAATAGCGTGGCATTCGGGGCAGGTATATTTAGCAGATTTCATATTCCTAACTTACTACTAAAGGAACAAAAACCCAATTATTTTATTCTTGAAGGGTGAGTAAAAAATAAGCAATTGTAATAAATTCAAGTAAATTAGTATGTTGTCAATTAACTTCATATTTAATCACAGGGTTATCCACAGAAATTGTGGAAAAAAGACTTAACAAAAGCTTGCCAAATTTATTTATAGTACTGCAAATCTTACAAATTTAATTAGCGGGCTATAACATATGTTTTCTATAGAGGTTCCGAAAGAAGTATTAAGTCACTGCGAGCTTTTAATAAATCGAATTAACTTTGGAAATCGAGGTATTGGAGATGGAAATAAATCAGAACAATTAACAGGAGTTATTGGCCAATGCACAATTCAATATTTATTAAATATACCCTTAATAGATTTTGAAAGTAAATTTGATGGTGGCATAGATATTATAATAAACAATCGCAAAATTGATATAAAAACAATGGGTAGAAAAAGTAATCCAAAACCATTTTTTGTAAACAATCTTATTGGTTTACAAATTCATTTTGAAGTTGATATCTACATTTTTTGTAGTTTAAATAAAACCAATAATGTCATAACGGTATGTGGCTGGATATCAAAAAAAGATTTTTTACTCAATGCCTCATTACATAAAAAAGGGTCTTATAGATACAGATCAGATGGCACAAAATTCAGTACAAAAGCAGATTTATATGAGATAGAAAACTCTAAACTCAATCAAATTAGTTCAATTGAGGATTTGTTAAGTCAGATTAATAAGAGCAAATTAAACTAATCAATTTATAAAGAGTGTAAATTAAAATATTTTACAATCATTTTACCTAAAGCTTTTGCCATTAAAGGTGGGACAGCATTTCCTATTTGCTGATATTGGGATAAATTCTTCTCCCAAGACATTGTTGTTCTTTTGCCTTTAAAAATATATGTATCTGGGAAGGACTGAATTCTTGCGCCCTCTCTGGCCGTAAAATTCCTGTTCAAATATGGGTGAATAAAATTAGATTGGAAGCTAGCGGCAACAGTAGGACTTGGTTTATTGGGATAAGGTCTCATATTGTTTTGCGAAAAAACTTTTCCGCTTATTTGATCGGCGGCCCCCCTTTTTCTTTGGCTATGTTCATCACTTACATCCTTTACTGACTGTCCATAGGAAATTTGCTTAAATCTTTCAATTAATCGATTTGTATGTCGCATTGCAATATGGTTGAAAATACCTCTAGATTTAACCCTCATCGACCTTTGATAACTATTATTAGCTTTTGTTAAATAGCTTTGTGAATCATCTCCACATCCGGAATCAATTTGTGGCAGATCAGAAATGGCATCCCAAAGGGTTACAAAACTATTTTCTTTATTTGTTTTTGTTGGAATAAGATCTTCAGGAATAAAAGGCAAATCATTTCTAATGCCAATAAAGAAAACTCTTTGCCTTAGTTGGGGCACGCCATAATTAGCAGAATTTAAAACTTTTACGACTAAATTATATCCAGCCCTATTAAATTCTTCTTCAATAATATCTTTTACGAAAATATTTTTTTTAGTTTTCATTGATAACAAACCTAAAACATTTTCCATAACAAAAAACTTTGGCTTTAATTCGTAAACAAATCTTACAAATTCCATGAATAAACTATTTCTTGGGTCTTTTGTATCACGATTCCCTGATAGCGAAAAACCCTGGCAAGGAGGGCCACCTATAATTCCATCAATTTTTGGTAATTTTAAATCTTTAATACTAATCTTTCTAATATCTTCAGTAATAACTTTTACTCCCGGATGATTAAATGCAAAAGTTTCTGAAGCCCATGAATCAACTTCAATAGCAAGCTGTGAATTAAAGTTAGCTAGCTGAAAACCTAATGAAAAACCACCACAACCTGCAAATATATCAATCACCTTCATTTAATCACTCTTCCGGAAGCTATTCTTGCGCTAACATTTTGCCAGTCTGAATTTAAATGGCTTTCAACTGTCTTAAATAAGTCAATTACAACATCAGCATAAATATCATGCCTTGGTAAACTTCTTTGACTGCTTTTTCTCAATATATAAATTTGATCAATTTCCGAATATTGTGGATCAACGGAATGATCAACCTCATATGTTTCAGTTACTATTAGAAATAAACTGTAGGGATTTCCTCTTTTAATTTTTTCTGCAGTAGCTACCGATCCTTCATACATAGTTTTATCTAAATATGTCTTGCACTCTATAGATACAACCGGAACATAAATATTCTTATTTTCCACTTTCGAACTAGAATTCAAGGATGTTGTAATTTTTATTTCTTTAGAAATAGCATAATCTTGATCTTTAGTGTTAATAGTCAGGCCTGAATCGTTTTCAAAACTATCTAGGTCTTTTGGGGAAAAATATAAATTAGAATAGGCATTTGTTGGTCCGAAATTTAAGTTCTTGCCATTCAATTTTGGAATTTCTATAAGTAAGTGATGCATAAATTCTTCAAGAACTGTTGAATGAAGTTTTGACTGGGAGGTAAATCCATTTAGATTGCCTTGTTCTTTTTTAAATTTTTGCTGATCAATAAAATTTTTATATGAATTTAAATCCAAAACCCTTTGATTAATAGATGCATCATCTGATTTTCCTTTAAGTTTCTCAATCTTTTGTAACCAATTTTTATATTCACCATGAATTTCACTTAACAAGGCCTTATTAGCTTCATTTCTTTCATTTTCTATTTTTGACTGAATATTACTTCCATGAATAAGTTTTATCATAAAACTAGCCTTGTTATTTAATTCTGTAATTTTAACATTCTTAAAGTTATTTTACATTTGGCCCTTTCATTAAATAGGCAAATTTTTTATCCATCTCCAAGGGTTCTTTAGCCCCATTTTCCAATCTAGCTTTAAGGCTAATTTGTAGCTCGTTTGTAATAGATATATAGATACTTACAGCATTATCCATAGTCTTATAAAGAGGATTTGTGCCGAGGGTTTTGCCATCGTTAAACTCAATGACATACCCTTCTCTATCAAGCACCTTTTTGTACTCAATATAGGTTTCTAGGGTATCTGCAAGCATTGCTAAGAGGTGTTTATCGATATCTGCGGCATTGCTATATATTGCAAATAAAAACTCGATAGTTTCTTTGTAGAATTGTTCTTTATTAAAACTATCAGGGTCATGCAACCAACATGCAATTGGTATCTTTTTTCCAGCTAGATATCACGTGGAAAAAATAGTCTATGCTTATAGCTTATAAGTGGCAAAGAAATAAGTTGTTATTTTTTCTTACTTTTTATAACTCCGAAACTTGACAAACCTTCTATTTTTTCAAACTATCTTTTTTATACATCTTCTTTATAGCTTTAATGCCTTTTATAATAAAAAAAATTATAAGACCTGCATTGATAAGAATAAAAATAATAATAGAAATATCTATCAAATTAATCTTTAAAATCCATTTCAAAAAGTCCTCTAAGATCTGCATAAAAATTCTACCTAATATAATCCCGTTAAGTTAAATGAAGCATAACCATTGCTATGGAAATAATTGTGGGAACATTAACCCAGTCTTTGATCCCAAAGCTTAAACTTCTTTGAAATATGGCGGAAGAGGCGGGATTCGAACCCGCGTTAGGTTATTCACCTAAACACGCTTTCCAGGCGTGCGACTTAAACCGCTCATCCACCCTTCCGAAAAGAGTCGGCATTATAACTTATGACTTACTTAGCTTTAAGAATCATCTTTTCTCTCTTGATTAAAGTGCTTACTCGTATTAAGGTTGTTCTATTGAATTTATTTACCGTACGTCTACCGCAGTACATCCGTTTTAATAATTTCATAACTTATTGATTTATATAGCATTTATTATTAATTAACTATTAACTTAGGGGCGATTTATGGGCTTAGAAACATTAAATAATCTTGGAGTAAAACATCCATTTAAGGCCAAATATGACAATTATATTGGTGGCAAATTTGTACCTCCAGTAGACGGCAAATACTTTGAAAATATTTCACCAGTTACTGGCAAAGTATTTTGTGAAGTTGCACGATCAAATGAAAAAGATATTAATTTGGCACTAGATGCAGCTCATGCAGCTAAAGATGGCTGGGCTAAAAAGAGCCCTACTGACCGTGCAAATATATTGATGCAAGTTGCAGATATCATGGAAAAAAATCTTTCAACAATTGCGATTGCTGAAACGATTGATAACGGTAAACCTCTCCGTGAAACAACTTACGCTGACATTCCTCTTGCTATTGATCACTTTAGATACTTTGCAAGTTGTGTAAGAGCGCAAGAAGGTAGTATCGGTGAAATTGATCACGAGACAATGGCTTATCATTTTCATGAGCCTTTAGGTGTTGTCGGACAAATTATTCCTTGGAACTTCCCTATTCTTATGGCGGCTTGGAAGTTAGCACCTGCGATTGCTGCAGGTAATTGTGTAGTAATTAAGCCCGCAGAACAAACACCTGTATCACTTCTAGTCGTGCTCGAATTAGTCGGTCATCTTATTCCGCCTGGTGTATTAAATATTGTGAATGGTTTTGGCTTGGAAGCTGGTAAACCACTTGCAAGTTCACCACGTATTGCAAAAATTGCATTTACAGGCGAAACATCTACAGGTCGCTTAATTATGCAATATGCATCACAAAATCTTATTCCAGTAACTTTAGAGCTTGGTGGTAAATCACCTAACATCTTCTTTGAAGATGTGATGGATAAAGACGACAACTTCCTTGATAAAGCTCTTGAGGGCTTTACAATGTTTGCGCTTAATCAAGGTGAAGTATGCACCTGCCCTTCACGCGCTTTAATCCAAGAATCTATTTATGATAAATTTATGGAACGCGCACTCAAACGTGTTGCAGCTATCAAACAAGATAATCCTCTTGATATGGCAACCATGATTGGCGCGCAAGCATCGAGTGAGCAAGTTGAAAAAATTATGTCTTATATGAAGATTGGTCAAGAAGAAGGTGCTCAAATTCTCATCGGCGGTAACCGTAAAAAATTAAGTGGTGAACTTGCAGAAGGATATTACATTGAACCTACTGTATTTAAAGGTCATAACAAAATGCGTATTTTCCAAGAGGAAATTTTTGGACCTGTCGTTTCAGTCACAACATTTAAAGATGAAGATGAAGCGCTTGAAATTGCAAACGATACGCTATATGGCTTAGGCTCAGGTGTGTGGACACGTAACGGCAATCGCGCCTTTAGAATGGGCAAAGGTATTCAAGCAGGTCGTGTATGGACTAATTGCTACCACGCTTATCCTGCACATGCAGCATTTGGTGGTTATAAACAATCAGGTATCGGTCGCGAAACACACAAGATGATGCTTGATCACTACCAACAAACTAAGAATCTTTTAGTGAGCTACAGTGAAAATAAACTTGGTTTCTTTTAAGATTTAAATTAACTAAAACCAAAGGCAAGGCTTAAAGTCTTGCCTTTCTTTTTTATGGAAAAAACTTTTACACGCATAGATACAACTGAAGCTGCAGACACGCTGATTGATTCTTTAAAAGAAAAATACGGTGAAATCATATTTCATCAATCAGGGGGCTGTTGTGATGGGAGCGCACCTATGTGCTATCCCAAAGGTGAATTTTATTTAGGCGGCTCTGATGTTGAGGTAGGTATGACGCATGGCATTCATTTCTATATGGGTGCCAGTCAATTCTCCTACTGGGAACACACACATCTAACGCTCGATGCCATCCCAGGTAATGGTGGGCAGTTTTCACTAGAGAATGGAACAGGTATGCGCTTTATTATTCGGTCGCGTTTATATAGCGATGAAGAATGGGTCTATTTAAGCCAACATCCTGTTAAACATTGCGGGTAAAAGGCGTTCCCTTAGGTTAAAATAAATACTGGCGGGCCTCCCCGCATTGTAATTTAGCCAACCTGGTCAGATGCGGAAGCAAGCAGCCACAACTAAAGAAACAAGTGCCGGGGGTCTGGCTCGCCTCTTATTAAATTGGATTGGTTAAAAATTATTCATGAGCTATCAAGTTCTTGCACGCAAATATCGTCCCCGTTCGTTTGATACGCTTGTCGGTCAAGCGCATGTTGTGCAAGCACTCAAAAATGCACTTGATCAAAAAAGACTACATCATGCTTACCTTTTTACAGGCACACGCGGTGTCGGTAAAACTACATTAGCCCGAATTCTAACCAAAGCACTAAATTGCAAAAAAGGTATTAGTTCGACACCTTGTGGCACATGTTCCGCATGTACCGAGATCGATCAAGGCCGCTACGTAGATCTTATTGAAGTCGATGCAGCATCTAATACGCAAGTCGATAATATGAGAGATCTTCTGGATAACGCTCAATATGCTCCAACGCAAGGGCAATTTAAAATCTACATCATCGATGAAGTCCATATGCTTTCAAAAAGTGCATTCAATGCGATGCTTAAAACATTAGAAGAGCCACCTGAACATGTAAAATTTATTTTAGCGACTACTGATCCGCAAAAGGTCCCTGTCACTGTCTTATCTAGATGCCTACAATTTAATTTAAAACAAATGCCGTCTGCTTCTATTTCAGAATATATGGAAAAAATATTAAATGAAGAAGCAATTAACTATGAAATCAATGCAATTTATTTAATTGCCAAATCTGCGAATGGAAGTATGCGCGATGCATTATCAATTCTTGATCAAGGTATTGCTTATTGCGGCGGCACAATAGAAGAAGCTACGATTAAAAAAATGTTAGGTGCTATAGACCAATCTTACTTATTTAATTTAGTGCATGCGGTCATTGATCAAGATGGTCATAAAGCCATTGAGATAGCGAAACAAATGGATGAAAGAAATCTATCTTTTGATGCAGCGCTCAATGACCTTGCAAACCTTATTCAAACAATTAGTGTGACGCAAGCCATACCAGATAGCTTGGAGGCCTCATACCTTGATCGCGATCAGGTCATCGCATTAACCAAAAAGATAAGTGCAGAACAACTACAACTTTTTTACCAAATTACCATATTAGGTCGACGTGATCTTTATCTAGCGCCAGATGAATATGCAGGCTTCACGATGACCATTCTTAGAATGCTTTCTTTTACCCCGCAAGATTCACTGATTGCAAAAAATTCAACGCCGGCAAAAACTGAACCAGTGAATAGCACAAACAAAATAGAAACTATCGTAAAGTCAAACGACGTATCCTCTGAAGCCTCTGAAATTAAAAAAAAAATTGAAGTAGATCATCAGGTTGATGAAAGCATTTTAAAAGAAATACCTGCATTCAATGGTAATTGGCGTGAGCTTGTTGACCAGCTAAAACTAGGCTTAGTCAAAGCGCTTGCCCAGCAGTCTGAACTGGTCAGTTTTAAAAATAACGAAATAATCTTGTCGATTGCGGATGAGCACAAGCATCTGCTCAATGAAACCTACCAAAAAAAATTAGAATTGAGCTTGTCTGATCACTTTAGTCAACGAATTAAACTTGTGATCTTACAAAAAGGTGCAAATAATTCGCCGCTCAAACAAAAGCAAGAAGAACGATCAATTATTATGAAGGATACTGAGAATTCTATTCTTCAAGATCAATTCGTAAAATCACTACTTACTGAATTTAATGCTGAAATTATTCCATCGAGCATTAAACCTAATCAAACTACATAAGGAGTCATCGTATGATGAAGGGCGGCATGGGTAACTTAATGAAACAAGCACAAATGATGCAGGCTAATATGCAAAAAGCACAAGATGAACTTGGGCTTATTGATGTAGAAGGCTTAGCAAGTAATGGCCTTGTTAAAATTGCTATTTCTTGCAAACATCAAATTAAAAAAATATCGATCGATCCATCTGTCATGAATGATCATGAAATGTTAGAAGACCTTCTCATTGTAGCTTTTAAAGATGCATTACAAAAAATTGAACAAACCACTAATGCCAAGATGGGCAATATGTTGCCTCCTGGTATGAAGTTACCTTTCTAACTTGATTGCATGAAAAATACTGAAGCACTCGAACAGCTTGTCGATGCACTAAGGTGCTTACCTGGGATTGGCCCTAAATCAGCTCTGCGTATGGCTTACCATCTTCTGCAGCACAATAGAAAAGGTGCAGCGCAACTCTCAAGCGCTATTGCTAACGCAATCGAATTAGTTGGACATTGCTCCTATTGCAATAACTTTTCTGAAGAAGTAATTTGCTCACTTTGCTCATCCAAAGATCGAGACGCCTCAATTCTTTGTGTGATCGAAATGCCAAGTGATCTTATGATGTTAGAACAAACGCACTCTTATAACGGCATGTATTTTATTTTAATGGGTAAACTCTCGCCTTTAGATGGTATTGGTCCGAAAGATATCCATTTAGACAGACTTTTAAAACGTCTTGATGCTGGAATCGTTAAAGAAGTGATCTTAGCGAATAATTTTACGGTGAGCGGAGATGCTACTGCCCATTATGTTACTGAACTTCTTAAAGCGCGCGGTATTCGATTAAGTCGAATAGCAAGAGGCTTACCTATGGGTGGTGAAATTGAATATGTAGATAGCGGGACGCTTGCCCAAGCTATGATTGAACGTAAAATAATTAAAGACTGAGATAAGTTAAAAGATCAGATGGCTTATCAATGATATGTTGAGCGCCCCAGGATTTTGCATCATCCCCTGCTTCTAAATATCCGTATCGCGCCGCCATACTAACCATGCTTGCATCGTTTGCTGCCATAACATCACGCTTATCATCACCTAAATAAATAATGTCAGATGGTTTTATTGAAAGAAGCTGTGAGGCTTTCATAAGACCTTCGGGTGAAGGTTTTGGTAACTTAACGTCATCTCCTGCAATAAGACATGATGTATGTTTTAAAAGCGGATGAGAAGATACAATTGGCTGCGCAAACTTCCTAGCTTTATTCGTCACAATACCCCAGGAAATTTTTCTAAGGTTTAAAGTATTAATCAATTCTTCAATACCTTCCATGCATTGTATATTTTGATTAAATACTTCTTTATAGATATCTAGGAATTCTTGAACACGCGCATAAAAAAGAGGATCGTTTTTATCCATGTTAAACCCAGCTTTCAGTAAACCTGCCGCACCATGTGAAGCAAAAGGTCGTCCTACTAAAAAAGGAATGGGGGGTAAATCATACTGTTTTCTTAATTGATTAAGCGCTCCTACAAGTTGCGGTGCACTATCAATCAAAGTACCATCTAAATCAAAAAGAACAGCTTTCATCATTAATCTTTTGTGACTTCAAGAAGATAATTAACCGAAACATCATCGCCCAATTTATACACATCTGTGATTGGGTTATAAGTCATACCTTTTAAGGTAACAACCGCTAGATCTTCTTTTCGACACCAGGAAATGAGTTCAGAGGGTTTAATAAATTTTTCGTAATCATGTGTGCCGCGCGGTAATAAATTCAGAATATATTCAGCACCAATCACTGCAAATAAATAAGCCTTTATATTGCGATTAATGGTCGACATAAAAAGTGTGCCGCCTGGTTTTAAAAGTTTCGCGCATAATGCCACAACAGCTGAAGGTTCTGGCACATGCTCTAGCATTTCCATACATGTAATCACATCAAAAATAGGCTTATGTTTTGAAGTAAAAGCTTCTAGAGAAGTGCATTGATAATTAATATCTATCTTTGTTTGCAGTGCATGGAGTTTTGCAATGTTGATCACTTTCTCACCCATATCAATTCCTGTGACATCCGCACCCAAATTTGCCATAGATTCAGAAAGAATGCCCCCTCCGCAACCTACATCGAGCACTTTTTTATCCTTTAAATTAATTTTTTCATGGATAAAATTAAGACGGAGAGGATTGATATCGTGAAGTGGTTTAAATTCACTCGTTTTATCCCACCATTTGTGAGCGAGCTCATTAAATTTAGCGATTTCTTCTTCCGAAACGTTTATATGTTTTGTTTTAGCTTGAGTTGCCATCTGAGCGCTATATCCTTACATGATTGAATATCAATGGATGTTAAGTGTTCTTCTTCATACTGCAATAAACCATTCACCCACACATGACTGACCTCTTCTCGCGTAGTTGCATAAACTAAATGACTCATAGGGTCGAACATAGGTAATGTAGATAAGTGATCCATATTAAATACCGTCAAATCTGCAAACTTTCCTTTTTCAATCGACCCAATACAATCTTCAAGTCCAAGTGCTTTTGCAGCATTAATAGTGACCATGTCTAAAGATGTTTTAGCATCAAGGATCGCAGGATTTTTTGTCATGCCTTTAGCAAGCAAAGATGCTAATTGCATATCATGCAATACGTCTTGCTTATTATTGCTTGCACTTCCATCTGTACCAATACATACATTAATATGGTTTTTTTGTAACGCTTCAATATTAGCGATACCACTTCCTAATTTTAAATTGGATGTCGGGCAATGAATGACCGATGCAGATTCTTTTGAAAGTGTGCTTAAATCTTCATCGTTCAAATAAACAGCATGCACTGCCATAAATTGTGGGCTTATGATACCAAGACG
The DNA here is from genome assembly GCF_006364715.1 of Candidatus Methylopumilus planktonicus. NCBI lineage: Bacteria > Pseudomonadati > Pseudomonadota > Betaproteobacteria > Nitrosomonadales > Methylophilaceae > Candidatus Methylopumilus > Candidatus Methylopumilus planktonicus. The sequence continues at coordinate 767,928 of NZ_CP040984.1, forward strand.
ATTGAGTCTCTCAATGGGTCTTATTTGATATTGTTTTAAGCTCTCACTAATTTCATTTTCTGTTTCATGGATATGCATATGAATAGTGAGATTGAGTTGGTTAGCATAAGTTAAAACTTGATTTAAGGTTTTATCTGAGACTGAGTATGGTGCATGCGGGGCTAAGCTTGATGTAATTCGACTTTCATCACGCCAACCATCTCTGGCTTCAAGCCCTTTCATTAGATAATCCTCTCCATCATTTGCGTAATTAGAGGGATAATCCATCACAAAAAGACCGATGTTAGCTCGCATACCACTTTGTTTAATAGCGCGCGATGCTGCTTCAGGATAAAAGTACATTTCATTAAACGTAGTCACACCACTTTTTAGCATTTCAGCGCACGCTATCAATGTGCCGTCATAAACAAAATCCGGTGTGACCCATTTTTTTTCAAGCGGCCAAATAGAGTCATTAAGCCATGTATGAAGTGGCTGATCGTCTGCGAAACCTCGAAATAAATTCATAGCAGCATGCGTATGTGCATTAATAAGACCAGGGGTAACAATATGGTGATGCAGTTGAAAGTGTTGATTGCTCTGATAAAGTGAAGCTACTTTTTTTGTCTCAATAATATCGATGATTCGATCCTCATCAATAATGATCGAATGATCCTCGAGCACTGTATTTTGCGGTCTAACAGGACAAATCCATTTGGCTGAAATAATCGTACTGACAGGGTGGATACGCGTATCTGTCATAAGTTATTACTCGAAGGGATGTTTAAGGACGATCGTTTCGTCACGCTCAGGACCAGTCGATACGACATGAATAGGTACTTCGCATAATTTTTCTAATGTCTTGAGGTAAAGCTGCGCATTTTTAGGAAGATCATTCATCGATTTAATACCGAAGGTGCTCTCATCCCAACCATCCACTTCAATAAAAATAGGTTTACAACGCTCCACTTGATCTGCACCTAAAGGAAGAAGATCAATTTTTTTACCATCTAATTCATAGCCTACACATATACCAATTTTTTTAATGCCGTCTAAAACATCTAGTTTCGTAATACATAAACCCGTAAGGCTATTAATCATAGCAGAGCGTTTTAATGCAGCTGCATCAAACCAACCACAACGCCTTTTTCTTTTAGTCACCGTACCAATTTCTTTTCCTTTCGTTGACATTTGATATCCCGGTGTCCCTTGGGTTTCAATATCAAGCTCACTCGGAAAAGGCCCGCCACCGACACGCGTCGTATAAGCTTTTGTAATACCTAAAATATAATGCAACATATGTGGACCCACGCCAGCACCTGCTGCTGCCTGGCCCGATACACAATTGGACGAAGTGACATAAGGGTAAGTCCCATGATCAATGTCTAGCAGTGAACCTTGCGCACCTTCGAATAGTAAATTCTTATTTTTAGCATTTGCCTCATAAAGTTTTTGTGAAACATCAGCAAGATATGGTTTTATTTTTTCTGCATGCGACATCGAAAGATCAAACTGCTGAATAACATCAATCGGATCTTTTTTTAAGTAATGTTGCAACACAAAGTTATGGTAATCCATGACTTCTACAAGTTTATTTTTAAAATTATCTGGATTAAGCAAATCGTAAACGCGGAGCGATCGACGAGCCACCTTGTCTTCATAAGCCGGGCCAATACCTTTACCTGTGGTACCAATTTTAGCTTCACGCATGGCTTCTCGACCTTGGTCAAGTGCTACGTGATGCTTTAGGATTAAAGGGCAGCCTGGACTTACAAATAAACGACTTTTGACTTCAATACCATCAGCTTCAAGTGTTTTAATTTCGTGAAGCAAATGCTCAATATCAAGTACGACACCATTGCCAATGAAGCAATCTACATTTTTACGAATAATGCCTGAAGGAACTAAATTAAGTTTGTATTCTTTTTGGTTTGAGCCTTGGCCAATGACTAAGGTGTGACCTGCATTATGACCACCCTGAAAACGAACAACGCCTTCTGCGTGATCTGTTAACCAATCGACAATTTTACCTTTACCTTCATCGCCCCATTGCGTGCCAATAACTACTAAATTTTTTGCCATCTTCAATTAAACCGTTTTAACTTTCCACGCTTTGCTAGCATCTTGAGTCAATATGCGATCACAATTATTCTGTATCGCATTCATATGGCCAAATAAATCAATCGCGACAATTTCGCCTTGTTGACGCAATGACTCAATCGCATTTTGTAATCCGCTATCGCTACCTTGAGGAGCTAAAATGGCTTTCGCTTTTTTACCATTAGGAAATAAAGTGACGATATTTTTCAAATCCATCGTGAAACCTGTGGCTGGGCGGTTACGTCCGAATGATGCGCCAATATTGTCATAGCGCCCACCTAATGCAATAGGCGAATAGCATTGATCTGCATACACTGAAAATACCAAACCATTATGATATTGGTAGCCACGAATGTCACTTAAGTCATATGACACTTTAATCTGATTGTTTTTTAAAGACTTATCAATTTCATTCAAAAATTTCAGCGCACTTTTAATAGCGTTATCTTGCGGCAATACTTTTTCAGCTTCTTTTAAAATATTGGCATCACCATAAAGGCTTACTAATGCAATTAATGCATCACGATTTTTTTTGTCGATAGATTTGGTAAGATCAATCACTTCTGATTTATCTTTTTTCTGCATCGCTTGATACAAACGATCAAGTTGGTCACGTGCCATATTGGATGATGCAATTAAGGACGTAAAAATATCAAGATGATTAAAATCAAATACTGGGTTTTGAATACCGATAGTACTGAGTGTTTTAATCAGAAGTGTTTGAATTTCAAGATCAGCTTCAATACCTTTGAATCCATAGAGCTCAGCCCCAATTTGGAACGGCTCTCTTGACTGTAAAAAGCTGGCTGGCTTCGTTCTTAAAACCGAGCCTGCGTAAGATAATCTTGTGACTTCATCATTTTGAATAAGGTGTGCATCGATGCGAGCGACCTGAGGTGTTATATCAGCACGAACACCCATAAGTCTTCCTGTTAACTGATCGACCACTTTAAATGTATCCAGATCCATGTCCTGGCCATTGCCATTTAAAGATTCAATGTATTCCAGCATAGGAGGAATGACATAAAAATAACCATGGGCTTGATAGAGATCAATAATAGAGCGTCTTAATAACTCAAGATAGACTGCTTCATCAGGAAGCATATCTTCAACATAATCTGGGAGCGTCCATTGATTCATCAATTAGCGACCTAATAATAAAATAATTAATCCTAATAAAAAAGATATCAAACCCATAAAGCGAATCTGGCCAGATTTCATTTTAATTAGCTTTCTAAAAGTTTCACGCCAACCTTCTGGAAAACATAAGGGCATGAGTCCTTCTAGTATCAACATTAGGCCAAAGGATGAAAAAAGCCAATTTTTCATGACTAGTCTTTTTTCTTTTTAGAGCTGCGCATGTACTTTAAAAAATCTGAAGTTGGGTCTAAGACCAACACATCTGCTTTATCTTTAAAGCTCTTCTTGTAAGCTTCAATACTTCGGTAAAAAGCATAAAATTCAGGGTTCTTAGCATAGGCATTAGCGTAGATTTCTGAGGCTTTTGCATCTCCATCACCCTTTACTTTCTGTGCTTCCTTGTAGGCTTCAGCAATGATGACATCACGTTGCTTCTCTGCATCGGCACGAATTTTTTCTGACGCTGCAAAACCTTGTGAGCGCAATTCATTGGCAACAGAGTTACGCTCAGCATTCATACGCTGATAAACGGACTCACTCACCTCTTTAGGGAGGTCCACTCGCCTTAAGCGCACATCTAAAATTTGAATACCCAGCGAACGCAAATCTCGATCAGCACGATCTGTGAGAATTTGCATAATTTCTCCACGTTCGCCTGATACGACATCATGAATAGTCCTTTTACCAAACTCTGCGCGCAATCCATCATTCACTGTTTGAGAAATTCTTCTCTCAGCTTGCACTTCATCACCATTCACAGAGACATAGTATTTTGCAGGATCGACAATTTTCCATTTAATGAACGAGTCTACAAGTACATTTTTCTTTTCGCTCGTGATAAAACGATCAGGCTCTTGATAGTTAAGTGTCAAAATTCGATTATCAAAAAATCGCACATTTTCAATAAGCGGTGTTTTGAAATAAAGTCCTGGTTCTTTTTTGATGGATATGATTTCACCTAAGCGAAATACAATGGCGTACTCTCTTTGGTCAACTGTAAAAGTAGACATTGATAAAATCACGATGCCTGCTAAAAAACTCACCAATAGGTATGTAATATTTTTCATATTCTTTATCTCGTTTCCCGATCTCTTGATTTAAATACATCTCGCGTTCGTTCTAAGTTTTGCATCGAAGACTGATTCATATCAACTTGAGGGGTGACATCTACCCTCGGTGATAATGTTTCAGGTGTTGCTTGCTGAATCAGTTTATCTAAAGGCAAATAGAGCAAATTATTTGAATTTTTTTGATCGATAAATACCTTAGAAACGTTAGATAATATTTGCTCTTGTGCTTCGATATAAAGTCGATCACGCATAACTTCTGGTGCCCGATTATATTGCGTTAATATTTGTTCAAAACGACTCGCGTTACCCTTCGCCTCATTTTCAACCTTTAAACGATAGCCTTGCGCTTCTGCTGTGAGTCTTGAAGCTGTACCTTTAGCTTTTGGGATGATGTCATTGGCATAAGCTTGACCTTCATTTTTTTGTCGCTCTAAGTCTTGCTTAGCTTTAACAGCATCATCAAATGAAGCTTGAACCTGCTCTGGCGGCTGCGCATTTTGCATGGTGACACTTGTCACATTGATCCCCGTATTGTATCGATCCAAAATTTCTTGCATGAGTTTTTTTGCTTTGACAGCAATCTCTTCGCGACCTTCATATAATGCAAAATCCATTTTGCTTTTACCGACGATTTCACGAATAGCAGTTTCAGCAGCACCTCTTACTGAAGATTCTGCTGAACGATTATTAAATAAAAAATCTTCAACTGATTTTAAGTTGTATTGCACGGCAAATTGGAGGTCAATAATATTTTCATCATCCGTTAACATTAATGACTCTCTCACTTCTTTTGATCTAGCATCAGCATCACCAGCGGAACGGTAACCTACTTCAATGGTGCGCACTTGTTCAAGGTTAACCACCTCAGCTGACTCGATCGGAAATGGAATATGCCAGCGCGGTCCTGGCATAGTCACTTCTGTATTTTTACCGAACCTTAAAACAACACCACGTGAACCTTGGTCTACGATATAAAAGCCTGTAGCTACCCAAATCAATACTACAATCAGTAGAATGGGGACAATAGGAAGTTGATCGCTCGTTGAATTGGGTGTCGGATTGCCTCCGCTAGGCTTAGACGTTTTTTGGTCTGTTTCTTGTTTACCAAAAATACGACCTATTTTCTTTTTTAAATCACTCAAAAGCTCGTCTAGATCAGGAGGTCCTTCTCCTTGGTTATTATTTTGCCCGGGGGTTTTTGCCATAAATTTATTCTATTTAATAGTTAAGGGGGTTTTATTCAAATATTTCGGTTTCAGCTGACTGCTTTGCGACAACTAGTTGGAGGATGGCCTCTTTTAAAAGTTCAATACCCTCACCTGTCTTTGCAGATAACTGAATAGTCGAAATTCTACCATATTCATCTTTTTCGTGATTTGCCTTTATATCGAGTCTATCAATCTGATTTAAAACGAGAATTTGTGGTATTGACGCGGCTTTAATCTCCTCTAGGATCTTATTCACCGCCTTAACTTGTTCGTGATGATTGGGGTTGGCCATATTGACGACATGAAGGAGTAAATCAGCCTCTCTTGACTCTTCAAGGGTAGATTTGAACGCCTCAATCAACGTCGTAGGAAGTGCCTTAATAAAACCCACTGTGTCTGATATCACACATTCCACGCCGTCTTCAATAAAAAGTTTTCGGGAGGTGGTGTCAAGTGTTGCAAAGAGTTGATTCATGGCTAACGCATTTGCATGAGTCAACTGGTTAAAGAGTGTCGATTTACCCGCATTGGTATAACCGACAATCGAAATATTAAGGGCGCCCGAACGGCTCCTTTTTTTTCGCTGCATAGTGCGTTGTCGTTTTAATTTATCTAATTTTTCTTTCAACTGCTTAATGCGAAGTTTTAACATCCGGCGATCAAGTTCCAATTGCTTTTCACCGGGGCCTCCTCTTACACCAATACCCCCTTTTTGTCTTTCTAAGTGACTCCAGCCTTTAATCAGTCTTGTCGATAAGTGATCAAGCTGCGCTAATTCGACTTGAAGTTTACCTTCGTGACTTTTAGCGCGCTTTGCAAAAATTAATAAGATGAGTGCGGTACGATCAAAGATTCGCGTACTAAAATATTTTTCTAAGTTTCGCTCTTGGGAGGGGCTGAGGTTATGGTTAAAAATTACGGTGTCGGCTTTTGACTCTTGAATCATAAACTTCACTTCTTCAGCTTTTCCTGAGCCCAAAAAATACTTGGGGTCGGGTGCTGATCTCTTAATATTCACTGTGCTGACAATTTTCATGTCAGCACTTAATACGAGCTCTTTAATTTCTTCGACACTCTCTTCGAAATCGTTATCACCAAAGTTAATACTGATTACACAGGCGGACTTTCCTTCGTTCGGACGTTCAAACATCAATCATCGTCTGCTGGTGGCTCTATGTTGACATTACGCATAGGTACAATCGTTGAGATAGCATGTTTATAGACTAATTGACTCACAGTATTTTTTAATAAAATAGCGTATTGATCGAATGACTCAATGTTGCCTTGTAATTTAATACCATTCATTAAATAAATAGATACTGATACATGTTCTTTTCTGAGTTGATTTAAAAACTCATCTTGTAAATGTGTCGTCTTTTTTTCCATAGAGGATTCCAAATATAGTTATAAGTAAAGATTCAAACGTTTCATCGTTTCATCGCGCCCTAAGATCTCCATCACAACATCAATACTAGGTGATTGTGCAATACCTGTTAAAAGCACTCGAAGTGGCATCGCAAGTTTTGGAAATTTAATTGCATGTAGGATCACCATGTCATTCATCACATTATGAATGGCTTCTTTCGTCCAATCAATCTTAATTAGAGCGGCTTGAAAGGATTTGATAAGCTTTAATGCTTCATCATTAATATGCTTTTCAAAATCTTGCTGATTTGGTTTTTGATATTCAAAAATATAAGCAATATCACGCGCAAGACTTGTTAAATGATTTGCACGTTCGCGATGAATATCGATTGCCTTTATTAAAAGGCTAGGATCGATTGGTGAATGCACTACTTCTTTTAAATAGGGTTCTATTGCCGCAGCTATACGCTCATGTGGCAATGTTTTGATATAATGGCTATTAAGCCAATCTAATTTTTCTGTATTAAATTGTGCAGATGATGAAGTGATATGGTCTAAATCGAACCATTGACAAAAATCAGCCATACTAAAAATTTCATCATCGCCATGACTCCATCCAAGACGAGCTAAATAATTCAGAATCGACTCAGGTAAATAACCTTGATCAAAATATTGCATCACACTGACAGCCCCATGTCTTTTAGAAAGCTTTTGACCATCAGAACCCAAAATCATCGATAGATGGGCGTATGCTGGAATGGTTGCATTCAAAGCTTTTAAGAGATTAATTTGGCGTGGTGTATTGTTAATATGATCATCACCTCGAATGACGTGTGTGACTTTCATTTCCCAATCATCAATCACCACACAAAAATTATAGGTCGGTGTACCGTCTCCCCTTGCAATGACAAGATCATCGAGTTCCTCATTCGCAATTGTGATCTCACCTTTGACTAAATCATGCCATGTTACAACACCTGATACTGGATTTCTAAAACGAACTACCGGTTGAATGTTCTCAGGAGTTGGGGGTAAACTTTTTCCAGATTCAGGCCGCCACTTCCCATCATACTTTGGCTTTAAGCCGGCTTTCATTTGTGACTCACGTAAAATTTCTAATTCTTCTTTGGATGAGTAACAAAGATAGGCTTTATCTTCTTTAATCAATTGATCAATGTATGTTTTATAAGTTGCCATACGTTTTGTTTGGTATATAGGGCCTTGATCGTAATCAAGGTGAAGCCATGTCATACCATCCATAATGGCTTTCACTGCTTCAGGGGTAGATCTTTCTAAATCAGTATCTTCAATACGTAAGATAAATTGGCCTTGATGCTTTTTGGCATAAGCCCAAGAGAATAATGCGGTTCTCGCGCCTCCAATATGAAGGTAGCCTGTGGGGCTCGGAGCAAAACGTGTGACAACGGTCATAGATATTTTTTCTTAAACATTAGGGCCTGCAAATAAATCATGTTGATCATAAGATTCAATTTTAACATCGACAAAATCACCTGGCTTCAAAAGCTTACCATCACGTAAGAAAACTTTGCCATCAATATCAGGTGCGTCTGCCATCGATCTTGCAATCGCATAATCACCATCATGGCTATCGACTAAAACAGTTAATATTTGACCCACTTTAGCTTGAAGTTTTTTATGGCTGATGCGTGCTTGCGTTTCCATAAATTTTTGTAATCGTTCTTCTTTAATTTCTTCAGGAACATGTCCTTCTAAAAGATTAGCACTCGCACCATCGACAGGCGAATATTTAAAACAACCCACGCGATCTAATTGAGCCTCTTCAAGAAAATCTAACAGCGCTTCAAATTCAGATTCTGTTTCCCCAGGAAAACCTACAATAAAAGTACTACGTATCGTGATATCGGGACACACTTCTCTCCATTTGTTGATTCGCAAAAGATTATTTTCCGAACTTGCAGGTCGCTTCATGAGTTTTAAAATTCGAGGACTTGCATGTTGAAAAGGTACATCAAGATAAGGCAAAATCGAACCTTCGCTCATGAGAGGAATAATGTCATCGACATTAGGATAAGGATACACATAATGCATTCTGATCCACACACCTAAAGATCCTAGGGCTTCGGCTAAATCATACAGTTTAGTTTTAATGGGACGGCCATTCCAAAAACCACTTCGATATTTGATATCCACGCCATAAGCACTTGTATCTTGTGAAATCACCAAAATTTCCGATACGCCGCTACTGACTAGTGTTTCGGCTTCCGTCATCACATCATCAATCGAACGGCTTACAAGATCTCCACGCATGGATGGAATAATACAAAATGAACATCGATGATTGCAGCCTTCTGAAATTTTTAAATAGGCATAGTGTTTAGGTGTTAAACGGATGCCTTGAGGGGGCACTAAATCACTAAAAGGATCATGTGGTTTTTCTAGGTGGGTATGCACGGCTGACATCACTTCATTTAATGCGTGCGGTCCTGTGATGGCGAGTAAATTTGGATACTCTTTTTCAATGATGTCTTTTTTTGCTCCCAAACAACCTGTCACAATCACTTTGCCATTTTTTTTAACGGCTTCCCCTATGGCGTCCATGGACTCTTTGACAGCTGAATCAATAAAACCACAAGTGTTAACTACAACTAGATCAGCATCTTGATAGGAATTGGAGATGTCATAACCTTCTGCACGTAATTGCGTCAATATTCTTTCGGAATCTGAACCGGCTTTAGGGCAACCTAATGATACAAAACCGACTCTAGGAGTATGTGATGCCATTAGCCTTCAACAATCAGTTGCGTGAGAGCCACAGATGCAACACCCAATACGATGAGTGCGACTTGAAATACAGTCGAACGTAATTCAGTTTTTTTATGAAGGCCTGGTATCAAATCTGCGATCGATACATAAATCATGCTGGATGCTGCGAGCGCTAAAATAAAAGGCACCCAATCAATCATGGATTCCAAAATGAAATAAGCGAGAAGTCCGCCTAACACCGTAGCAAAACTCGCGAGAAGATTAAAAATAAATGCTTCTTTCTTCTTATAGCCTGAATTAAGGAGAATTAAAAAATTACCTACTTCTTGAGGGATCTCGTGCGCAATAATCGCTAACGCTGTCACGATACCTAAGCTGGTACTCACCATAAACGCTGAGCCAACTAAGATACCATCGACAAAATTATGAAATAAGTCACCCACCATAATCATGCTACCGCTTCGTCCTGCATCATGGGTATGTTGATGATCTTTAGAAGTATGACTTTCTTGATGCATATCATGCACTTCACAATGATCGCCATGACAGTGACGCCACAATAGTAATTTTTCAAGCACAAAAAATAAAAGAATACCGAATAACACGACAAAGGTTGTCGCTTCTATATTATTTGTGAGCTTAAAAGCATGGGGCAATATTTCTAAGAAAACTGCACCTAACATAGCACCCACGGCGTAACTCACTAAATGCGAAACAAGGTGCGTTCTGGTATTCATGGTCACAAGGGCTGCAGCCGTGACACTTAATAAACCCCCAATAAAGCAAGAAAATAGAATCCAAAGAAGTGTGTGCATGAAGTTAAAGTATGGTGGCAGGATTAAGTATTATAACGAAACTTGAAATGATTGGATGTCTTTATGAATCGATCCAAATTAGGGAAGCCATCCTACCAGTGATGCCATCACGTCTATATGAAAAATAATCAACTTCATTGGCAAAAGTGCAATAATTATCCGACACACTGCCACCATATATTTGTTTGATACCACATAGATTGAGCCTTATTTTAGCAAGCGCGTAAATATCTGCTAACCATTTTTGTTCTGAGATCAAATGAAAAGCTTTTTCAGCCTCGCTATGTTTTTCGCAAAAGCTATTTTTCACATCAAAGCCTACTTCAAAATGCTGTCGGCTGATTGCAGGCCCTAACCATACGAGTAATTCATTGGGTGAGACATTCATCTTCTCAATGGCATTTTCAATCACACCACTTAAAAGACCCCGCCACCCTGCATGAATAGAAGCCACTATCGTCCCCTCAGTATTTGTCACTAATAAAGGTAAACAATCAGCTGTCTGAACAACACATACTGTATTTTTTTCTGTTGTATAAGAGGCATCTGCATTAAATGCGGGTGATGGGATTTTGATCACATCTGCACTATGCGTTTGGTTAAGCCAATGAGGAGAGTTAGGTAAAAATTGATTAAGTAGGTCGCGATTCAAATGAACAGAAATAATGTCATCATTCACATGTGTGGCTAAATTAAAACTGTTATATTTGCCTTCGCTATTTCCCCCAACTCTTAGAGTTTGAATAGTTTTAATATGTTGAGGCGCTGGCCAGTTAGGTATAAAAAAATTAATCATCATCCTCCAGCATGTCGTCATCGATATCATCATTTACCTCATCAAGATAATCATCAAAACTTAAATCTTCTATAGGCTCTGTTTCACCTAATTGCTCAGCGCGAATGATTTCAAGTAAAGCTTTCATATCATCTGGTAAATCAATCGACCATTCCATCGCTTCACCACTTAATGGATGAATCAGTCCTAAGCGAATGGCATGAAGTGCTTGACGATTAAAACTTAAGACATGTTGACGTAATTCATCACTCATGGATTTAATCGGCATAATACTTTTTAAGCCATAGACGGGGTCACCCACTATAGGTGCTTTTAAATATTGCATATGCACACGAATTTGATGTGTACGACCTGTTTCAAGATTGCATCTGAGATAAGTGTGAACTCCAAATCGTTCTAAAATCTCATAATGCGTAACGGCTGGCCTACCGGATAAATGAATAGCCATGCGCGTTCGAATGGATGGATGCCGGCCGATGGGCTGATCCACCTTGCCATTTTTCCAAAGCTGCCCCCACACGATCGCTCGATATTCTCTCTTTACTGTTCTTGCTTGAAGTTGTTGCACCAAATGTGTTTGTGCATTCAAGGTCTTAGCAACGACTAAAAGACCGCTCGTTTCTTTATCCAATCGATGAACAATACCGCAGCGAGGTATGTGTGCGATCTCTGGCATATGATGAAGCAGTGCGTTAAGTAAAGTGCCGGACCAATTACCAATTGCTGGATGAACGACCATGCCAGCCCGTTTATTAATCACAAGCAATGTCTCATCTTCAAAAATAATATTAAGCGGAATCGCTTCAGGTAAAAATGCATTGTTTTCTGGATTTGATTGGACGATCACTTTAATTTCATCGCCTGCGTAAACCTTGTGTTTCACAGACACATAGGATTGATTCACAAGTACGAATTCATCTTTAATCCATTCTTGTAATTTTGAGCGTGAAAATTCTGGCAAAAGTTGCTGCAAAGCCACATCCACCCTTAAACCAGAGTGACTATCCGGGACTATCAATAATCTTTCATCATGATTCATAATGCTATAATTCTTCGTATGTTTTTATAGTTAAAGGTTCGTATGCGTATTGGTATAGTTGTTATTATGATGCTTTTTCTTCAAGCTTGTGCCATTTTCGGCCCACCTACTGAGCTTGACGATACCAAAGGTTTGTCAGCTGCACGCATTTATGAAAAAGCATCTGAAGAAATGACTAATAAGAATTATAAAAAATCTGTCGAATATTTAAAAAAATTAGAATCACGCTACCCTAATAGTAAATACGGCGCTCAAGCTAAGCTTGATATGGCATACGCCTATTACAAGCAAGAAGATGCAGCGCAGTGCGTTTCATCTGTTGAGCGATTCATTAAAATACACCCTAATCATCCTAATCTAGATTATGCCTATTATTTAAAAGGCGTAGCCTACTTCAAACAACGTGGCTTAATTGAAAAAGCTACCTTTCAAGATATCAGCGATCGTGATCCCAAAGTCTTAAGACAATCTTTTCTTGCCTTTAAAGATTTACTGACGCTCTATCCCAATACGCGCTACGGAAAAGATGCGACAGAACGCATGATTTATTTAAAAAATAAACTGGCTGATCATGAGCTTCATGTGGCACGTCATTATATGAAAGTTAAAGCTTATGTCGCGGCATTAAACCGTGCTAAGTATGTGATTGAATCTTACCCTGATTCTAATTTTGTTGAGGAAGCACTTGTGATTATAATTAGCGCTTATGACAATTTAGATATGAATGATTTAAAAGAAGATAATTTAAGAATTCTAAAACAAAATTATCCAGATAGCTCTATGTTCACCAAAGGTCAAGGTACTAAGAAACAAGACTGGTGGAAATTCTGGGATAAAGACTAGCGTTTTTTTGCTTCTAGTTTATTTTTATCTGTGAGTTTTTTACGAAGTGCATTCTTACGACGACGCATCGATACAACACCCTCTTTCGGTTTTCTTTTTTCTTCATCAAGATAAGGGTTCTCACCTTGCTTAAATTGAACTCTTAAGGGTGTGCCAATAATTTGAAATGCTTGTCTAAAAGCACCTTCTAAAAAGCGCATATAACTATCTTTAATCGCATTCACATGATTACCATGAATGACAATCACGGGCGGGTTAGATCCACCTTGATGAGCGTAACGTAATTTAGGTCGAATACCTTTTGAGATAGGTGGCTGATGCTGTTGCAATGTATCTATGAGGACACGTGTTAATTTAGGTGTCGACATTTTAATAAAAGCACCACGATAAGCTTCATCGACTGATTTTAAAATCTCAGTGAGGCCTTTTTTCTTTAAGGCTGATACATATTGAAATTCTGCAAATTTTAAAAATTGTAATTTACGCTGAATATCTTGTTTTACAATGTCTCTTTCATCTTCTTTTAATCGGTCCCATTTATTAATAGCAACCACAAGTGCACGTCCAGCCTCTAAAATATAAGCTCCTACGTGCGCATCTTGCTCAGTGATACCCTCCTCCGCATCTACCACCAAGATGGCTACATTCGCTTCTTCAATGGCTTGCAAAGTTTTAATCACAGAAAATTTTTCTACCGCTTCAAAGACTCTACCTTTCTTGCGAATGCCTGCTGTATCAATAAGTATATAATTTTTATCATTGCGTTCAATTTCAATTTCAATAGAATCGCGCGTCGTACCAGGTTCATCAAAAGCAATGACGCGATCTTCACCTAAAAATGCATTCACCAAGGTTGATTTACCGACATTAGGGCGGCCCACAATGGCGATCTTCGGAACCTTTTGATTAACTTCAAGTGATTCAATATCTTCTTTTTTAAAAGGCTCTAATGCGATCTGAATCATGTCACGCACACCTTCACCGTGTGCTGATGAAATACCTAAGGGGTCGCCTAAGCCTAACTCAAAAAATTCAGCTGTTGCAATACCTCTTTGCATGCCTTCTGTTTTATTCACAAGGAGATAAATATTACGATTCATTTTACGTAACAGTTCAGCAATGACGCGATCATGTGGAGTCACACCTTGACGTCCATCCACAATAAAAAAAACAATATCGGCTTCATCAATGGCGAGCAGTGTTTGTTTTGCCATTTCTTTTTGAATGCCTTTTTCAATTAAAGGCTCAAAACCGCCGGTATCAATAATAATATACGGCATGTCACCGCCTAAGCCTCGTCCATAATGGCGATCGCGTGTTAGACCTGGAAGATCTGCCACTAACGCATCACGAGATTTAGTTAAACGATTAAATAAAGTGGATTTGCCAACGTTAGGTCGGCCCACAAGTGCTATGGTGGGTAACATGATTATTGAATAGAGATGGCGTAGAGTCCGCCATTACGTGTTTGCGCTAAAAATTTACCTGTTTCAAATTCAATCATCCGTCGCATCACAGGCAAAGACTCGTCGTCCAATTGAATGCGACCTAAAAAAGCACCCGTTTCTTTATCTAGGATATGGATATAGCCTTCTAAATCTCCTACAGCAAGGTAATCTCCCATACCTAACGGTGTCGTCAGTTTACGATTTAATAATTCACCTTGTCGCCAATAGGTCTTGCCTGATTCAAGCGCTAATGAATAAATAGCACCGCCCGTATGCGATAAATAAATCCTGGCGCCATCTATATTAATACCTGTATAACTTGAAATATCGCGGCTCCATAAGGTTCTCGCATTCACCCGATCAATGGCTGATATTTTTCCCTGATAAGCGACTGTATAAATATTTAAACCATCAATCACGGGGGAGCTTGTGACGTCCGATGCGCGTTCAATTTCAGTCACACCTTTAGGTTGTGCCACATTAATTTCCCAAAGGAGCGAGCCATTATCTTCTCGAATAGCCGCTAATTTACCACCAGGGAATCCTGCATAAATGACACCGTCACTTGCCACCACACCCACACTTGATCTTAAGCTTAAAGGTGGCCCCACTCTTGAGAAGGTCCATTTTTTTAACCCATCTTTTACATTGACGGCATGAATCAAATTGTCTGCTGTTCTAACAATCACAAGACCTTCATGAATGGTAGGCGCACTTAATATTTGACTCGATAATCTTGTTTTCCAAAGTAATTTAGCATTTAAATCATAAGCCACTAATAAACCAGTCGATGTACCCACTGTAATTTCATTAAGCCCTACGCCAACACCGCCTGATAATTTTTCACCTGTATTGATTTGCCAAATGGCTTTACCCGTTTTTAAATCAAATTTAGCTAAGCTTCCATCGGATGATGCCGCGTATGCTTCTTCACCAATAATGCCAGGATAGAATTCAAAAGATGCATCACCTTCTAATTTTGCTGACCAAAGTATCTTAGGATTAAGCTTAGGTTTAAATTCCTTAAGAGGAGCCGGAGGATCAACGGGGTCTTGCCCTATAATAGTCTCTGAAATTTGATCCGTGAAATCTTTAACAGGGCCGCAAGAGCTAAGCGCAATAGAAAAAAATGCGAGAAGACAGTACTTTAAAAAAATCAAACCTTACACTCCAAGCGATTCTAATTTTTCTTGCGTGAATTTTGCATAAGGATCTTTAGGTCCAAATCGTTTCAATGCTTCTTGATAAGCTTTTTTAGCCTCTTCTTTTTTACCCATTGCATTTAATATATCACCTTTTAAATCATTAGATAAACCAAGATAGCCTTCATTCTCAACATCATTCACCTTCTTTAAGGCATCTTCATATTTTTTTTCTTCCACTAATATTTGACCTAATTGAATGAGCGCAATCGATTCTGTGGCAGATTCTTTTGCATGACTCGTTGCCCAATCTAATTTTTCTTTGGCTTTATCTTTTAAACCTTCAAGGTAGCTTGCTTTTGCAAATAAAATCGCAGCCCGTCCGGCATAAGGTGTGCCTCCATAGTTATCGATTAAGCTTTGTGCTTTTTGCATAATATCTTTGGTATTTTTTTCATCCAACACCACAATGCTTTGATAAAGTTCAGAAGCGTTCAATGATTGCTTGGTTTGGTAATAACCCCATCCTTGATAGAGGCAATATAAAACAAAAAAAGCAATGACACTACGCGTGATGTAGTTGCCATATTTTTTCCAAAGCGCTTTAAGTTCGTCTACCTGTTCTTGTTCTTCTAAATCGAGTGCCATAGCTTTTATTTCCTTTAAAAAAAATTAACTGACTTTAAATTTAAAATGATTGCCCGGAATTGCATTTAAGAGTTCACGCGTGTAATTCGCTTTTGGTTTTTCATAAATGCCTTTGATAGAACCTTGTTCTACAATTTTCCCTTGATGCATCACCGCAATGCTATCCGCCATATGTCGAACGACTCTTAAGTCGTGACTAATGAATAGATAGCTCAAACCTAATTCTTTTTGTAGTTCTTTTAGTAATAATAAAATCTGCGCTTGAATCGATACATCAAGTGCTGAAACAGGCTCATCACAAATCACAAGTTCGGGTTCTACAATTAAAGCTCTTGCAATACCAATTCTTTGTCTTTGCCCGCCTGAAAACTGATGCGGGTATTTGTTCAAATCAGACGCTTCCAGCCCTACTTTTTTAATCATGTCGCGCATCTTTTTATCGCGCACAATTTTATTACCCAAATCATGAATTAATAAGCCTTCTTCTAAAATCTCAGCAATCTTCATGCGAGGATTTAGTGAAGCATAAGGATCTTGAAATACCATTTGAATATGGCGTTTAAGATATTTTTTACCTTCCATATCTAAAGTTGTCAGGTTTTTACCTTTAAAGAAAAGCTCACCCTGATCAAGCGACAGCAATTGTAACAGACAACGCGCCAAGGTTGACTTACCACTGCCTGATTCACCTACAATCGCTAGCGTTTCTCCTTTTTTAATCGATAAACTGACATTATTGAGTGCTTTGATGATTCTTTGTTTTTTTACAAAAAAGCCAGACATTTGCGTGTAAGTTTTATAAAGGCCTTTGGCCTCTAACAACACTTCATTTTTATCAATTTTTGCCATGATTAAATATGAGCCTTAAATAAATGTACGATGTTGAATAGGTTTTAATTTCTTTATCCCTTTTGCATCAGGCACACATTGCAGCAAAGCTTTGGTGTAAGCATGTTTTGGTTTTTTTAATACGTCCTTCACACTTCCTTTTTCAACGATTTGGCCTTGATACATCACAATGACATCATCCGCGATTTCTTCTACCACACCAAAATCATGGGTAATAAAAAGCATGGCCATGTGTCTTTTTTCTTTTAAATCAGATAGGAGTTTTAAAATTTGCGCTTGCACTGTGACATCCAAAGCAGTCGTAGGCTCGTCTGCGATTAAAATTAAGGGTTCGCAGGCAATACTCATCGCGATCATAATGCGTTGTCTTTGTCCACCTGACAGCTCATCGGGGTAACTTGAAATACGATCCTCCGATATACCCACCTCTTTAAAAAGAGATATCACTTTTTTATTTAAACTATTGTTATCTAAATCCAAATGTACATTTAATGCTTCTTTGATCTGATCGCCAACCGTTAAGACTGGGTTTAAAGATGTCATTGGTTCCTGAAAAATCATGGCCATCGATTTACCACGAAAAGATCGCATCTCAACATTAGATAATTGAGATATATTTTTTCCTTCAAAATAGATATCGCCTGTTTGCTTAAGTTGCGTGGACAAAAGTTTCATGATGGAGAGTGCTGTGAGACTTTTACCGCTGCCTGATTCGCCCACAATGCAAGTGGTGCGACCCGGATACAAATCAAATGAAACATCACCCACTAAAATTTTACGTGGCTCATTGATGGAAGACACTTTCAAATGTTTGACTTCAAGTATTTTTTTCATGATGTTTGTTTCAATAAGAATAGAGCTAATTCATCTAATGGAATTTTAGATTGCACATTTTCAACCCTTAAGGATTTCACTTGTGCGACACCTTCCATCATTTCATCGTCACCTAAGATGGCAGCAAATGCCGCACCACTTTTATCAGCACGTTTCATTTGTGATTTAAAGCTACTACCGCCTGAATTTAAAACTACTTTTAATCCGTGACTTCGGAGCGTTTCTGATAATTTCAGCGCGTATTTTTCTGCTGCATTACCTAAATTCACAAGATAAATATTGGGTTCGTTTTGGATCACAACTCCCATATCTTCTAAGAGTAAAATGATGCGTTCCATTCCAATACCAAAACCACAGGCAGATGTTTTGTCTCCCCCCAAACGCTCAATCAAATAATCATAGCGACCACCTCCTGCAATGGTCCCTTGGCTACCCAAGCGGTTGGTCACCCATTCATAAACTGTTCGATTGTAATAGTCTAATCCTCTCACCAATCGGTGATTAAGTTTGAAAGGAACGCCCGCTTCTTTGAGATAGTCACATACTGAATCAAAATGTGCTTTTGCTTCACTGTTTAAATAATCGGATAGTTTCGGTGCACCTTCAATCATGTCTTGCATGGCAGGATTTTTACTATCCAAAATCCGCAATGGATTTTGATGGAGTCGCTTTTTGGCATCTTCATCTAACACGTCTTGATGCCCTTCAAAATAACGAATGAGTTCTGTTCTATAAGTTAATCGATCCTCTGGATCGCCAATCGAATTGATATGAAGTTCGACATCTTTTATATCAAGGGCTTTCCAAAGACGGCTTAATAATAAGATTTGTTCAGCATCGACATTAGCATCGTCAAATCCAAACGCTTCAGCGCCCACTTGATTAAATTGTCGCTGCCTCCCCTTTTGCACATTCTCATGCCTAAACATCGGGCCTTGATACCACAAACGAATGGGCCCATTGTAGGTGAGGTTATGTTCAATGACAGCTCTCACACATCCGGCAGTGCCTTCAGGGCGTAAGGTCAATTGATCTTCATTTAAAGGGTCGACCCATGAATACATTTCTTTTTCAACAATATCGGTATGTGTGCCAACACTGTCAATGAAAAGCGAAGTAGGTTCCACTAAGGGTAAATTGATTTTTTCATACGCATAAAGATTTAACACTTCACGCATTTTATCTTCGACAAAATGCCAAAGTGATGTCTTATCAGGTAAGACATCATAGAAACCTTTAACACTTTGTAATTTTTTACTCATAGACGTTATTTTAACTTTGAATAGTGCGATTCCACATAATTCATGACAATGGCTTTAAATTCATTCGCGATATTGTCACCTTTTAGAGTGACGGTTTTTTCACCATCTACAAATACGGGTGCGACTGGAATCTCACCTGTACCGGGTAAGCTAATGCCAATATTGGCGAGCTTAGATTCTCCAGGGCCGTTGACCACACATCCCATGACAGCGACTGACATATCCTCCACACCTGGATAGGTACTTTTCCATTGCGGCATGGATTCACGTAAGAATGTCTGAATGTCTAATGCTAATTCTTGAAAATAAGTCGATGTGGTTCGGCCGCATCCAGGACATGCCGTGACTAAAGGTGTGAAAGAACGAATGCCCATGGTTTGTAAAATCTCTTGAGCCACGACCACTTCTTTGGTCCGCGGTTCATCAGGTGTCGGGGTGAGAGATACGCGAATCGTGTCGCCTATGCCTTGTTGTAAAAGAATAGCGAGTGCAGCAGTCGATGCCACAATGCCTTTCGATTCCATCCCAGCCTCGGTAAGTCCTAAATGTAAGGGATATGCAGTTCTTTGGGCTAACGCTTGATAAACAAGAATTAAATCTTGCACATGACTGACTTTGCAAGAGATGATAATTTTACTTTTATTGAGCCCCCATGAAACTGCTTGTTCGGCACTTTCTAATGCGGATTGAATTAAAGCTTCTCGCATCAACGCATCAGATGACAATGGATTTTTTAATTTAGCATTTTTATCCATCATGGAGACCAATTTAACCTGATCTAAACTGCCCCAATTGACACCTATACGGATCGGTTTGTCATACGTTTTAGCAATAGCTATCATCGCTTCAAATTGCTCATCGCGACGGCTGCCTTTGCCTACATTACCTGGATTGATTCGATACTTAGCGAGTAATTTTGCGCACTCAGGGTAGGCTTGTAATAATTTATGCCCGTTAAAATGAAAGTCGCCTACGATCGGGACATGACAATTTCTTTGTTTTAAGTTTTCAATAATATAAGGAATCGCATCCGCAGATGCTTCATTATTGACGGTGACTCTCACAATTTCAGAACCCTTTTCCCACAACTCATAAACTTGCTCAGTGGTTTTTTCAATATCTGCCGTATCGGTATTGGTCATGGATTGCACGACAATGGGTGAGCCACCCCCGACGGGGACTGATCCCACCATCACTTGATAGGTCGGTTTTTTAATTAGAATTTCTTTCATTTATAATTTTAAAATCAATAATTTATTGAATTAAATTAATTCTTTTTAGAGATCTTGTAGTCTTATCTCTGACCTGTCCTGCGAGCTGTCCACAAGCAGCATCAATATCATCACCTCTTGTTTTTCTGACCGTCACAATATAATCTTGATTCATCAACACTTCTTTAAAGCGTCTTATTTGTTCGTTTGAAGAACATCGATATCCGCTATTCAGAAACGGATTAAAAGGGATTAAATTAAATTTACATGGCACGTCTTTGACGATTTGTATTAAAGCTTTTGCATCCTCCACCGAATCATTAATGCCATCCAACATGACATATTCAAACGTCACAAAATCTCTCGGTGCTTTTTCTAAATAACGCTGACAACCTGCCATCAATTCTTTAATAGGAAATTTTTTATTAATGGGTACTATCTCGTCCCGCAATTTATCATTCGATGCGTGAAGAGAAACTGCTAACGCCACTGGGCAATCTTCTTTTAAACGATCCATAGCGTTGACAAGCCCACTGGTGGAAAGCGTCACACGGCGGCGACTTAAACCATAAGCTCTATCATCTAACATCAGTTTCATCGCACTCACGACATTGTCATAGTTGGCGAGTGGCTCCCCCATTCCCATCATCACCACATTGCTGATAATGCGATCTGTATTAGGCAATCCGTTATAACCTTCTTGCTGCCTGACATAAAAATTAGCGAGCCACAACTGTCCTATAATTTCGGCCGTTGTTAAATTACGATTAAAACCTTGCCGACCGGTGGAGCAAAATGTACACTCGAGCGCACATCCAACTTGAGACGAAATACATAAAGTCCCTCGATCATCTTCTGGAATAAATACAGTCTCGATGCCATTATTACCCCCCACATCGAATAACCATTTTCGCGTGCCGTCATCCGACAGAGCATCACTCATAATGCTCGGTAATTGGATGCTTGTTTTCTCTTTTAGCACCTCACGAAACACTTTAGAAATATCTGTCATCTCATTGAAATCAATGAGACTTTCTTGGTAAATCCAATGCATGAGTTGCTTTGCTCGATAGGGTTTTTCACCAAACGTTTCGATGTATGAAACGAGGTGCTCGTAGTCCAAATCGAGCAAGTTTGTCATCTAAAAAATTAACCGAAAAAGTATTTGATTTCGATTTTTGCGTTGTCCAGTGAATCAGAACCGTGAACGGCATTGGCATCAATACTTTCCGCAAAATCAGCACGAATCGTTCCAGGCGCTGCTTCTTTAGGGTTCGTTGCTCCCAACAAATCGCGGTGTTTTAAAACAGCATTCTCACCTTCCAAAGCTTGAATCATCACAGGGCCTGAAATCATAAAACTCACAAGATCTTTAAAGAAAGGGCGATCTTTATGAACCGCATAAAAACCTTCTGCTTCTGCTTGAGATAAATGCGTCATTTTAGCGTTGATAATTTTTAAGCCTGCATTTTCAAAGCGTGAATAGATTTGACCAATCACATTTTTTTTAACAGCATCGGGTTTAATAATGGATAAGGTTTGTTCAATTGCCATGTCGTTGACTCCAGTTTGATTTAACATCGTTGAAAAGACTGATAAAATAACATTTTTAGAAGGTTTAATAAATAACAATTAGCAATGCAGCCCACTTATTTAACCACCGCCATGTATCATTTTGTGAGTCTTCCTCATTACAAAAAACTTCGGGAGCCACTACTCAATTTCTGCATATCCAAAGGTATCAAAGGCACGCTTCTTTTGGCGGATGAAGGCATAAATGGCACTGTCGCAGGCCCTGAAAAATCCATCCTCGAATTACTCAATCACTTAAAAACAGACCCCGTTTTTGAAGGTAATTTCAAGAATCTTGCTCATAAGGAATCTTGGTCAGATAAACACCCCTTCTACCGCATGAAAATCAAATTAAAGAAAGAAATCGTGACCTTAGGGGTGCCTGGGGTTTCACCTACTAAAGTGGCCGGAAAATATGTCAAACCGCAAGACTGGAATAAGATTATTTCAGACCCTGAAGTGGTATTGATTGATACACGCAATGATTATGAATATGCGATTGGGACTTTTAAAAATGCGATTAATCCTAAAACCAATACCTTCCGTGAATTCCCTGAATATGTGAAAACACATTTTGATCCAAAAAAACATAAAAAAGTCGCGATGTTTTGTACGGGCGGTATTCGCTGTGAAAAAGCTTCTTCTTATATGCTGTCGAAAGGGTTTGATGAGGTCTATCAGTTAGAAGGCGGCATTTTAAAATACTTAGAGGAAGTGAAGCCAGAAGAAAGTCTATGGCAAGGTGAATGCTTTGTCTTTGATCAAAGGGTTGCGATTACTCATGGATTAGAAGTGGGTGTTTATGATCAATGCTATGCATGTCGCTATCCACTATCTCAAGATGATATGAAAAGTGAAAAATATACCCCAGGGATTTCATGTCCACATTGCTTCAATAAACATACTCCGGAAAAATTAAAAAGCTTAACTGAGCGACAACGGCAAGTGATCCTAGCTAAAGCACGCGGACTTAATCATATTGGTCAATCAATTTTAGATGTTACTAAATCAGTATGATCAAAAAAGTGCCCTTGTTGATCTCTTATTGAAGCTTTAATTGTTTTAAAATCGTAAGGCCAAGGAATGGCAAGCTGGGGATCACTCCATAAAAGACAATGCTGATTTTCAGGACTATAGTAATTAGAAAGCTTATAAGAAAACTCAACTTCATCGGACAGTGTTAAAAATCCATGTGCAAATCCGAATGGAATAAACAGTTGTTTCCTATTTTTAGATGAAAGCACTTGTGTAATATATTGCCCAAAAGTAGGTAAATGCTTTCTTAAATCAACCACAACATCAAATACCTCGCCGCGAGTAACGCGGACCAATTTATCTTGCTCCATGGGATATGTCTGATAATGAAGGCCTCTTACAAAACCTTTTTTTGAAACACAAATATTTTCTTGCACAAAAGAAATTTTACGACCTATTTTCTCTTCGATTAAATTTTCTCGATAACTTTCAAAAACAAGCCCTCTTTCATCTTCAAAAATTTTTGGCTCAATCAATAAGACATCAGGAATTTCTAAAGATGTAAATCTCATATTTTTTAGTTGTGAAGGATCTAATCAGATATTTTCTTACACTCTATTTTTCATGTAACGAAGATTGAATGATAAGGTTAATAGTATTTTCTACTTCTTTTCTCCAGTGAGGAAATTCTAACACAAAGATTTTTTTAACCTTTGAAATGTCAAGTATAGAATGAATCGGTCTAAGTGCTTTCTGTCGGTAATCACTAGAATTTATAGGCATGATAGCGCTTGGCTTTAATTTAATTGGAACATTTAAGTCAACAAGGACTTTAACAATATATTGGGCGTATTCCCACCATGAAATATTATTCTCCAAAGCGATATGGTAAGTACCGTATATATCAAAAGCTTCGTTTGATTTTATTTTCTCTATAAAAAGCGATGTTACTTTAGCAATCCATTTTGCTGAGGTGGGCGCAGCATATTGATCATTAATTACAAATAAATTGTCTTTTTCCTTAGCAAGTCGGATAATTTTTTTAATAAAATTATCGCTATCAGGAGAAAACACTTGGCTTGTCCGTATAATGAAATGCTTTGACTGGTAAAGCTTAAGCAAACGCTCTCCTTCGCATTTTGATCGACCATAAACTGAGAGAGGATGCGTCAGATCCTCTTCTATATATGCACCCTCTTTTTTGCCATCAAATACATAATCTGTTGAAAAATGTACAATAGGAATATTTAATAGGTTTGCTTTCTGGGCTAAAAAACCTGGTGCAATGGTGTTAATTTGAAAAACTTCATCTTCGTGATCCTCAGCTAAATCGACATTAGTATAAGCAGCCGCATTAATAATAAGGTCTGGCTTAATTGATGAAATACAATATTCAATCTGCTGGTGATATCTAAAATCACATTGGTTTCGGCTAAGGCCAATTACCTCATTTTTATATTTTAGTTGTTCATATATTGCACGGCCAATTTGACCCTGCTTACCAAATAGAAGAATTTTCACGAGTAGTGTTGGTTAGTCCAATTTTGATATTCACTGGATAAAATATGATCTAGCCATTCTGGATTTTCAAGAAACCAAGTCACAGTTTTTCTAAGGCCAGTTTCAAACAACTCCTCTGGTTTCCAACCTAAAGTCTTTTCTAATTTGGCAGAGTTAATTGCATATCGCTTATCATGGAACGGGCGATCCTTGATAAAAGTTACAAGGGATCGGTAAGATTTTTTTGATGCTCTTGGTCTTAATTCGTCAAGTATCTCACATAACTTAGTAACAACTTCAAGATTAGTTTTTTCATTTCCACCTCCGATATTATAGATTTCGCCCACAATTCCTTTTTCTAAAATACATCTTAATGCGCTGACGTGATCTTTAACATAAAGCCAATCACGAGTATGCTGACCATCTCCATATATAGGTAATGATTTTTCAGATAGAGCATGTAGGATCATTAAAGGAATCAACTTCTCTGGGAATTGGTAAGGCCCATAATTATTTGAACAATGAGTTGTAATAATAGGTAAATTGTACGTGCCATGCCAAGCTCTCATTAAATGGTCGCTCGCAGCTTTGCTAGCACTATATGGGCTATTAGGTTTATATTGGCTATCTTCGATGAATTTCGGCTCATAAGGCTCTAAGCTTCCATAGACTTCATCAGTCGATATATGAATCAAGCGAAATATTTTTTGATGCTCGATGTCTAAGTCATTGAAATAACATCGCACTTCTTCCAAAAGACTGAAAGTGCCCACAATATTTGTATCTACAAAATGACTCGCATCATGAATAGATCTATCTACATGACTCTCTGCAGCAAAATGAAAAACTGCCCGCGGTTGATATTTTTTTAAAATTAAATTTAAAAGCGATCGGTTTCGAATGTCTCCTTGCACAAAATGATGAAAAGGAGAGTCTTTAATAGAATCTAAATTTTTAAGATTGCCTGCATATGTCAATAAATCTAGAGACACGACGACTTCCTGCGATTGATCAAACCAATTTAATACAAAATTTGATCCAATAAAGCCTGCAGCGCCTGTAACTAAAATAGTCAATTATTTAGTGTCCTTTATTTTTATGGGATAAAAAGCATTTTCAAAACAAGCTGATATAAACCAAAAAAAAACAAAAAACTTAAGGTTACATCTAAATACTTTGTTGATAAATTGATAGTAGAGATACTTAATAATAAAAATTGAGCATTTGAATAAGCAGCATACAGATCATAATCGTCATTATTAAAAAAAATTATTTAATTAAAATTTCAAGAAAAAGCTATCTCTCAAGTTATAAAAAAGAATATCATAATAATCACATACAATTAAATCCCTTCTATACGGTATTATGGTTAGAACTGGAAGAAATATATTGATGAAATTAAATATAGTAAGCGTTCAAAAGAGACTCGAACATTATCAGAATATTGATAAATTTCCTTCGGAGCCTAATAATATTTATGGGGTTCTTGATCCAAAAAATTGACATGCCTGATGCTTGTGCTGATGAAATTATGTTCAATAATGTCATTGAGCATACGAAAAAAATTTTTGTTATATCTTTCCAGCATCAACTCTTTATATCAAACTTAAAGCAATCTAATCTTCATGCAATATAGGCCAGAAATAGATGGTTTGAGAGCTCTGGCCGTTCTTATGGTGATATGTTTTCATGCAAAGTCTTATTTTTTTAATGGGGGCTTTGTAGGTGTAGATGTTTTTTTTGTTATAAGTGGCTACCTGATCACCTCGATTCTCCTCGAAGAAATAAACAAAGGGCATTTTAGTTTAGTAAAATTTTATGAAAGAAGAGCAAAAAGAATTCTTCCAGCTCTTTTCTTTGTAACATTGATATCATTCCCTCTGGCATGGATATTTATGATACCTGCCGATATGTTGAATTTTTCTAAAAGCTTAATAGCTATACCAACATTTTTATCAAATATTTTTTTCTTAAAGCACAGTGGGTATTTTGATTTAAATTCTGAACTCAATCCGCTGATTCACACCTGGAGCCTTGCAATCGAAGAGCAATTTTATATTGTCTTCCCTGTATTACTTTTTTTTATAACAAGATATTTCAAAAAAATTATTCCGTTCATATTTATAGGTATCATTATTGCAAGTTTATTTTTAGCCCAATATAAACTTAAACTGTTTCCAGAAAAAGCCTTTTACCTTCTACCCTATAGATCTTGGGAGTTGCTTCTAGGATCTTTGATTGCGCTTAGTACAAAAAATAAATGCCAACTCAAGGGTAATCTTATAAATCAATTGTCTTCCCTTCTAGGGCTCATGCTTATATTGCTCCCAGGTATATTTTTTAGTGATCTTACGCCATTTCCTGGAATAAACGCAATTCCTGCAACATTTGGGACGGCCATGATTATATTAAGCCTTCACGAAAAGACCTTAATATCTAAATTCCTTCAACAAAAAATATTAGTTAGTATAGGGCTTATAAGTTATAGCTTATATCTATGGCACCAGCCTCTATTTGCTTTCATCAAAATAACTAATGACACCAATATTATTCATCCTGCACATCTCTTGATCCTTTTTGGTCTATCTTGGATTACCTACAAATATATCGAGACACCATTTAGAACAAAAGGAAAATTTACACAAAAACAAATATTTATATTCTCAGGTCTCGGAAGTTTAATCATTTTAGTGATAGGCGGATTTGGTTATTTCTTTAATGGATTTGAAGATTACTATCTAAAATACAGAATAAATGATTTAGATAAAAAAAATTACCAACGTATTCTAGAAAATGTCTCTCTTGATATGTATGACTCTATGAATAGTGATCAAGATTGTATTTTTTGGGCTAAGGATATTGATGCATTATTTATAAAACGATATAAAACATGTTCAATAAAATATAGGCACTCGACAATCATTTTAGGCGACTCACACGCTATGAATATTTATAACGCCATTACTGAGAATGAAAAAGGAAAATTTATTGTAGGTCTCTCTCAAGGCGGATGCAGGCCTTACGACAAAAAATCTATCTGCCCATACGAGACTTTTTTAACGTTCATAGAACAAAATAAAAGTTCCATTCAACAAGTAATTTTTCATCAAAGCGGTTCTTATCTAATTAAGGATATAAACGGCCGAGTTGATTCTGATCTAGCTTTTATTGAGCGCTTACCTTATTCATTGGTAAAAGATGATATTGAAAAAATTATTGTCTACCTAGAAAAAATGTCAAAAGAAATAAAGGTGGTTTGGCTCGGACCATTTCCGGAGGCTAGAGTAAATTTCAAGAATTTTAAAGCTTTCCGCAAAGGCTTTTATTTGAACCCATCGAGCGTTGAAAGAATTTCAGATCTCGATAGTTACATTTCACAAAGAACAAGCGGTGAAGATTATAAATTTACCTATATTTCATTCACGAAAAATATAAAAATTAAAAGTGAGTTTCTAGAGACCTCAAGCTGCATTACTTATCGAGATCGAGATCATTTTAGTAAATGTGGCGAGAGAGCTATCAGTAAAGACTTAAAGAAGGCACTCGAGTTATAAAAATAAGTGATGTTCGATAAAAAAATTTAAAAGAACTTAACTCGAAAGATAACGATTAATTTCTTGTATATCTGTTTCTTTTATGAGGCCAGCAGCTAGCTTTAATTTAAAAAGTGTCAGCAAGTATTGGCATCGAACCTCAAATAAATC
Source organism: Candidatus Methylopumilus planktonicus (assembly GCF_006364715.1). Classification (NCBI taxonomy): domain Bacteria; kingdom Pseudomonadati; phylum Pseudomonadota; class Betaproteobacteria; order Nitrosomonadales; family Methylophilaceae; genus Candidatus Methylopumilus; species Candidatus Methylopumilus planktonicus. Next base: position 796,173 of record NZ_CP040984.1, read on the forward strand.
TTTTTCAGTGCCAAATAATGTTTGCTGCGCATTTAAAACTTCAATACTATTTCGCATGCCCTCTTGAAACCCTAAAATAGTCGCATCTAATTGATCCTTAGAGATTTTCAAAGCACTTTGATAAGCCTCGATTTGTTTATAACTTGACTCCAAAGATAAGTATTGCTGCCTTACTTCAAACTCTACTTGTTTTAAAGTCGCCTCGAAATCTTGATTCACTTTTTCTTCATTAAATTGAGCCTCTCTCACCTGTGACTCTGTTAATCCCCCTGAAAATATTGGAATATTAACTTCCAGCCCAAATAAATCAGATTCTACTGCCTGGCCTTTATTATCTAATGTGCCGTAAGGGTAGCCGCCGTTGGCCCAATTTTTTTGTCGGCTTAAGACTGCATTTAGCGTGGGGTAATGGTTTGATTTTTTTAAGCCTATCGTCTGGTGCGCTAACATGAGTTCATCTTGCTTCATTTGTACTTGAAGACTGGCCCCCGTCGCGATATCTAACCATTGCTCCATCGAATCTTCACTTCGAATAAAGGTGATATCAGGCCTTAGCATCTTGACGTTCGTTGGCATTTCCCCAATAAGGGACTGCATGGCACGAAGTTTGATTTTGATATTTTGCTCCACTGCAATTTCTTGCACACGCAGCAACGCTAATTTAGCCTTTGATTCATTGATATCGACCACCGAAACGAGCCCTGCTTCAAACTTAGCCTCAGCTAAAGACAGTTGCTCTTCGATCGCCTTTTTTTGTTGGACTAAAAGTTGGCTTTGATTCTTAACAATCATCACATCAAGATATGTCTCACTCACTCTTAACATGAGTTCTTGTTGTTTACGAATCAGCTGCTTATCAGCTCGACTCATTTGCGTGATATTTTGTTGGTAGCGATAGAAATTTTCTAGGTTGATGATGGGTTGCTTTAAGGTGATGGCATAGTTATACCCATCATAATTTGTCTTAGAGCTTCCTAAATAACTAAGATTGGAAGGTAACGTATTAAAATTCTTCCGGTCGCCTTCATTTTTATTCGCACTCGCAGTCGCTGTGATGGTCGGCAAAAATAAGGCCAGGCTTTGATTCTTCAATTCTTTTGAGGCTAAGTTCTCAAATCGTGCCGAAGCCATTTGTGGATCATGCCTCACCGCTAACTCATAAGCCGTAATGAGATCTAAAGTTATCTCAGCACTATAGGCTTTATGTGTTGTAATAAGACTTAGGATACTTAATAAGATAACCCAAGCACAATGAATAAAAGTTAAAAAGATGCGCATGAAGATCGTGTATGTGTTTTTATGATGAATTGACTTTGAATAGATTCATTTTAAGTTAAAATCTTCATGAATGACATGCATCATGATGAAATTTAAAAGAACTTCATCATGATCTAACGTAATTTTTTTCTTTTTCTCAAACGACTCATTTTTAAAGGAATCGCGATGACTGACCAAGTATTTTTTGATGTACCCCTCTCCGCTCAATTTGCCGATGGGGCAGTAAGAATTGAACTGGGCATTTATAAAGGTGAAATGAAAGACAAAAAAAGAAATGTATCGCCCGGAGCAACTCTAGTCACAACGCTTCCCGGTATCTTGCAGCTTCAAGGGCAAATCAATCAATTGGTTGAAGGTTTGGTTGAAAAGAAAATCTTAACGAAAAAAGATAGTGCGAAATAATGTGCTTCCTAAACTCTTTATCGCATCTTTTTTTAACTTAAGAGCTTCATGATAAAAGAACTCATCATTGATGGTAGCTCTAAAGACTTTACCTTCAAGAAGATGAACTTGGGTGATGCGCGTGAATTTTTTATAGTTGTTCCTCTGAGCGATGATCCTTCGATCAGGCCTACCCCAATCGCGGGCTATGAGGCCATTGTGTTTAATGACCGCACCATCAATCTTAACCAAACCGCATTAGGGGAAATGAAGCCTGAGAGTTCAAGTCAAAGTTTTATCAATCATTTTCCGCTTGAACCATCGCTTGAAATAGAAGGTTCGCCGTATCATGATGATGAGGATGTTCCAACCTTTTCTCAAACATCACAAAATATAACGCCTTCCGAGAGTCGGCATGGCAATCCAACAAATGATGTCCCAGAAAATTTAGGGGCTATCCGTAACGTCACGATCCACACAGAATATCGTCATCCGGAGAATCATCCCGAAAAAGAATCGCCTCAATCTAATCAGCCCTCATCACCTTCTCGCACCCCGAGTAAAGAAAAAAATGGGGGTGCAAATCACGATGCTCAAGATATCAATGTCGCCTCAGCACTTCGGCAAACGAATGGGGATGGTGGTGGCGTGACTCCGACACCCGAACCTCCAGCACCCATATACAACTATGCCGCGCAAACATTCTATGGCAACCCAAGTCTTTCATCGCTCATAGGCGATGCGGGTGATGATACTTTTTATACCTTCTCAAATGTGAACTTATATCAAGGAAATCAAGGTACGGATACTTTAATCGGTGTGGATACTTCCGAAGCTTCCATTACGCAATCAAGTGAAGGTGTATTTGAAATAGCTGGGTCTGCATTTAACACCGTGATGAATGATCAAGGCAATCCTTCACAACAAGATGCTTTTCAATTATCAAATGTAAAAATTGATTCTATTGAACAATTTAAAAATATAGCCAATGGATCGGCAGTTAATTTAGCGCAGCTTAGTTTACCCTCAGGTTTTAATGACACGATTGAAGTCTTAAACCGTCAAGAAAGTTTTGTGATCAATGTACTCGCAGGAGATGATCGCGTCACAGGGGGTGCTAGCGATGATACGCTTTTAGGTAACGACGGCAATGACGTATTACTTAGTGGCACTAACACCCTAATTCAAAACCATAATTTTCATGAAAGTTTAGATGGGGGCAACGGCAATGACACGCTTACCTATCTTGGTGTCACAAATAGTAATTACCTTTTAGGTGATGGCGTCACAGCTAATCTTTTAGGTGGTGCGGGTAATGATGATCTACAAATTAAAGTAGACGCATTAAGTCATGTCACTATCTCAGGTGGGATGGGTGAAGATAGTTTAAGCATCAACCAAAGCACTAATCGTTATAGTCTCTGGGACCCCCTTCGATTTAGTTGGCAATTCGTCCTTCAAGATCAGTCTTATCTCATAAAAATGATGTCACTAGATGCTGGTAATTTATTTGAGATCACCGAATCGGATGCGAGTCTTGAATCCATCAAATTAAGTTTTAGTAGTAATGCCACCAGTTATGACATCTTAAGGCCACAGTTCGCCTCCCCTCAAACGCTGATAGGTACTGATGGGAATGATGTCTTTTTTTCAAGTGACCAAACCACAAATGTCAGTATGGGTTTAGGAGATGACATTGTGGTGGCATCTCATCACGAAACCATCTCGCTTGGTGAAGGCACTAATCAGTTATTTGCATCTGCCAGTGATGTGACTTTAAGTTATGCTTGGGCATCAGAGGAAGTAGATCTTAACCTCTCACAAAAATTAGGTTTAGCTTACGACCAAGATACCAACCTTATCGCGCTAGACCTTATCAATCGCCTCATTGAGAACGCTGAAGGTGGCAGTGGTCACGATAAAATGACAGGCAACACCTTAAACAACCAACTTTGGGGCCTATCCGGCAACGACACAATGATAGGTGGCGGTGGTGATGACTTTATCTATGGTGGCGATGGAAATGACATGCTCACTATGAATGGGCCAGGTAATACAACGCTCCAAGGTGGGGACGGCGCCGATCAGTTTAAACTTAATTTTAATTTGACCGACGGATCAAAAGCTACGATCACAGATTTTAATGCTGATTCACTCGACCATATCTTTTTATACCTTGATCAATTTTCAGGTGCGACCGGCACTTATTTTAATCAGTATGAGGTGAGAGATGCATCACAAAATCTTCTCTATACGGGTGCAATTGACCATGAAGGAAGTGCGGTCTTAACCCTCACATTAAATCAAGAAAATAAACTACTCTCTTTCATAAATAACCAAGAGAGTTATGCTATTGTTGAATCCACTATTTACGATATTAATCTTATGTTTAATCACAATCTATTTGATGTTTCATACCTTTAAAAAAACATGGCAACATTTATTTTAAATTCCACCTCGTCGCAAACGCAAAACTATTCCACCGTCGTCGGTGAAAGTATTTCTTATCCCATTGACATGGCTGATCTTGAAGTGCTTTGGGACGAGGAGGCTGATGATTATGTATCAATTAGCGACTATACCTCAAGCGGAAATTATGCGCTGAATGGTTTAATCTCAGAAATTATTACCGTCGCGGGTCGCGAGGCCTACTTTACATTTGAAGATCTATCAGGGCTCACGGGTCTGTATCATTATCTGAGTGGTTACCAAGGCTATGGAGACCGTGTAGGTGACGCAGAAATTATTGGCGTCAGTGAAGTGACCTATAGTGATGGAACAAGCCTTGATCGTATTTCTATCGATTACGACGCCTCGAGCAACAGTTATGACGAGGAAGACTTCGAGTTCGGGAATGACTACCTCATCAATCTTTATGGCACTTTGTCATTTGACGCTTATGAAAGCGGACAGGTCTACTACTCATTCGATTTAAAAAGTTATCAAAAACAATATCAAGACTATGACATTTTAGGTGTCTTAAATGAGCCTATGACGATGCAGCTTTATCAAAGTGATCCATCAAGTTTTGTCTATGACGTGAATGGAAATCCCGTCGCAGCATCTTTGATAGGTGGCGCTGTCGCCATCGAAATTAGTGCGCAAGCGTTTGATCTTGATGTGTTGGGTTTTGTGGACTATACCAACCCACTTGAAACTGAAGGCATCAATATTTATTTTGAAGATACCCCGTTTGTTTATAACGATTATCCGGATGGTGGGCAACCTTCGTATGATGACGATAAACTTTCTGGTTCCGTTTCAAGCCTGGTAGCCTTTAAGCAGAGCCATACTGAGCAAGGCATCGATATACTTCGAACTGATCTTGGAGTCAATAGTTTCATCGGTTCCCCGGGGGACAATTTTATTAGTGGCAATACTACCATCTCTGAAGTTGAGATAACCCATGGGTATGGTCCCTTCACATTTGATTTTAGAACGATGGGGCTGACCCTCGATTCCGATACTTCATCTTCGTATAGTGCAAGTTTTAATAGTAATGACAACATTACTCTTGGGAGCCTCTCCTCAGAAACTTCACTTTACGATGTTTTTAATGGCGACGATACACTTAATCTTGCGGTAAACACTCAGGGCCAAACCATTTTTGCAGGCGGCGGTAACGACACAGTGAATGCCGGTTCGGGTAACGACATTATCTATGGCAATGGGGGTATCGATACAATCAATGCGAATGATGGTGACGATCAAATTATAGTTAACGATGGTTTCTATTCACAGACTAATGCATTTGAAGCAGGGTCTGGTTATAACTTCTTAATCAGTGAAAGATCTTATAGAACAGATAATAGGGTTGGCGCATATTTAGGAGGCCCAGATGTAATTGATGGTGGCGACGGTATGGATACTTTATTCTTTAAAGATCAATTTACCAGCATTGTTACTATTGAAGAGGGTCGTTTTTCTCAAGGAACTGGCTCCGTAATAAATCTAAGCTTTAGAAGCAATTGGTATGACTACGTTATTACAGCAGATAACAATCCCTCTATAGATGTAAATGATAAATATCTGGCATATACAGATGATTTTGAAACTAATCCTTTCTCATCGCAGGCTATTGAAATTTTGGATGACTCGAATTTAATTGAACGAAATGACCCCGATTATCAAAATGAAAGTTATGAATTGACGAATGTCGAGTATTTAGAAATTAACGGTCAGCTCTATGATATTAGGCCGCTTTATCTTGCGCAGGCGGGAGACGTTGATGAGACGCTTTATGCATTTAACTCTGAGACTTGGCTAGATCTTTATGAGGCAGATATTCTTGATCAAACCTCAACATACTTTTTTTTAGGCCTAAACGGTGCTCAATATTATTACGTGGAAGGTTTAGATGGTGACGACACCATTTATGGTACAGATCTAAGAGCATCGTCTTCGCTCGCACCTTATTTAAATAGGGATGACTATGACGATGTAAACTACGGTGATTTCAGCTGGAGCGAAGGTGGTTATTTTGTCGATGGCGATGACGTCGAAATTAATTACTACTTAGGTGAGGCTCTAAATGGTGGGGATGGTAATGACACACTTATTGGGGGCGCTGGTGCAGATATTTATTTTGTGAACGTGGCAGCCGATGTCGTCATTGAATCAACCCTTAATAATGACTTTGATTCAGTCATCTTTGCCCCTAATATCTCGGGCTTAACATACACACTAAGTAATAATGCTGCAATTGAAAGGTTGTTTGTCAACCGAATTTATATTGATCCTGTCACTGGCGAAGTCATTAATAATGAATTTGTAAACCTCCCTTCAAATACTGACCAAGTCAATATCACGGGTGGTAATTACACTTACGAATTGATTGGCCACAACGGCGCTAATATTATTCGAGCAGGCGATCAAGCTGGACTTATTGCGCAACCCAGTCAAGATGTTCATGAAGTTGTTCTGATCGGCTTAGGTGGGAATGACATACTTCATGGTGGGTCGGGCAAAGATAATTTCTTTGACGGGTCAGGCAATGACGACATGTTCGGTAATGATGGGGATGACAAGTTTTATTTTGGCCTTAATAGTATTGATGCAGGCGATACACTGTCGTCCTATTTAGATGGTAATGCTGGTGAACCTGAGGCATTGAATTCGCCCACCTTTGACGAGTACTTCTATAATCACCCGCAAGAGCTCACGGGTGGGCAAGATAGTGCCGAAGGTGGCGATGGCTTAGACAAGGTTGTCGTCATAGCTCCCCTATGGGACCAGCCAACTTTCCAGCGCACAGGGCATGATTCAATTACTCTCTTTTCCTCGGCTGACTCACTTGCGGTAGACAATTCCACTGAGTTCATTCACAACTTTACTTTTGAGTCTCAGAGCTACGAAAGTACAACCAAAATCTTACCTTTCGTGTGGTCGAGCATTAGCGAAACCTACGAAATTACACCAGCTTCTTCTGTACAAAGACCTATTTACAAAACCGTCAAAAAGAAGCAAGTTTTACAAGGTTACGAGACGGTAACTATACCTGCTGTTTTAGGAACCAGAGATAATCCAGACGAAAAAGAAATCTTTGAAAAAATTAACGTACTAGAAGAAAGTCAAGATAACGATGGATTCCTTTTTGTAGCAGCTTCCGAATACAACGACTTTATTGTTGCCTCAAGTCTAGATGATGGCATAACCTTTTCGAATGATCTTGGTTTAACTTCATACAACATCAATGGCGGTGCTGGCAATGACATGATCTTTGCAAGTAACAAATCGGACTGGATCCGAGGCGGTGCTGGCCAAGATTTTCTATACGGTGTCAATGCAGCATATAGAAATATAGATTGGGCAATAGATCCTGTCGTAACTGCTCCTTCAAGCATTGAGTTAACTTTTAATGCGAATACTGATGTTGATGATGGTGATGACACTATTAGAATTAATAATCATGGCTTAATTACCGGACAAGCTGTTGTTTACGATGACGGCGGAAATTCAAACGCGCTTGGAGGCGGCCTTGAGGGTGAAGACGGTACAACTTTTTATGTGATTGTTGTTGATGATAATCACATTAAATTATCAGTAAGCTCTGAAGGCGCCATGAATGGTGAGCCCATTGTTATTGATGTAAATGATCAAAACGCAATTCAAAGCTTAACATTTGAAACAGAAACAACTCTTCAAACTGAACAATCTTTATACGGTGATGCAGGTAACGACACACTTACTGTTGACTTAAGTTTTAATTATGTCGATTATTATCCCCCAAACTCTGAAACGATTACCTTCAACCCTAGCGCAGTCATTCATGATTCTCTTTTCTACTCTTCCAGCAGGTATGGGATTTTTCCCGACACCGTAGTAGATGGTAACCAACTATTTACATACGTCATTTCTGAAGAGAGGGATGGTGAAAAACTTATTTACCACCAAGGCAACGCTGGCGCGATCGGCAACCTTGTAAACGAGACTGTTTATTATGTAAATTATATTGATAGCACTCATTATGAATTAACAAATGTTTCTGGCACTGCGATTGCTATATCTAATGATTATCTAAACGCTGAAGATGCCGAAGATGGCAGTTACTACCTTACCGATTTTTATACACATGTTTTTGAAATTAATGCACACGGCTTCAACACTGGCGATGAAGTAGTCTACGGTGATGGAAGTGGCTCTGAAATTAATGGGCTAGAAAACGAAGGCTCCTATTATGTCATTAAGAAGGATGACAATAACTTTGTGCTGGCCTCCACTTATGAGAATTCAATAAACTTAACACCCATTAACTTCTTAACCGATGACATCCCTTGGTCAGGGGACTTTAGTGGGAGCGATCATACCTTTACCTTCACCCCGAACCTCCCATACCACTTTAATTTAGAGGGTGGCGCGGGTGACGATACCTACCGCATCAAAGCATCATATAACGAAGCTTATCTCTCAACCTTTGATATTAATGATAGCCTAGGAAGTAATACGCTTGTCTACCTTTGGGGTGATGCCGGTGATCCGAGCCAAGTCAATGGCGTCTACCGCGATGAACTCTTCTTCCAGTGGGACGTGAATCAACTGAACGTGATTAATTACGAAGGCGATTTATTCAGCACCATTGCAACGGGCACCATCAGTCGCTTTGTCTATAGTGATGATGATGAGCTCTTTACCCCCTGGTCAACGTATTCATTTAACCTCATTAATCCGACTGCGGCTGACTACCTTGATGGCACGATCGATGGCACGTCTGGCAATGATCTATTCTTCAGTATCAATGGCGTTAAAAACAAATTTTATGGTGGTGCAGGCAACGACTGGATCACGCTCAACGAGGTGGATGGCGGGATTGCCTCTGGCGGCCTAGGCAATAATATTATTAGCATTGCAACTGCAGCAGTGTTTAATCAGCCGTTCGATGACCACCCAAATCACACGCTCTCTTACGAGTGGACATCTTTAGGCATGTCATCCGAAGTTGATCTCACGGTCGGCTTTGCTTATGTTGAGAGCGCAGCTGGCAATATCATTGCGACTGACGAATTTAGGGACATAGAATACTTTACAAATGTCACGGGCGGGAACGCCAATGACACGATCATCGGCAATGCATCCCAAAACGTATTAGTGGGAGGTGGCGGTAACGACACCATCTACGCTGGAAATAATTTGCACCCAGATTATTATTTTCATACTGATAGTGTCGACCCAGAAACAAACATAATTTTTTCACCGGGTCACGGCTTTTTGAATGGTGAAAGTGTTTATACAAATTCTAATTACGGCCCGAGTGGTGATACTCGCTCAGTCATTGTAATTGATCAAGATCACTTCAAACTTTCCGGCGACCTTGCCGGAAGTAGTTATGATTTTTCTGGTAACTTTTTTGCAAACCCCTCTGCATACAACACATTGACCTCATGGAACATAGAGGGGGGCGACCTTCTTCAGGGCGGCGCTGGTGACGACACCTTAATCGACGACTCCGATTTTTCACAAAATGATTATGTAGATTTCGATTACATTGAGTCCCCCATCCTCGAGGGCGGATCGGGTAATGACACTTATATCATTCATCATCGCAATTCTTTTAACGACGATTATAGACCCACCCTCGTTCGTGAGCGTGCCAGCGATAACTCTGACTCAGGTGGCATAGACACCGTCAGACTCGAGCGCGATAACGCCAGTCGCTCGATATGGTCATCCGAAGAAGTGAATTTTAATATTGCCTTCGAAGATGACCCGACTTCAAATGCCATAGAAATCCAGCCTTTTTATGCGGAGCTTACGGACGAACTTTCTGCTGATTATTCCTCAGACGACAATTTTACTCCTGGACCTAATAGCGCTTGGAGTGTCTTTGATTATGAATATGACACTGAGGATGTCTATAATGGTGAATACTTCCTAGATGACGTTTATTCGCTTACTATTGAAGACCATGGTTTTCAAACCGGCGATCGTATCCGAGTCGACTACAACACCTACAGTGAGCCCGTCTCTATCGGCTCAGCTAGTTTTAGCGACTATGACTACTACGGTGGCGCTATAAACCTAGATCTAAATGCCACCACCACCTCGGACCAGATTGTAGATAACCTTTACAAAGATAAAACGTATTATGTGATTGTGAAGGACGGCGATACCTTTCAGTTATCAGAGAGCTTGGGTGACGCCCTCAATGACGGCGAGAATGAAAACTATGGATCAGATGGAAGCGCGATAGAAATTGATAGGGACGGCGAACTTGCGAATACCGCTGGTACATTTAAGATTATAAGAGAGTCGGTAGCTTCGATCGATTTTACAGCCAACTCAACACTTCAAGATAATGAAACCGTGTATGTTGACTTCCACAATTTATTAGATTTTATTTCGGGGTTAGTCACAGACTCCCAAAATGAAAATGATTACTATATTGAGTCTAGAGATCAATTCTATAATCTTTCTGAAGCTAGTGGCCAGCAATACGGGCTTGACTACCTCGCGTCATTCGGTTATTTCGGTGGTTATTCCGATGACAAGTTTATTAATCCGGATTACTTTGATGTTGAAGAATTCGAATCACTCTTAACAGGAGATGTTTGGTCGAAGGCACCGGGTGCGCTCAAAGACTTTAATGAGGTAAGTTTCAGCCAGTCTGGCACCGCGATCACGGTCACAGGACAACAAAATTATGTTGTGGGTGATCTTGTCATGCTTAACTTCTCTGTGAGCAATATCACAGACGGACTGTATAAGGTCGCGGCTTTAACCAATGATGGCTTTAGAGTCAATGCGGCATCCAGCGGAACAAGTGCTGGGACTGTAGCGTTTTCAGACCATATCTTTGATGGCTATGATTTTACCTGGCTCGATCAAAATTATATCGCTATCTCGAAGACAGACGGAAGCGCTCATAATGATTCCGGACTTGATATCGAATATTATCTAAATGCTGATGATCAACCCGTGGTTGAGGATAGCGACAATGACATACAGGCTGTGGTGGATAAAAATGCGTTAGAGTATATCGACTTCGCATCATCCGACGACCACGCACTTACATTTAAATATAAGGTAAGTTTCGATCGAGGCACTGACAACGTCAATCCCGAGGTCATCATAGCGAGTCAGTTCCAAGGTTCTTATCTCCTGGGTAATGCGGGCACTGACATTATATTTGACACAGGCGACAGAGATATTCTCCTTGGTGGCAAGGGCAACGACTATATCCAGTCCTTAAGTAATTATGACTTATTAAACGGTGGCGAGGGTGACGACATCCTTCACTTCAGGTCTCGAGGCCAGATTGTGATTGGTGGCAAGGGTGCTGACGAATTTAGGGTATCAGGAACCGAAGTCTCAACAACGGGAGAACCCACAAGAGAATTAAGCTTTAACTACGATAGTGATGGGCTCACTATTCATGACCCTGAGTATGTAGCGCTTATCAAAGACTTTAATCTAAACCAGGGTGACAGCATCAACCTCTCGAGAGATTTTTTAGATAACCTATTCCTCGGTTACAACCAGGCGCCAGCATCGGCATATGACGTTGGATACGCCAACCAAAATGACCAATATATTTTCTATTTAGGCGAATCGTATAATGCTTTAGATCCTTCTGATATCTATGGTCTATTCAAAATAGACGATAACAATATTAACTCTATACAAGCCCAATCCATTCAAGACGATCTGAATCACCAATTAGCGGAGTACTCACTCTCCACATTCAACACAGCCTCAATAGCAAATAATTGGGCTTACGATTAATTAAGGCTCTTTGACCGCACGGTCAAGAAATGTTGCAAAAGGCATCGAAAGATACTCAAATGGCGTGCGTGTGCCTGCTTGGATAAAAACTTCTGCAGGCATCCCTGGTTTTAATTGAAACGACTGATTCATATCCTGATCAATACTGATCTGAACAAGGTAGGCAAGGTTACCTGTCGCACCTTGAGATAATGTGTCGGCAGACACCGTATCCACCTTACCCTTTAAGTCTTTAAGGCCGAGTTGTTTTAATTGCTGAATTTTAACTCTTGCCACCTGGCCCGGCTTTACAAAGGAGACTTGATTGGAAGGTAAAGAAGCTTCCAAAATAAGGGCACGGGTGCTCGGCACAATCTCCGCAATCACCTCCTTAGCGCCTAAGACTGAGCCTACCCCTAAGCGAAATAAATTGACTACCGTCCCGTCGACGGGCGACTTCACTTGTAAGTTTTGCATCGCGTCCGCTGTCGGTTTTATTTTTTCTTCAATCTCAAGCACCCTCTCATTGGTGGCCCGCATCTCGCCTGCGGCCGCTTTTTTGAAGTCATCGATTGCAATATTTGTTCGCTGACTCAATTCTGAAATACGTTGACGCGCTCTTGCTAACTCCGCCTCATGTTGATTGAGTGTTTGCTCTGCGTTGACAATAAAAGCGTTAGACACAAAACCCTTGTCCGCTAAATTTTTATTTTTATCAATAATGATTTGATCATTCTTGATCGTGCGCTGAATGGAGATAATTTCATCATTGAGAAACTGAATCTGTTCTCGAATGGATGCGAGTTGTGAGAGTAAATTTTTTCGTCTGGAGTCGAAAAGATTTTTTTCGGTGAGAAGAATTTGTAACTGATCGCTGTCTAAATTAGACTCTTTATAGTCAAACGGATTTGGATAATTCATTTCAGCCTTTAATCTCTCGGCTCTTAGTTGCTCACTAAAATTTTGCCTCTCTAGATTTCTCAAAGAGGATTGTAGGTTTGGATTCTCAAGCTCAATGAGAAGGTCATCCTTTTTAACTGCCTGACCTTCAGTCACGTAGACCCTACCGATCTTGCCACCCTCCGGGTGCTGGAGAATCGTTTTATTTTTGTAGACTTTTATTGAGCCTTGCAGAATAACCGCACTTGAAATCTGCGCCATAAAAAGCCACAGCATCCCGAAAATAAGCGCTACAAGGAGGGTGATGTAGGTCGAACGATTAATGCCCGTGATGTCTGTATTTTTAAAAAAGTGAGGAAGCTTTAACATATTATTTTTTTTAAGTGTTTAGTTTTTTTAATACTTCTTCTTTGGGTCCAAACATCACCTGCTGACCATCTTTAAGAAGAAGCATCTTGTTACATAAATTTAAAATCGTGGTGCGATGCGCCACGATGACGATTGTTTTACCTTGCGCTGCAAGAGCCGTGATGGCATCAGAAAAAGCTTTGTCACCATCACCATCGAGATTGGAATTAGGTTCATCTAAAAATAAATACTGAGGGTTTTGATAAATGGCACGAGCTAGACCTATTCTTTGCTGCTGGCCTAGGGATAAATGAGAGCCATTCACACCCACCAAGGTTTCATAGCCATCCGGAAATTGCATGATCATGTCATGGCAGCCAGCCATTTTAGAGGCCTCGACAACTTTGCCATCATCAACCTCATTGAATCTTGCAATATTTTCTTTAACGCTTCCTGTAAAAAGCATCAGCTGTTGAGGAAGATAGCCCATATGTTCATTATAAAAATTACTAGATAGCGCTTTAATATCTGAACCATCAAATTTAGTCATGCCGCCTGTAGGTTCTAGAATACCTAACATCAGTTTGAGCAATGTGGACTTACCGCCCCCGCTGGGACCCACCACCGCTAACACATCACCGCGTGCAATTTTAAATTTTGCACCTTTTATAATGGGTCGTGGGGGTTGGCCAATATGGTAGTAAAGATTATCGACAAGTAATTCACCATCAATGTCAGCATAAATAGCCTCTTTACTCACTTTTTTATTGTCTGTCATCGAAGGCAAACTGGATAGAAGTCTAAACGAGGCAAACGCTTCTTGAATGGTTTTCCAGCCTGAAGATATGGCCTCAATGGGACCGAGCGCTCTAGATAACATAATAGAATTCGCAATGATAGCCCCACTCGACATCTCTTCTTTTAATACCAAGTAAGCACCCACTGACAACATTAGTACTTGAACAAAGAGCCTAAACCATTTGGTGATGGAAGAGAAAAATGAGGCTATGGAAAAATGATCAGTCAGCTTTTCATTTAAGTCAGCTACCTGACTCACCCACTTTGCTTGCACCTGAGGAAGCATACCCAAGCCCACCATCGCATCTGCATTGATCACTGCATTATCGAGATAGGAGCGAATCTCACCATTTGTTTTTAAAAAAGCTTCGGATTGTTGTTTCGTCACTTTGTAGTTGATGAAGGCAATCACAATCATAAGGAAGGTGGATATCGTTGCAGTCAGCCCCAAGATAGGATGAAAAAAATAAATGACAAGAAGGTAGATCGGTACCCAGGGTAAGTCTATAAGAGCGCTCATGTAGGGTGTTGTGATAAAGGCTTTAAATGTGCTCGCAAGATTCCATAAATTTAAACTGCGATTTTGTTTTTTTTGAGACTCCTGCAGAATGGATAAGGAAAACACATCTTCTTGAATAGACTTTTCAAAAGATAGGCTTAACCCAAAAAATAAACGTCCGCGAATAGATTCGAAGATGGCCTGAAAAACAAGCGCAAAAATCACAGCGCCCGTAATCACAACCAGCGTTTCTACATGACCACTGGTCAGAACCCTGTCATAGACCTGGAGCATATGAAGCGGCACCACAAAAGCAATCGTATTCACAAAAATGCTTACCAAAAAGATATGTACAAAGAATCTTTTGTGTTTCAGCACAAAAGTCATCGCGTGGTTATGGGGTGAAGAAGGAGCACTCATGAAGTAAGTTAATAAGTTATGCTTTGATATAGAAAAATGTTAATGAATGATCTCTATTGTAAGTCAAATTAGTGTTGATCACACGGGCATATAATGCAAAAAAATCATAAACTTAGGCAATAAAAGATGACTCTTCTTCCTCTATGAGCCAACTTAGAAGAGATTGCAATTTATCCTCTAAAAAAGCTGCGCTAAATGAGCCATGTGTTTTGGAATCCACCCAGGCTTTTTTTGTGAGGAAACCTTTGCGTTGATACATGGCCTCAAGGTCTTGGTCCGTTTTATCTTGTTTAGAAAAAACAGTAAGAATATTTTCTAGGGGATAGTCATCGATACTAGGTACCTCATCTACCCATTTATTTGACCCCCTATTTATTTTTGCTCCAGAAAAATTAAGTACGCGCTTTAATTTGAGTAATTTAGCCATTTCACAAATTCTAAAACCACCAAATGAAACGCCCAGTCCATAAGCAGTTTTTAAATGATGTGTTTGCAAGACTTTTAAAATAGGTTCGATAGCCTTGTTGAAATCATGATCATGAAATACTTCGGATGTATCAAGATACTTATTATTCTTAATATACATAAGCGCAACCCCAAGCTTGGAGAGAATAAAATGCGCTATAGGTCGCGGCATATTTAAAGTATTTGAAATGGTCCCGAATATAATAATGACCTTCTCTATCTTTTTTGATTGCTCAGGCATCCATAGGTAAATATCAGGATTACAAGTATGAAAAATGAGTTCGTCTTTAGGCGGGATATCGAAATTCATTTTACTTATAACCTCAATATACTGAGGGGTGAGACCAGGCTTAAAAAAAGATAGATGATGTTGCATGTGCTTTAAGTAGCTGGAAGGGCCGAGTCGCAATAATAAAATGATTGTTTTTTGAAGATCTCTTCTATTAATATCTTGATGATCACGGAGGGCATTAAAAGTTTGCCATAAAAAATCGATATCTTTAAATCTCGTGTTACTTTTTTTATATGCCTTTTGCCAAAGAGCTAAATAAATATCAAATAATTTAAATAATTTTTTTAATTTCCAAATCGTGACTTTAGAAGTATTTTTAACACGAGGATTAAAGCTATAGGTATTTAAATTTCCATTGGGCTCTACGCCATAGAGGTGGTGTGAGGATTGTGGAAGTAAGGAGTCTTTCAAGAATCATTGCCTTGATGTCAAAATATCATCTATGAGATCAGTAATTTTTGATTGGGAACTTATCTTTTCAAGATCAAATTGTAATTCGTACTCAAGATCAAGCGCTAAGTTAATATCCAGAAGTTCCATGGAGTCAATACCCAGCTCCGCTAATGTTTTTTGATGAACATCTTCATAGGTCAAACGGATAGCAAGTACCTTATTAAAGGTCTCGATCACTTCATCTTTTGTTGGGTAGGATTGATTTGTTGAATTCATATTTTTTTATTTAGCTTCAAGAATAAGTGCTCTTGTAAATTTTACTTGATCAAGCAAAAATTCGGCATGGTGAATCTTCCAAAAATCTAGGAGTGCTTTCATCACGATACTCGATATTTTTCTTCCTGGACATTTGTGTGGTCCACTTCCAAAAGCCATAGACTGAGTAGAAATTTCAGCTTGATCTCTTGATGCTTCATTAATCATTGATAGTGCTATGAAAAAATTCTGTCCTTTTTTTATTTTAAGCTTATCTATACTGATATCACTTAATGCTTTGCGTCCAATGACAGAAATAGGGGATGCTTTAGAAAATAATAAATCGTCATCCCAAATATTTTTTTCTGGGGCCATAGTAAGTGCATAAGTAACTGCAGATCTTAATGCTTGAGTTCCCATGAAAGATAGTGTTGCGAAAACCCAGGCTTCGTTTAGATCCCTTCCTTTTTCGTATAGTTTATTTTCTAAAAATAAAATAAGATTAGTCAGTCTTTTTTCATTAGATGCAAGTGATGTTTTTTTTGGGCTGATTTTTAATACATCATCTGGAAAATCAGGAATCTCAGCTGCAGATATGTCTAGCTCTCTTGAAATAATTTCTGTAAAAAAAGATCGAACAAAATTTTCCGCAAAACTCACTGGGTTAATCTTTTTATCATGATGCTTCATAAAAAAATGACTCACAAAAGCATCAGCCCATTTGTTTTCATCTTTCTCTATAAGCTTATATATGGGCATCAATGAAGCTTTTGCTCGAAAATGGTTTGCACCATTAAGTAATAGTGGTGTCTTGATGAAAAAATGACTAAGGTAAGGTAAGTCGCTTGAATTTAAGGCGCTCGCTGACTTAAAGAAATCTAGCAAATCAATAGGCACAAGCACATCTGACTTGAGGATTTTTTTAGCTAAGCCCTGTTCGAAAATTAATATAGCAGGGAGATCTTCATCGTCTAAAGAAAACCAGCCCTCCTTTACGTTTGTAAGAGGGAGGGGTTGGTTAACGATGCTGTAGAGACGAAGTAATGTGAGTTGCATAAATCAAAGTCTCAATTTTTTTACCTTAAAAATCTTTATTGGTGTAGAGTAAGTCGTGGCCATAATAAATTATAACGTTCAAGTTGACATGAGCACTCCATATTTTTGGTATGGGGTTGTGGATTACGCCACCTCATCAGCCATTAGCATTTCATCAGGTTCTTATTCGGGTATTTATTCTGGATCATTTAAATATAGCAAAACTGGAGCCGTTTCAGGGAAGCTTAATAGCTACGAAGAAACATACAATGGCGTTTCGCTTGGAACAGGCCAAAATCTCAATTTTAATGCAGCAACGGCCTATAAGTACATTCAAATTTTAGGTGATGCTCAAGCATTCACTGCATTACTTCTTAAAGGTAATGATACCATCTACGGTTCTGGTTATAGCGACACCCTTCTTGGCTATCAAGGCAACGACGCTCTCTATGGTTATGACGGGAATGACGTGATTTACGGCGGTGTTGGCAATGACACAATCTATGGTGGTGATGACAATGATGAGTTGTTGGGTGATGCTGGAAACGATTTGATTTATGCTGGTAGTGGCGAAAATTACATCTATGGCGGTGATGGCAATGACACAATCTATGGTGGTGATGGCAATGATGAGTTGTTGGGTGATGCTGGAAACGATTTGATTTATGCTGGTAGTGGCGAAAATTACATCTATGGCGGTGATGGCAATGATAAAATTTATGGTGAAGATGGCGAAAACTGGCTCATAGGGGGTAATGGTAATGACACAATCATTGGCGGATCTTTGGGAAATTATCTTGTAGGTGGATTAGGCAAAGATACCATTACGGGGGGGTCAAACCCAGACCTATTTATTTTTTCTTATGCGGCTAGTAGCTCAAATATGGATACTATTCGCGACTTTCAGGGTGAAGCAGATGGAATATATTTAAATCCGCTTGTTTTTACAAGTCTCTCCGACCTTCACGAAGAAAATTTTATTAATGGGCCTAAAGCTCTAGATGGAAATGATTATTTAATTTTCACGAAAAATACGCTTTATTACGATAGTGATGGTTATGGATCTAATAAAATGCAAGCAATTGCATATTTTCCAGGCCTAACATCTTTGGATTTTGATAACCTAACTACAGTCTTTATATAATTATTCGCGTTGGTGGTCAATACCACGCAAGCTAAAACCTCAGTTGGATTGACTTGAAAATTTGTGGGGCAGCACAAAAAGGTAATGTCATGTTTTCCCGAATTTAATCAATAAGTTGTGGATTTTCACAACCCCTCTTACCCACAAAACTATCCACAAAAAACTTAAATAGATATCAACTGTATAATTAATTGAATACTACAAATTTCTTCTTCAATTTTTCGCTCTCAATTTTATAGTGCTCTATTTTTTTCAATTCAAAATAATTGTTTCATTTAAATGCAAAAGGCTAACATTTGAGTAACATAATTTTTTCATGGGAAATGGGAAGTAACTCTGGTCACATATCTGAAATATTGCCGTTAGCTAAGACATTAAAAAATCAGGGGCATACTGTCAATCTTCTTTTCAGAGAAATACACGGTATCAATCTTTCTGATTTAGATAATATTCGCGTATTTCAATCGCCTATTTGGCTAGCCAATGTTTCTGGGCTAGCTAAACCGCCTATTAGTTTTGCTGAAATTCTGCTTCGATTCGGTTATCACGATAAAACTTATCTTATAAAAATGATTGAGGTTTGGTGCAATACACTTAAGTTATTTAATCCTGACTTACTGATTGCCAATTTCTCTCCGACAGCAATTTTAGCCGCAAGAATATTAAACTTACCCGTAATGACTATTGGTACGGGTTTTTATACACCACCATCAATCAATCCATTACCAAGCATAAGGCCATGGTTGCAAAATGATAATCAAAGATTATTAAATTCGGATATTAGGGTAACCAAGACAATTAATAGCGCTATCAGTTCTTATGGTGCTGAACCGATTGCAAGCCTAGCCGACTTATTTAAGGTTCACAAAAACTTCTTTTTTACTTACCCTGAGCTAGACCACTATCACAATAGAGCAATTAACAATATAGATGAGTTTATTGGTCCGATATTTGATATGTCCCGGGGGCCTGAGGTCAGTTGGACTTATAACTCAAATGTAAAAGTTTTTGTGTATTTGCGACCAAATTTCCGTGATTGTGAGTTAGTAATTAGAGCGCTACAACAACTAGACTATGCAGTTATTGCTGTCATTCCAGGACTTTCTCAATCCGCAAAAGAAAAGCTTCATGGTAAAAATATTAATATTTATACTGAATCTATTCAATTAAGGAGCATTGTTAATGAATGTGATTTGGCTATAGGTTATGGTGGACATGGATTTACTTCCGCTATGTTGCTATCCAATGTCCCGCAATTAATTTTCCCAACCAACATTGAGCAATTTTTGCTTGCACAACGCATTGAAAATCTTGGGGCTTGTGAAGTGGTCAATACTGAAGCACATACGCCGAACTACTATGACTTAATTAAAAATTTGATAACAAAAAAATCGTTAAAAAGCTCGTGCATCCAATATGCAAAACGTTATCCCAAATACAATCAAGATAACCAATTAAATAAGATTAAAAATTACATAGAGTTAAATATTTAATATAGTTAAATACTATCCTTCAAAATAGTACTATTTACCTGAGCTTTAGATGGGTATTTACTTTGGAGCTTTTTTAGGTATGAACAAAAATCATCGCATAATTCTTAATCAGGAAATGGGATTAAACCAGGAGGCTTTTGAAATAACAAGATCGCACTTTAACCCTACTCCCTCCGTTAAAAAAGCACCAAAAATAAGCTCAATGTCTCTGGCAATTCTCCTTGCTTTGGGAGGTGCATCTTTGCCGTTAGTTGCTCGTTGCAATTAAGGTTATAAGTAATGAATAAAATCAATAATTAAAGTAAATATTAATGGTGGAGCTGGGGGGAATCGAACCCCCGTCCGTAAGTACTCTACAGAAAGTTCTACATGTTTAGCTATCGTTGTTTTTGTTTAACGGTTCAATCACCAACGAGCAAGCAATTTCGCCGCGAGTCACCTTAGTTTAATTATTAGTTAAGTGACCCAACCAATAACGAGTCTCTCTTTATGACGCTGCTGTGGTTGCCCACCCGACCGAGAGACACTTCGGTGCAGCGTCCAGCTGGATTAAGCAGCTAGAGCGTAAGTTTCGTCGTTTGCGACTATACTTGTTTCTAGATGGATTTACGAGGTAACTAGGCCTCGACATGCCCTCACCTGCTTTGCAACCCACGTCGAAACCGGGTCAGCCCCAAAGCAAGATCTCATTATACTACTTCTTGTTAGCCGCCCGTATGATTCTTGCCTTATCCCGCTCCCAGTCGCGTTCTTTTTCAGCGTTTCGCTTGTCGTATTGTTTTTTGCCTTTTGCCAAACCTATTTCAATTTTGATACGCCCACCCTTAAAGTGCATATCAATGGGTACTAAGGTGTACCCTGAACGCTCTACCTTACCGATGAGCTTTGCAATTTCTTCACTATGAAGTAAAAGTTTTCGGGTGCGGATCGCATCGGGACGAATGTGGGTTGAAGCAGCACCCATCGGTGTAATGTGGCAACCGATAAGATAAATCTCGCCCCTTTGAATAATGACGTAGGCTTCTTTTATGTTCGTGCGATTGTCACGAATGGCTTTGACTTCCCAGCCTTCCAATACGATACCGGCTTCATATTTTGCTTCGATGAAGTAGTCGTGAAAAGCTTTTTTGTTTTGAACAATGCTCATGGAAACTAACTAATCCTTTAAAATATGTATTTTACGCTAAATCAATTTATCCCATGCCTGATGTCAAAAAAAATGTGATTGTGAATCACTCGGTGGACCTGATGTTTAACCTTGTCGATCGCATTGAAGACTACCCCTTATTTTTACCCTGGTGTGGGGGCTCAGAAGTATTGGAACGAAATACTGAAATCACAAAAGCCTCTATTCATATTAAATACAGCGGAGTAAATCAAAGCTTCACCACACAAAACACAAAACACTATCCTGATCGCATTGATTTAAAATTAATCGATGGGCCTTTTAAAGTTTTGGAAGGTTATTGGATATTCCATAAAATTAATGAAGAAGCCTGCAGCATCGAATTTCATTTACATTACGAATTTGCAAATTTCATTTTAGATAAATTGATCTCGCCTATTTTCGGCCAAATCGCGAATACGTTTGTGGATGGATTTGTGACACAAGCTGATAAAATATATACAAAATAACTAAAGATTAAAGAGTGTTTTATGCCAAACGAAATTTTGATTGAAGTAGCCTACGCGCTGCCAAAAAAGCAGCTCATTATTCCTGTCAAAGTGAAAAAAGGGATTACAGCAGCAGAAGCGATTCAACTTTCAGGGATTGTTAAAAAATTCCCTGAAATTGATTTGAGTGTTAATCAAATTGGCATTTTTGGAAAACTCACACAATTGGATCACATCATGCGTGAACGGGATCGTATCGAAATCTATCGCCCTCTTATTGCTGACCCGAAAGAGATTAGACGTCAACGTGCGGCCGAAGGTAAGGTCATGAAAAAAGGTGGGGATAGCGCTTAAAACCCACGATTTCTTAGCCATAACGAGACTTTTTCTGTATAATTTCGTTTTGCGCAAAGGATCAAAAGATGCGTTTAATACAACAAGCACTCACTTTCGATGACGTGCTCCTCGTTCCAGCTCATTCCACAGTGTTGCCGCGTGAAGTGAATTTAACCACGCAACTCACCCGAAAAATCAAACTTCATATTCCTATTGTATCGGCTGCGATGGATACAGTGACTGAGTCACGTTTGGCCATAGCATTAGCCCAAGAAGGTGGACTCGGTATCATTCATAAAAATATGACGCCACAGGAACAGGCTTACCAAGTGTCCCGTGTGAAGCGTTTCGAGTCTGGTGTGGTGAATGATCCCATTACGATTGAACCTAATATGTCAGTCCGAGATGTCATGAACCTTACAGCACTTCATAAAATTTCAGGGTTACCTGTGATCGATGGTGGCAAGATTGTCGGTATCGTGACTAACCGAGATTTACGTTTTGAAACGAATCTCGATCAGCCTATTAAAAATATCATGACGCCGCGTGATCGATTGGTCACTGTGAAAGAAGGTGAATCCAAAGAAGAAGTGATTCGTTTACTTCATCACCATCGCTTAGAACGTGTTTTAGTGATCGATAAAAATGATGCGTTAAAAGGTTTAATTACGGTTAAAGATATCCAAAAATCATCCGACCATCCTTATGCATGTAAAGACGATAAAGGTCGACTTTGCGCAGGTGCCGCTGTCGGTGTGGGTGAAGGTACTGGAGAGCGTGTTGAATTATTAGCAAATGCTGGTGTTGATGTGATTGTGGTGGATACAGCGCACGGTCACGCGCAAGGGGTGATTGATCGCGTCACATGGGTTAAAAAACATTTCCCACATATCGAAGTGATCGGCGGCAATATTGCAACTGCTGATGCTGCAAAAGCACTAGTGGATGCGGGAGCTGATGGCGTAAAAGTAGGTATCGGTCCAGGCTCAATTTGCACCACACGGATTGTGGCAGGTGTCGGCATTCCACAAATTACTGCGATTAGTAATGTCGCTGAAGCATTAAGTAAACTTAATATTCCATTCATTGGTGATGGTGGTATTAGATTCTCAGGAGATGTCGCAAAAGCGATTGCTGCAGGTGCTAACTCTGTGATGTTAGGTTCGATGTTTGCAGGCACTGAAGAAGCACCAGGTGAGGTTGAACTCTTCCAAGGTAGATCTTATAAATCCTATCGCGGCATGGGTTCTATTGGTGCGATGCAAAAAGGATCGTCTGATCGTTACTTCCAAGACTCTGAAAACAATGCAGATAAATTAGTACCCGAAGGTATTGAAGGACGTGTCCCTTATAAAGGGAGTGTGATTAGTGTGATTCATCAATTGATGGGTGGGCTTCGTGCTTCCA
The DNA here is from genome assembly GCF_006364715.1 of Candidatus Methylopumilus planktonicus. Taxonomy (NCBI): domain Bacteria; kingdom Pseudomonadati; phylum Pseudomonadota; class Betaproteobacteria; order Nitrosomonadales; family Methylophilaceae; genus Candidatus Methylopumilus; species Candidatus Methylopumilus planktonicus. Next base: position 819,428 of record NZ_CP040984.1, read on the forward strand.
TGGGTTATGTTGGCGCAAGAAACATCGATGAGATGCGTAATAAAGCGAATTTTGTGCAAATCACAAGTGCAGGTATGCGCGAATCCCATGTGCATGATGTGCAGATCACTAAAGAGGCTCCCAATTACCGTGTTGATTAATTTAAATCTATCAACCAAAAAGCCTCCGACCAAGGAGGCTTTTTAAATCCTATGGATAAAATTCTTATACTCGACTTTGGCTCCCAATACACACAACTCATCGCACGTCGTGTGCGAGAGATGCATGTCTATTCGGAACTTTATTCGCATGACATGAATGAAGAAGACATCAAAGCATTTAATCCAAAAGGTATTATTTTGTCAGGCGGGCCTAATTCAGTTTATGAATCAGATACACCTATCGCACCTCCGATCGTTTTTGATCTTGGCGTTCCTGTCTTAGGTATTTGTTATGGCATGCAAACGATGGCAGCGCAACTCGGCGGTAAAGTTGAAAATGCAAATACGCGTGAATTTGGATACGCTGAAATTAGAGCGCATAACCACTCACCTCTTCTAGAAAACATTCAAGATAAAACGAATCCAGAAGGTCACGGACTTCTTGATGTGTGGATGAGTCATGGCGATAAAGTCACAGAACTACCACCGCAATTTAAAGTGATTGCAAGTAATGCATCCACGCCAATTGCTGGCATGATGTATGAATCAAAAAAATTCTATGGGGTGCAATTCCATCCTGAAGTCACACACACTAAAAAAGGTTTTAACATTCTCAAACAATTTGTAAATAAAATTTGTGAATGTAAATCAAGCTGGACGATGCCTAATTATATTGAAACAGCAGTGAAACATATTCAAGACACTGTAAAAGATGATGAAGTGATATTGGGCTTATCAGGGGGTGTTGATTCGTCCGTTGCCGCAGCCCTCATTCATAAAGCGATTGGGAAAAAACTCACATGCGTATTTGTAGATAACGGTTTGCTTCGTCTAAATGAAGCCACACAAGTCATGAAAACATTTCATGATAACTTAGGCGTTAAGGTCATCCATGTGGATGCATCACATAAATTTTTGAACGATTTAAAAGGTGTAACGGATCCAGAACAAAAACGAAAAATTATCGGTCGTGAGTTCGTAGAAGTTTTTCAGAATGAAGCTAAAAAAATTCCAAAAGCGAAATGGTTAGCTCAAGGCACGATCTATCCTGATGTCATTGAATCAGCATCTGCTAAAACTAAAAAAGCACATACGATTAAGAGTCATCATAACGTCGGTGGTTTACCTGAAACGCTCAATTTAAAACTCTTAGAACCTTTGCGTGAACTTTTTAAAGATGAAGTACGTGAATTAGGCATTGCATTAGGCCTTCCTAAAACCATGGTCTATCGTCATCCTTTCCCCGGCCCTGGTTTAGGTGTGCGTATTTTAGGTGAAGTGAAATCAGAATTTGCAGACTTACTTCGTCGTGCTGATGCCATCTTTATAGAAGAACTTATCCATTCGGGTTGGTATGAAAAAACTTCTCAAGCCTTTGCGGTATTTTTACCGGTGAAATCAGTAGGTGTGATGGGGGATGGTAGAACGTATGAATATGTTGTGGCTCTGAGAGCCGTTGTCACATCAGACTTTATGACTGCCCACTGGGCAGAATTACCTTATGACCTTTTGGGTAAAGTATCCAATCGTATTATTAATGAGGTCCGAGGTATTAATCGCGTCGTCTATGATATTTCTGGCAAACCACCTGCAACGATTGAGTGGGAATAATTAATGAGTCGCGCATTTGTTAAAGAAAATGATTTGGAACATGCGGGGATTGATATTCCTGAGAGACCATTAAGTGATGAGCCTAACTATGTCACGCCTAATGGACTTAAACTTCTTAATACACAAATTGATGCGCTTGAAATTGAGCGTGAAGAATTAAAGAATAAAAAAGATGATCCTATCGCTAAACAAAAAATTGCCATCGTAGAGCGAGATATGCGTTATTATGCAGCGCGGATTGAGTCAGCCATTCTGACAGCTCCTTCAGAAGAAGATCATTCAATGGTATTGTTTGGTGCCAAAGTTACTGTGGAAGATGAAGAAGGCAAATTAAGTACTTACGAGATTGTGGGTGAAGATGAATCAGATATTCATCAAGGCAAGGTGAGTTATTTGTCCCCTCTTGCTGAAGCACTTATTGGTGCAAAATTGAATGATGAAGTGACTTGGGAAAAACCGATAGGTGACAGCTATCTCACGATACAAAAAATAGAATATTAATTTTAAGAAAAGGCAAAGTATGCAAGTTAAAGAAGCCATACAACAAAGAAGATCGATTAAGCATTTTGATACCAGTCACGTCATGACTGAAAAAGAAATTTATGAACTACTCTCTCATGCGATTTTATCCCCTACGGCTTTTAATATTCAAAACTGGAGATTTATCGTAGTGACCGATAAATCATTACGACAAAAAATTCGTGCAGTCAGCTGGGGCCAGGCACAAGTGGAAGAGGCTTCAATTTTGATTGTATTGGTGGCAGACCTTATGGCGTGGAATAAAGAACCAGGTCGTTATTGGAAAGATGCACCCAAACCTGTGCAAGATTATTTAGTACCTGCCATTCAACAATATTATGAAGGCAAACCAGAAGTGCAACGCGATGAAGCGATGCGATCTTGTGGAATGGCTGCGATGAATTTAATGCTTTACGCCAAATCAATGGGTTATGATACGTGCCCTATGGATGGCTTTGATTTTGATAAGGTGGGTGAATTACTAAATTTACCTTCCGATCACACGCCAGCGATGTTTGTATGTGTAGGAAAAGGTATTAAAGAAGCGATGCCACGAGGTGGACAATTGCCTCTCGATGAAGTTGTCATTCAGAATCAATTTAAATAAAAAAATTTTAAGGATCTATAAGCGTGCTTATAAGTAATAACATCACCATTCAGTTTGGTGCAAAACCCCTCTTTGAAAATGTCTCCGTTAAATTTGGGGATGGCAATCGCTATGGCTTAATCGGTGCCAATGGTTGTGGTAAATCCACTTTCATGAAAATTTTAGCAGGCGTATTAGACCCCACTTCAGGCAATGTCTCATTAGACAAAAATGAACGTATGTCATGGTTAAAACAAGATCAATTCGCTTATGAAGATCAGCGTGTACTAGATGTCGTGATGATGGGTCATGAAGAGATGTGGAAGGCGAACGAAGAAAAAAACGCCATCTATATGAATCCCGATGCGACTGAAGAAGATTACATGAAGGCTGCTGAATTAGAAGGCGTCTATGCTGAATTTGATGGTTACACGGCAGAAGCCCGAGCAGGTGAATTGTTAATTGGTGTGGGAATTCCCATCGAACAGCACCAAGGTCCAATGAGCCAGATCGCACCTGGTTTTAAATTGCGCGTGCTATTAACGCAAGCGATTTTTTCTAATCCAGATATTTTGTTACTCGACGAACCGACTAACAACTTAGATATTCATACGATCCAATGGCTAGAAGATACGCTAAATAATCGTAACTCTAGCATGATTATTATTTCTCATGATAGGCACTTCTTAAATCGAGTATGCACACACATGGCTGACATGGATTATGGCAAGCTCACAGTGTATCCAGGTAATTATGATAATTACATGGAAGCGTCCACTATGGCCCGCCAACAAAAACTGAAAGACAACGACAAGGCAAAAGAACAGATTGCCGAACTTCAAGAGTTCGTGCGACGTTTTTCTGCTAATGCATCAAAAGCGCGTCAAGCCACGAGTCGAGCAAAACAAATTGATAAAATTAAAGTAGAAGAATTTGTGCCATCCAGCCGTCAGTACCCTTATATTCGTTTTGATTATGACGATAAGGATAAGCTCCATCGCCAAGCGGTGGAAATTAAAAACCTGACTCACGGTTTTGATAGTGAGTTATTCAAAAATTTTAATTTGCTTGTCGAAGCAGGTGAACGCATTGCTGTCATCGGTGAAAATGGTATTGGTAAAACGACATTTCTCAGATGTTTAGTTAATGAATTAAAACCTAATCATGGTGAAATCAAGTGGGCTGAAAAAGCAAAGATTGGTTATTTCGCGCAAGATCATGCAACTGATTTTGAAAAAGATGTGACGCTCTTTGATTGGATGAAAGACTGTGCACAATCCGGTGAAGATGACCAAGCCATTCGCAGTATTTTAGGAAGACTTTTATTTTCAGGTGAAGATACTAAAAAATCGGTGAAGGTTTTATCAGGTGGAGAAAAAGGCCGTATGCTTTTTGGTAAACTCATGCTTGCAAAAACAAATGTGCTTCTGATGGATGAACCTACAAATCATATGGACATGGAGTCGATTGAGTCTCTTAATACAGCGCTCGATAAATACAAGGGTACTTTATTTTTTGTGAGTCACGACCGTGAATTTGTAAGTTCGATTGCAACGCGTATTATTGAAATCAAAAGTGATCATATTATTGACTTCTCTGGCAACTACGAAGACTACCTTGTCAGCCAGGGGCAAGCTACTTAATTTATTCTTTTGATGCGCGCTTACGTTCGTGTTCAAGCAAGAAACGTTTACGAATACGAATAGATTTCGGCGTAATTTCAACTAACTCATCATCCTCAATAAACTCTACTGCAGATTCTAAAGTGAGTTGTATGGGTGGCACTAATCGAACCGCTTCATCAGTACCTGATGCTCGCACGTTAGTGAGTTGTTTACCTTTAATAGGATTCACAATAAGGTCATTGTCTCTAGCATGGATACCGATCACCATGCCTTCGTATAATTTATCTCCCGGACTTGAATACATACGACCACGGTCTTGGAGTTTCCACAAGGCATAAGCCACAGCCTCACCGTGTTCGGCCGAAATCAATACACCGTTTCGACGTCCAGGCATATCAGGCTTCACAGGGGCATATTCATCAAACACGTGCGCCATCAATCCAGTACCTTTAGTCATGGTCATGAACTCACCTTGGAAACCAATAAGTCCGCGCGCTGGAATTTTATATTCTAAACGTGTGCGTCCGTTACCGTCAGACTCCATGTTTTGAACTTCGCCTCGACGACGACCGAGCTCTTCCATCACAGCACCTTGAGTGTCATCTTCTAAGTCAACGGTTAATACTTCGTAAGGCTCACATTTTTGACCATTGATTTCACGATAAACGACACGCGGTTTACCTACGGCCATTTCAAAACCTTCTCGACGCATATTTTCTAATAAGATTGTAAGGTGTAATTCACCACGACCTGACACTCGGAAAACATCAGCATCTTGGGTGTCTTCAACTTTGAGTGCTACGTTCACTAGCAATTCTTTTGTTAGACGATCTCGAATTTGTCGGCTCGTCACAAACTTACCTTCAGTGCCTGCAAGTGGTGAAGTGTTGACCATAAAGTCCATCGTCAATGTTGGTTCATCCACCGCCATAATAGGCAAGCCTACCGGATTATTCGTATCAGCAATCGTGACCCCAATACCAATTTCTTCGATACCAGAAATAATTACAATGTCGCCAGCCTCAGCTTCTTCCACTGGAATTCTATCTAAACCTTTAAAGCCTAAGACTTGATTGATACGGCCTTGAGATACTTGTTTATCTCCATGCATGACGACCACAGATTGGCCTGACTTTATCACACCGTTTTTAATTTTACCCACTCCTAAACGACCGGTATAAGTTGAATAATCGAGCGCCGAAATTTGAAGTTGCAGCGGCTTATCTCGACTGCCTTCTGGAGGAGCTACGTGCTTTAGCACAGTTTCAAATAAAGGTTTCATCGTGTCTGATTTTTGGTTCATATCAAGTGTTGCAAAACCATTTAATGCAGATGCATACACAATCGGAAAATCAAGCTGCTCATCAGTGGCACCTAAGTTCGCAAATAAATCGAATGTATGGTTAATCACCCAATCAGCTCGCGCACCTGGGCGGTCTACTTTATTGATTACTACAATAGGTTTTAAACCTAACGCTAATGCTTTTTTAGTCACAAAACGTGTTTGAGGCATAGGGCCTTCAACTGCGTCAACAAGTAATACCACGCCATCTACCATACCTAATACGCGCTCTACTTCGCCACCGAAGTCAGCATGTCCCGGGGTATCGACGATATTAATGTGCGTACCTTCAAAAGTAACCGCTGTATTTTTAGCTAGAATGGTGATGCCACGCTCTTTTTCAATATCGTTGGAATCCATCACACGTTCGGTCACTGCCTGATGCTGTGCGAAGGTGCCTGATTGCTGAAGAAGTTTATCGACGAGGGTGGTTTTGCCATGGTCCACGTGGGCGATGATGGCAATGTTTCTTAAATTGCGTGACATAAAAAGTGCTACCAAAATTGAATTGAGGCCGAATTCTAGCATATTATAGGCAAAATAAGCTTTGATATTCATGGATTTATCTATATACTGCGCACTCACATCAAGTAACACCTTGCGCGTTTAAATCTAGTGATTGGAAGTTTTGAATTTTTTAAAAGATTAAATGCACCTAACCCTTTTTTAAGGAGTACGACATTGTCTTTTGAATCATTAAAGCTCGACCCACAAATCCTTCGCGCTTTAGATAGCGTAGGTTATAAAACCCCCACCCCTATTCAAGCTAAATCCATCCCTGTCATTATGGAAGGTCATGATCTCATGGCATCCGCACAAACAGGCACTGGTAAAACTGCGGCATTTATTTTGCCTGCATTGAATTTATTAGCAACACCACATCCTGTGAAAGATCGTGGGCCACGTATTTTAGTACTCACACCTACGCGCGAATTGGCAGCACAAATTAATGAAGCCGCACGTAAGTACGGAACATTTATTAAAGCTAAAACAACTAGCATCGTAGGCGGCATGCCCTATCCGCTCCAAAATAAATTATTGTCACAACCTTTAGATATTTTAATCGCGACCCCTGGTCGACTTTTAGATCACATGGAACGCGGCCGTATTAATTTGTCTAGGTTACAAATGTTGGTATTAGATGAAGCTGATCGTATGCTTGATATGGGATTTATTCCTGATGTTAAAAAAATATGTGCAGCGATTAATACGAAACATCAAACCTTATTATTCTCAGCCACACTAGATGGTCAAATCAGTAAGATCGCGAAAGATCTATTACACAATCCAAAAACGATTGAGATTTCTCACTCCAAAGAAAAACACGAAAATATTACGCAGAATATGTATTTCGTGGATAACCTAAACCATAAAAATAAATTACTCGAACACTTGCTCATTCAACCCGGTGTTAAACATACAATTATCTTTACCTCAACTAAACGTCACGCAGATTTATTAGCCGATGAACTTTATAACGCAGGACACAAAACAGGGGCACTTCATGGTGACATGACGCAAGGCGCTCGTAATCGAACACTCACTAAATTTAGACATAACGATATCAGTGTGTTAGTGGCAACCGATGTTGCAGCGCGTGGTATTGACGTCGATGGCATTACACACGTTATTAATTATGATCTTCCTAAATTTGCAGAGGACTATGTGCATCGTATTGGTCGAACAGGCAGAGCCAAAAAAGAAGGCGTCGCGATTTCATTTGTGGCTCCGATGGATGGCAAAGCACTCCGTGATATTGAAAAATATACAGGTCACAAAATTGATATGCAAGTGATGGCAGGATTTGAACCTAAAGTTCAATCACGCGATCAATTAGGTGAAGAAAGAAAATCAAAATCTCGCGGTGGTAAACGAAGCTTCGGAGATAAGAAATCTTTTGGCGACAGAAAACCTTTTGGTGAAAAAAAATCATTTGGCGACAGAAGTTCTAGAGAACGAAAATCATTCGGAGATAAAAAATCTTTTGGTGATAAAAAACCATTTAGAAAAGAGTTTGGTTCGACGGATGCCCCTAAGCGCGATAGAGAACCTAGAGCGCCTAGAAGTCCTTTTGAGAAAAAAGCTACTGAAAAAAGATTATTTGGAAAGATGTCAGATACAAAACCTAGCTTTAATCGATCAGATTCTGATAAAAAAACTTTCGGTGAAAAAAAATCATTTAGTGACAGAAAACCAAGTGACAGAAAAGTAAGTGATCGAAAACCCGCCTATAAAAGCGAATCTGCTCCAAGAACTTTTGCTAAAAAGCCAACAACGATTAGAACATTTAGAGCCTCCGACTCAAAATCAGAGCCACCAAAACGTAAAGCGCGCGTTTAAAAAAATTACTGATTTCGCACGAAGTCAGCGATGGGATAAAGCGCATTCAAAAGCGCTTTTATTTTTTCCTCTTCCATCTTTAAATTAAGCATACCCTTCGTCATACAATAAATCCATTGATCACGCTCCTCTTCGCCTATCTTAAAGGGTAAGTGCCGACGTCTTAAAAATGGATGTCCATAACGCTCAATGTAAAGTTGTGGTCCACCCGTCCATCCACTTAAAAACATAAAAAGCTTTTCACGCGAAGACGTTAAATCTTCTGGATGCATAAGACGAATCGTTTTAGCTTTTTCATCACTATCCATCACATCGTAAAATGCTTCGACGATTTCGCGAATTTTGTGCGTAGCTTCTGGCTCACCACCTAATAAATCATATAGTGTTTGAGGAATTGACGCTGAAGGTTGAGACATTAAACAGATGTTTTAACGAGGGATGCTACTTTTTGAGCTCGCGCTCTAGCTTCACTCACATTATCAGCCGAGGCTAAAGCCACACCCATGCGTCGACGCTTAAATGAAGTGGGCTTACCAAAAAGTCTTAGATCAGATTCTGGAACAGTTAAGGCTTTATCAATATTTTCAAAATGAATACCATTGGCATCGTGATTGCCATATATAACAGCGCTTGCAGAAGGTCTTGATAAACTTGTATTTACAGGTAAGCCTAAAATGGCACGAGCGTGCAATTCAAATTCGTTCTGACTTTGGCTCACCATAGTCACCATACCCGTGTCATGCGGTCTTGGACTTACCTCTGAAAACCATACTTGGTCATCTTTAATAAAGAGCTCCACGCCGAATAACCCTAAGCCACCTAAAGCATCCGTAATTTTTTTAGCAATATCGCGTGCTTTTTTTAATGCGACTTCATGCATGGGTTGCGGTTGCCAACTCTCCACATAGTCCCCCTGCTCTTGTTTGTGTCCAATCGGCTCACAGAAATATGTTTCGATGTCACCCTTATCGTTTTTTGCTCTGACGGTCAGCAGCGTAATTTCATAATCAAAATCGATTTGACCTTCTACAATCACCACACCTTTATTGACCCGCCCTGCAGACGCTGCATAATCCCATGCGTCTTTGACTTTTGATGCATCAGTGATCCGTGACTGACCTTTTCCGGAAGATGACATCGTGGGTTTTACAAAGCATGGATAACCAATACCACTATCAATTGCTTTTTGTAATTCGTCTAAACTTTTAGCAAACGCAAATGGGGATGTAGGGAGTTTTAATTGATTTGCTGCTAAATCACGAATACCCTCACGATTCATGGTGAGTTGCACGGCATTCACTGTGGGGATTACAATCGCGTCCCCACTTTTTTCGATTTGAGCTAGAACGTCAGTATTGATCGCTTCAATTTCAGGAACAATATAATGGGGCTTTTCTAGTTTGACTAAATTTAAGAGGGCTTGACTATCAGTCATATCAATGACATGGGATCGATGGGCAACCTGATGTCCCGGAGCATTTTCATAACGGTCCACCGCAATGACTTCCACACCTAAACGCTGCAAGGCAATAATCACTTCTTTACCAAGTTCACCACTTCCAAGAAGCATGACACGCGTGGCATTTGGGGATAAGGGGGTACCAATCTTCATACTTAAAATGATATCACGAGGGCGGGCGCTCTTTTGACTTCTTAGGATAAAAAAAGGGATTCAAAAATGAATCCCTTTTAAAAAAAACCTTTTCTCTATGGAGTCGAGTGCGTCTCTTTATAAGCTTTTATGGCAAGTATTAAGACAAAACCACTTTAGCTCTTCCCTTTAAATCATGCATGATCTTAACTCCCAAAAATATTTGAGAATTCTTCCCGAAAAAATCTAATTTTTAATGATACCCACTTTAATCGCGTAGCGGATCAGTTCAATGGGGGTATTGATATTAAGCTTTTGCTTGATCATGGTTTGATAATTTGACACCGTCTTAGAACTTATATTAAGTGTTGATGCGATCGCATCTATATCTAAGCCTTCAGCTAAAAGTCTAAAGATCTCAAACTCACGCGCTGATAATTCGTGAACTGGATCTTGATTCCCTGAAATCGACTGCATGGCCATTTTTTTAGCGATCTCGTCACTCAAGAAAACATCTCCCTGGGTCACTGTTTCAATCGACTTCACCAAGTCATCCGCCAACGTATTCTTAGTGAGATACCCTTTAGCGCCTAACTTCAAGGCTTGGTTCGCAAATGATAAATCCTCGTGCATGGATAAAACTAAAATCTTAGCTTTTTCATAACGCATTAAGATGCGACGAATCCCTTCCAATCCGCCCATGCCAGGCATTGATAAATCCATCACCATCACATCAGGTTTTAATTCGCCAAAGATTTGATAAGCCTTTTCACCACTCTCAGCTTCGCCTATCACCTCAAATAGAGGCTCCTGCTCAAGAAGACGTCTCACCCCTGCTCTGACTACAGCGTGATCATCCACTAATACGATGGTGGTTTTTTTGGCCATTTATTTTTTTCTTGTAATAGGTAATTGAATATTTAATTTAACGCCGCGATTGATGTTACTCACGATGTTAATTTTTCCATGGATCTCATTAATACGCTCACGCATGCCCGATAATCCAAAGCCATCACGATGAGTTTTACTCAAACCTACACCGTCATCATTCACCTTAATATCAATCACAGCGATTGATTTATTTTTTTTAATGTAATCAATATGAATGTCAACATTTTTAGCTCTTGCGTGTCTTGAGATATTCGTCAAGCACTCCTGAATAATCCGGTAGCTTGTAACGGATATAGTTTCACCTATCTTCGGCAATGTTTTTAAGTTAACCTCATAATTAAGATTCACTTTTGGGTGTCTTAATTGCCATGTGTTTAATAAATCTTTTAAAGCTTCTTCTAGTCCTAATTCATGAAGAACACCTAGCTTCAAACTGCTTAGCATGCCACCCACGAGATTCATGAGATGTTTCGAGAGGTCAGAGATTGCATTGACTGAAGGTTTAATCTTTGGATAATCCTTATTAGCCAATGCCTTTAATACCGCCGCGTCTGCATGAATTGCTGTGAGTGATTGTCCGAACTCATCATGAAGGTCTCGTGCCAAACTCTTTCTCTCTTCTTCTTGAATGCGAATTAATTTTTGTGAGAGTTGGTGATTTTGTTCGATGCTGACTCTCAATGTTTTAACCATGGCATTAAACTTAGAACTAATCGCAGACAATTCTGAAGTCTTTAAGTTAGGCATCTTCACTTTTAAATTACCGGATTCCAATTCAGTTAAAGCTTTCAAGATAAATTCCACTGGGCTTAATGCTCTAAACACAATCCACGCCACCAAAATATTCGTCAAAATAAAAAAAACACCTGCGAGGTAAAAAATACCCGTGAACTGGTTCCATATCTCACCAAACTCATAACTAGGATCAGGGGTGATCACAATAGTGCCCTTTGGCTGGCCCAAAATATCAACTACCAATCTTTTAGGTTCCCACGGTTCTGAAAATAATCCCATAAAGCTCACGAACCAATTGGGTGCCTGATCAATAGCTTTAGTGTGTGTTTCGGAATCGTTACTATCGACTAATTTACCTTCTAAATTAAAGAACTCGATTTTGAGGTGTCGCATATGAACCAAGCTCTGTAAATTTAGAGGTTTAAACTCACTCTCGATCGAGTAATATTTCGGGTTCTTTAAAACACCAATCTCAAACAAATAGAGTGCTAATTTTTCAGATGAGGCTACCTCAGCGCGCACATTTTTTTTGGCGGTATCAATCGCTAAAACACCTCCTAGCATTAAGATAAGAAGCAATACCGCGTTGATAATCAATATAAGACGAAGCTTTAAACTCAAACTTTCACCCTTCTAAAGTATGTTTACTATTGTGACGTAAATGATACGAAAGCATATCAGGAAAACTTCCTAAATAATTTTGGGGTGAATTCATGGAAATGTTTGGGAAAATCGGTTTATGATCGTTAGACCATCCATCAATAAGTAAATTTATTCTGACGAATTTTGGGATACCTATTATTGGCACCTTTTATTCATTTATCAAACTCACACAGAAATAAGAAAATATAGGAAATAAAAAAGGGGCTTGTAGCCCCCTTTTTGTTGCTCACAGATATTACTTCGCTTCTGGTGCGCCGCCAAATTCGTATCGAAAGCCAATCCAACCTGCACGAGGTGCTCCTGGAACGACAGATGTTACACCTCTATCATCCGGACTCCAAGCTCCAGCTGATGAGAAATAAGTTTCAGCTAGTCGACCGCCCGAATAATAATCTTTATCAAAGATATTAATCGCTTTAGCAAAAACTCTCCAACCTTGGCCAACGTTATATTGTGTATCTAAATTAACTATTGCATATCCACTGAGTTTGCCTTGGCAGCTTGGACCATCATCAGTGCAATTTGGTGTGCTGCTCACGTGGGCATTATTTTCATTGCCCTGCACATACTGACTTGCATAATAAACAATATTCGATCCCACCAACCATTGAGGCGAAATCTCGTACTGCGCGCGTAATTTAAATTGATGTTTAGGAATACCTGCGAGATAGCTACCTTGTCTAACGCTTATTGAGTCAGTAGCATCAGCCTCAGAATTCACTTGATTTACAAGGAGTAGATCTGAATCATACTTTGCTGAAATAAAACTATAGCCTGCTCTGAAGAAAAATTTATCAATCGTGCCCGATAAGCCTAAATCCAAACCTTGGCGTTTGGTTCTGCCCACATTATCAAAATAACCTAATGAGCCAGTACCTGCGTTGGTTGAAATAAATTGAATATCATCATGATTCATAGTTCGATAGACCGACGCATTCCATTTTAAGTTATCAGAAAATTTACCTCTCACGCCTGCATCATAAGTTTTAGCGACAACTTGGTCTAACGGCGGATCTGATGCCATCGCATTAGGTAACTTACAAGGGTATGCTGGATTCGCACATCCTAACTCAATCGATGTCGGAGCTCGATTTGATTCACTATAAGATCCAAAGAGGCTTAATGTTTCAGTTGGGGTAAACGTCACGCCAAGTGAAGGGTTAATACGGTTAAAGTGATGATTACCGGATAGGCTTTCTGGTAAACCATCATTGATGTTATCTCGATTCTTAACTGTTGTATGATTATATCGAGCACTCGCAGTCACATGCCAGTATTGGTTAACAGACAATGTATCTGTAGCAAAAAGACTTGCTGTGCGCGAACGGCCGTTTAAGTTCACCGTCTCTTCAACCTGATCTTCAAGATTAATCGGTGTTCTAGCTAAATTAAACCAATCTGGAGAACCTGCACCTACAACTAGATCACCATCTGCTACTTCGCTAGGCTGCTCCGTTTGTCTAAATTTTGTGCGTTGCACGTCATAACCTAAGCCTGCAATAAATTGATTCTTCTTGCCCCAAACATCTTGATTAAATGCAGCCTGAAGGTTAAATCCTAAACTACGTGATTTAAGTCTTGATCGATTCAGAATGCCTGGCGCACAGTTTTCAGCTACTGACCCAGGAACTAAAGCGGTATCGCAACTGCCGACAGCAAAAGTACTGCTATTAGCATCAAAAATATCCTGAGTAACAATGGTACCGCTATTAAAATCATCATTCGCATCACCATTAATCGTATTTCGATTTGAAGTCCTGTGGTAAGCATTGGCACTTAACATCATATTGTTATTAACCCAATGTGCAGCATTGAGTGCAAAATGATTTAGGTAATTTTTAGTTTGATCGGGTGTTGTTTGCACTCCATCGCGATTTCCCCCTAATAATTCGATGGGCGTTAAACCATTGCCAATCATATTGTTATAAGCACCGATATAACTTAAGTTAACTTTTGTGGTTTCGTTTTGCCAGCCAATCTTCCCAAAAGTTTGATTAATGTGACTTGGCGAATATTTTCTCCAACCATCTTCAGTGGTATGTTGTGCGCCTAGAAAATAATCTACTGAGCCATCTTTTGACACGCCGCCAATTTGAGCCAGTGTTCTCTTTCTGCCCCAAGAACCTGCTTCGCCTTCCAGAGCTATACCTTGATTACTTCGGCCATCCTTAGTTTGAAGTGCTAAAGCCCCACCTAAAGTATTAAGCCCATAAACTGGATTAGAACCGGGGACCACTTGCATGCCTTGAATCGCAAAGTTTGGGACTAAATCCCAATGCACAGTGTCACCAAAAGGCTCATTCACACGAACTCCGTCCACAAATACGGACATACCTTGAGGCGTGCCAGCTAAAGGAGAGGCTGAAAAACCTCTAAAACTTACATCTGGCTGCCATGGATTACCTTGAATTTCGTTAAATGTAATACCTTGCGCATTATTCATCAACTGATCAGCAAAAGTGACACCTGGCTGATTGCGCAAATCTTTACTATCAAATATCTGGATATTCGCTGGAATAATATTCAGTGGCAAACCAATTGAAGGAAGTGGTGTTGTGCTTACAATATTAATGGTACCTGTCGTTAATTTCTCAGCCGCACTAAGTGATAATGAGCTAGCTAGGGCTAAGGCAATAATTGCAAATAATTTTAATTTCATAAAAATAACTCTTGTTCAGGTTAAAGCTGTTAAGACTTTAAATAAATTTCAAATACATTTCAATGACTTAACGCCTAAAATGCATAGGAAAACTTCCCGAAGAAAGTCCTTCCCTATTTCACCCAAAAAGTATCATAAAAATCAATAAGTGACTTCGTTGCTAAAAAAACTGACTGTGAGTCTTATTTATTGTAAAAAAAACGTAATTATCATCGTAATAAGATCACTTCCAAACCGAGCTCTTTAGTCATCACTTGAAACTTAATATCAACGCCAAAATTTGGTATAGCAGTTAACTCGTCACCTATATAAAGTAACGGTAAATTTTCACGTTCCCAGGGGGGGAGATCTGATTCCTGCAAAAGCTGCTTAATTTTTTTAGTGGGTCTTTTTATATCAGGCTTAAAAAATTCACCACCTTTTCGATTTGAAATAGTAAGTTTTTTACCTTCAATTTTTTCTAAAGAAATACCGTCGCCTCTTACTTTTTTAAATTTTAATTTTGATCCATTCGGTAAAATAATTTCTGATTCGCCATTCCAAATAATTTCATAATTTTTTTGTCCTTTTTGATTTTTTTTGACGATATAAATCTCATCCTTATAGCGACGAATTTCAAAATCTTTTGAGATCTGAATTTTTATTGTCGCATCTTTTTTGGCCGTTAAAACTTGTCTTAATAACTCATCTAAAAGGTCCTTAGATGGCATGATTTGATTATTGATTTCGAGCCAATAACGCAATAGATTTTTAGCTCTAGAATTGGATAATTTATCTAAAGTTTTTACTTGTAGTTGATGTATGTAATTATATGATTTTAAACATTTTTTTAAATCAACTTTTGCTAAGTCATCAAGTAAATATTGCGCTTCTGCTAAATGGGAGGATGATCTAGAAATCACTTTAATAATATGACTAAACCTATTCTTTAATATAGGTAAAACTTTTAACCTTATGAAATTTCGATCAAAATCTGCATTCTGGTTACTTTCATCCTCAATCCACTTTAATTGGTGCTTTTTGGCATATATTTCTATGTCAGTTCTTGAGGTGTTTAGGAGTGGTCTCCATAAGCGTCGGCTATCATCAAAATGTGCCATGGAAGACAAACCTTTCACCCCTGCTCCACGGATTAATTGAAGTAAAAATGTCTCAGCTTGGTCATCTTCATGATGCGCTAAAACGACTAAATCTGTTTTGGATTGGAGGAGTTTTTCATAGCGAAGCCGCCTTGCCTCCCCTTCAATGCCGAGTGACTTTTTTTGCGGTAATTTGATGTAATGGACATCCAATGGTACTGATAATTTTGTGCATAACTTCTCACAAAACTTAACCCACTTGTCTGCATTTTTACTTAAACCATGATGTACATGAGATGCTTTTAAAGTGAAATGATGAGTCTTTTGAAGTTGATGTAGGAGATGTAAAAGTACCACCGAATCCACACCTCCACTTAAGGCAACCATCATTGATTTAATCTTTTTTTGAGATTCTAGTAAAGATAAAAAAGCCTTATCGACTAAATCGAGTAAGGATAGTGGTTTGGTTTTTTTAAGGGCAGAAGCTGGAATTTTGTTACTTGGCGGTTTCTTTGAACTTGCCATAGCTAAGTAACCGTTCGTATCTTAAGTCGAGGAGTTGCTTTAGGGATTTCTTTTGAAGTTTGGTTAAGTGTTCTTTTAAAGATTTACGAACCGTTTCCATGAGTTGATTAGGATTGCGATGCGCGCCTCCTAAAGGTTCTGGAAGAATCGTATCGATCAAGCCTAATTCTTTTAAGCGGGTTGCTGTAATACCTAAGGTTTCTGCTGCAGTCGATGCCTTGTCCGCACTCTTCCATAGGATAGAAGCACAGCCTTCAGGGGAGATCACGGAGTATGTTGCAAATTGCAGCATGATGAGATGATCCACAACACCAAGTGCTAATGCGCCACCTGAACCGCCTTCACCAATCACGATACCAATGATAGGGACTTTCAGTTCTGCCATAACATATAAGTTACGCGCAATCGCTTCTGATTGACCTCGCTCTTCCGCGTTAATACCTGGATATGCTCCTGGGGTATCGATCAAGGTCACAATTGGCACATTAAATTTTTCGGCTAACCTATAGAGGCGCAAGGCCTTACGATAGCCTTCAGGTTTTGGCATACCAAAGTTACGGAATTGTCTTTCTTTAACATCACGCCCCTTTTGGTGACCTATGACCATCACAGGCATACCTTCAAATAAAGCTAAACCCCCTACAATAGCTGGGTCGTCCGCAAACGCGCGATCGCCATGTAACTCTTCAAAATCTGTGAAAAGTTTCTCAATATAATCAAGGGTATAGGGTCTTTGTGGGTGACGCGAGACTTGGGAAATTTGCCAAGCGTTTAAATTGTCGTAGATCTCGTGAAGTAGTTTTTCAGTCTTACCTTCTAACTGACTAAGTTCTTTTGAAATATCAAGATTCTTATTCTTTTCATGCGTCTCTGTGAGCTTCTGGGTCTGAGCCTCAAGTTCTGAGATCGGCTTTTCAAAGTCTAGATAACTAATTTTCATTAAATAAATCTTTTAAAATCGGGAGGTCAATTATAAAGGATTTTTACGTTTTCTTCGCTCAACCACTGGGTTAAACCGTCTAATAACTCATCATGCAAATCAACCTGCCATTCTCGACCTAAAAAAAGTTCTACATGGCCTTGGTCATTATGGTAATCAATTTTAACGCGGCAACGTTTTAAGTCGTGTTGCGGATGCCCACAGTATGGTTTTAGCATTTCTCTTAACTTATTCGCATCTGATTGACCATTACATGAAATCTTTAAGTGGTGCGCGAATTGATTCCTGGCAGTCGCTAAATCGAAAAGTTTACGCGCAGTGACACGGATGCCACCTGTAAAGTCATCATGACTCACTCGGCCCTCGACAATTAAAAGCTGATCTTCTTGGACTAACCTTTGCGATTGTGTGAGGAGGTCATTACCTACCACCACATCCACACGAGAAATCGCATCATCTAGTGTGACAATTGCCATTTTTCCGCGAGATGTCATGCGAATGCGAATGGCGACAATTACCCCTGCAATTACATAAGGTTGCTCTTGTGGTTTCAATTCTTTAATTTGTGTTTTGATGAATGGTCGCACACGCTTTTCAAAGAAGGTGAATGGATGTCCACTAAAATAAAAACCGAGCGCTGCTTTTTCTTCTTGAAGTTTTTGCTGGGGCGTCCATGGATCCATATGCACCATATCCACTTTTTGAGTCTGCTCTTCACCAAATAAACTATTTTGTGCGATGTTAGCTTTGCCTTGTTCGGCCGCTGTGATGGCTAAATTTACACTCGCTAAGAGTGATGCACGATTAGGCTCTAAAGTGTCAAATGCGCCACCTCGGATGAGGGATTCGACCACACGACGATTCACTTTTCTTAAATCAAGTCGCGCGCAGAAATCAAAAAGATTTTTAAAAGGGCCTTTACTTTCGCGCGACTCTAAAATAAGTTCAATCGCAGCTAAGCCCGTACCTTTAATCGCACCTAATCCATATAAGATCTGTGTCGTATTCGTTGGAATAAATTCGAAACCACTTTGATTGATATCGGGCGGTAACAATTCCACACCATTCGGTTTGCAATCCTCAAAGAAGATTTGAATATTGTCGGTATTATTCGTATCAGCCGACATTGAAGCGGCTAGGAATGCTGCGGGGTAATGTGTTTTTAAATAAGCGGTTTGGTATGCGACCATCGCATACGCTGCCGCATGAGATTTATTAAAACCATAGCCTGCAAATTTTTCAAGTAAGTCAAAAAGTTCACGCGCTTGTCTTTCATTCAATCCATTTTTTAAAGAGCCTGCGATGAAACCCTCGCGCTGCGCATCCATCTCCTCAACTTTTTTCTTACCCATCGCACGACGAAGTAAATCAGCCGCACCTAATGAGTAACCTGCAACCGTTTGTGCAATCTGCATCACCTGCTCTTGGTAAACAGCGATGCCGTAAGTTTCTTTTAAGATCGATTCGGTAGAAGGATGTGGATAGACGATGCGCTGTTGTCCGTGTTTACGTTTACAAAAATCAGGGATCAAATCCATCGGGCCCGGACGGTAGAGAGCTACGAGTGCCACAATATCTTCAAAGCAATCCGGCTTCGCTTGTTTTAACATGTCTTTCATGCCGCGCGATTCAAGCTGGAATACAGCAGTGGTATTTGCACTCTTTAGAAGTTGGAAGACTGTCTTGTCATCCAGTGGTAAATGATTCAAATCAAGTGGTGGTTGATTCTCATTTTTTCGTAAAATATTTGCATGCTTTAATGCCATCGCAAGAATGGTGAGTGTGCGAAGTCCTAAGAAGTCGAACTTCACTAAACCTAAAGCTTCAATATCATCCTTATCAAATTGACTCACTAAACTATCACCATTTGCCTGACAGTAAATGGGTGTGAAGTTAGAAATTTTTCCGGGGGCGATTAAGACGCCACCCGCATGCATGCCAACGTTACGGACAATGCCTTCTAACCTTAATGCGAGATCAATCAACTCTTTAACTTCTTCTTCTTTGTTATAGCGATCTTGCAACTGCGGTTCTTTGTTTAATGCGTCTTCTAATGTGATTCCTAATTCCATAGGAATTAATTTCGCAATGCTGTCGACAAAATTAAAGGGGAGATCAAGGACGCGTCCCACATCTCGAATCACAGCGCGAGCTGCCATCGTGCCGAACGTCACAATTTGTGACACTGAACCTGCACCGTATTTTTGTTTGACGTAATCGATGACGCGATCGCGACCTTCTTGGCAAAAGTCGATATCGAAGTCAGGCATCGAGACACGATCAGGATTTAAGAAACGCTCGAATAGGAGTTGGTATTGAATGGGATCAAGATCGGTGACACCTAAACTATAGGCTACCAATGATCCGGCACCTGAGCCTCGACCAGGCCCCACTGGAACCTCATTATTTTTAGCCCAATTAATAAAGTCAGCGACGATTAGGAAGTAACCTGCAAACCCCATCTGGTTAATGATGGAAGTTTCAAAAAGAATACGTGCGTCATATTCTCGCCTTACTTCATGACGCTTTCCTTCATCTGGAAAAAGTTCTTTTAAGCGAACCTCTAATCCTTTTTTAGATTCTGAAATTAAAAAGTCTTCAAGCTTTTCTTGGTTAGGTGTTGGGAAGTCAGGTAAATAATTTTTACCTAGAGTAAATTCAAAGTTGCAGCGCTTTGCAATCTCCACTGAATTTTGAAGCGCTTCTGGAATGTCGCTAAATAGAGCAGTCATCTCCACTTGATTTTTAAAATATTGTTCGTGTGAAAATAATTTAGGGCGACGGCTATCGGCCATGATGAAACCTTCAGCGATACAGGTTCTCGCCTCATGCGCTCTATAATCATCTTGATCCATAAACTGGATGGGTTGCGTCGCTACCACAGGAATTTCTAAGCTGGTTGCCAAACTTAAAGACTGATTGATAAAACGTGCTTCATTTTTTTTATCATCGCCCTCAGCAATCCTTTGGATTTCTATGTAGAAACGATTTTTAAAATGAGTCGCCCAATCTTTCATGGCATTCATCGCGATATCGGTATGCTCTTGAAGAATAGCTTGACCCACATCTCCCATAGCAGCGCCTGAGAGAATAATGAGACCCTCATTTTTTTCTAACAACCAAGACTTTTTCACTTCAACGCGACCATGATACTGATTTTCTAGGTATGCACGCGTTAAGATTTCAGATAAAGCTAAGTAACCTTTATCGTTTTGACAGAGCGCTAAGACACGATAAGGCTGATCACGATTGATTTCATTCTCAATCCAAAGATCAGCGCCTAAAATGGCTTTGATACCTTTGTCTCGCGCTGCCTTATAAAACTTTACTAAACCAAATACATTATTTAAATCGGTCAGCGCCAAGGCAGGCATATCTTGAGATGAAGCCTTGTCGATATAGTCATCAATGCGCACAATCCCATCGGTGATGGAATATTCGCTATGACACCTTAAATGAACAAATGAGACGGAATGAGCTTCAGACATGACTCTATTTTAAAGGATGAATGACTTAAAACTGAGGGCTTAGTCACAAAAAAAGTACTTGATCTACCATTCCAAAAATAACTGATGTATATTGTCAACTACTATTCAATTTCAAAGGAATCTTCATCATGCCAGTGACTCTTAAAGGCGGCCCAGTCAAAATAGGTGGTCAATTTTTAAGCAAGGGACAAAAGGCACCTGACTTTAGTCTCGCAGATAAAACACGCGCTGACGTTAACCTCGCTAGCTTTGCTGGAAAACGTAAAGTGCTCAACATTTTCCCAAGTGTCGATACACCTACATGCGCTACGTCTGTCAGAAAATTTAATGAAGCAGCGGCTAAATTAAATAACACAGTGGTCTTATGTATCTCAGCTGACTTACCTTTTGCACAGAATCGTTTTTGCGGTGCTGAAAAAATTGAGAACGTACAAACGCTCTCCACCTTTCGTAACACGAAAAAATTTGCGACCGACTTTGGTGTATCCATTGACGACACGAGCTTGGCAGGTTTAACTTCTCGCGCTGTGATCGTATTAAACGAAAATAACGAAGTACTTCATAGTGAACTTGTTGCAGAAATTACAGAAGAACCTAACTACGAAGCTGCGTTAAACGTACTTTAATCTTTTGGTTTTCGGTTGCTACCTGCCACCATTTTAATTTCAAATAAACGACACTCTAAAGCACCGTTAAATAACGGTGTTTTTTTTGTGGGCTTTAATCGCATATCTTTTGGCATCTCAAGATCCGCCGTTAAAAAATAAGTATTCCACCCACCAAAAGATTCTTTCATATGTTTCGCCCAGACGGGATAGAGTTCTTTTAGATCTTCGTCTTCACCTATCCGCTGACCATAAGGTGGGTTGGTGACAAGCACCCCTTCCGATGAAGGTGGTTCGAGTTTTACAAAATCACTTTGCATGACTTTTGCAACTTCTTCCAAGCCTGCAACTTTTAAATTGTGACGCGTAACTCGTACCGCTCTTAAATCTATATCTGATCCATAGATGTCTAAGAATTCGATAGGCTTCATTTGATGAAGCGCTTCGGTTTCAATTTTTTTCCAGAGACTTTCGTCGAATGAGGTCAGTTTTTGAAAACCAAATGTGCGCTTCATACCAGGCGGTTGATTCACCGCCATCATAGCGGCCTCGATTAAAAAAGTGCCACTTCCACACATGGGATCTAAAAATGGTGTGCCTGGTTGCCAGCCGGTTAACATCAATATACCTGCTGCTAAGTTTTCACGTAAAGGAGCGATCACACTCACATCACGAAACCCTCTTTGATATAGTGGTGCTCCAGACGTATCTAAATAAAGTTGGTATTGATCTTGTGTAAGATAGGCATGAATACGAACATCAGGATCTCTAACACTCACTGATGGCCTTAACGCACCCTCTTCTCGAAAACGATCACACACAGCATCTTTAATGCGAAGTGTCACAAAATCCAAGCTTTTTAAAGGACACTTCACACCTGTGACTTTGACGCGAATGGTTTGATTGACTTTAAACCATGCGGGCCAATTAAGTTTAAACGTCGCCTTATAAATATCTTCTTCTGAAGAATAACTACCTTGCCCCACGCTAGACATCACGCGTGTTGCTATTCGACTATGTAAATTGACACGATACATCGTGTCCAAATTACCTTCGAAAGATACGCCACCATCAGTGACAAGAATCTTTAACGCACGTTGCACTAAAAGTTCGTCTGCTAATAAAGCTTCTAATCCACGTGGACAAGTCGCAAAAAATTGGAAATTCAAATGTTTTAACCTTTAAAAATTATTGATCGAATGTGATCGTGTTCGACGCCTGGTGATTATGAAGCATAAGCTGATTAAAAAATGCTAAAAATTCTAGCCCATAAGTTTTTTCGAGTGATTTAGCCTTTGATCGCAATGTCTTCACATTAAGCTCAAGTGGCATGTCATTAAAACCTAACACAATTTGATTGCCAGGTTTGCCTGTGGGAATAATCAAGATGAGTCCTTCGAAAATGCGACGCATACGATCAATATAAAGATCGTAATGGGGATCACTTGCCCATATGTTCATCACAAAAATACCATGTTTACGCAAAGTCGATTTGCATACATCAAAAAATGAGAGGCTCCTAAAGTTACGCGGGATACCATCAGGATCAAAAGCGTCAATCATTAATATATCAGTTGACTCCGGATGCTCTTTCATAAAAGAGATGCCATCCCCATGAATGACTTTTAAAGATTTATCATTCGGCGGTAGATGGAACATAAGATGTGCCACACCAATCACTTTTTGATGAATCTCGAGAGTAATCGATTTCATATCAGGTAAGAACTGGTGAATAAATTTAGGAATGGATGCACCTCCTAAGCCAATCAATAAAACTTTACGAGGACGCGCATGAAAGAGAAGAAACATCATCATCGCTCGTGTATAAGTGAGCTCTAGGTGAAAAGGTTTTTTTAAGCGCATCGAGCTTTGAATCGCGTGCGATGCAAAATGAAGCGAACGAACGCCGTCCGATTCACTGACTTCAATACTGATGTCCTCATCAATCACTTCTTCTCGAAATATTTTTTTAAATAAGTCTCTCATGGGTAATAAGGAATATCATCCAATGCTTTTTCTAATCGCTTAAGTGACACAGGATATGCTGTTTTTAAATCTTGGGCGAATAATGATACGTGAAGCTCTTCAATCAGCCATTGAAAATCTTTTAAGGCTTTAGGGGGTGTTATTTTTTTTGAGACATAGGGTTTTAATCGCTCACCAAGCAATTGTTGAATACGATCAATATCTTTTTGCATGAGTGCATCTTTATCTGCTCTTGAAGGGTATTTTTCAATGCGAATAATAAGGGCCTTCAGGTATCTTGGAAGGTGTAAAAATGTATCTGAAGGTGTTGATATAATAAATTCATTATGAATTAAGAAGTTCATACGGCTTACAAAGATAGATTCTGATCTTTTTTGTATAGGACTTAACGTTTTTAATAATTGTTTAATTTGGTGGTAATGGGTAGCGCTCAGATGAATGGTATCTAACATGGTCTTCATAGTTTGCGGTAGGATGTTCTTGATGCGCTTAATCAGTGCAATAAAATCACTTGAAGTCCTTGGCATCAACCCTTCGGAATTCAATGCTACATCTAAAATCATTTCAATCACATCACCTTTTAATTCTTCAGCATCAATCATATCCCTTAAAAAAAGCTGGGCTTCTTTTAGATTGTTCAAATCTTTTTCAAGTTGTTTGAGTTGTGGCTTCAATTCAAAACTGAGTAATCTTAAAACACCTTGACGATGTGATACTTTTGCCTCTTCTTCTGAGACAAACACACGGATAGCTACCGATTCATCTTCGTCAGATAACCCCACAAAACCTTTGTAGTCTTTTTGATGCGTATTTAATTCAATAGCATGCGGTAGTTCGTCAAAATCCCACCGTTTTAAATTAAATCGTTCCACCGCATTAGCCTTATCATTCTTTTTGACATGCACTTGTGGCTTGACTGAACCTTTTAGAAGATTTAAATCACGACCTTGTGATACAAGCTCATTCTTTTGGTTCACAACTTCAATATTCATAAAACAATGACGAGGCAGACTTTCAATTTCCTCCTCACCTATCATGTACGGTTCTTTTGTTTTCTTTAAAACAAAATCACTGATCGATTGAAATAAATGGTTATGGGTTTTGTATTGGGTTAAGAATTCGGTCACGGTATCTGTGAGTGGAAAAAGTTGAGTACGAATATTTTTAGGCAATGACTTAAAAATACAATTGAGTTTTTCACGAATCATCCCAGGAACTAACCACTGCATTATATTTAAATCAAGCTGATGAAAATCAATTTCCGAAATAACAGCCGTCACTCCATCATCTGGATGTCCGGGTTCAAACCGATATTTCAGTGGAATCTTAACGCCTTCGATATTTAAAGTTTCTGGGTACTGAACTTCCGTTATCTCATTCGCGTCCCGCCTCATAAGAAGTTCTTTGGTGAGGAATAAGACTTGAGGATTCTTGTCCTCTATCTCGCGACGCCAATCTTCAAATCCCACGCCATTGATAATACCCTGCGGTATTTTTTCATCATAAAACTGAAAAAGATCTTCTTCATTGACTAATACATCAAGTCGTCTTGCTTTGTGTTCTAAAAGCTCAACCTCTTCTATGAGGTCTTGATTATGTTTCCAAAATAATCCCCTTGAAACATACCCTCCTGATACCAAGCCTTGTCTAATAAATATTTCGCGTGCGATTTCTGGATTGATCGGCCCAAAATGCACATTGCGTTTAGGCACAATCGTAAGTCCATAGAGTGTAATTCTTTCGTGCGCATTCACACGAGATAACTTAGTATCCCAATAAGGATCTGTATGGTGATGCTCAACTAAATGCAAGCTTAAAGATTCAATCCATTCCACGTCGATTTCAGCCGCTGTTCTCGCATATAGTTTTGTCGTATCTACAAGGTCTGCTGCCATAACCCATTTCGACTTTCTCCTCTTAATGTTCGATCCTGAGGACAAGTGAAATTCAATGTTTCGAGCGCCAACGTATGAATCATCTTCTAGTGCTTTGATACCAATATTTCCTAAAAGCCCGGCGAGTATTGATCGGTGAATTTGGACATAATTAGCCGGCTTATCATTCTCTTCATAATTCATATCTAAAATGAGATCTCGGAGTTGCTCATGCAGGTCTCGCCACTCACGCATCCTAAGATAAGACAAGAAATGTGCATGACAAAATTTTCTTAAATTTTTTTGTGTTGTCTTCTTCTGAATGGCCTCGTCAAAGAATACCCAAAGTTTTAAAAAGGATACAAAATCAGATTTTTCGTCAAAGAATCGAACTTGTGCTGCTTCACTTTCGGCTTTTTTATCCAAAGGTCGCTCTCTTGGATCTTGGATACTTAATGCGCTCACAATAATTAAAAGTTCAGACAAAGCATTTTCTTTTCTTGCTTGAAGAAGCATGCGGCCCAATCTTGGATCCATAGGAAGTTTTGCCAGATCCTGACCAATCGACGTTAATGCATATTGTTCATTCACAGCCCCAAGTTCTTGCAATAATAAATAACCGTCTTGAATGAATCGTCTGCTGGGGGGCTGAATAAAAGGAAATTGTGATACGTCGCCCAAATGAAGTGAAGCCATTTTAAGAATGACGGATGCGAGCGATGATCGATAAATTTCAGGGTCTAAAAATAAAGGTCTCGCGTTAAAATCATCTTCCGAATAGAGCCTTACACAAATGCCATCAGAGATACGCCCACATCGACCGCTTCGTTGCTTAGCTGATGCTTGAGAAATTTTTTCAATTTGTAATTGTTCAACTTTATTTCTGGTGCTATAGCGATTCACTCTTGCGATACCAGGATCGATGACATATTTAATACCAGGGACAGTCAATGATGTTTCAGCAACATTGGTAGACAAAATAATACGTCGCCCATTTGAACCTCTAAATATTTTTTGTTGCTCTTCATTGGAAAGCCTTGAAAAAAGTGGAAGGATTTCGAAATGCGGTGGCAATTTAACTCTTAAAAATTCAGCGATATCTCGAATTTCTCTCTCGCCTGGAAGAAATATTAGAGTGTCTCCACCTACTTTTGAGAAATCCTTCACAACATCAAGAATGGCTTCCTCAATTTTTTCTACTTGGTCGTCTTCATCTTTGGCCTCTAAAGGTCGGTAGCGAATC
Organism: Candidatus Methylopumilus planktonicus; assembly: GCF_006364715.1. Taxonomy (NCBI): domain Bacteria; kingdom Pseudomonadati; phylum Pseudomonadota; class Betaproteobacteria; order Nitrosomonadales; family Methylophilaceae; genus Candidatus Methylopumilus; species Candidatus Methylopumilus planktonicus. Next base: position 845,870 of record NZ_CP040984.1, read on the forward strand.
TCAACGGGATATGTCCTGCCTGACACTTCAATAATGGGTGCATTGTTAAAGTGTTTTGAAAAACTCTCCACATCGATGGTCGCACTGGTAATAATAATTTTTAAATCAGGACGCCTAAGGGTCAGCTGCTTTAAGTAACCTAAAAGAAAATCAATATTAAGACTTCGCTCATGGGCTTCATCAATAATGATGGTGTCGTATTTTTTAAGGTCCGGGTCGGTTTGAGTCTCAGCGAGAAGGATGCCGTCAGTCATGACTTTAATGAGTGTTTGTTGCGAGACTTTATCTGCGAATCGAATCTTAAAGCCAACCGCATCGCCTAAGGGTGACTTTAGTTCCGATGCAATGCGAGAGGCCACGGATCTCGCCGCAAGACGTCTAGGTTGTGTATGGCCGATTAAACCTTTGATACCTCGACCTAAATGAAGACATATTTTGGGGAGTTGTGTGGTCTTACCTGATCCTGTTTCACCACACAAGATCACAACTTGATGATTAAGAATCGCTTCATTAATCTCTTTGATTCTTTGTGAGACTGGAAGTGCTTCGGGAAACTCAATAGGTAGCAAGCTTTCTAGTCGAGCTTGTCTTGATGCTTCAATCGCTAAATTTTTACCTTTATTTTTTAATGATTCACTCACAATTTAAAAATTACTGCTTCACGCAATCTTCAAATCCTGAATTACCACCCTTAAATTGTGGTTCAAAATAAAACTTATGGAATTGCCATTGTCCTTTTGCATTTTTACTAAACTGTGAAATGCCTGTACCAAAATCATGAGTCGATTGGTTTTCTCGGGCAAAGTGCATGGCAGCACTTAGGCCATTCGCTGCCATATGGCCGGGGTACTTACCATAACCAGGTACCTCGAGCAGAAAGTCGTAACTTCCATACTGAGCTTGGCTATGCTCTTTTTTTAGCTTTAATGTCACCTTACCCTTGTATTCGCCCTCATGCATATCAAGTCCGTTACATTGATAAACGCCAGTGAAATCAGGTCCAGTGAACGCGGGAATTTTATGTGCTGCAAAACTAAGTGACGAGGTCATCAAAAAAATAAAACTTAAAACAAAACGCATACCGCTCTCCTTTTTTCTAAATGGTAGGTAAAAATCTAGATTTCAAAGACTCTAGATGACACGTTTTTAAAATTTCTTCTAATCGATCTAATGCAATTTTTTTAGGCTGATGAATATTTTCAGCCATGATAAGTTCATTTTTCATGGAGTGCTCCCAGCCTACCAACTCAGTAACTGTAACCTTGTAACCCATGCCTTCCAGTAATAAACATCTTAATACATTCGTGAGGTGGCTTCCAAATTCTCTTGTATGCATGGGATGTCGCCATAATTCAGATAACGTATATTTTAGTTGATCTGATTTGTCCGATCGTAAAGTTTTTGACACCTCTGCCTGGCAGCAAGGAATGAGCACAATATATTGCGCCTCCTTTTTGAGCCCAAAAAGAATTGCATGATCTGTGGCTGTGTCACATGCATGAAGCGCTGTCACCATATCCACTTTTTTTGGAAGGCTCGAATCATCTAATGAATTTTTTATATCGGATGCAAAGAAATGCATGCGATCAAATTTTAAAGTGTAAGCCAATACTTTAGCTTTCTCAATAAGCTCTGGTCGGTGTTCAATTGCGAAGAGTGCCCCACCTTTATCTTTTAAAAAAAGATCGTACAAGATAAAGCCCAAGTAAGACTTTCCAGCGCCATGGTCCACCAAAGTAAATTGAGGATTCGTGGCTAACGCTTTTACAAGATAAGGTTCGATCAGCTGATAAAGATGATAAACCTGTTTTAATTTGCGCCTTGAATCCTGATTCATTCGACCATCGCGCGTGAGAATGTGCAACGCTTTCAAAAGTTCGATAGATTGCTGGGGTTTAATGTCTTTTAAATCTTCCATAACTTGATCAGTTTAACGTATACGTGTTCACTTATGACAGAGTAAAATGTTGTTGAGTTAATGAAAGGTGAATTATGAGTATTCAATGGTTTCCTGGGCATATGGTCGCGGCGCAAAAAAAAGCTGCTGAAACTATGGAATTTACAGATGTGGTCATTGAAGTTTTGGATGCTAGGATGCCTGGTGCATCTCAAAACCCTTTAATTAAAGACCTTAGCCTAGCTCGGCAGCGATCACATCTTAAGGTTTTAAATAAATCTGATTTGGCAGACCCTAAGATTACAGACCAATGGATTAATTACTTTAATAAACTTCCTAAAACAAAGGCTGTTGCAATTTCGTGTAAAAAAGCAAATGAGCCAAAAAAAATTCTAAGTATCTGTAGATCATTGGCTCCCCATCGAGGCAGTTCTCTCAAGCCTTTACGTATGATGATTATGGGTGTACCTAATGTTGGCAAATCAACCCTCATGAATTCACTCCTCAACAGAAGAATTGCAAAAGTAGGTGATGAGCCCGCTATTACCAAACAACAGCAACGGCACCAAATTAATGATGAAATGATATTGATTGACACCCCAGGAATAATGTGGCCCAAGATAGAGGATGAGATGGATAGCTATATACTGGCTGCCAATTATGCAATTGGTAAAAATGCATACTTTGAAGAAGATGTAGCAGAAAAACTTGCAGAAATTTTATTATCTAAATACCCCGCATTACTTAGGTCAAGATATGGGCTGGAAAGCACTTCAATAGATTCAATTGGCCTTATTGAATATATCGCGAAAAAAAAGAATCTTAAACTTAAGGACAAAAGCTACGACTTACTAAAAGCATCAACAATACTTCTAAACGATTATCGCCAGAACAAATTAGGGAGAATTACATTAGAATCTCCTAATGTAAAAAAAATTGACTCTCCTTATTAAGAAATAATCTAAAATTTTGAAGGAGATTTAGGTTTTAATTATTCAATCTTATTTTCTTCTAGCCAAATCAAAAGAGCAATAAAGGTTCACGCTAATCTTCCAGATGATTTACTTTTTTTGCTTGATTTCATGAATTTAATAATTCATGTATATTAGATTGGGTGCGAGCTTTTGTGATCGAGACATATAGTGCTCGAAAACTTTGTTATGCGCTTATGATTGTATATTTAACCGTTATAGATTGTTGTATAGCGAGCATTAGTCCTTTGTATTGGTTGAAATCCGCCATCAATAAATACGAAAAAAAGTCATATGCGGCCAAAAATTACATTCTAATTTTTTTAATGCTAAAAGCATCTGATCCCTTGAATTAATCGATGCTAAATCATCTTCAGAGTACTTTTCCAATTTTGAATCTGCCATACCCAATATTCTGCAAATTTTTTACCTTCTAGCTAAAGCCATATATTTTTTTAAAAAATTCTTTTCAGAAAATGATTGCAAATCAATATCTTTAGATTTTGGTAGCTTTATGAGAGTCTTGATTTTTTTTGCTAGCAATTGAGCATTATTTACGGGAACTAAACAATTTTTAAGTGCACCAGTTAAAATTTCACGTGGACCACTTGGGCAGTCTGTACTTATCACTCTTGTTCCACATACCAAAGCCTCGACTAATACATTTGGCAAGCCTTCCCTATCGGAGGATAAAATCAACATTTCTGACTGGTAAATATAAGGATATGGATTTTCTTTAAAGCCAATAATTTTAACTGAATCATCTAAGCCTCTTTCAGATATCATCCTCTCAAGGTCTGCCGATGGATTAGTCATCAGTAACAAATTCATATTTAGGCTTAGTAATTTCCAAGCGTCCAGCAAAAGATCGTGCCTTTTTTGAGCTGAAAAGCGTCCCACATGTATCAGATAGGGTTTTTTTATATTTTTTGGTATTGGTTTAGATGATAGTTTTCTAATATGACCAAAATTAAAAGGGTTGTATATTACAGATATTTTAGATTTTATCTTAATATTATTTAATAGGTCATCTTTAACTCCTTGAGACACTGCAATAATATTTTGATTATTATAATTTACCTTATAACGATTCAACCTTATTCCAGCTCTAATAGCGCTTGATTTCTTTAAATTTTTTATTTCAGCTGAAAGCGTATTTGCAATCCTGAAATACACATTAGGTATATTTGCGATCTTTACAATCTCATCACAAAATGGCAAAGTTGAAACAACTAGATTAAATTTTCCTTCTTTCCTTTCAATCTCATAAAAAGTCCTGTTTAGTTTATATGCCATTAGATACTTTCCAATTAGGCCTTTTTTAATTTTCTCATAAATTATTTTAAATTTTATTTCGCGACTAAATTTAAAATTTATTATATTTTCAAGCAACACTAAATGCACAGAATGTCCATTTTGGCAAAGTAACTCAGCGGCTTTTATTGTTGCTTTTTCTGCTCCACCAACGCTTAGATTAGTTATGAAAAAACAAATTTTTAAAGGATTGTTATCTCGATACAAAATTAATGAATATTTCGTTTAAAAATGTAATTACGCGACTCTATGTGAATTAACTTGAAGCCAGCAAGCTCTAAATTTTTCACTATTTCATTTGTATCGCTTATGTTGAAGTGCGTAGATCCATGATGAAATTCAACTAGCAACTGCTCTATAACACTAATTTGCCCCGAACTTATTAGGTCAGAAATAACCTCGTATTCGGCACCCTCAATATCTAATTTTAAAATATCACATATAGTTTTATTTAATGAATTTAATATTTCAGACAAAGAGGTTGTGTAAACTTCAATTTCTGTACCCCCATTAACATAATGATGGCTAGATAAAATACTTCCCGAACCATCTGCTCCTTTTGGAAGCCTTTCACTAGAGCGGGCTAAATGAAACTTTAAGGCTTCGCCAGATTTTTTCCAGAATGCTTTAGGTTGTATTTCCATATTTTTTGGTTTGATAGGTTCACAATAAGAAATGCTTTTAGGGTCTGGATCTACGCCAACAACGTAACCATTATATTTTTTTAAAAACTCTACAGGAAAACTAATATCTTTACCAAGCCCGCAATCAATTAATAAGGGATTTTTATTTGTAAGTAAATCTTGATCTATCCACCAACCGCCGTATTTAGTTCCCAATCTTTCATACCCTGAGGGAAGAAGGGCTTCTTTAAACCTGCGAGTGAGGCTTCTCTTTAACTTAAAAAAATGTTTCTTAACAAAATTTATCATATGCTTAAATTACACTAAAAATCAATTTTATTGGAATAAATTTACGATTATTTAATATAAAAGAATAATATTCTTTTATATTTTCCTAGATGGTAGGAATAAAAAATCAATCTTTCTGGCGGCCTTATGGAAAAAATATTAAGGTTTTTGAGAATGACAAAAATGTAAATCTTATTCACCCAGCAGATATTGAAAAAGCATTACAAAGTTTTACTAACCGACCTTTAGGTTTCCAAACGTTTTAAATTTTCCTGCAGCATAAGAAGCTGCAAATGCATTTGGTTTGACCATTGGAATCACATTACATGTGCCACGAATATATCCGATAGCCTCATGAATGACGCAATTAGAACCAAACATTTCATCTGGATTAATATCGAGATGAACCTCTACTGTTCTGTCCTCTAATATATCGGCTAATTTAAGGTACAAGTCGGATACTTTATATACTTCGTTCATTAGCCTATAGCGGGGTTTACTCTTTTTTTGATCATAGTCTCTCTCGCGCAATACTTCACCAAAAATCTTGCATCCGTTATTGCCATTAATATGAACGACTATTGCCATGACATAATCTGCATACCAATCTTTTCCAATTCTAATTCTTTCAGAATCACACCCAATATAAATTTTTGACTCTAAAGTTTGTGTCTCAATAAAATCTCGAACTTCTTCTAAATTTATTTTTTTCATTATTTATTCAATAGTATTTAACAAATTATATTCTTATAATTTATGAATGAAGATGGAATATCTTGTTCATAATTTTCCACTCACCATCCACTTTTAGTATGGTGAAGAAATCAGTAAATTTGTGACCAGTCCAATTATCTGACTCTAATCGTACTGTTGCGATAGAGCCCTCAATATCCATATGTGCAATCTTAGTAACGATGTCAGATGCAGGTCCATTTTCATCATTCCAATCAAAAAGCTTTTGAATGGGTCCTGCAAATAAATCGGTTCCAATATAACCAAAAATAGTGGCATCTTTATGAAAAGCAGGTTTCATATCTTTACCCTTTCCAGATCTAGCACCATTAATATAGTGTTGGATTGTTGATTCAATTAATTTGAAATCATCATTATTCATTTAATCTTCCTTTTTTATCTCTCGATACTTAATCATATGTCTCTTTAACTTATTAATTTTAATAAATTTTGCTAACTACATCATTGATTTAATTGGCGCCCTCGACACGAATCGAACGTGTGACCCTCCCCTTAGGAGGGGGATGCTCTATCCACTGAGCTACGAGGGCATGATCTTACAAGCCTTGCTACATCTCATTCTCGGTTAATAATCATTTATACTACCAGCCGTCAAAATACACTAAAAATAGCCTTTAGTGTGATGGAATTGTGATGAAGATTTATTGCAAAAATTAGGATAATTGGGTTTGTCTAATGATTTTATAGTTGAGGAAAAAAAAGCCCACAGCAAAGTGGGCTTAAAAAGGAGCTTTATTATCTCTTAGAATTTATAACCTAAATCTAAAATACCAATGGTGTAACTGACAACTCGCCATCTAGACTTAATTATTTAAGACAGTTTAATTTACCCCACATTTATTTACTTTTAGAGCTTCATTGATTGTATCTAATTGTCCTTTCTGAGCCGCATATTTAGATGCCTGAACCTCATTGCCTTCTATAAAGAATGCAGCCGGAGCAAAAAGAAGCCAAGTAACAATCACAGTATTCATATCTGATTGTTGTGCTTTATCAACAGCTACTCCTGATGCAGCAACTTCAGTCAATAAAAGTCTTTGTTCTGTAATTAGTTCTGGGCATGTTAATTTAAGATAGGGAGCGATTGGGGGACGAACTGCATTAATTTCTGAAGCTTTCTTCGCTGTTGTGCAGCTTATAGACAAAATCGATAAAACAATTACAAGAATTCTCTTAAACATAGGGCTTCTCCTTATTAGTAAATAAGGATCAATTCTTATTTAAGTTGTTGAAATAACTTATCTTGACAAGTACTTTGGTCTCTAAAATATAAAAAAGTGACTACAATCCAATACACCATACACCTTAATGAGCATATAAAGCATTTTATTTCTTAATACCCCTTCCCATTGCGATGAAATTGCGATAATTCTAAAGACTTAAAAAAGCTGACCTCGCAGGACACAGATAAAATATGGCGCCCTCGACACGAATCGAACGTGTGACCCTCCCCTTAGGAGTAAGAATTAAATATACTTAAACTATTGATTTTATTGATTAAATTACTTAAGTAGTATAGTTTGTAGTATACAGTAACCCTTGCCTTTCCCTCCATTTTTGATACCTTCCAACCTCCTGAAATCCCCCACTAGAGGTGTTCACACTATGAACAAACGAGTTGCACTTTATGCACGAGTATCTACTGATAAACAGACCTGTGAGAATCAATTAAACGAGTTAAGAAGTATCGCAGAACGCATGCAATACATCATTGTAGACGAGTTTATTGATGAAGGCATATCAGGGGCAACATCAAGTCGCCCTGCACTAGACGCATTAATGAAGTCTGCAACACAAAGACGATTTGATATGGTCATATGTTGGTCTATTGATAGATTAGGTCGTTCACTTCAAAACTTAATAGAAATACTTAACGAACTGCAATCACTAAAAGTTGATTTGTTCTTTATGCAACAAGGCATGGATACATCAACAAGTGCAGGGAGAATGATGTTTAGTATCTTTGGAGCATTAGCAGAGTTTGAAAGAAATCTAATAAGAGAAAGAGTGATTGCAGGACAACAAAGAGCAATTTCTCAAGGGGTGAAGATGGGAAGACCTACAAAGATGAATGATGGTATGAAGAATGCAATTAAGTTACTTAGGGAACGAGGGATAGGAATTAAACAAATTGCAAGAGAATTAAAGATAGGAATTGGTACGGTTTATTCGGTGATGTAGGACATGCATTAAAAAGAAAAAAGTATTGAATTAATGACTTAAAATTGGACTATTATCTTGTTAACAGATATAACAATTCCAATAATATGTCCGAAGCAAATGCACGAATAATTATAGATAAATTACTGAGAGAATCCGACTGGATTCTCTCAGGTGATGATGGCATTGTTAATGTTGATACAGAGATGCAAAATCAAGCAGGTTTTGCTGATTATGTTCTCAAAGATTCCTCAGATTTTCCAATATGCATTATTGAGGCAAAGAAAGAAATTGTTTCCCCCCTTGTCGGTAAAGAACAAGCAAGAGGATATGCACAATCATTAAGTTGCCGATTCGTGATTCTCTCTAATGGTATTTCACACTACTTCTGGGATTTAGAACAAAGCAGTCCTATAGTTGTTGATATATTTCCTTCACAAAAACAACTTGAATTAAGAAAATTGAATTTTAATCCTCCAAGAACTGAAATCGAGGAAATTGGAAGTGATTATATTGCTCAAACACAATTTCCTAACTTTCACAATAATCCCGATTATCTTGATGCAAAAAAGAAAGATGACTTCCTAAGAAATAACAAACTTAGATTGCTTAGAGATTATCAAATTAATGCGATTAGAGCAGTCCAAAAAGGCATCGCAGAAGGTAAAGATAGATTCCTATTGGAAATGGCAACAGGAACAGGCAAAACACTTACATCTTCAGCAATCATCAAAATGTTCTTGCGACTTTATAAAGTTAAAAGAGTTCTATTCCTAGTAGACCGCATCGAACTAGAGTCACAAGCACAAAAAGAATTTGATGATGTATTGAAAAATGATTTCAGAACTGTTGTATGGAAAGAGAATCAGTCAGACTGGACTAAGGCAGAGATAGTTGTCTCTACTGTTCAATCTTTTGTTAGTAAAAATAAATATAGAAAAGTTTTTAGACCTGACCATTTTGATTTAGTAATATCTGATGAAGCACATCGCTCACTGGGAGCAAGAAGCAGAAAGGTATTTGAATATTTTATTGGTTTTAAATTGGGTCTTACTGCTACACCTAAAGACTACTTAAAGTCAGTTGATGTCGAGAGAATTGGAGAAACAGATCCACGACAACTTGAAAATCGCATGATGTTGGATACCTATACAACTTTTGGTTGTGATAGTGGTGAACCTACATTTAGATACTCTCTTGCAGATGGAGTAAAAGAAGGATATTTGGTTAATCCAAAAGTTATTGATGCAAGAACTGCAATTACAACCGAACTACTTTCTGAACAAGGTTTTGTATTTCAAGGGGTGGATGATGAGGGCAATGACTTCGAAGAAACTTACTCACAAAAAGATTTTGAGAGGTCATTTTTTTCTGACAATACAAATGCAATCTTTTGTGAAACCTTTTTGAAACACGCAAAAAGAGATCCATATACTAATGAAATAGGGAAAACACTAGTCTTTTGTGTGTCTCAGATTCATGCTTCTAAAGTTACTCAAATTCTTAATGTATTATCTGACAAACTCTTCCCAAGACAATACAACTCCGATTTTGCAGTTCAAGTTACATCTAATGTAGATAATGCACAAAGAATGACTATTGATTTTCGAAATAACGGATTAAATGGTCAGTCAAAATTGAATGCCAACTACCGTTCATCAAAAACAAGAGTATGCGTAACAGTTGGAATGATGACAACGGGATATGACTGCACAGACATACTTAATATTTGCATGATGAGACCCGTTTACACACCAAGCGAGTTTATTCAAATGAAAGGGCGGGGAACTAGGAGGTGTGACTTTACTCAGTCTTGGATTACACGGTCTGAAATACCAGATGAAATTGAATCTCAAAAGAATGAATTTTTACTCTTTGACTTCTTTGGAAATTATGATTTCTTTGAGAAAGATTTTGATTATGATGAGATTCTTAAACTACCATTAGCACCAACAGGTTTAATTCAGAATCCAGTTGATGCGATTGATATAGATGAAGTAATCAGCACAATTGCAGACCCTCTTACTCAACTAAAAGAAATTCTTATCTCAGAAAAAGGGATGAGAGTTGATAGGGATTTATACCCTGCTTTTAGAAAACAAATTGCGGAAAACAAAATAATTCAAGATTTAGTAAAAGAACATAACTTTAAAGATGCAGAAATTTATCTAAAAGAGAATATTCTTGATAAACCACAAAAGTTCTTCACTTTAGAAAAACTAAGAAAATCATTAGGAGTGGATAGAAATTTAACTGTGTCAGAGTTGCTTCTTCATGCATTGGGACATATCGAAAAGATTAAATCTAAAAAAGAATGTTTAGATGAAGAATTTGACAAATTAGATAGAGCATTACATCCTAGTGATGCAGTCTATAACGATGTACGTCAATTCTTTGAAGCATATACAGTGGATGATGAATACAGAGAAATTATTGATAGTAAGGAGTTTGCTAAGTTGAAAGTCCACCCATCTGGCGAAGTATTTAGCAAACTTACACCCGAATTACGTCAAACAATCCCCTTGTATATTAAAAAAAATGTAAATTTGGAAAGATTGAGTAATGTTAGATAGCATCACCAAGAAGAGAATTGATGATTTAAGAAATATTCTTGTTGGCAAAATTCCAAGTCCGCAGAGTCAAATAGAACAAATTACTACCGGTCTAATTTACAAATTCATGTATGACATGGATCAAGAAGCAGTAGAGATGGGTGGTGTTCCCTCTTTCTTCGTGAATGATTTTGAAAAATACTCATGGAAAAATCTATTTGATCCCAAACGGAGTGGTGTTCAAAAAGTACAGTTGTATGGAGATGCAATTGAACATATGTATACAAACCCTACTGCACCTCAATTATTCAGAGAGATTTTTAAAAATTCATTTTTGCCATTCAAAGATCCTGCAACTTTGAATATGTTTCTTAAAGAAATTAATGAATTTCACTATTCTCATTCTGAAAAGTTAGGTGATGCGTTTGAGTACCTGCTCTCTTTTATGGGTTCTCAAGGCGATGCTGGTCAATTCAGGACACCAAGACATATCATTGATTTTGTAGTTGAAATTGTTAATCCACAAAAGGACGAGAGCATTCTTGATCCTGCGTGTGGAACAGCAGGATTTTTAATCTCCTCTTACAAGCACGTTCTTAATCAAAATACTAATAAGAAATTAGGCGACAAACTAACAGCATCAGATAGAAAACGAATTGGCGAGAACTTAGTTGGTTACGACATATCGCCTGATATGACTCGTATATCACTAGTAAATATGTACCTTCACCAATTTGCCAGTCCACTAATCCATGAATATGACACTCTTTCCTCTGAAGATAGATGGAACGAATACTATGACGTGATCCTAGCAAATCCACCATTCTTTTCGCCCACTGGAGGCATTCAACCACACTCAAGATTTGGCGTGCAATCAACCAGAGCAGAAGTTTTGTTTATTGATTACATCATGGAGCATCTCAAACCCAACGGGCGAGCAGGCATTATCGTTCCAGAAGGCATACTTTTTCAGGTTGGCAATGCTTACAAAGCATTAAGGAAAAAACTGATTGAAGATTCACTAATTGGAGTCATTTCACTTCCATCGGGAATATTTCAACCTTACTCAGGTGTGAAGACATCGATTCTTATCTTAAATAAAGAAAAGAACAAAAATACTGATCATATTTTTTTCGTAAAAATAGATAATGACGGTTTCGGTCTTGGCGCTCAGAGAAACCCGATTGAAAAGAACGACATTCCTGAAGTGCTGGAATGTTTATTCTCTGATACCCCATCTGAAAAAATAAAATACATATCTAAAGACGAGTTACTTAAATCCCCAATCATTTCATTAACTGGCAATTCAAATATAAAAGAAGATGTTCAGTCAGATTTTAATTTGGCAAAACTTAGCGAAGTCACTAATATTAAAAATGGATTTGCGTTTAAGAGTGATTTATATCAACCTGAAGGATATAGGGTAATTAGAATTACTAACGTGCAAACTGGGCAAATTGAAGATTCAGATCCTAGATTTCATCCTAAACTTAATATCACGGAACATGGAAAGTATGAACTTTCCGCAGGAGACATTCTAATTTCATTAACGGGGAATGTTGGAAGAGTTGGAAGGGTAACTTCAGACCTCTTGCCTGCATATCTCAATCAACGTGTGGGCATGATTCAGTCATCTGACATAAATGTTATTTCAAATGACTTTTTATTTTGGATTTTAAATAATAAAAAATTTGAGCATGATTGCATCAGAAATTCTTCAGGAGTGGCGCAAAAAAATCTATCCACCAACTGGATAAAAGACTATCAAATTCCTATTCCAAGTTTAGAGACTCAAGACCAAATTGTAAAAGAATTACAGGACTATCAAAAAATTATTGACGGTTCAAAACAAATAGTTGATAACTTTAAACCAAGTATTTCCATTGATCCAAGTTGGAAAAAATTACGACTAAGCGACCTCGGAGAAACAAAATCTGGTGGAACACCCTCAAGAACTAATTTGGATTATTGGGATGGTGAAATACCATGGTACTCATCAGGAGAGTTAAACAACCTTTATACAGAGAACTCTATAGAATCAATTAGTGAGCGTGGTTTAAATAATTCAAATTGCAAACTATTTCCAAAGGGTTCTTTGCTAATTGGAATGTATGACACAGCAGCATTTAAGATGTCTATTCTTGATCGTGATGGAACCTTTAATCAGGCAATTTATGGCATCACCCCAAATGAAATGATTACTGTTAATTTTCTTTACCTATTCTTAATGACTGAAAAAGAAAAGTACCTAAATGATCGTGTTGGGGTAAGGCAGAGAAATTTAAGTAAGACCTACATCGACCATATAGAGGTATCGCTCCCCTCTATGAATGAGCAAACTTTGATCGTTGAGAAGTATTTAGATGAACTTACCACCGTAAACGGTTGTAAGAAACTTATAAAGATTTATTCTGAAAAAATTCAATCTAAGATTGATACGCTATGGGATAAGAGTTAACACCATTAATTTAGGTATCATTTTAAAAATCATCAATATTATTCGGAATAAAATAGGGGTGTGGTTCTTGTTTCAAACGATATTCATCGAATTCATTCTTTAGTAATGCATCGACTGCATTATTGAGTGTGAAAGGCAAACTTCCCAATCTTCCTAACCCCAATCTCGTATCTAAATAAAAACATCGAGGGCATTCTGTAAATAGTTGAACTTTAGTTCTACTCATTTTGAAGAGTTCAGTTTGATTTTTTTCATATAGTTTATTTTTTGCCATAATTTTCTCTTTTTTATTTTTTATCTTTTTTTATTTAATTTAAATGTAATTTACATAATTTTTTCATGTAATCAACGATTTAATAGAATATTGAATAATCATAAAAAGAGATTACTGTGTGGACATCGTTGATTTGATTCGATTGCAGGGCGATTCTTAAGAAACTTATGAATAAAAGAGATGCAGAACTTGCCTGTAAATGAAAAAACACCCCTTGAGGGGGTGTTTTAGTTAACTGAGGATTAAATTTTATGTCGAAATAAAATTTATTAGGTGTGGTTCTTAGGAGTTATCCTCATAATTAGTATAGTAGTAATTCAAAGTATGTTCAACATATATCAAGTTTCTGAACCCTTAAATTACCCTCAAAATCTAGTCTATAACACTCATTAAATCGTTAGTGAATAAATCAGACTTTCTGAACCCTATCTTAAATTAGGGAACTTACCACTTTCGGCACTTTTGATGAGTTTCTCAGCGTCTCTAAAATATCTACTCATTGTTGCATCTATCTTATTTCGTTTGGCATCGAAATCAGTAGAGTATGACTTTTTAGGAGCAAATTCTCGTTCGAAGTCATAAATATTTGTCGTGTATATATTCTTTTGTCTTGACTGAATAAAGTCTTTCTTTCTTTTTAACCGACCTAACCTCACATTATTTTTATCTTCTCTTCTTTTTTTCTCATCATCAGGATTAATTAGAGAATCATCATTTTTAAAGAGTGAAATATTATGTTTATGTCTTAATTCCCATGCAATATGCCAATAAGGTTTTTTGTCATTACGATTTGTTTTATTTTTTTCAGATTTAACTAGATAGTAGACTGCAAGAGTTTTCTCTAAACGACCAAAATCAACTCTTCCTGAGACTTTATATTTAGCAGTTGATGTGATTTCAGTTTTCCTTTTACCTCTTTGACCTTTATGTCTTTTATTTACTAACTCATAAACAAGACGGGCAATATCTCGCTGAGAAAATGAAAGAGGTATCTGAATATTCATAAACTCTTCATCTAAATGCAGTTGGTCTATATGAGTAATTTCAGTAATTTTATGTTCAGGTGATTGTTCTGCAAACAAAAATGCACCCCTATCACTCTCACGCCACCATTGACGAAATGTTTTTATGTGAACATTTCCAAAGTCCTTGTAGAGTTTCTTTAAGTCAGTAGAACCTTCCTTACCCTCCGAATCACAGACTTTCTTGTATTTCGTGCTTTGTTTAAGAAATTCATACCAATAGACATAGACATTATCTCTTCTGATAGATGATTGTTTGATGTTCCACCAATCCAACTCTTGTCGTTCTTCATCTTTTGATAGATTTCGTCTGACTAATTTTCCATTCACATTCTTGAATCGCTGAAATTCAGGAGGTGTATTGATGAAATGCCTCTTGCCTAACCATACTTTTGTTGTATTCATAGATTTATCTTAACAAGTAAATTACTCTAATTCAAATGATAATTATAAAGAAATTAACAACTCCGTATAGTGGTATATATGGATTGATAAGAGTGCAGTCGATTCACGAAATACTTTGAATGCACTTATTTTTAATGCACATAAGTGCAGAAAGAAAAATTATGTTAAAAGAAGTTGAATTAAATAATAGTAAAAAAGAAGAAGAATCACCAGTGCAAGTTTCTGTTTTCATCAGTGGGGATTATGATGGGAAAATGGGTAAAAAAAAGTATCCAATGCCAGAGAATTACTTGAGTGAAAGTGAACTTCCAAAACCACTTATAGAATTATCCAAGAAGAATGGTTGGACTAATGAAAATGGTAATGTTTACTTTGACACTAAATGGCAACCTGCACCATTTTTTGATAAAGAAAAAAACATTACTTGGATTCTTGCAAATAACAGCACACCTAAAGAAGACCTCTTAATAATGATGACAAGTGCATTACAGCAAGAGAAATAAAATTATGCAAACATCTCTAATTTCTAAAAACAAAGTCTTAATTGATGAATATGTGAGTTCTTATTTTGAACTCACAAAAAAATCTATCAGAAATACACTATCCCTTGCAAAGATTGTGTATGAAGTCAAAGATAAGTATGAATACAGTCAAATTGATGAAGAAGATTTCAAATATTTCTGTAAACAAATTCAAGTCAATGACGAAAGTTCACAGTTTAGAAAGTATCTCTGTATTGCAAAGTCTGCAAATAAGATTGAAGAACATCTTGATAAGTTTCCAACTGCGATGTCTGTTGTGTATAAGATTATCTCTTTACCTCCAGACGACTTTGATGAACTGATTCAGACAAATCTTTTAACTCCTGACTTAACTCTTAAAAAGTTAAATCACTTTTTTCCTTCAACGAAACAGTTAAAGAGCAACTCTCATCAGCAAGTCATAATTGATGAAAGTGACCTGCGAATTGATATTACTTTTGATAGCAAGAATAAATCTCTATCAAAAGAGATGAAAGATACAATTTCTTTCAAAATCTTTAATTGTCTTGAGAGTGTTCAAGACAATTTTTATCATTTTGATGAAGTCTCTGTCTATGTAAATAGTGAATACAAACATTCAAGAAAGTATGCAAATAAGAATGTTTTATAAATTTTACAAGACTAAATCGTCGAGATTGAAAGAAGACTTATCTTTTTACTTCTTCTGTAACTTTCCCGTCCAAGATGCATACTCTGACTTTGCATCTTATTGGAAACTACGCAAAAGTTGGTTAAGAGGTAAGAAGATATATGCAAGTCTTACTGATGATGAGAGGAGGCACCTAGAAAGATATCTTCCTAAGTAACTTTGTTCACAGTATGAACAAATACAAGACAGACCCTAGAAGTCTGTCTTTTTTTATGCCTAAAACAGGCAATAATGAGGTCAAAACAGGCAAATATGCGACTAAATCTCGTTTTATGACTATAAAACCTTATAAGTAACGGTGTCCGGTTTGAATGAAGTTAAAGACCTTTAAGACCTTAACCAATAACCTTCCTAATAGAATCCATGAACGAAGTGAATACTTGAACGCTAGTTCAAGTTACTCCTTACCAAGTTAGGTTTCCAAACAAGACAGATAGAGAACAACAACTGAAATGTATAAATACATCATATGTAACATTATGGTGATGCAACTGACCTGTAGTGAAACCACCTAACCACCTGCTGATAAAGAGAGAAGAAATGAACACAAGTAACCCTAAAGAACAGTCTATTCATATCAAGATACCTACCGAACTGAAGAAACAACTACATGAAGTTGCATCGTCCTATTCAACTTCACCTTCCCAGATTGCCCGATATCTCATAACAACGAATATCAATGGGATTATGAAGAACAGAATGTATTCTTGATGTCTTGTTTGGAAACCACCTCCAAGACCATCCAACGAAAGATACTCCTATGACGAATAAGAACATTATCCTGACCTTAAAGTTGTCTCCAAACACTAAACCGACCATCTCCAATGCTGATTTAACGAAGTTTGTGAATCAAGTGAAGGGATTGCTAAGAAAAGGTGATTTAGTGGTGGAGGTGAGAAAGAATTGAGTTAGTCACAATCCAATATTACACCTATTTTTCTACATAGTTTAGTTTCACCATTAATAATCATTATGTTCGGTTCATTCTCATTATTGCGATTTCTAGGTGGAAGCATTTTGTTATTTTTATAAGCAGAGTAAGTAAACCATTTTTGAAGACTTTGAAATTCATAAATGGAGTATTTGTAATTATTAAAACTAATAATTGAATCTTCTTTTAAATTAACCAAATTATTTGAATCAACCTTGAAGCAAAAATTATTTAGTGACTTACTTGGTTCTAAGGAAAAACTTAAAGGTAACCTTATTGCTTGACGATAGTCTGAAGAACAATGTTTAGTTTTGTTATCTGTAAGAATTAATAAACTTTTATTGCTAGGTTCTACATAAATTAAATCAGTTACCGTAAAATCAGACCATCCATATATTTTATTCGTCTCGCAATAACTACACAAAGGTATAACTAATAAGGATATAAGTATTAGTTTTTTCATTTAATTAATCAAATCAAACTTTAATTTCATCAGGATTTTTATTTCGTGTTTTTGGTAACTTCACATCCTGTAATAGATTATCTAATTTATTCCAGAATTTAAGAGACCCTATCTTAACTGCACTAGGGGGAGCAATTTTGCCAGACTTAATGCCCATTCTTTTATATTCTGGATAATCAATTTCATACTCAAGTAATATGAATGTCTTCATGGCAATAGGTTTAACAGTAATCTTTACAGTTACAATTTGGTCTTTAGGGTCCTCAGGCATATAAAACATCCACCCACCTATATCTCTAACCCTTGGTTGTTCATATTCTCTTACCTGTAACCATTCCTCTTTAGTTAAAGGTGTTGGTGCTGACGCCTGACCTATAATCAAACCTTTTTCAAAATCAGCAACTATTACAGGCATACCTAATTCAACCATTGCCTTTTTAATTTGGGAAAAGGTATTTAAGTAAGGTGCATCAATAACTTTAGAACGATATAAATCTTCATGTTTTTGATACTCTAATAACCATACCCTATCAATCTCAGCAAACTTATCATTAATTTCAGGGATAGTCATACAAGAAGTAAGAAAAAGAAACAATACAGAAATAAATTTCATCATAATCTAATCACTCTCACTCACTATTATTGTTGAATAAGTCACTACCACTAACAAAATTACTATGAAAATTAAATGACCATATTCATATGTGTCATAAAACGACTTAATAAGTAAATATGAAGATGCTAATAGGAATGGAATAAAAGCAAAGTAAGGGTTAACTTTAATATCATTCAATCTTCGTGCAACAAGAGAGTGAATCTGAATAAATGCAAATAATATTGCAATCAGAATATAGGAATAACTGATAACAGATAAATCCATATCTCTTAAATAGTTTGCATATGAGTTGAATTTAATAAAAATAAATACATTTAGTGCAAAGAAAAGACCACTTACCGCTAATCCAACGAAGAACTCAAAACGATTGATTCTTGACTTGAAGTCGATCCATTTTTTAAATGAAGAGCGAGTGTAGTTAATCAATTCCTTCATTGTTGCGGGTACTCAAAGTCACCTGTTGACCAGTTCATTTCCGGTTTTGCCCCTGGATTTACATATTGAAACTCACCTGTGTAGGGATTCATCTGCATCTTTGCATCAGGATGAACAGTTTCATATTTATTGTTCATGTAATCATATTTCTGTTTATATTCTTTAGGTGCCATGTCAAATTCACCTGAATAGGGATTTAATCGTATCTGTGAATCAGGTTTGACATACTTATACTCATCTTTCATATAGTTATATTTCAAAACAGAGTCAGGTGTAGTTGTTTCATGTTTACCTGTCATGGGATTAAATTTTTGTTGGGCGAAAACATTACATGCAAAGAAAAGTGATAGAAGTAGTGGGATGAGTTTCATTTTTTACACACGAGTTTCATCAAGACTGCACCAATTGAATCGGGGACTATGTTTTCTATTTTTGGATTTGGGTTCATTGAATCAGTCATACTCCCTTTAAGATCCGTTTTTGAAAATGCTTTGAATTCAAGAATCTCACGGGTCTTATTTACACAATCAATTTCATACAAAACCCTCGCCGATGCCATTTTTGTGATTTTTACTAATTCACCGTCTTGTGAAAAATTTGCATAATGCATTACCTTTACTTTATCCCCATTTTGTTTGATGGAAGAATTGTCGTAATAATGCTTTCCCCCTGACTTTGATATATCGTAAAACTTCCACTCCGCATACACATTAGTAGTGATGAGGAGTAGTGAAAGGATTGTGGTTAGGAGTTTCATAGTTTTAGTTGAATTAAATTTATTACTGTTATTAATCTCTCTTGAAAAGTACCCTTATACCTTTTGTCATCATC
Organism: Candidatus Methylopumilus planktonicus; assembly: GCF_006364715.1. Taxonomy (NCBI): domain Bacteria; kingdom Pseudomonadati; phylum Pseudomonadota; class Betaproteobacteria; order Nitrosomonadales; family Methylophilaceae; genus Candidatus Methylopumilus; species Candidatus Methylopumilus planktonicus. Next base: position 865,054 of record NZ_CP040984.1, read on the forward strand.
ACGATAAATAACTTTTATCGCATCATCATTTGTAATTAATCCATTAGAGGGCATCCATTTAGCGATTTCTAATAAAGGCAATGTCCTATTCTCAAAAAATATGCAACGAAAATAATATCTAAAATATCTATTGTCTTTTGATTTCTTAACTGTTTTAAGACTTGTAAAATTTTGCACTTGTATGAAATATCCCGCTTTCATTGATTCATATCTTTTCTTTTTAAGCATAATTTTAATAGGATATTTTGCAGAATCTAATTTAGTTACCTTGCAAGCATTCTCATAAATTTTTGAAAGATGACTTTTTGTTTGTAAATTTTTTGACATATCTTTAACTCCTAAATTGCTTCAATCAGTTTAGACCTAAAGTCTTGACCGATTCTGTAATACAACAAATCTGTTTTTGCAGGACTTAAGTCTCTAAATGCAAGTGTGGGAAATATAGGTGCTTCATCTGCAAGAGACATCTCAATAATGTCACCGTTAAGTCGCATAATGAAGTCTGATTTGTTGAAGTGATAAACTTTAGGTTTATCTGTTAAATGCACTTTATGAATCAAGTGCAAAAGATAAGGTAATAACCTCTTAAAGTCTTGAATATCTTTTTTTTGTTTATCTACAAATCGCATAACTAATTTATTTCTTCCTCAAATACGCAGGTTCATCATAATTCGGTGCAGATAGCATTCCCACATCTATATGTGGTTTTCTTGTTTGTGGTATCTCATCATGCCTTACTTTAATTGCAACACAATGATTAAACTTAATTGCATGTGCAAGTTCAACATTCGTTTCAATTAAGAATACTTCTTTCTCACACTCGTGACAGTATTTGATATTCTTTTCTTTGCGTTTGAGTAATTCTTCCCACTTCTGATTACACTTAAATCCAAAAGAACAATTACGAATATCAATATATGACTTTGCGTCTTCCCAGAAGTCAGTTTGTGATAAGTCTACTTTGATTTGTTTCTTTTTTACCATTGATGACCACACTTAAAACACTTATGTGTCGGTTTTTCATCGCCGATAATACATCCTCCCAATTCAACATCTTTCTTAAACCAAGATTGCAGAGTGTCTTCTGAAGGATACCCATAAAGAATATCTACACCTTCTTTGTCGTGACATTCAGGACATGTGTATTTCTTATTCATTTTCTCTTTGTTTTATCCAGTCTTCTATGACACTTAATCGCCAGACTGCAGTTTGTTCACTTATTTTGAAGTTCTTAGGAAACTTACCTTTACTCATTAATAAGTAGATGTTTGCTCTACTCATTGATACGATTTTGATGAGTTCTCGCATTCTTACAAGTCTGTCTATGTCTTTCATATACTCCTCCGTTTTTAGATGAAATTCAATCGGAGGATACGATTTTTATTTGGGGATTACAGTAGATATTTGTGCGATTTTTGAACTACTTTGGAACGATTTGGTGTAAGGGATAAGACTATCTTTTAACTCTCATAGATTGTAATTTATCGACATTCATCTCAGCAGAGAGGGGTTTTGCATAAAATCTCTCAATCATATCGACAGAAGTTCTTGCATTACGAGCAAGTGTAAGAAGGTCTATATGATCCCCCTTTGTGAGTCTTAACATAATTGCAGTATGCCGAAGAGAGTATAAAGTTCTAGGTTCGCCTGATGATGAGTTCTTTAAATCTGCATACTTCAATATTTCATTAAACTGACTACTCATAATCTTCATCGCACGGTCTCTATTTTTGATATGAGGTAAAAATAGATAATCATCTTTCTTAACTTCTCCATGAAACTTTACAATGTCTTTGAAGATGTCTATTGCAAACTCCATTGAGACGATAGGAAGATTTTCAGTCTTTGATTGTTCTGTCGTAATTCTTAAGTATCTTTGTTCATTTTCTACAATTTCTATATTTCTATGTTTTAGATTTCTAAGGTCACTCGGTCTTAAAAAAGTATTCACCATGAAAGTGACAAGATAAGACATCTCTTTTGTTATGACCTGCCCTTTTACTGTATGTCGACTGTCTATTAACTCTTGCAGTTTCTTTCTCAAATAGTCATATTCTTTGATACTGAACCAACCTCTCGGCGAATCACTCAATTTAATAGAAGGCATCATAGGCATACGGTCTATAAGACTCTCTCGCATCGCAAGTTTAAGAATCTTACTTAATAGATTTGTATGTTTCTTTAGACTGCCGGGAGATAGATTGTGATTTTTATTACATTCTGCAAGATACACATTGATGTGTTTGTATGAAATTGTTCTTATATCCATACCTTTAAAAAATGGATTTAAATGTTTTTTCAGTATCGTTTCATCATTTGCATTAAGTTTTCTATTAAGTTCACCTCTGTCAATCTTCTGTTTCTGTTCTGAAAGTAACTCTAATGAACATCTCTCAAAACTTGGAGATGAACCGATAGGCATTAAATTGCGTTCTCTTAAAAGAATATCTTCATAAAACTTGATTGCAAATTTAATGGCATCTTTTTGATTGTCAGTTTTAGTTGATTTTTTAATGATGCGTTTTTGAGTGTAATAACGCACCCACCAAAAAGGTGATGCACTAATTTTGAAGATGACTAATTTATCAGGATAACCTTTACCAATTCTAGTAATGGAATCTTGGAGAGGGACGGTTCTATGACGATTAGTTTTGAGTTGAATCATACTGAATATTATAACCAAAAGTGGTATACATTTGACTATACTACAAAAAAAGACTACTATTCAGTAAATATGGCGCCCTCGACAGGAGTTGAACCTGTGACCCTCCCCTTAGGAGAGGGATGCTCTATCCACTGAGCTACGAGGGTAAAATTTAAAGATTACTTTTGTAAAACTTTTTTCAAAACCTGAATACCAAAACCCACACCAAATCCATTCACTTCACTTAACGCCGCCCCAAGACCACCCTTTCGATTGCTGGAGGAGAGATCGGTATGTAACCAAGGCACATCGTTTTCAATAAAACGATTTAAGAAGCGCGCGGCATGAATATGATCCGCACCGCCTTCAAGTGTGCACTGCTTAATGTCTGCAATGCCACTTTCAAGATCTTCTTCGTAATCCTGATCAAATGGGAATGCTGCAATGCGCTCTCCTGATTCGCTTCCAGCTCCTACTGCTAAGCAGGATAATTCAGGTCGATTAGATATCACACCACTGTAACGATCGCCTAATGCTGTCGCCATACTACCTGTGAGTGTTGCAAAATCGATCATCATGTCAGGCTTCAAACGGGAGGCTAGGGTTAATGTGTCGGCTAAGACCATGCGGCCTTCCGCATCGGTATGAATAATTTCGATGCTCGTACCATTAAGAGACTTCACGACATCATTTTGTTTATAAGCTTTAGGTCCAATATGATTTTGCGCAATGGCTAACCAGCAATCAATTTGAACTGGAAGTTTTAAGAGGGTAGCTGCCAATAAAATACCAAGGGATACTGCAGAGCCATTCATATCCTCATGCATGCCATGCATATAACGCGCTGGCTTTAAATTATGTCCACCTGTGTCAAAACAAATGCCTTTACCAATGACTGCAATTTTTTTCTTAATTTGTTTGGGCTTATAAGTGAGATGCACAATTGCAGCATCTTGAGGCTCAGAACCTTGCCCCACTGCCACAAAAGTGCCTGCGCCCATCTTTTTTAGTTTCGCCATATCAAACTCTTCAATCTTCCAGCCATGCGACTTCGCGAGTGACTTAATTTTTGTGCGATAGATGGAGGGGGTAAGGTCGTTAGGTGGCAACATCGTCAATTCACGTGTCAACGTATTGCCAGTCACTATAGCCATTTCATCTTTAAATTTATCTTTAACTTCGATACCAAATAACTCAATAGACTTGATGTTTTTTTTAATGCTTTCTTTTTTTCGAGTGGGTAATTTTTGACTATTCATAAGCGCTACATAGATAGCAGCCCGTGCATTAATTTCTTTGGAGTGCTCGTCGCCAAATATACCAATAACAAGTGTTTCAGGGTTTTCTTCAATTAAGGGCTGGAGTGCTTTTCGAATTAAAGTGTGACGCTGAAAGGTGTTATTTTTTTTGTCTAAGACAACAAAACTCAACAAGCGACCATCCTGGACCTCAATAGTGACGGGTTCTTTAGTGAGGCTCGCCATTTTTTTATGGGTACGTTTTAGTTTTCGATCAAGCTCTTTTATAAAAGGAAATGTCTTTAATGTCGCATCACTTAAAACACAAAGAAAATGAGACCCTTTGATGTTTTTTTCTGTCACCTCACTTCTTTTTTGTACAATTTGAATTGTCATAAGCCTGAACCCTTAAATATATGTCCTATAAAAAAATATCAATAAAATCAATAGAATATTGCTTTTTCTCACACTTTTAACTTACTTTTTTACTTGACCCAAACGCTTAAAAACGCCAAACTTGAAGCTATATGAGTTCATTCAATGCGTTATCGCTCACAAAATTGGAAACCCCTTTAGGCGCTAGGTAAACACAGTTCTTATTATACCGTTAGCGTCCTCATAAAAATTCTGGAGTTATATTAAAACATGGCATCTATACCCGACATCGACAATCAAGAAACGCAAGAGTGGCTTGACGCCCTCAATGCCGTCATTGAAACAGAAGGTGTAGAGCGCGCTCATTTCTTAATTGAATCCATGATTGATCAGGCACGAAGATCAGGGGCTAATTTACCTTACAAGGCAACCACCGCTTACGTCAATACAATACCTACGCACTTGCAACAACGTCATCCAGGTAACCCCGATATGGAGCGTCGCATTCGAGCCCTCATCAGATGGAATGCCATCATGACGGTATTACGTGCAAATGAAAAATCACCTGGTGTGGGTGGTCATATTGCAAGTTTCCAATCAGCGGCGACTTTATATGATGTCGGCTTCAACCATTTCTTTAGGGCGGCTAATGATAAATTTCAAGGGGATCTTGTGTATTTTCAAGGTCACTCTTCTCCTGGTGTTTATGCGAGAGCGTTTCTAGAAGGCCGTATCAGCGAAGATCAATTAACTAATTTCCGTATGGAAACTGGCGGTAAGGGATTATCAAGCTACCCTCATCCATGGCTCATGCCTGACTTCTGGCAGTTCCCAACGGTATCGATGGGATTAGGTCCTATCATGGGGATTTACCAAGCACGTTTTCTAAAATATTTACATGATCGCGGTATTGCAGATACCTCAGACCGTAAAGTCTGGGTTTTCTGTGGTGACGGTGAAATGGATGAGCCTGAATCGCTCGGTGCTATTTCATTAGCGTCTCGCGAAAAACTCGATAACCTTATTTTTGTGGTCAACTGTAACTTACAGCGTCTTGATGGCCCTGTGCGTGGCAACGGTAAAATTATTCAAGAACTTGAATCTGATTTTAGAGGCTCTGGTTGGAATGTCATTAAAGTGATTTGGGGTTCTTACTGGGATCCGTTAATTGCGATGGACAAAACGGGCTTACTCAAAAAACGCATGGAAGAATGTGTAGACGGTGAATATCAAAACTTTAAAGCTAAAGGTGGTGCTTACACACGCGAACATTTCTTTGGTAAATATCCAGAACTCAAAGAGATGGTGGCTGCCATGTCAGATCAAGATATCTGGCGCTTAAATCGTGGCGGGCATGATCCTCATAAAGTTTTCGCCGCATACGCTGCAGCAACATCTCACAAAGGCCAGCCTTCTGTCATCTTAGCTAAAACCGTGAAAGGTTATGGCATGGGAGATGCGGGCGAAGGACAAAACATTACCCATCAACAAAAGAGCATGGATATTGATTCGTTAAAAGCTTTCCGTGATCGTTTTGATTTACAAATTACAAATGAAGAAGTTGAGAAGTTGTCTTTCCATAAACCTGCGCCTGATTCGCCTGAAATTAAATACATGATGGAAAGACGTGAAGCGCTCGGTGGATTTGTGCCCCAGCGTAAACGTAAAGGTAACTCTCTTAAAACACCACCCCTATCCGCTTTCGAAAATATGCTCTCAGCGACAGGTGAACGAGAAATTTCAACGACGATGGCGTTTGTGAGAATTTTATCTACGCTTGTGCGCGATAAAGAACTCGGTAAATACATAGTACCTATCGTCCCTGACGAAGCGCGTACTTTTGGCATGGAAGGTATGTTTAGACAGCTTGGTATTTATTCGTCCGTCGGTCAATTATACGAACCACAAGATTCAGATCAAGTGATGTTTTATAAAGAACAGACAGACGGTCAAATTCTAGAAGAAGGTATTAATGAAGCAGGCTCATTCTCGTCCTGGGTAGCAGCAGCGACTTCATATACCGTCAACGGCATTCAAATGATACCGTTTTATATTTTCTATTCCATGTTTGGTTTCCAACGCATTGGGGACCTTGCATGGGCAGCTGGTGACTCACGTGCGCGAGGATTCTTGCTGGGTGCCACCGCGGGGAGAACCACATTGAATGGTGAAGGTTTGCAACATGAAGATGGTCATAGCCAATTGATGGCAGCCATGATTCCTAATTGCGTGTCATACGACCCTACTTTTGCATACGAACTTGCAGTGATTATGCAAGATGGTTTAAAACGCATGATTGAAAATCAGGAAGATGTTTTCTATTACATCACCGTCATGAATGAAAATTATAGTCATCCTGAAATGCCTAAAGGAATTGAAGCAGATATCATCAAGGGTATGTACCCATTCTCAACTTCAAAAAGCAAAGGTGAAAAAGTACAACTCATGGGCAGTGGCGTGATTTTACGTGAAGTCATTGAAGCGCAAAAAATATTAGAAAGTGATTATGGTGTGTCAGCCGACGTTTGGAGTGTGACAAGTTTCAACGAACTTCGTAAAGATGCATTAGAAGCAGATCGTTGGAATCGTATGAATCCAGATAAAACACAAAAAGAATCACACGTAGTAAAACTGCTTAAAAAAGCAGAAGGTCCTATCATTGCATCGACCGACTATATGAAATCATTCGCAGAGCAAATCGCTGTCTTCTTGCCTCATAAATTCGTGGCCCTCGGTACCGATGGCTTTGGACGCTCTGACTCAAGAGAAAAATTACGGCACTTCTTTGAAGTGGATCGTCATTATGTGGTGGTGGCAGCGCTCAAAGCATTAAGTGATGAAGGCAAGATTAAATCATCTGTCGTGACTGATGCCATTAAGAAATTTAAACTTGATCCTAATAAACCTAATCCAGTGACTCAGTAATTATGGCTATTGAAAAAATACTCGTTCCCGATATTGGTAACTTTGATAGCGTAGATGTCATTGAAGTCATTGCTAAGATAGGCGATACCATCAAAAAAGATGATCCACTTATCACTTTAGAAACTGATAAAGCATCTATGGATATTCCGGCACCTCATGCAGGTACCGTTAAAGAAATTCTTTTAAAAGTAGGCGATAAAATTAAACAAGGCTCGCCTATTTTAATGCTTGACGTCACAGCATCTGAGAAAAAATCAGAAGTTAAGGAAGAAATAAAAGAAACTAAAAAAGAAGAGACGCCTAAAGCTGTCATTCCTGAACCTTCCCGTCCAGCGCCTGAACCACCACAAAAAATTAAGCCACAACAAACGCCAGCCCCTATTGGTGACTCGGTTGCTCTTGCTCCCAATAAAAAATCACATGCGAGTCCATCGGTCAGAAAATTTGCACGAGAGCTTGGTGTTAATTTAGCGTTTGTAGAAGGCTCAGGCCCTAAGCATCGCATTCTAGAATCGGATGTACAAAGTTATGTGAAGGGAGAGTTGGCCAGACCTCGTTCAGATAACATGGGCAATGCACCGACCGTCATGCCTATGCCTATCATTGACTTTAGTCAGTATGGTGAGATTGAAACGAAGCCACTTTCTAAAATTAAAAAATTGTCAGGGGCAAATCTTCATCGCAATTGGGTCACCGCTCCCCACGTGACGCAATTTGATGAAGCGGATATTACCGATCTCGAAGCTTTTAGAAAATCCATGCAAGTGGATGCTGAGAAAAAGGGTGTCAAACTAACACTCCTCGCTTTCCTTATGAAGGCCTGCGTCAATGCACTTAAAACTTACCCTAATTTTAATGCGTCACTTTCAGCAGATGGCGATCAACTTATTTATAAGAGTTATTACAACATCGGTTTCGCGTGTGACACACCCGATGGATTAGTAGTACCTGTGGTGCGTGATGTTCACCAAAAAGATGTACTCGCCATTGCCAAAGATCTGGGTGAGCTTTCTGCTAAAGCCCGGGAGCGCAAACTTAAACTAGAAGAAATGCAAGGTGGATGCTTTACGATTTCAAGCTTAGGCGGGATTGGTGGCACAAAATTTACACCAATTATTAATTGCCCTGAAGTAGCAATCCTAGGCATATCTAGATCATCCATGGAACCTATTTACGATCCTAAAACAAAAACATTTGAAGCAAGACTTATTCTGCCGCTTTCCTTATCCTACGATCACCGCGTCATTGATGGGGCAGATGGTGCACGTTTCACCAGCCACTTACGCATGATGCTATCTGACGTTCGTCGATTGCTTCTTTAATACTATATGGCAAATACTTTTCAAATTACGGTACCCGATATCGGTAACTTCGATAGCGTTGAAGTCATCGAAGTGATTGTCAAAATTGGTGACATGATCAAGAAGGAGGATTCACTCATCACGGTTGAATCCGATAAAGCGTCCATGGATATTCCTTCCACACACGAAGGAAAAGTGACAAAGATTGATTTAAAAGTAGGCGATAAAGTTAAACAAGGATCTAATATTCTTGAAATTGAATTAAGTGAGTCTAACGACAAGCCTCAAAAAGCTGAAACTAAAACAGAAGCTAAAGCTGAAGCAAAGCCAGAAATAAAAAAAGAAATACCTTCAGAAGCGTCTATACAGAGCAGCACTAATAAATCAAATATTACATCGACACATGAAACTGAACTTGTTGTTTTGGGTTCAGGCCCAGGCGGTTATACAGCTGCATTCCGTGCCGCAGATTTAGGTAAAAAAGTTGTGCTGATCGAAAGATACTCAACCTTAGGTGGGGTATGTCTTAATGTCGGCTGCATTCCATCGAAAGCACTCTTACATACAGCTAAAGTTATTACTGATGCCGAAGAAACAGCGGCCCACGGTGTCACTTTTGGTGAGCCCAATATTGATTTAGAAAAAATTCGCAACTGGAAAGCCCATGATGTTGTAGGTAAATTGACACAAGGCTTGAGCGCTATGGCTAAACAAAGACAAGTCACTGTGATTCAAGGTGTGGGTGAATTTACAACACCGCATCAAATTAAAGTGACAAAAGCTGATGGTCAAATTGAGACAGTAGGTTTTGAGCAGTGCATTATTGCTGCTGGCTCACAATCCACAAAATTTCCTGGCATACAAGATGATCCACGCATTATGGATTCAACTGGCGCCCTAGAACTTAAAGATATACCAAAACGTTTACTCATTGTTGGCGGTGGCATTATTGGTTTAGAGATGGGTACCGTTTACGATGCATTAGGCAGTCACGTGAGTGTCGTTGAATTATCAAACGGACTCATGCAAGGATGTGATCGTGATTTAGTCCGCCCATTACAAAAACGTATGGAGCAACGTTTCGAAAAAATTATGCTAAATACTAAAGTCAACACCATCGAACCTAAAGTAGATGGCATTCATGTCAATTTTGAATTTGAAGGCAAATTAGAGTCACAAGTATATGACCGTGTCCTGATTGCAATCGGTCGACGTCCAAATGGTAAAGTAATTAAGGCAGAACTCGCTGGAGTTAATGTCACTGACCAAGGATTTATTCCGGCAAATAAACAAATGTGTACCAATGTATCCCACATCTTTGCGATTGGTGATATTGTAGGTCAGCCGATGTTAGCCCATAAAGCAACACACGAAGGTAAAGTCGCAGCTGAAGTGATTGCTGGACACAAAGTTGAATTCCAAGCAATCGCTATTCCATACGTTGCCTATACGGATCCTGAAGTGGCATGGGCAGGGATGACGGAGACGGAAGCGAAGCTAAAAAATATTGAAATTGAAAAGGCAAGCTTCCCCTGGGCTGCAAGTGGTCGAGCGCTTGCTATGAATCGCTCAGAAGGTACAACGAAACTTATTTTTGATAAAGAAACCCATCGATTAATTGGTGCTGGCATTACAGGGATTGGTGCAGGGGAACTTATTGCTGAGACAGTTTTGGCAATTGAAATGGGTGCAGATGCACACGATCTTGGTTTAACGATTCATCCCCATCCAACATTATCTGAAACCGTTTGTTTTGCAGCAGAAGTTAAAGAAGGTACGATCACCGATCTTTATATTAAAAAACGCTAAACCGTTTTTTAGCTCTTCGCTAAAACAAAAAGACCTTCTAGTACTAAATCTTTTTTGATTGAAACATACTTTCTTAAACTTTCACCCATATGCTCGTAAATAATCTCAGCATCACCCCCACTCAAAATAATGACAACATCTTTTGATTGGTTCGATGCAATCTCAAAAAAAGATTTGATATTGCCAAGAACACTCAAAATAAATCCAGACTCAATCGCATTTGCTGTATTAATTGGTGGCATTTGAAATACACCCTCGCCATTTTTTAAATCCGCAGTGTCATTGGATAAAGTATTTTTTGTGAGATGAAGTCCTGGCAAAATGACTCCACCTTCGAATGTATGTTGGTTATTTTTATGATCATAACTCACATAATCAATCGTCACAGCAGTGCCTAATGAAGCAACCACTGCAGCTTTCTTAATATCATGCGATACACTTAATGCTGATAGCCATCGATCTGTACCTAGCTTTGTAGCGTCCTGGTAATCATTTAAGAGATATTTGTAAGTTTTATGTGGCTTAATAAATTCAATCGGACAAGAAAACTTTTTAAGTTTAATTTTTAAAATAGCTTCTTTCTCAAAGCCTGCGACGTTTGAAATAAGTATTTTTTTGATCTTTTCATCAAATTCAAAATGATCTTGATCAATATCTTCTGTAAAAAAAATGTCTTGTTTATAAATGCTCTTATCATCACGAAGCATCCATTTTGTTTTGGTATTGCCTATATCAATGAGTAGAAACATATTTATGCTTTTCTTAATGTAATTTCACCGGATGAGAATGTTTCAATACCGTTCGATGGCGTTTCAATCATCAACGCTCCATCCTGAGTGACACCTTGGGCTAAACCTGTCACGGATCTCCCGTCACCTAAAGACAATGTGACTGTTTGGTGCTGATACACATGATAGGTCATCCACTCTTCTTTTAACGAACTAAATTTTGAAGTATTAAACTGACCCAAAACATCTGCCAAATCCTTTAAGATTTGTCCTAATAGTTCATTCGGGTTAATTTCTTCAACGCTCACACTTGTGAGATCTGTCGCTGGCTGATCAATATGACTCAAGCTTTTTTTGGAGAGTTTTAAATTGATACCAATGCCTATGACAGCACTGCTCTGCCCTTCCATATCGCCTTGAAGCTCAATGAGAATACCAGCTAATTTTTTATATTGGTTTTGATCTTGAATCAACACATCATTAGGCCATTTTAATTGGGCACCTATCACACCGAATCGATGAAAGCTTCTTATAAGAGCAATTCCAACGGCTAAACTCAATCCTGAAAGTGTCGAAGCACCACCATTAAATCGCCATAGAAGTGAAAAAGTTAAACTTTCCCCTAAAGCAGATTGCCAACTTCTACCTCGACGACCTCGGCCCTTTGTTTGAATATGCGTTGCAGCCACAGACGCATGCGGGTGATCTGATGAAGCTTTTTCCATAAGATAACTATTAGTAGACTCCATCACATCAAATATTTCTACATTAAACCAGTGATGAATTTCACCCATGACTTGTTGGATAGAAGATTTTTTTAAAAGCGTAATGGGTTGAATTAATTTGTATCCACGGCCGCGCACAGAATAAATCTCCACACCGAACTCTTCCGCTTTTTTAATTGCATTCCAAATCGAAACACGTGAGATATCGAAAGTTTTAGCAATAGATTCTCCCGAATGAAATTTACCATCGGAGAGCACATCTAAGACTTTAAAAACGAGGCTTTGCTGCATAAAAATCGTATGAAATAAAAACTTGATCTTATCATACGAGTCAATGTTTTAGCTTTAAGATCAATGGATTGAGGAGAATTAAGCCATCATTTCAGTGTAGAATATTGCCTATATATTATGTCAGATAACAAAACTACATCTCAAGCACCTTCTAATTTTATTCGCGGCGTGATCGAGCGCGACTTAACTAACAAAAGTTTTGAAGGTAAAACCTGGACAGGATCTCCAGGAGATGCCACTCATCATGCAAAAGCACCTATTGATGCGGCCAAAATTCGCACACGATTTCCGCCTGAACCTAACGGCTATCTTCATATAGGACATGCTAAAAGTATTTTCTTAAACTTTGGTTTAGCCAAAGATTACGATGGCATTTGTCATTTACGTTTTGATGACACCAATCCTGAAAAAGAAAATCAGGAATATGTAGATAGCATTAAAAATAATGTGTCTTGGCTAGGTTTTTCATGGGAACAAAATAAAACATCGCACCTTTATTTTGCAAGTCATTATTTTGACTTTATGTATCAAGCCGCGGAATCTCTTATTCAGTCAGGTCATGCCTATGTTGATAAACAAACACCAGATGAGATTCGTATACATCGCGGGTCGCTTACTGAGCCTGGTAAAAATTCTCCATGGCGTGATAAACCAACAGAAGTACATCTCGCATGGTTCAGAGAAATGCGTGATGGCAAACACCCTGATGGATCCATGATATTAAGAGCCAAAATTGATATGGCATCTCCTAATATTAATTTACGCGATCCAGCAATCTATCGAATTAAACGCGCGCATCATCACAATACAGGAGACACTTGGTGCATTTATCCTATGTATACTTTTGCACACCCCATTGAAGATGCGTTAGAAAAAATCACACACTCTATTTGTACTTTGGAATTTGAAGATCAACGTCCTTTTTATGATTGGATTTTAGATCGTCTCATTGACAATGGTTTATTATCCAAACCGCAACCACGTCAATATGAGTTTGCAAGACTTAATCTCACATACGCAGTCTTATCAAAAAGAAAACTCATTGAGTTAGTTGAAGGTAAACATGTAACTGGTTGGGATGATCCAAGATTGCCTACGCTTGAAGGTTCCCGTCGACGCGGCTATACACCTGAAGGATTTAAACTTTTTACAGATCGCATTGGTGTATCTAAAGCGGATTCCTGGATTGATTACGCAACACTCGAAGAATCCATGCGAGAAGTTTTAAATGTGTCATGCGAAAGGCGCATCGCAGTGCTTGATCCCATTGAGCTTGAAATTACAAATTATCCAGACAATAAGGAGGAAGATTGCTTTGCACCTAATCATCCGCTCAAACCAGAATTAGAAAAGCGTATTGTTAAATTGTCTAAATTCCTTTGGATTGAACGCGAAGATTTTATGGAAGAGCCTTCAAAACAATTCTTCAGATTGTATCCAGGCAATATCGTCAGATTAAGATACGGCTATGTCGTAAAATGCACATCTTTTGAAAAAGATTCGAGCGGCAAAGTTAAAAAAGTTTTATGTGAATACTTACCTGACACTAAATCAGGCACACCTGGAAGTGACAGCGTGAAAGTCAAAGGTAATATTCATTGGGTTTCTAAAGCACATAGCTATCGAGGCACAGTTCGTTTGTACGACAAACTTTTTTCAGCCGAACATCCAGGCAGTCATGATACAAATTATCTAGAACAACTAAATCCAAATTCATGCACAGTCATCGAAGCGGAGTTAGAAAAAAGTTTAGAGGCTATTCAACCGGGTGATCAATTTCAATTTGAACGTCATGGTTACTTTATTGCAGACGTAAAAGATTCAAAACCCAATCAACCAATTTTCAATCGCACTGCGACGCTTAAAGACACCTCACAAAAAATATAGTTTTCAATTTAAAAGTTACAGACAATAAAAAACCCTAAGCTCAATTATGAGGTTAGGGTTTTTTAATATAAGAAGCTTGGCAGTGACCTACTTTCGCATGCAAAAAGCATACTATCATTGGCGATAAGTCGTTTCACTGTCCTGTTCGGGATGGGAAGGAGTGGTTCCAACTCTCTATGTCCGCCAAGCAAACTGGTTGAGATAATGATCAAAGATCAATGTCTCGAATTCGGACAAAATTTGAAGAAGTAAAGTTATTGTGTTTCTTGATTACAATGTCAGCTTTAAAAAAATCATATACCTTAAAAAGAACAAGTCTTAAGGTTATAGGATCAAGCCTCACGAGCAATTAGTATCAGTTAGCTTAACGTATTACTACGCTTCCACACCTGACCTATCAACGTCCTGGTCTTGAACGACTCTTTAGTGTGCTTAAAGCACAGGGAAGTATCATCTCGAGGCGAGTTTCGCGCTTAGATGCTTTCAGCGCTTATCTCTTCCAGATTTAGCTACCCGGCTATGCCATTGGCATGACAACCGGTCCACCAGAGATCTGTCCACTCCGGTCCTCTCGTACTAGGAGCAGCCCCCCTCAAACTTCCAACGCCCACGGCAGATAGGGACCAAACTGTCTCACGACGTTTTAAACCCAGCTCACGTACCACTTTAAATGGCGAACAGCCATACCCTTGGGACCGGCTACAGCCCCAGGATGTGATGAGCCGACATCGAGGTGCCAAACTCCCCCGTCGATATGAACTCTTGGGAGGAATCAGCCTGTTATCCCCAGAGTACCTTTTATCCGTTGAGCGATGGCCCTTCCATACAGAACCACCGGATCACTATGACCTGCTTTCGCACCTGCTCGACCTGTCCGTCTCGCAGTCAAGCAACCTTATGCCATTGCACTATCAGTACGATTTCCGACCGTACCTAGGTTACCTTCGCACTCCTCCGTTACTCTTTGGGAGGAGACCGCCCCAGTCAAACTGCCCACCATACACGGTCCCCAACCCCGTTTCGGGGTCTAGGTTAGAACCTCAACAACATCAGGGTGGTATTTCAAGGTTGGCTCCACATGATCTAGCGACCACGCTTCAATGCCTCCCACCTATCCTACACAGATCTTGTCAAAGTCCAATGTAAAGCTACAGTAAAGGTTCATGGGGTCTTTCCGTCTAGCCGCGGGTAGATTGCATCTTCACAAACATTTCAACTTCGCTGAGTCCCAAGAGGAGACAGTGTGGCCATCGTTACGCCATTCGTGCGGGTCGGAACTTACCCGACAAGGAATTTCGCTACCTTAGGACCGTTATAGTTACGGCCGCCGTTTACCGGGGCTTCAATCAAGAGCTTGCACCCCATCATTTAACCTTCCGGCACCGGGCAGGCGTCACACCGTATACGTCCACTTTCGTGTTTGCACAGTGCTGTGTTTTTATTAAACAGTCGCAGCCACCTTTTCACTGCAACCCCATCGGCCTTCGCAAGTAAATTGCTACAACCTACCGGGGCGCACCTTCTCCCGAAGTTACGGTGCTAGTTTGCCGAGTTCCTTCTCCTGGGTTCTCTCAAGCGCCTTAGAATTCTCATCCTGCCCACCTGTGTCGGTTTGCGGTACGGTCTCAACTTAACTGAAGCTTAGTGGCTTTTCTTGGAAGCATGGTATCAGTCACTTCGTGAGCAAGCTCACTCGTTATCACGCCTTGACATTGACTCTCCGGATTTGCCTAAAGAATCTGTCTACACGCTTGAACCGGGACATCCAACACCCGGCTGACTTAACCTTCTCCGTCCCCACATCGCATTAAATTGAGGTACAGGAATATTAACCTGTTTCCCATCGACTACGCATTTCTGCCTCGCCTTAGGGGCCGACTCACCCTGCACCGATGAACGTTGTGCAGGAAACCTTGGGCTTTCGGCGAGGGTGCTTTTCACACCCTTTATCGCTACTCATGTCAGCATTCGCACTTCTGATACCTCCAGCATCCTTCACAAGACACCTTCGCAGGCTTACAGAACGCTCTCCTACCGTGCATATAAATATGCACCCGAAGCTTCGGTTACGTGCTTAGCCCCGTTACATCTTCCGCGCAGGACGACTCGACTAGTGAGCTATTACGCTTTCTTTAAAGGATGGCTGCTTCTAAGCCAACCTCCTAGCTGTCTATGCCTTCCCACTTCGTTTTCCACTTAGCACGTCATTTGGGACCTTAGCTGTCGGTCTGGGTTGTTTCCCTCTTGTCCACGGACGTTAGCACCCATGGACTGTCTCCCGTAATTGCATTTCTCAGTATTCGGAGTTTGCAATAGTTTGGTAAGGTCTTATGACCCCCCTAGCTATAACAGTGCTCTACCCCCGAGAATGATATACGAGGCACTACCTAAATAGTTTTCGGAGAGAACCAGCTATCTCCAAGTTTGTTTAGCCTTTCACCCCTATCCACAGCTCATCCCCAAATTTTTCAACATTTGTGGGTTCGGACCTCCAGTACGTGTTACCGCACCTTCATCCTGGCCATGAATAGATCACTTGGTTTCGGGTCTACACCCAGCAACTGAATCGCCCTATTAGGACTCGCTTTCGCTGCGCCTCCCCTATCGGTTAAGCTTGCTACTGAATGTAAGTCGCTGACCCATTATACAAAAGGTACGCAGTCACCCTTGCGGGCTCCCACTGTTTGTATGCATACGGTTTCAGGATCTATTTCACTCCCCTTCCGGGGTTCTTTTTACCTTTCCCTCACGGTACTAGTTCACTATCGGTCGATTACGAGTATTTAGCCTTGGAGGATGGTCCCCCCATGTTCAGACAGGATTTCTCGTGTCCCGCCCTACTTGTCGTTACCCTAGTTCCACACACGGGTTTTCGTATAAGGGGCTATCACCCTCTATGGCCGGACTTTCCATTCCGTTCTACTAACACATGTGCTAAAAATAACAGGCTGCTCCGATTTCGCTCGCCACTACTATCGGAATCTCGGTTGATTTCTTTTCCTCGAGTTACTTAGATGTTTCAGTTCACTCGGTTCGCCTCTTGTCTCCTATGTATTCAGAGACAGATACCCTTGCGGGTGGGTTTCCCCATTCGGACACTTCCGGATCAAAGCTTGTTTGCCAGCTCCCCGAAAATTTTCGTAGACTACCACGTCCTTCATCGCCTGTAATCGCCTAGGCATCCGCCATATGCACTTATTCACTTGACCCTATAACATTAAAACCTGAGCCCTTTTAAACTCAAATTTTGGTGACGCATGAGACGTCTTGTTATAAGTTTTTCTAAAGCAACTTAAGACCCATATTCACATCCTTATAAAAAGCTACATATATAAGGTATAAACAAAGTCATATGTTGTTTCTGATTTTGCAATCAATTACCCATTTGAATTTATCTGCTCATCACAAGTCAGATAAATTCACTTTACTTCTTCCATTTTGTTAAAGAACATACTTAGCAATAAAGCTAAGCGTTAAAGATTGTGAATCACAACCCTTAAGGCTTGTCTTTAAGTTATCAAAGAATTGGTGGAGGATGACGGGATCGAACCGACGACCCCCTGCTTGCAAAGCAGGTGCTCTCCCAGCTGAGCTAATCCCCCATGTTTCGGAAAAAAAGATTAAATCTGGTGGGTCTGGTTGGGCTCGAACCAACGACCCCCGCCTTATCAAGACGGTGCTCTAACCAGCTGAGCTACAGACCCCTATAAAACGGGCCAATGATTCTTCGATAATGCCTAACAACTGATAAGTGTGAATGCTTGATAGCTCAAGACGTTCTCTAGAAAGGAGGTGATCCAGCCGCACCTTCCGATACGGCTACCTTGTTACGACTTCACCCCAGTCATGAATCCTACCGTGGTAATCGTCTTCCTTGCGGTTAGACTAACTACTTCTGGTAAAACCCACTCCCATGGTGTGACGGGCGGTGTGTACAAGGCCCGGGAACGTATTCACCGCGACATGCTGATCCGCGATTACTAGCGATTCCGACTTCATGCAGTCGAGTTGCAGACTACAATCCGGACTACGATCGGCTTTCTGGGATTGGCTCCCCCTCGCGGGTTGGCAACCCTCTGTACCGACCATTGTATTACGTGTGAAGCCCTGGCCATAAGGGCCATGAGGACTTGACGTCATCCCCACCTTCCTCCGGTTTGTCACCGGCAGTCCCATTAAAGTGCCCAACTAAATGATGGCAATTAATGGCAAGGGTTGCGCTCGTTGCGGGACTTAACCCAACATCTCACGACACGAGCTGACGACAGCCATGCAGCACCTGTGTTACCGTTCTCTTTCGAGCACTTGAACATCTCTGCTCAATTCGGTACATGTCAAGGCCAGGTAAGGTTTTTCGCGTTGCATCGAATTAATCCACATAATCCACCGCTTGTGCGGGCCCCCGTCAATTCCTTTGAGTTTTAATCTTGCGACCGTACTCCCCAGGCGGTCAACTTCACGCGTTAGCTACGTTACTCATAGATTTTACTCTACCAACAACTAGTTGACATCGTTTAGGGCGTGGACTACCAGGGTATCTAATCCTGTTTGCTCCCCACGCTTTCGTGCATGAGCGTCAGTGTTATCCCAGGGGGCTGCCTTCGCCATTGGTATTCCTCCACATCTCTACGCATTTCACTGCTACACGTGGAATTCTACCCCCCTCTGACACACTCTAGCCTTGCAGTTTCGAACGCAGTTCCCAGGTTGAGCCCGGGGATTTCACATCCGACTTACAAAACCGCCTGCGCACGCTTTACGCCCAGTAATTCCGATTAACGCTCGCACCCTACGTATTACCGCGGCTGCTGGCACGTAGTTAGCCGGTGCTTCTTATCAAGGTACCGTCAACCTCATGATTTATTCGATCATAAGTTTTCTTCCCTTGCGAAAGAGCTTTACAACCCGAAGGCCTTCTTCACTCACGCGGAATGGCTGGATCAGGGTTGCCCCCATTGTCCAAAATTCCCCACTGCTGCCTCCCGTAGGAGTCTGGACCGTGTCTCAGTTCCAGTGTGGCTGGTCGTTCTCTCAAACCAGCTACTGATCGTCGCCTTGGTGAGCCTTTACCTCACCAACAAGCTAATCAGATATCGGCCGCTCCATTAACGCAAGGTCTTACGATCCCCTGCTTTCCCCCGTAGGGCGTATGCGGTATTAGCGAATCTTTCGACTCGTTATCCCCCATTATTGGACACGTTCCGATATATTACTCACCCGTTCGCCACTCGCCACCAGAGAGCAAGCTCTCCGTGCTGCCGTTCGACTTGCATGTGTAAAGCATTCCGCCAGCGTTCAATCTGAGCCAGGATCAAACTCTTCAGTTTAATCCAAAACTATTACTTGATCCTTCAATAAAGAAGGATCGGTATATTGCATTTGCTTTATTAAATCTCAAATTCATTGAAAAGGTTATTAGCTCATAAATGAACTAAATGTCTTGTCATAAATTTAAAAAGTGTAAAGCACTTATATTTTGAGATCCTTATGACGAGCAAAGTTTGACCTTTGTAAGCCATAAGGATTTGTCTTAAAACTATAAGCACCCACACTTATCAGTTGTCTATTTGTTAAAGAACGGTATTTGATCTTGGTTGCGGGGACAGGATTTGAACCTGTGACCTTCGGGTTATGAGCCCGACGAGCTGCCAGACTGCTCCACCCCGCGATCGATCTGCGTACATGACGCAGAGAGGTGAGACTATAGCACTGTTTTTGAAGGGCTGTCAAACATTAACAGCCCCAAACTACAGGCTATTCGACTAAGAATTGATTAATTTTCTTGACAAAAGCAACTGGGTCTTTGAGCTGGCCGCCCTCAGAAATCAAGGCTTGATCAAAAATCACTTCTGCAAAATCGTTGAAACGCCCACTATCAGAGGTATTTTCAAGCTTCTGAATTAATTTATGTGATGGATTAATTTCTAAAATCGGTTTTGTGTCCGGTGTTTTTTGGCCTGCAGCTTTGAGTAGGCGCTCTAGATTGCCTGATAAATCATTCTCTCCAGCCACTAAGCATGCTGGTGAATCTGTTAAGCGGTGCGTCACTTTTACTTCTTTAACTTTTTCACCCAATGCTTTTTGAATTTTTTCAATGAGCGATTTTGCATCTTTCTCGATTTTCTTTTTCTCTTCTTTTTCTTTTTCGTCTTCCAACTTTCCTAAGTCAAGATCACCCTTTGCAATGGATTGTAATTTCTTACTTTCAAATTCATTGAAAGTCGAAAGTAGCCATTCATCAACGCGATCACTCAGCAATAAAACTTCAATGCCCTTCTTTTTAAAAATTTCTAGGTGTGGGCTGTGCTTAGCTGCCTCATAGGAGTCAGCGGTGATGTAGTAGATGGCTTCTTGTCCGTCTTTCATGCGAGTTACATAATCTTTTAAAGACACCACTTGAGCATCTGTTTCTTCATGCGTTGAATTAAAGCGAAAAAGTTTTGCTATTTTTTCTCTATTTACAAAATCTTCACTGTGACCTTCTTTCATGACCACACCAAATTCTTTCCAGAAATTTTTATAGCCATCTGGTTTTTTCTCACTCATATCTTCTAAAAGATCGAGGACTTTTTTAGTGGAACCTGCACGAATCGCTTCAACTTCTTTACTATCTTGTAAAATTTCTCGTGAGACATTTAAAGGAAGATCGGCACTATCAATTACACCTTTAATAAAGCGTAAGTAATTAGGCATCAGTTTTTCTGATGCTTCCATGATGAAGATCCGCTTGACGTACAGCTTCACACTATGATGGCGTTCACGATCAAATAAATCGAAAGGGGCTTTAGCTGGTATATAAAGGAGTGAAATATATTCTTGCTTACCTTCAATACGATTATGTGAATAAGCAAGAGGAGGTTCTTGGTCATAAGAAAGGTTTTTATAAAACTCTTGATACTCTTCTTCCTTAATATCATTTTTATTTCGAGCCCATAATGCTGAAGCTGCATTGACTGTTTCATCTTCCTCTGTCGGCACTTCTTCGCCATCTTTCCACTCAGATTTTTTCATGACGATAGGAAGTGTGATGTGATCTGAATATTTCTTGATGATGCTCTTGAGTGTCCAGTCGCTTAAAAATTCGTCTTCGTCTTTTTTAAGATGCAAGATGATGTCAGTGCCGCGGGTATCTTTTTTAACTTCACTAATTGTGTATTCACCCTCACCTTTGGATTCCCACTGAATAGCTTCTGTGCTGCCAGCTCGTCTCGTAATTACAGTGACCAGGTCCGCAATAATGAATGAAGAATAAAAGCCCACACCAAACTGGCCAATTAAATTAGCGTCTTTAGCCTCATCGCCTGTTAAGTTATTTAAGAATTCTTTGGTGCCTGATCTTGCAATCGTTCCGATATTGCTAATGACCTCATCTCGATTCATGCCAATACCGTTATCTGAGATGGTCAAGGTGCGTGCCTTTTTATCAAAACTTAATCTAATTTTTAATTCAGAATCTTTTTCATAAAGGCTAGCGTCTTTAAGGGCTTCGAAGCGTAATTTATCTGAAGCGTCACTTGCATTTGAAATGAGCTCGCGAATCACGATCTCTTTATTACTATATAAAGAGTGAATCATGAGATGGAGTAATTGTTTAACTTCTGCTTGGAAGACTAATTTTTCAGATGCATTTTCTTTTGTTGCCATGTTCAATTACCTTTTAAAAAATATTGGGATGATCATACAATGGGGGTTGAGTCATGAAATTTCAAGAGCTCTTTTTAGAGTAATTTCTTTAAAGCAACTGATGCTGCCATAAAACCGAAAGTAGCTGTCACCATAACACTCGAACCATACCCACCACAATGAAGACCTGTGAGCGCCTCATCAACTTCACATACTTCCTCAGGTTTTTTCATGACTTCATCCGTGAAAATAACGTCAATGCCTACTTTTTGCGAATCTTTTAATTGCAGTGCTTTTTTAACATCATGCCGAATTTTGGCTGTCAGCCTATCACCATGCGTTAAACTTAAATCAGCTATTTTAATTAATGAAGGATCTATACGCCCACCAGCACCGCCAGTCATGACCAGTGGGATTTTTTCATTTAAAGCATGAAGCGCTAGACCTGTTTTAATGCTTGCCTGGTCAATGGCATCAATAACGACATCAAAATTTTTCTTAATGAGTGCTGCTACATTTTCATTTGAAATAAAGTCATCCACAATATGGACATGACACAGGGGGTTAATTTCCAGAATTCTTTCCTTCATAGCTAGTACTTTAGATTTTCCAAGCGTATGACTTAACGCATGAATTTGTCGATTGATATTGGATTCGGCAATATGATCCAAATCAATGAGGGTGAGTTGGCCAATTGCATTTCGCGCTAATGCTTCAGCAGCCCATGATCCAACACCACCAATACCAATGACACAAACGTGTGCTTTCTGAAAAAGATCTAAAGCTTTTTTTCCATACAGACGTTCGACCCCACCAAAGCGCCGATTGAAATCGATGTCTTCCATTTAATTTTAGGTTTCAAGAACTACAAAGGCAGTCGCAATATTCTTTTCATCTGAAATAGAAATATGCTGACTTAAGATATTTTTTTGTTTTAAGAAGTCTTTTAATTCTTCATCAAATTCTAGAATAGGTTTTCCTAAATCATCATGGCCTACGATGATATTTTGAAAACGTACTGGCGATCTAAACCCAGTGCCCAAGGCCTTAGCAAAAGCTTCTTTGGCAGCAAAGCGTTTCGCTAGAAAACGAGATTGAGTTGATGACTTTAAGTAACTTTCAAATTCGGAATCACTTAAAATACGACGCGCAAAAGTATCACCAAATTTTTCGATGGATTCGTGAATGCGTGAAACTTCAACAACGTCAGTGCCAATACCAAAGATCATAATAAATTTTTCTTTTTAAAAAATTACTTCGAATACGTACGTAATAGTAATTTCATTTCACGGATCGCATTATCCCACCCTACAAATAATGCATGCGCCACAATCGCATGTCCAATATTAAGTTCTTCAATACCAGGAATTTCTGCAATTAAGTTCACATTATGATAATGAAGCCCATGACCAGCATTCACAATAAGCCCTAATGACAACGCATGTGCTGCAGCTTCTTTGACACGTTTTAATTCTTTCTGCTTTGTCACTTCATTTTCTGCATCTGCATAACGACCGGTATGAATTTCAATTACGGGCGCGCCCATCTTTTTCGCTAAATCAATATCTCCTAAATCAGGTGCAATAAAAAGTGATACACGACTACCTTGTTGGGTTAGAGTTTGCGTTGCACGGTGAAGGTGATCATAGGATTCTTTTACATTTAATCCGCCTTCCGTCGTTCGCTCTTCTCGCCTCTCAGGCACGATGCAAACATCTTGTGGTTTTACTCGAGATGCAATCGCAATCATTTCATCAGTTGCTGCCAACTCTAAATTCATTTTTGTTTGCAGCAAAGGTCGAATGGCAAAAATGTCTTCATCTTGCATATGACGACGATCTTCGCGAAGATGGAGTGTAATACTATCTGCACCGGCTTGCTCGGCACGAAGAGCTGCCTCGACAACACTTGGATAATTGGTCCCACGTGCTTGTCGTAAGGTTGCTACGTGATCAATATTAATTCCGAGCTTTAACATAAAATGTCTTATCCTTGTAAGTCGACAAAGAGTTGTTTCGAATGCAGTGGTTTATCGCCTAAATAAAACCCCAATAAATAACGCATCAATTGCTTACTTTGTTGTTGTGTTTCTTTACTAATATATTGGTCGCTTGCCATATCAAGCAAGGTCTTTCCTAAGACTTTAATGCCGTGATCGGTCTTCATTAAATCACACGCCCCATATTCAGCTTCATAGCGATATATTTTATCAGGGATAATTGGATTTGAATCTTCATCTTGATCTAAAGTGACTGCATAGCCTAGGGCTTGTAAAAGTTTGAGTTCAAATCGACGTAATGTAATGGTGAGTTCACGTCCTTCACTTAAAGCCAAAATAGTTTCGTGATAAAAATGAAAGAGGTCCATGTGAGGCTCATCTCTGGGTAATAAACGCATCATCAACTCGTTAATATAAAATCCGCACATTAATGCGTCACCCTCTAAAATAGTTAGCTTCTCGCACCACTCTAATCCATTTAAACTTTTAAGTTCCGATTTGCCTGACCAATTCGCAAGTAAAATCTGAAAAGATTGAAGCATGCCGCGAATGGATGATCTTGGACGCCGTGCTCCCTTAGCAACAACTGGAATACGGCCAAATTTTTCAGTGAAAACTTCCGCGATTAAACTTGTCTCTTTGAAAGGGTAAGTGTGCAAAATATACACACGCTGATTTTCTTGACGATGATTGGGAGTCGCCATTTAAAAAATTAAAGGCCTAATGATTTTAAAACATGCCGATCTGTCGACCAGCCACTTTTTACTTTAACCCAAGTCTCAAGCCATACTGTACCGCCAAAGAGCTCTTCCATGTCTTGTCTGGACTCAGATGAAATTTGTTTTAATTTCTCACCGTCTTTGCCAATCAACATGGGCTTCTGACTATCTTTGTCAACAATAATGGCGGCAAAAATGCGGCGTAATTTACCCTCGACTTCAAATTTTTCAATTTCAACCGCAATGGAATAAGGCACTTCCTGGCCCGTGAGACGAAAAATTTTTTCTCGAATAATTTCGGACGCAAGAAATCTTTCACTCTTATCAGTAATCTCATCTTCACCATAGATAAAAGGTTGTTCCGGTAAAAAGTCTCGAACGGTAGATAACAAATGATCTAGGTGTTTATTTTTTTTAGCAGACACAGGCACCATAGCTTTAAAGGTATATGTCTCGCTCATGGTTTTGATTTGTTCTAAAAGTGCATTCTTGTCTTTCATTAAATCTACTTTGTTCATGACCAGAATCGTCGGGCGATCTTTAGGAATGAGTTTCATAACCGCTTGGTCTTCTTCTGTCATGCCTCGAGACTCAATCACAAAAAGAACCACGTCCACATCGCTTAATACTTGGTGTACGGTTTTATTTAAACCCTTATTCATGAGGTTCAAATGTTTAAGCTGAAATCCCGGCGTGTCAATAAATAGAAACTGGGTGTCATCTATCGTTTGAATACCTAATAATTGATAGCGTGTGGTCTGCGCTTTTTTGGAGGTGATACTGATCTTACTACCTACCAAATAATTTAGAAGTGTAGACTTGCCTACATTAGGTCGGCCAACAATTGCAATCGTGCCACAGCGCGTAATTTTTTGTTCACTCATTAAATTGTCTCCAGCATAAGTTGATAAGCTTTTGATGCAGCCTCTTGCTCTGCAATACGTCGGCTATTACCTATCCCTTGCGTTTTAATATTAGACTTCTTAATGATGCACTCAATGGTAAAGGTTTGACTGTGTGCTTCACCTTCGATGGAGACAACTGTATAAATGGGTAAATCACTTTTCTTGCTTTGTAATAATTCTTGTAGCAAAGTTTTTGGGTCTTTTTGAATGAGTTTAGGATCAATCTCATTTAACTGATTTTCAAAAAAGCGAAGGACAAATTGATGTGTAGGTTCTATTCCCCCATCTAAATAAATCGCACCAATGATTGATTCAAAGGTATCGGCTAAAATAGACGGGCGTCGCCACCCTGCACTTTTTAATTCACCCTCACCTAATCTTATAAAGTCACCCAAACCAATTGAGGTTGCAATGCCGCTCAATGAACTCTCTTTAACAAGTTGCGCGCGTAAGCGACTTAAATCACCTTCATCAATGCGTGGAAATCTTTTATAAAGCTCTTCGGCGATGAGGAAACTTAGAACGCTGTCGCCTAAAAATTCGAGACGCTCATTATGTTGCGCTGAAAAACTGCGATGTGTGAGAGCCATGATCATAAAAGTAGAATCACTAAACGTGTAATGAATGATTCGGCTTAACGAGGCTTGACGCTCTTTATCCATTAATGAATGATAGTCCCAATACGTTTTAATTCGCCGAAGTTAAACCAAATAAAAAAAGCACGTCCCACTAAGTTATGTTCAGGCACAAAACCCCATACGCGACTATCGGCACTGTTATCTCGATTATCCCCAAACGCTAAGTAATGTCCGTGAGGCACTTCAAATTTAAAATTTTCTCCAGGTAAATCATGAATCAAAATGGAATGATTCACATTACCTAATGCCTCTTTAAACTCCTTGGCTTCAATATGATGAATTTCATTCATCACATATGGATATTTATCAACGAATGTCTGCTCTATTTTTTTATCATTGATATAAAGCGTTTTACTTTTATATTCAATTACATCTCCTGGAAGACCTACCACACGCTTGATATAATCGATCGATGGTTTAGGTGGGTAATGAAAAACAAACACATCACCACGCTTTGGCTTGTCTACTTCTATCATCGTGTAATTCAAAATAGGTACACGAATACCATAACTAAATTTACTTACTAAAATAAAGTCGCCTGCTAAAAGTGTTGGCATCATTGAACCTGACGGAATCTTAAAAGGTTCTGCAATGAATGAGCGGATAAAGAAGACTAATAAAATGACAGGGAAAAAACTTTTCGAATATTCAACAAGGATAGGATCTTTTGCATTCGCCGCTCTTTTTTTGCTTAAGACAAAAATATCAAGTAACCAAATAAGTCCTGTGATGGTTAAGACGATGACCATGATTAGCGCAAACATCATTTTTCTTCTACCCTTAAAATGGCTAAGAAAGCCTCTTGAGGAATTTCAACATTCCCAACCTGCTTCATACGCTTCTTGCCCTCTTTTTGTTTTTCTAATAATTTTTTCTTGCGACTGATATCACCACCATAACATTTAGCCAACACATTCTTCCGCATGGCTTTAACTGTTTCGCGTGCAATAATGTTAGCGCCGATAGATGATTGAATGGCGACATCAAACATCTGCCTTGGGATCAATTCACGCATTTTGGACGCCACTTCTCGCCCTCGATAAATACTATTTGTACGATGCACAATTAATGATAAGGCATCAACACGTTCACCATTCACCATGATATCAAGCTTCACTAAATCAGCTGCTCTAAATTCTAAGAATTCATAATCCATAGATGCGTAGCCTTTTGAAATCGATTTCAATCGATCAAAGAAATCGAGCACTACTTCATTAAGTGGCATCTCATAGGTCAGCATCACTTGGCGACCTAGGTATTGCATATTTTTTTGAATACCTCGCTTGCCATTACATAAAGTCATCACAGGACCTACATAATCTTGCGGCATTAATAAGTTAATGAGAATAATCGGCTCACGAATTTCTTCGATGCGAGATGTATCAGGTAATTTAGACGGATTTTCAATTTGGGTGACTTCGCCGTCTCTTTTGAGAAGTTCATATACAACAGTCGGAGCTGTGGTGATTAAATCCATATCATACTCACGCTCTAGTCGCTCTTGTACGATATCCATATGAAGAAGACCTAGAAATCCACAACGAAATCCGAAACCTAAGGCTGTCGAATTCTCTGGCTCAAAACGAAGGGATGAGTCATTTAAACTTAACTTTTCTAAGGCCGTTCTTAAAGCTTCGAATTGATTGGATTCCACAGGGTAGAGCCCTGCAAAAACTTGTGGTTTAACTTCTTTAAATCCAGCCAAAGATTCGGATGCGGGTTTATCTGCTAGCGTCACCGTATCGCCCACCTTAGCACTCGCGAGCTCTTTAATACCTGCAATAATAAAACCAACCTCGCCTGCGGAGAGTGATTCTTTGCTTCTCGATTTTGGTGTGAAGACGCCCACTTGCTCACATAGATATTGATCAGCCGTCGCCATCAGTTTAATTTTATCTTTTGGTTTTAAGCTACCATCGACCACACGCACTAACATGACAACGCCTACGTAATTATCAAACCAAGCATCAATGATGAGTGCCTTTAATGCTTTAGTCACGTCTCCTCTTGGTGGTGGAACACGAGAAACAATTGTTTCCAATACGTCTCTGACACCTTCGCCAGTTTTAGCTGAGCAGCGAATCGCATCTGTGGCATCAATGCCAATCACGTCGCCTATTTCTTCGATCACACGATCTGGATCCGCAGATGGTAAATCAATTTTATTTAACACAGGGGTGACTTCAACACCCTGTTCAATCGCGGTATAACAATTCGCAACTGTTTGCGCCTCAACACCTTGGCTTGCATCAACTACTAAAAGCGCACCCTCACAAGCCGCAAGAGAGCGACTCACTTCATAAGTGAAGTCGACGTGTCCAGGTGTGTCAATGAGGTTAAGGTTATATATTTTGCCGTCAAGCGCTTTATATTGAAGTGCGGCTGTTTGGGCTTTGATGGTAATACCGCGCTCACGCTCTAGATCCATCGAATCTAAAACTTGCGCTTCCATCTCGCGATCAGATAAACCACCGCAATATTGAATGATACGATCCGCCAAGGTCGACTTGCCGTGATCGATATGCGCGATGATTGAAAAGTTTCTAATGTTTTCCATGCAGAATTATGATGTCTTCAGTTACCTAATAACAAAGGCGCTTAAAACTCTTTAAGCGCCTTTGATTGAAAGCATGTATTTTACAACAAAGCTCTTAAACTAGCTGATTTTATCGCTCATTCGTGATCTTAACGGGCACATAAAGTGTCTCGTCATTTCTTAAAATAAGAAGCGCTATCGTCTTGCCGTTAGGGATGGTAGATACATCTTTAGCAAAAGCTTCAGCGCTTTCGACTTCGCTATTGTTTAGCGCCAAGACAATATCACCCCTTCGAATACCAGCTGCTGCTGCTGAACCTTGCGCATCAACGACTAGCAGACCTTTTTTGCCATTCATTTTTTTACGTTGTTGCGGTGGCGCTTCTTTTAAAACTAAACCTAAACGATTCACGTCTGCTTTGTCAGGTGCCTTATTACTTGCAATCACTTCAGATTGATCAGATGGCATTTCGCCAACTGTTAAGTTGAGTGTTTTGATACTGCCTTTTCTGAACACTTCAGCGACAACCGTTTTACCGGGTTTGGTATTGCCCACCGCTTTGGGTAAGTCAGATGACGACTCAATCAACTTATTATCAAACTTAGTAATGACATCACCCGGTTGAAGACCACCCTTTTCTGCAGGTGCTCCTTTTTCAATGCCTGCGACTAATGCACCATTCGTATTTTTCATACCAAAAGATTCAGAAAGTTCTTTAGTCACTTCTTGAATCGCAATACCTAACCAACCACGAATCACTTTACCGTTAGTTTTGAGTTGAGTCATGACGTCCATCGCAACATTGATAGGAATCGCAAATGAGAGCCCCATATAACCCCCGGTGCGACTATAAATTTGTGAGTTAATCCCTATCACCTCACCTTTTAAGTTAAACAAAGGCCCGCCTGAGTTACCTGGATTTATCGCAACATCCGTTTGAATGAAGGGCACAAAATTTTCTTGGGGTAATGCGCGACCTTTGGCACTCACAATACCGACTGTCATGGTATTTTCTAAACCAAAAGGAGCGCCAATGGCTGCTACCCATTCGCCTACTTTAATCGTGTCGGGATTTCCAATACTTACTTTCGGTAAGCTATTCGCATTGACTTTTAATACAGCAACATCCGTTCTTAAATCAATCCCAATCACTTTCGCTTTGAATTCGCGCTTGTCATTAAGCTTTACCATCACTTCGTCTGCGTCTTTGACTACGTGGGCATTCGTTAAAATGTAACCATCGGTCGTCACAATAAATCCGGACCCTGTGGCAGAAACTTGTTTATCTGGGGTAGGTTGTTGACCGCGACCATTGTGAGGCGGCATACCCGGCGGCACTGGAATACCAAAACGCTTAAAAAATTCTTGCATCTGCTCATCTTCGGGCGATCCTTGGCCTATAGCATTCGCACGATTTTTTTGAATCGAGCTGATATTAACCACCACAGGACTTTGTTTTTCTGCGAGCTCAGTAAAGTCTGGAAGATCTTTAGCAGCTAATCCGGTCACAAGTAAAAATTGAAATATGCACACATAAAAAAAACGTCTTAACATAGCTTGTATATTCCTTAAATAAATTATTTAAAACGAATCAATCGCGCTTCATTGTAAAACATTTGCATCTTTTCGTTAATGACGCGCTTGATCATCATGACACCCAAAGATAATCCTAAAACCGCGCCCAGCAACGTATAAAATTCGTTCATATCTTTTGCAAAGCTATTTGCAATTATCATGCCTAAAAACATTAAAAGAAGCGGAACGCCATAAAGCATAAGCGAACCTTTAAGCATAAACGTTTCATCAATACCTAAAATGACGACATCACCTAACTTCGCATTCAAATCGTTTCTTGTTTCAATATAACCTGACCGATGTGAAAAAATCTTTCCCCAAATTGAGTTGCCACAACCTCTGACCTGCCCACATAAACCACATGGCTTAGTTCGAACGACTTCGAGTGTAACTCGATCTTTTGAAGTTTTAATGACAATGGCTTGTTCTTCGATCATCTAATGCGCTTTCATATCCTGAATCGAATTTGAAATTTTTTGAATAGTTGCCTGTGGAACTGTGCCTACCACCATAATTTGATTACCATTCATCACTCTCGCATGAACATGAGATGAACCCACGCGCGTTTCACCAATACGAGACTTCTGATCTTTAGGAATGGGATTCACAAATAAAGAGACAAAGGAAAGTCCGTCTGAGAATACCCAGTGATGAACAATCTGTGGTTTAGTACCCATAGTTCTTGTGACGTGACTCACTTCTTTATAGCCTGCCGGCAAATTAGCAATGGTGCAATATTTTTCGAGGGATGCTTTATTTTCAGGCACCTCATTCATGATGTATTTTTTATGTATATCCACATCCGGTTTAAACCAATTTAAATCTTGGCCACTAAATAATCCAATTTGATTAAAGCTTGCTTGTTCAATCATTTTTTGTTGATGATCTAAAATACTCATCTTCAGAATTAAACCAAATTCTTTATCAAGCCAAAGCTTATAAAGGTATCGAAACTGATCTTTAGGCTCCAGATAAACGATTTGTGCTTCGCGACCGCTAATCCTTTCCTGATTAGCAAAGCGAAGGGTGTAAATAGCCTTAACACTTTCAATGTCTGGAGGCAAAATAGCAGGAAATAAACTCTGTCCCTGTCTCTCCTGAATGATGACATTTTCTTTATTAGAATTAAACACCATCATATTATTCCCGCGAGATAAAGCTTCACGAGGCTGGCCATCTAAAGAGACCATACGGGCGAACTCTTCTTCACCATTATTCAGATGGGTGATTTCGATTGAGCGAATATCTTGGGAATTTTGATAAAGAAAAATACCTTTATAACTTAATTTTCTGGCGGCTTGAGAGGCTTTCTCTAGATGAAGCCAAGGATCCTCAGCACCTTGCGCACTAAAACTTAAGGCAAGGGTGATTAACCCAATCACTAATCCTTGCATAAAAAAATTACTTAACTTGTGTTTCAACATAAAACGCGACATTACTCGGTGCTAACATTTGATGCGCTTCAATATATTCATTTGGAATTTCTTCCGCAATTTCAATGGTATTTGTTGTTTTCATATGAAACGTATTTGTCGTGATCATTGCCCCTACAAAAAGAACAGCAATAAATGATGCCGCGATTGGCCAAGACATCCATAAAGGTGATGGGAGTGCCATCGTGGATTGAGGTTTAGATGACTGATTAAATTTTAACTGGATAGGCTCTTTATCAATGGCATCTATGATCGATTTAGATGAAAACGTAACATCACTCAATTCATTTTTAATGGAGTCACGAATCAATTGATAAGTTTCAAAGCGCTCGCGTAAACGGCTGTCTTTGCTAATCTCTGTGACCGTTTGACTTGAACTTTTAAGACTGAGCTCATCATCGAGAAGTGTTGAAATTTTTTCTTTCATATAACTTTTCCTTAAAATTAAATTTACCAACGTTTATTATTGTGTTGTGACAAAAGCGGTTTTAATTTTTCCGCAATTGTTTCACGCGCTCTAAAGATACGAGAGCGGACAGTGCCAATCGGACACTCCATCATCTCTGCAATCTCTTCATAACTTAAGCCTTCAATTTCGCGTAATGTAATCGCTACCCTTAATTCTTCTGGTAATGATTCAATCGCGGCATTGACAGTAATGCCAATTTCTTTTGTGAGTAATGTTGTTTCTGGATTTTCAAATTCCGCTACTTGGTGTGTTTCTTCAAACTCACCATCTTCATTTTCAAATTCAGTCATATTGCGCGGGCGTTTGCCCATCGCTACTAGGTGATTTTTTGCGGTGTTAATACCAATACGATAGAGCCAGGTATAAAAAGCGCTATCGCCTCTGAAATTAGGGAGAGCACGATAAGCTTTAATGAATGTTTCTTGAACAATGTCTTCAATCTCAGCTTGATCACGCACCATGCGCGTTAAGATGCGACCGAGCTTGCGATGATATTTTTCGACCAAAAGTCCGAAAGCTTTCTTATCGCCTTGCTGCGCACTTTCAACTAAAACCTGGTCGAGTGCACGATTCGGATTTTCTATTTTCTCACTCACAACGACTGATAGCGAAGATTTTTCATGCTCGGAAGTATACACGGCGGACTTATCTTCAACGAGTGATAATTTCTTTTGTTCTATGTTATTGTTAAGTTTTGGCATGGGTTTTGAGTTTAATCTCTTTCGTAAAAAAACATACACATACTTTATATATACCATAGGACGACTTCATTCTTAATTAGTTCATGAAAAATACGCAAATGTTACTTTGTGATGTGCTTATTATAGGTAGCGGTCTAGCTGGCCTTACTTCAGCTTTAAAGTTAGCTGACCATAAAAAAGTACTCATCGTGAGTAAGCGCGAAATTCTAGATAGCTCAAGCCAGTGGGCTCAAGGTGGCGTGGCTGCCGTCATGTCAAATGAGGACTCCATTGAAAGTCATGTGAAGGATACCGAATTTGTTGGGGGTGGTTTAACTGACCCTAAGGTCGCGAGTTTTGTCGCGTCTCACGGTAAAGAAGCCATTCAGTGGCTTAATGATTTGCATGTGCCTTTTAGCCGGGACGACACAACACACCAATTTCATTTAACTAAAGAAGGTGGTCATAGCCATAGGCGAGTGGTTCACGCAAAAGATGCTACAGGTCGGGCGATTCAGGCGACTTTGAGTGAGCAAGTTAAAGCGCACGCCAATATCACGATTTTAGAAAATCATATTGCGGTTGACCTCATTACAGAAAAAAAATCTTTAAAAGTTGATCACATTAAATCCAATCGCTGCTTAGGCGCTTATGTACTTAATAACAAAACGGGTAAAGTCATCACGGTCTCTGCACAAGAAACCATTCTTGCAGCAGGCGGTGTCAGTAAAGTGTATCTCTACACAACTAACCCTGATGTGAGCACAGGGGATGGTGTAGCCATGGCATGGCGCACAGGATGCCGTGTGGCCAATATGGAATTTATTCAGTTTCATCCGACGTGTCTTTTCCACCCAAAAGCTAAATCTTTTTTAATATCTGAAATTGTGAGGGGTGAAGGTGGCCTTTTAAAACTCCCCGATGGATCTCGTTTCATGGATGAGTATGACGCAAGAGGTGAATTAGCTTCCCGCGATATTGTGGCCCGCGCGATTGACTTTGAAATGAAAAAACGTGGGATCGATTGTGTGTATTTAGATATCTCGCACAAATCACCTGACTTTATAAAGTCACATTTTCCAACCATCTATGCCCGGTGCTTAGAACTTGGTATCGACATCACAAAAGAATGGATTCCAGTCGTACCTGCTGCTCATTATAGTTGTGGAGGTGTGATGACGAACCTTGCAGGTCAAACCGATTTAGCGCATCTTTATGCCATTGGCGAAACAGCCTATACAGGACTTCATGGCGCCAATCGTCTAGCGAGTAATTCACTCCTCGAATGTTTAGTCTTTGGTGAAGCAGTCGCGAAACATATTCTTCAATCAAAAGTCGATACCACCTCATTTATTTTGCCTCACTGGGATGAAAGTCGCGTGACCGATGCGGACGAAGAAATTCTTATCACACATACTTGGAATGAATTAAGACGCTTCATGTGGAATTATGTCGGCATTGTGCGAACCAATAAACGTTTATCACGTGCACTGCATCGTATTCATATGTTGCGTGATGAGGTGCATGAGTTTTATACCAACTTTAAAGTGAGTCACAACCTCATTGAATTAAGAAATCTTTTACAAGTGGCAGAGTTAATTGTGGAATCAGCCATTGCACGACACGAAAGCCGTGGACTTCATTTTAGTCGTGATTATCCAAAGCCATTAAAGATCGCAAAACCAACGATCATGACCCCATCTAATTTTTACAGTCTCCTTGATCATAATCACGGACATTAAAATAATTTTAAAAAGTCACGCCCTATCTCTTTATATTCTCTATAAAATATTAAAAAAACATTTGAAGGAATTTTTTATGCAAGTCTCCATGAACACTGTGGTCACTATGACCTACGAACTTAAAGATGCCGACGGAGTTGTTTTAGAATCAAGTGACCAGCCTGTGGCCTATCTCCATGGTGGCTATGACAATATTTTCCCAAAAGTAGAAGAAGCGATGCACGGAAAAAATATTGGTGACACGATTGAATTAGCATTAGAGCCTGCCGATGCTTTTGGTGAATACGATGCAGAACTCGTTCAAATCGAACCTGCCTCAGCCTTCCCTCAAGAAAATTTAAAAGAGGGTTCGCAATTTGAAGGTGAAGATGAGACGGGTGAAGTTATTTTATATACAGTGACAAATGTTGCAGATGGGAAAGTCGTGGTGGATGGTAATCATCCTTGGGCTGGCCAACGTATTATTTTTAAAGCCACGATTAAAGATGTGCGTTCTGCAAATCAAGAAGAAGTGACTCATCAGCACGTGCACGGTGCTGGCGGTCATCACCACTAAACTTTAATCTCTTCCGTGAGGTGAGGTGCTAAAGTTTCTAACATGGCATCATAAATTTTAGGTGAGGCTGCCAATACATTTCCAGACTGAAGCCATCCCTCTTTGCCATTTAAGTTTGAAATAATCCCGCCCGCTTCTTGCACTAAAAGTGCGCCTGCTGCAATATCCCAGGGTGACAAACCAATCTCCCAAAAAGCATCCAGTGACCCATTCGCTACATAAGCCAAATCAAGCGCTGCTGAGCCTGGACGTCTAATGCCTGTAGTTTTTTGCAGCATCGATTTAAACATACCCAAATAAGTATCAAGATGTTTAAAGTCGCGAAATGGAAAACCTGTCCCAATAAGAGACTCTTTAAGCTTGTCGCATTTTGAAACGCGGATACGCTTATCATTTAAGAATGCACCACGACCCTTGGTCGCCGTATAAAGATCATTTCGATTCGGTTCATAAATCACGGCTTGCGTGATCTCACCTTTATGCTGAAGCGCTATCGATACACAGTACTGCGGAAAGTTATGCAAGAAATTAGTTGTGCCGTCCAAGGGATCGATGATCCAAATGAAATCACTCTGATGCGATGTGGAACCTGATTCTTCTCCAAGGAAACCGTGATCTGGATAAACTTCTTTTAAAGTATTAATAATCGCACGCTCGGCGGCTATATCCACCTCACTCACAAAGTCATTAAAATTTTTGCTTTTCACTGTGAGTGTTCCGATATCTTGCGACGCTCGATTAATAATAGCGCCTGCGCGTCTTGCGGCTTTAACTGCAATGTTTAACATCGGATGCATAAAATGAATTTCTCTCTCTTTTTATAAGAACGTGACTATTTATAAGCTTTGTTTTTAAATAGACTTGATAAAATGCTATTTTACATGAAGGAACTCCATGGTCGCTACTTCAGATGCGTTCGATCGCATCCGCATCATACTCTGTCAAACGAGTCACCCCGGAAATATTGGTGCCACAGCGCGTGCGATGAAAACGATGGGCATTCACACACTCTATTTAGTCAATCCTAAAAAATTTCCACACCCTGAAGCAACAGCGATGTCGTCGGGCGCTGATGACGTTTTAAAAGATGCGCACGTCGTTCAAAATTTAGAAGTGGCTCTCCAAGGTGTCAAGCTTGCCGTGGGCTTGTCTGCGAGGCGACGTGAGTTGACACAACCTTATTTAGAGGTGCGAGAAGTAGCACACGAAATGATGCGTGTCGCAGATCATTCAGATGTCGCTTTTGTCTTTGGAACTGAAATGAGTGGACTCTCAAATCTCGAGACATACCAATGCCAAGTATTAAGTTTTATTGATGCAAACCCAAATTACTCATCCCTTAATTTAGCTCAAGCGGTTCAGGTGGTATGTCATGAATTAAGACAGGCAAGCATTTCAAAAAACCCGCCCAAACTCTACACCAAAGATTTAAATCTTTTAGCCGATCACAATAGCTTAATGGGATTTTTGTCTCATTTAGAAGTGGTACTCGAGAAAATTGAATTCTTAGATAAGGTGCAAGGTGAACGCCTAATGCAGCGACTGCATATCCTTTTTGCGAGATCTCAACTTGAAGTGGATGAGATTAATATTTTGCGCGGTATCTTAACGCAGATACAAAAAAAATTAAAAGATTGAAGACCGTTTGTATTACCCTAGTATTTTAGTCAAGTTAATCATTTCATGCGATAATTACTCCTATGTTTAAAAAAATTAGAGAAGATATCGCGATTGTTTTTGAGCGTGACCCGGCTGCGAGGTCAACCCTTGAAATCTTAACGACCTACCCCGGCGTTCATGCAGTACTGATTCATCGGGTGGCGCACGCTTTCTGGGGAATCAAACTTTACTGGCTAGGTCGCTTCATTTCTCATGTCGGACGTTTTTTTACTGGGATTGAAATTCACCCAGGGGCAACTATCGGTCGTCGTGTTTTTATTGATCACGGCATGGGGGTTGTGATTGGTGAAACCGCAATTGTTGAAGATGATTGCACGCTTTATCATGGTGTGACATTGGGTGGCACTTCCTGGAATAAGGGAAAACGTCATCCGACTTTAAAGCAAGGTGTTGTGGTTGGGGCAGGTGCCAAAATCTTAGGTCCTATTACGATTGGCCGCGGAGCCAAAATCGGATCGAATGCAGTGGTGGTAAAAGATGTCCCAGCCAAAGCCACGGCCCTAGGCATTCCAGCACGTATTGTCGAAGAAGAAGGACAAACCAAACAAAAAAGCGCAGTGCAACTTCCAGCCTTTAACGCTTATGCGGTGGGCCGAGATGAGACTGACCCTATGTACAAACATCTTGATCAATTGATGTTAGCCATCAAAAAACAAAATCACACCATTGAGCGTTTAGAGGACCAAATCAAAGCCTTGAAACCGCGTGCCAACGAGGATCTTAAACTCGCCAAAGCCTTCTCGCACAAGAAAAAGGCATCCAAATAATACTTGATTAAAATAATAGGTTATTCTATACTTCAGGCTTCAGAAACAAAATATTTCTTATAAGTCTTAAAGATAAAGGATCTTATTATGCGTCTTACCACTAAAGGTCGTTTTGCAGTGACTGCTATTTTAGATCTCGCACTGAACGAGACAGAAAAGCCTGTGACCTTAGCTGAGATCAGCGATCGACAAGCGATCTCTTTATCCTACCTCGAGCAACTCTTTAGTCGCATGCGTCGTGGAGGCATCGTAAAAAGTATACGTGGGCCTGGTGGTGGATATCACCTCGCTAAAAAACATCAAGAGATTACTGTGAAAGACATCATTACAGCGGTCGATGAAGAAATTGATGCGACCCAGTGCTCTGGTAAAGAAAATTGTCACGATGGTGGTCGCTGTATTACCCATGATCTTTGGGTGTCCATCAATCATAAAATTTTAGACTATCTTGAGAGTTTAACTTTAGCTCACCTAGTTGAGGCGCAATCTAAAGATAGTAAGAATCGTGAGAGTGCCATTTTTTTCTTAAACGATAAACTCAGACAAGGTGATTTAGCGAAAGCCGTTTAATAAATATCATGCAAAAAAATTATTTCGACCACAACGCAACGACAGCCATAGACAAAAAAGTCTTAGGCGTCATGTTGCCTTATATTGAAATGCAACAAGGCAATCCTACAAGTCAGCATAGTTTTGGCAGATATGCTAGAACCGCGATTGAAGAAGCGCGCGAACAAGTAGCACTTGCCATTCATGCTCACCCGTCTGAAGTGATCTTCACATCAGGGGGTACAGAAGCTAACAACATGATCGTGCATGGTGCTGCTATCAAGGAGAGAGAAAGTACATTGGTCAGAAGTAATATTGAACACCCATGTGTTGCCCGCCCAATGGAAGCTATGAAATATCAGGGTTGGAAGCAGGCATTATTAAATGTCAGTCAAGATGGTGTGGTGACAAAAGAAGCCTACAAGAATATCTCGGCTGAGAATATCAGTCTTGTATCAGTCATGTTAGCGAATAATGAGACAGGCGCTATTCAAGACATGGCGCTCCTACATGATTTCGCAAAAGAAAAAAAAGCACTCTCGCATACAGACGCAGTGCAAGCGTTTGGGAAAATTGATGTGCGCTTTGATGAACTTCACATCGATGCCATGACCCTCTCGAGCCATAAAATATATGGTCCACAAGGTGTAGGTGCATTAATCTTAAATAAACGTAGCGATATCGAACCTTTGATTTACGGTGGCGGGCAGGAAAAGAATTTAAGAAGTGGCACTGAAAATATTGCAGCGATTGTAGGTTTTGGTAAAGCATGTGAACTCATTTCAGAATCTATGAAGGCAACTTCAACGCATACACATGAACTTAAAAAAATACTTGAAGTCCATTTAAAAGATTTAGGTGCTGTGATTTTTTCTGAAAAAGTTGCACGTTTAAATAACACGACTTTCTTTGCATTTAAAGATATCGAAGGATCGACATTACTCACTGCTTTGGACAAAAAAGGCTTCGCCATTGCAAGTGGTTCTGCATGTTCAAGTGTGAATAAAGAACCGAGTCATGTCTTGCTTGCAATGGGTATTGGTGAGGATTTAGCGCGCGGTGCATTGCGCATTAGTTTTGGACAAAAAAATTCAATGACTGAAGTCAAAGACTTTGTAGAAGTATTAAAAAAAGAATTGCAAACATTAAAACAACTTACAGCGATCGCGGCATAACATATGACAAAAGACATAGCACGTAAACCAATTTATCTGGATTACTCATCGACGACACCGATCGACCCTCGTGTGGCTGAAAAAATGATCCCATTCATTACAGAACATTTTGGTAATCCCGCGTCTCGAAGCCATAGCTTCGGCTGGACTGCAGAAGAGGCGGTTGAAGAAGCGCGCGATGAAGTAGCTAAACTTGTCAATGCGGATCCTAGAGAAATTGTTTGGACATCGGGTGCCACTGAATCAAATAACTTAGCTATTAAAGGTGCGAGCCATTTTTATAGCACTAAGGGTAAACATATTTTAACTGTCTCCACTGAACATAAGTGTGTGATCGATTCATTTCGTGAGCTCGAACGTGAAGGATATACAGCGACCTATTTAGAACCTGAACCGAATGGCTTGGTGGATCTAGAAAAATTTAAAAAAGCGATCCGTCCTGATACGGTGCTAGCCTCTGTCATGTTTGTCAATAATGAGATTGGAGTGATTCAAGATATTGAAGCGCTTGGCAATATCTGTCGAGAGCAGAAAGTGGTCTTTCATGTAGACGCAGCACAAGCTACGGGTAAAGTGGATATCGATTTAGAAAAACTGCCCGTCGATCTCATGAGTTTTTCTGCACATAAAACTTACGGGCCTAAAGGTATTGGTGCACTCTACGTGAGACGTAAACCACGTATACGTATTGAAGCGCAAATGCATGGGGGTGGTCATGAGCGCGGTATGCGTTCAGGCACGTTAGCTACCCATCAAATTGTAGGTATGGGCGAAGCTTTTAGAATTGCTCGCATTGAAATGCAATTAGAAAATGAACGTATCAGAAAATTACGCGATAAATTATTACATGGCCTTCAAGATATGGAAGAAGTCTATGTGAACGGGGACTTGAAACATCGTATTCCACATAACCTTAATATTAGCTTCAACTATGTGGAAGGTGAGTCGCTTATTATGGCGGTAAAAGATATTGCAGTTTCCAGCGGATCTGCTTGTACATCAGCAAGCTTAGAACCGAGTTATGTGTTGCGTGCTTTAGGGCGCTCAGATGAATTAGCGCATAGCTCTATTCGTTTCTCCATTGGACGATTTACGACAGAAGCTGATGTGGATTTTACGATCCAATTACTTAAAGAAAAGATTCATAAATTAAGAGAACTCTCACCATTGTGGGATATGTTTAAAGACGGTATTGATATTAGTAAAGTTGAGTGGGCTGCCCACTAAATTTTTAAAAAAGGAAATATATGGCTTACAGCGATAAAGTATTAGATCACTACGAAAACCCAAGAAATGTGGGCACACTTGATAAAGACGACCCGCATGTAGGAACTGGCATGGTCGGTGCACCTGCTTGTGGCGACGTCATGAAATTACAAATTAAAGTAAGTGATGATGGTGTCATTGAAGATGCAAAATTTAAAACTTATGGCTGCGGATCTGCGATCGCTTCAAGCTCGCTCGTGACTGAGTGGCTCAAAGGTAAAACATTAGACCAAGCCTCTGAAATTAAAAACTCAGCGATTGCCGAAGAGTTAGCATTGCCGCCTGTTAAAATCCACTGCTCAGTTTTAGCAGAAGATGCAATTAAATCTGCGATTGCTGACTTAAAGAGTAAACAAGGTAAATTAAATTAAGATGGCAATTTCGTTAACACATAAAGCTGCTGAGCGCGTTGAAAAGTATCTCAAGAATCGAGGCAAGGGCTTAGGACTTCGACTTGGGGTTAAGACAACTGGCTGCTCGGGTATGGCATATACACTAGAGTTTGTTGATGAAGCTTTACCTGAAGATCAAATCTTTGATTGTCATGGCATAAAAATCATGATCGATCCAAAAAGCCTAGTCTACATTGATGGGACAGAACTAGACTTTGAAAAAGAAGGTTTAAATGAAGGCTTTAAATTTAATAATCCTAACGTCAAAGCAGAATGTGGCTGTGGTGAAAGCTTTACAGTGTGAGCTTAAATTTTTTTACTCTCCTCCAACTTCCGGAAACATTTGTTATTGATTTAAAAAAGCTTGATCAGAACTACCAGAATATTCAAAAAGAAATTCATCCTGACCGTTTTGCATCACTCGCTGATGAAGCAAAAATAGTATCCATTAAAAAAACAGCAGAAGTGAATGACGCTTACCAGACTTTAAAATCTCCTATTCGACGTGCTGAATATTTACTACATTTATATGATATCGATATTCATGATGAGAAATATAATGCTGTTCCTCAGGATTTTTTAATGCAACAAA
The DNA here is from genome assembly GCF_006364715.1 of Candidatus Methylopumilus planktonicus. Classification (NCBI taxonomy): domain Bacteria; kingdom Pseudomonadati; phylum Pseudomonadota; class Betaproteobacteria; order Nitrosomonadales; family Methylophilaceae; genus Candidatus Methylopumilus; species Candidatus Methylopumilus planktonicus. Next base: position 906,274 of record NZ_CP040984.1, read on the forward strand.
TGGAATGGCGGGAAGAGCTTGAAACACATAAACAAAATAAAGAAGCGCTTGAAAAGTTAGCGAGTGGCATTCAAAGAAATAAAAATGAAATCATGAGTCAACTCCCAGAATTTTTTCAAAACAAAAGTGATCTTAACAAAGCAATTAAAGTCACCCGTGAACTTAATTTTATTGAAAAGATTGAACAGCATATCAATGACGCTTTAATTGAAATCATTTAAACCATGGCACTCCTTCAAATCGCAGAACCTGGACAAAGTACTCTTCCTCATCAGCACAAACTCGCAGTGGGTATTGATTTAGGCACAACAAATTCTCTCGTAGCGACTGTTCAAAGTGGGCTACCTATAATCTTAAAAGATATAAATGAGCAAAAGCTTATTCCCTCGATCGTCTATTATGGTAAAAATGAAATTAAAGTTGGTCAAGAGGCATTACCTTACTTATCCACTGATGCTAAAAATACGATCGTGTCAGTGAAGCGATTTATGGGTCACGCACTGTCTGATATTCAATATCGAGAATCACTCCCTTATGAATTTAATGACACGAGTCCCGATATTCAAATTAAAACTGAGCAAGGCTATAAACATCCTATTGAAATTTCATCTGACATCTTAAAAAAATTAAAAGAAACTGCTGAAGTTTCTTTATGTGGAGAAATTACTGGGGCAGTCATTACAGTTCCCGCTTATTTCGATGACGCACAGAGGCAAGCTACAAAAGATGCTGCAAAATTAGCTGGATTAAATGTCCTAAGACTTATTAATGAACCTACAGCTGCAGCAGTGGCGTACGGCCTTGATCAGAAAAAGGAAGGCACCTTCGTGATTTATGATTTAGGGGGCGGAACATTTGATGTTTCTATATTAAAACTTCATAAAGGTGTTTTTGAAGTCTTAGCAACGAATGGTCATCCTCATTTAGGGGGGGATGATTTTGATCAAGCAATTGCCGAGATGATAAAAAACGAAAATCAACTCGATCAACTATCACATGAAGATAAGCGCTCTTTGGTCATGCATGCAAAAAGTTTAAAAGAAAAGCTCACGGAGAACTCTTCTGCTAAAACAACAATCAAATTTTCAAGTGGTAAGGAAGTTATATACTCACTAGATCAGGAAAAATTCTTTAAAGCGACACACAGTCTCGTACAAAAAACTATTCAGCCTATCCGTCGCGCACTCAGTGATGCTAAGTTATCAATTGAGTCAATTGATGGCGTTGTTATGGTGGGTGGGGCTACACGTATGCCCTATATTCAATCTGAAATTAAAACATTCTTTAAGAAAGACTTACTTAACGACCTCAACCCAGATGAAGTGGTAGCTTTAGGAGCTGCAAGACAAGCGCATACATTAGCCGGCAATAAGTCAGATCAAGATTTACTTCTTCTTGATGTGACTCCTTTATCTTTAGGGATAGAGACTATGGGGGGTTTAGTTGAAAAAATTATCCATAGAAATTCCACAATACCAATTGCCAAGGCACAGGAATTTACGACATATAAAGATGGACAAACTGCAATGTCAATCCATGTATTACAAGGCGAGCGGGAACGTGTATCAGATTGCAGATCACTTGCCAACTTTACTCTAACTGATATTCCTCCTATGGTCGCAGGTGCTGCAAAAATTCGTGTCACCTTTCAGATTGATGCAGATGGATTGCTCTCGGTATCGGCCACTGAACTATCAACAAACAAGGAAACAAGCATGACTGTGAAGCCGTCCTATGGTTTGTCTGAAGAACAAATTACAAGTATGCTGAAGCAGTCTTTTGAAAAGGCTGAGGAAGATAAAGAAATCCGCGCGCTCGGTGAGGCTAAAATTGAAGGTGAACAAATTATCACCGCTGTTCAAAATGCATTAAATAAAAACGGCAGTCAATTACTGTCAAAAGAAGAAATCAAGAAAATTGAATCTGCAATACTTTTGCTTTCATCTTCACTTCAACTAAATGATGCTGATTTAATTATCAGTCATACAAAGAACTTAAACGCTCTCACAGAGTCATTCGCAGCAATGCTCATGGATCAATCAGTGGGTAAAGCTCTTAAAGGTCAGTCAATAGATAAGGTAAACTTGTAATATGCCAAAAATTATTATTTTGCCTCACATTGAAATTTGTCCTAACGGTGAAGTGATTGACGCTAAACCAGGACTTTCTATTTGTGAGAATTTACTACAAAACCATATTGAAATAGAACATGCTTGTGACCAAGTATGTGCTTGTACTACTTGCCACGTAATTATTCGCGAGGGATTTGAAACATTAAATCAAGCCGATGATCTCGAAGAAGACCTTCTTGATAAAGCTTGGGGGTTAGAACCTAAATCGAGACTTTCCTGTCAGGCGATTGTTGATCAGCATGATCTCACAATAGAAATTCCTCGTTACACCATCAATATGGCGAAAGAAGGCTAAGCTTTTACTTTACGTTTTGATAGAGCAGCGTTGGTATTGTACTTAAGTAATAAATTTTCTTGGCCTGAAGGCTGGGTATTTTGAGTTAAAACTTTTGATTGTCTATACGTTCCATTAGAATTCATAATCCAGGCAGATTTATCTTTCAGAAGCTCATTCAACCCCTCATGAATAGCTTTTTGTTTTAGCGTTTTATCTAAAACAGGAAACGCAACCTCTATGCGTCTAAATAAATTTCTATCCATCCAATCGGCTGAAGATAAATAAAGCGCTTCTTTGCCATTTGCGTGAAAATAATAAATACGGTGATGCTCCAAAAATTGTCCAATAATAGATCTCACATTTATATTTTCAGATAAACCTTTTACTTTAGGCTTAAGGGCGCAGACCCCCCTGACGATTAAATCAATTTTGACGCCAGCTTGCGAAGCTTTATATAGCTCAGCAATAATAAGTGGTTCTAAAAGAGCATTCACCTTTGCCACAATGCGAGCTGGCTTTCCAGCTTTTGCAGCTTTAGCTTCAGCCCTAATTGATCTCACAATATTATCAAACATCGTAAATGGCGAATTCCATAGTGCTTTTAATTTAATAGAGCGACTAGTACCGGTAAGCTGCATAAAAATCTTATGTGCATCTTCACATAAAGATACATTAGAAGTCATTAAGCCGAAGTCTGTATATAACTTTGCTGTTCTGGGATGGTAGTTTCCAGTGCCTAGATGGATATATCGCTTTAATATAAATTCAGGCTTTTTCCTGCCCTTAATTGGCAGCTGCTCTTTACGAACAATCATCATCATTTTAGCGTGACACTTATGTTTTACAACACCATAAACCACATGTGCACCGACTTCTTCCAACTTGGCCGCCCAAGAAATATTTGTTTCTTCATCAAAGCGAGCTAAGAGCTCCACTATCACTGTAACCTCCTTACCATTCTTGGCAGCCTCAATCAGAGCGTCCATGACTGGCGAAACATTACCTGTGCGATAGATAGTCTGTTTAATCGCAAGAACATCAGGATCTTTTGATGCTTCTCTTAATAGATTTAAAACTGGATCAAAGCTTTCATAAGGATGATGCAAAAGAACATCTTCTTTTTTTAGATGCTCAAAAATAGACCCATTGATAGTGAGCTGTCTAGGAATATGTGTTGGAAACTTTAGATCTGCTCGATCCACAATGTCAGCAACTTGCATCAGACGATTAAGATTGACAGGACCGTCCACGCGGTAACAATCTTCTTGGTTAAGATCGCATGAGCGTCTTAAATATTTCATGAAGTGTTCAGGAATATCGGAAGATATTTCAAGTCTCACTGCATCGCCTAAGTGTCTTGTAGAGAGCTCACCTTTTAAGGATTCTCTTAAGTCAGAAATATCATCATCTGATACAAATAAATCAGAGTTACGTGTGACGCGAAATTGGTAGCATCCTGTCACGGCCATGCCCGGAAACAATTCGTGAACAAAAGCTTGCATAAACGTAGATAAGATTACCAAACTATATGGTGAAGGACTTATACGCGCTGGCATTTGTATCACCCGAGGAATTGATCTTGGTGCTTGAACTACAGCTAATTTTGGCATCCTCCCAAAATCATCCTTACCCTCTAAGGTTACAAAAAAGTTTAAGCTTTTGTTAATCACCTTAGGAAAGGGATGTGCAGGGTCTAAAACGATAGGTGTCAATAAAGGCACTAAGTCTTTTTGAAAATAAGTTTTAGCCCAGCGAAGTTGGCTTGAAGTCCAGTTGTTGTGATTAAAATAAAGATGAATACCTTCATTATTTAATTTAGGGATAATGTCTTTTTTAAAGAGACTATATTTTGTCTCAACCAAAGCTTGAGCCTCACTTAAAATATGAAGATAAACATCAGCTAATACTTGGCCATCCACAGTTTTAGATTTAGGATATTTACGAAGTTGCTCTTTAAGAACGGCAATACGAATCTCAAAAAACTCATCTAAGTTACTAGCCACAATACAGATAAATTTTAGACGCTCAAGAATGGGTGCTTTTTGATTTTGCGCTTGTGCTAGGACGCGTCGATTAAATTCGATAACGCCTAACTCGCGATTTAATAAATTTAGTTTAGATTTCACAGCATTCATACTATCATTCTGATAAGAGAATATGACGATTAAATGACATTTAAAAAAATTGTCATATATACGTCATACATTTAATTTAACTTAACGGCCTACATGATTTTACCAAAACTTAAAACAGAAAAATCTCAGGAACACGCTAACGGCTTATATGCTTCCATTGATCTAGGGTCGAATAGCTTTAGGATGATGATTGCTAAAATTAACCACCTTCCCACAGGCGTTCAGTTTCAAACCATCGACACCCTAAGGGATACAGTAAGGCTTGCTGCCGGACTTAATCAAGATAATGAATTAAGTGAAGAATCCATGACTAAAGCGCTGGCTGCCATTTTAAGATTTGGCGACCGTCTGCGTAGCTTTAATCCTAACCAGGTCGTGGCTGTTGCTACAAACACTTTCCGTGTCGCTCGAAATGCCAAAAAATTTGTTGATGAAGCCGAAAAACTTTTAGGTTTTCCCATTGATGTCATTTCGGGCAACGAAGAGGCGAGGCTTATCTATATTGGAGCCTCTCATATCGCACCCATGTGTGTAGGCAAACGTCTTGTTTTTGATATTGGTGGTGGTTCCACCGAAATCATTATTGGCGATGGTCACGAACCTAAACTTTTAGAGTCTCTTCCTATTGGATGCGTGTCTTTTAGTCAAAGATTTTTTTCGGAAGGTATTGTTGATGAGGAAAATTTTAAAGCTGCACAAAATGCGGCCTTAAAAGAAATTAAAGGAATTGCCCCTTTCTATAGAAAGATGGGTTGGGAGCAAGCCATTGGGTCTTCAGGCACAGCAAGAGCGATTGCAGAACTTATTGCGCTTAATGGGTTAAGTGGGGAGCCCCATGATCTTCCCGTTGAGGAAACGGGTGGCGTCATTACACGTCACGGATTAGATCTACTCAAAAAAACTTTGCTTGAAACAAAACATATCGAACGACTAAGTTTATTAGGATTAAAAGCCGATCGTAAACCTGTGCTTCCAGGAGGACTTGCCATTATGATTTCAGCCTTTGAGGAGTTAGGAATTGAGCATATGGAAATTACTGAAGCGGCTCTTCTTTTTGGCTCACTTCATCATTTGTATGATCAATCTAAAAATGGAGCACATACTAAGAAAAAAGGTATTCTTAAAACGCTATTTAACTCAATCGGTAAATTAGAAAATCTAGACAAGAGACATGGCCTTATAGAGCAATTAGGTAAACGATTTAATGTAGACGAAGCGCAGTTTAAAAGCGTCAATGAAACAGCGGATTTTTTTCTAGATCAATTACCTACCTTCAAAAATGAGGATAGAAAAAATAATCGTAAGCTTCTAACCTGGGCATCCTTCTTACATGAAATTGGTTTAGCGGTGTCTCGTACTGACTATCAAAAACATTCGGCTTATATTATTTCTAATGCGGACCTACCAGGTTTTTCTCGATTAGACCAGGCAAGGCTAGCTGGGCTTGTGCTAGGGCACAACGGTAAGCTAAATAAACTTCCTATGAGTGCTGGTTATATCGATTGGCATTTATTATTCTGCTTAAGACTTGCACATGTAGTCTCTAGAAAAAGAGAAGGTGGAGCGTTGCCGCTTGTAAAAGTACAACAAAGTGCCAAAGGATTTAAATTAAAAATCTCTAAGGCTTGGTTAGAGAAGAACCCATTCATTCAATTTGGACTCAACAAAGAAGCGTCGGATTGGAAAAAGATTGAATGGAAATACGAAATAGAACTTTATTAAGTCGTCCCTTTGGCATTACCAACTCTTGTTTCCATGTATCGCGATAAAGAAGATTTTTGATTGATGGTACTCTTATAAAACTTAGCTACTTTTTTAGCTAAAACACCCGCTCCCCATTTCTCTTGTGCGTATTGTCTTCCCCTCTCCCCAATCATTTGACATTTGGTTGCGTCAGAAAGAAGAACGCTCACTTTGTCGGCAAAGTCATGAATATCATCTTTTGCAATCAGTACACCCTCACCTTCAATTAAAATGGATTTGGTGCCAAGTTCTGCTAAGGCCACCACAGCTGTTCCTTGAGCCATTGCTTCCAAAAGTACCAAGCCTTGTGTCTCACTCTTTGATGCAAATACAAAAATATCTGCCGCTTTATAGCAGGCGATAAGCTCATGACTGCGATCAAGATAGCCAATCATTCTGACTTTATTTGTGATGCCTAATTTGTCTATGGACTGTTTAATGGATTCCTCTGCTGGACCTTCTCCTGTAATCACAAGTAAAGTGTCAGGGTGATTTTTAAGGAGCTTGACATGCATTTCAAGTAAGAAATTAATATTCTTCTCATGCGCAACACGACCTACAAATAAAAGCATAGGCTGACCGAGAGGAATATCATGACTGATGCGGAAATGTTCGCCGTCCACATTCGCAAAACTTGACACATCTAATCCTGTAGCAACGACGTCAGCAGGAGTTTTAATGCCATATTGTTTTAATACGTCTAACATAGGCTTGGAGGGCGACACAATCCCGTCGACTGCATTACATTGTCTTCTTGATATTGTCCTTGCAAGCTTCCTAGAAATAAACTGTGGAATAAACGGGAGATAGTGATGTAAGTAATCTTCAAAGAATGTATGGTAGGTTTCAACCACAGGAATGTCTAATTTTTTACCGAAATGAATACCTACATAATGGGCTGTAAATGGCGTATGGATGTGAATGATATCGAAATGCTGTTCCCTTATCCATGGCAGTAATGCTTTTAATTTACCAAACTTCATTAAACGATCTTCGGGATCAAAATAAATTTTATGGGAAGGCACTCTTACAATCCATTCCTCATGTTTATCTTCATCGGTATATGAGGGTGCAATCAGTGTGACTTGATGTCCCAGAGCTTTTAACTCTGTTGCAAAGGTGTTAATTGAAGTGGATACCCCGTTGACACGAGGAAAGAAAACGTCAGAGATAAAAAGTATGTTCATTTAAATAATAGAAAAAGAAATAAGTGAGATAAAAATACCAACCAAGGCACCGACCAAAACATCACTCGGATAATGAAGGCCGAGGATGGGTCTAGATAATCCAATTAAAATAGTCAATGGAATTAAGCCGACGGACAGCATTGGATAGTAATGAATAGCAACGAGTGTAAATATCACCGCATGTAATGTGTGCCCTGACGGAAAGCTGAATTGGTCTAAAGGAACACTTCTTAGAGAAATTTGCTGATAAACATTAAAAGGGCGAGGACGCAGTGTTTTTGCTTTCAACCACTTATAAATTAGGGTGCCTACCAATCCCGCTATGGCCATATGAAGAACAGGCAATAACGCGTGAGCTTGATCTACACATAACAATAAGGCCATGAGGCTGTACCAAAAAACGCCATCGCCTAGACGGCTAATCGCTTTAAAGAAATTTCTGATGAGAACGTTATGGCTCGCTCGATTGAATGTGATACATAAATGACTATCGACATGATGAAAATGATTCATGTATAACCGAAGCCTATTTGGCATAGCATTTATCCAAACATGATATATGAAGGGGTAAGCTTAATATTTAATTGTGAAATTTTTATGACAAATTTTGTGATAAATTCTTGTGAAGTATTTCTTGGACATAAACTGCCAATTCTTTTCTGTTACCCCGAGGCCTTATGGGTTGAAGCACATCCACCTCCACACTAATATCGTTTTCATTTTTAATTTTTATAATTGAATCTACAAGTGACATATCGTCAATAAATGCGACTTTATCTGAATAGAAGCTTTTCTGTTTATATCTTAAGCATAAAGGCAAAATACTTTTATTGGTGTCAATCGACGACTGGAATAAGTTACTTTTAAACGGGAGTAGATATCGTCCATTAGTCGAAGTCCCCTCTGGGAAGATACATACCGACCTCTTCAATAAGCGTCGCTTCATTTTCTTTAATGCTTTTTTAATGTCTGATACCTTCTCGCGCTTGATGAAAATCGTACCTGTCATTTGCGCTACCCATCCAAAGAGTGGCCAAGAGGCTACATCAGATTTCGCAACAAAGATGGAGGGCTTAATGGATTGAATCACAATGATATCCATCCATGAAATATGATTGGCCACCATTAAATATTGTTTTTGATTGGAGAGGAAGCTATCAAGGCCTTGCACTTCCACTTTAATTTCAAAAATTGATAGGAGTCTCTTACACCAAAATTGAATAATTTTTTCTTGTTGTCTTTTTGTGGAAATAAGAATCAACAAACACAATGGGATGACAAATAGTATATGTAAAAGTATTTTAAAAGTTTTCATCAGCATATATTAATCACCTTCTATGTCATATTTGTGACACTATTTTGTCACGAAACTTTCACACTCATCATATTTAATGCACGTATATGAAACGTTATCGTGCGATTTGGATATCCGATGTACATCTTGGCACCACAGAGTGCAAAGCCGATTACCTCCTCGACTTCCTTAAAAATAACACAGCAGAAACAATCTATCTGGTAGGCGACATCATTGATGGCTGGGCACTCAAGAAACGATGGTATTGGCCGCAACAACATAACGATGTGATTCAGAAGCTTTTACGAAAAGCCAGAAAAGGTTCAAAAGTCGTTTACATCCCAGGCAATCATGATGAGTTAGGTCGCCAATTTATTAATATGACATTTGGTGATATTGAAATTAAAAATGATTTGATCCATACGACACTCGACGGTAAAAGGCTCTGGGTAACACACGGCGACCTTTTTGACAACATCATCTCATGTGCTAAATGGCTTTCTTTTGTAGGAGACACGCTTTATTACGTCATTTTAAGGATTAACCATTTCTCTAATACCATAAGACATAAATATGGATTTCATTACTGGTCATTTTCTTCTTATATCAAGAATTCAATTAAGAATGTCGTGAAGTATGTGGAGAACTTCGAGGAGCTCATGGCCAAAGAAGCTAAACGAAAGAAATGCGATGGTGTGATTTGTGGCCATATTCATAAAGCGGCTATAAAAAAAATAGATGGCATTCTTTATTACAACGATGGTGATTGGGTTGAGAGCCTGACGGCACTTGTAGAAACTAAGAAGGGCAAGTTAAAACTTGTTGATTGGCATAAGAAAACATTGTCATAAAAAATTAAACCTATCTTCACATAAATGAAACATTTCACTTTTAAAGTGATAGAAACTTTTAAGAGGAGCTTGTTATGAGCGAACTAACTTTAGACCCAACCTTGCTAAATGACTTATCCACTCAGCATCAAGAAGAGCCTCGTTCGCATCAAATTCAAAAAGATGCTATACAAATTTCTTGGGCACAAAATGACAATGAAGTCAGAGAAGCCCAACAGTTAAGATACAAAGTATTCGCTGAAGAGATGGGCGCTCACTTACCTTCAAATTATGAAAAAGTAGATAAGGATGTACTTGACCAATATTGCGATCACCTTCTTATTCGCGATACAGAAACATTAAAAGTCATAGGCACTTACCGGGTATTGCCACCTCACAAAGCAAGAGAGGCAGGTTTTTATTACTCAGACATGGAATTTAATTTAGATCGCTTGGGTCATCTTACAGACAAAATGGTTGAGGTTGGTCGTTCGTGCGTACATAAAGATTATCGTACAGGTGGTGTCATCATGGCTTTATGGAGTGGATTAGCGCAATATATGAAAAAACATGGCTACGAAGTGATGATTGGTTGCGCGAGTGTGCCCATGGGTGATGGTGGTCACTATGCAGCTAGCTTAGCTAAAAAAATTAATGCCTCATATCTCTCAAGTATTGAATATCGTGTGACACCGAAACTACCCTTACCTATTCATGAGCTTGACCAAGATTTAGATGTGGAGCCCCCAGCCTTATTAAAAGGATATTTGCGTATCGGTGCTAAAGTTTGTGGCGACCCAGCGTGGGATCCAGACTTTAATACGGCAGATTTTCTAACGATGTTATTCCTCAAAGATATCAATCCGCGTTACGCTAAGCATTTCTTAACTTAATTAAACCTAGTCAAAGCATTTAAACCACTGCTATTTCTTCACCTCGATATGTTGTTCTAACTTATCGAGGTTGTTATAAAACATCTCGAATAGTAGGTAGTCACTTCGTAATTACTTTTTAATCCTCAATCATTTAATTCAATACTTTATAATGCGAAGCCATTATGAATAATTTTTTAAAAATACTTGTCTTGTTTTTTAGTTTTTGCATCATTAATCATGCAGAAGCTGCGAGACCTATGCTTACAGATGATGCTCGTATTGTAGACCCTAAATCTTGCCAGTTAGAAAGCTGGGTACGAGATTCAAAACACGTCACTGAATATTGGGCGCTCCCTGCTTGTAACGTGGGTGAAAATCTTGAAGTAACGATTGGGGGAAGTCTTGAGAGTGAGAGTGGACACTCAAGTTTTGCAAATGAGCTTTATCAGATAAAGTCAATCATTCAACCTATCGCTCTTAATCAAACAGGTTTTTCGATTGTTTTAGGTAATGGACGAGATCCTAAAAGAACAATGAATAGAGCCATTCAGGATTGGTTTCTTAATGTCCCTATGAGCTACCCTTACAATGAAAGCTTAGTCATTCACACCAATTTAGGGGTGACGCATTTAACAGATGAGCATAAAGAGAAAATGAATTGGGGGTTATCGAGTGAATATAATTACAACGAACATGTCGATTTAATTAGTGAGGTATTCAACCAATCATCGAATAGCACCTTCTTTCAATTTGGATTGCGCTATTGGCTAATTAAAAATCGAGCGCAGATTGATACCACGTATATGAATAGCTTTAATCGTTTTGGAGAAGATCAGTCTTTTTCTGTAGGCCTGAGGTTACTATCATTGCCATTCCTGCCATAAGAATCTTGGCAGAAAATCACTTCTTAACTTCATTTAACAAATGGCTGTGGAGAATGTCAATACATTTAGTCCATGACCACTGCTGATTAATATTAGACGCAATACTTTTCCGATTAAGCTTTAAACATTTTCTAATATTGTCTTCTAAGTTATCCCCTAGATAACCTGTTTTACCTTCCTCAACAATATCTTTAGGGCCTGTGACTTTGAATGCCGCTACAGGCAAGCCATTCGCAAGCGCTTCAATCATGACAATGCCAAATGTATCTGTTTTACTCGGAAAACAAAATACATCATGCGACTTATAGGTATCAGCTAATACTGAACCAAATCGATACCCTAAAAAGTTTACTTTTGGAAACTTTGATTTTAATTTATAAAGTAAAGGTCCCTCACCCACAATGGTGATTTCAAACTTATCTTGCAACTCGCATAACACTTCCAAATTTTTTTCTTTGCTGACGCGACCTACATAAATAATTTTTGGTGTTTTTGACTTGCGATATGGTTTCTTACTTATTAAATTTTTTGATACACCCCTCGTCCAGACAAAAACTTGGTTAAAACCTTTTTTATTTAACTCTTCCTTGCATGACTGAGAGGGAACTAGAATAGCCTTACTATCATTATGAAAAACTTTTAAATAGCTGTATGTTATAAAAAGTGGAATGTGTGCAAGCTTCCAAAGGTACTCCGGAAACTTTGTGTGGTAGCCCGTCGTATAAGGAACCTTATTTAACTTGCAATAAATCCTTGCGGCTAATCCTATAGGCCCCTCTGTTCCAATATGGATATGAGTCGGATTTATTTCTTTGATTTTTTTATAGGCCTTAAGAGGCTCTTTACACATCTGGACTTCAGGGTATATGGAGACACTTTTCCATTTAAATAATCCTGGGTGGATTATGTATGTTTTTTTACGGGAGTATTTGAGGATATTCCTATAGGTAGTAGAAACACCATTAACTTGATCAAAGGAATCTGTTGCGATGAGAATTTTATACACAATAGATTCTTACAAACAAATATGACATTTTTTTTACAAAATGAGATATATAGTTAATTAAATTTAATAATGCATAAAGATTGCTTTAGAATTCTCTTTTAAACATTTAAATTCTCAAATTATGAAAAGTCCATACAAGGGTAAAACTGGTCTCAAACGTCTTATGAATGCTTTCGATTATTCAATCGCCGGAACCTTGGCTGCCTTTAAGCATGAGGATGCTTTTAGGCAAGAGGTCGTGCTTGCTGTTGTGCTCACACCTGTTGCAATATATTTTGGCGATACAGCTATTGATCAAGCATTGTTGATTAGCAGCCTTTTATTCATTATTATTGTTGAGTTATTAAACTCATCGATTGAAGCAACTGTTGATCGCATTTCAGTCAAACATCATAAACTTGCAAAGCGCGCTAAGGATATTGGTAGTGCAGCTGTTTTCTTTAGCTTGATTAATGCGGCTGTTATTTGGTTCTCATTGCTCGTTAAATAGTATTTATTAATTTATTTATCAAAGCCATCCACGATTCTTTTTTGAGTCTCATGCCATATATCTGACATTTCAGTATCCCTATAGTCCTTAAAGCAGGGTGTTCCTAAAGTGTAGTGAATAAGTTTGGCATTTTTATTTTCTGGATATTCAATCGCAAGCCAATTCCATTCAATCGGCAATTCACCAATGTCAGAGTCTTCTAACCAAGAAAAACGATGTAAATATTTACCTGTTTGATTCGTTATAAAGTCAGGCGTTAAGATTTGATGTTTAGGATGAGCGCAATTCCATAAAATGATACTAGACCAATTTTTTCTTGGGTAGTCTTCATTAATATTACCTAAATATTTTCGATGAGCTTTTGTTCGATACTCATGCTTCACAACAAGTAAGGCCTTGGACTCATCCCTTAAATCCCAAAGTTCTTTAATGTCTGCCTGGCACACCATGTCGCCATCAGCAAAGATAGCCCAGCCTTCAAAGTTATTAAGGTAGGGCGTTAAAAATCTTGAATAGATAAAGTCATTACTTTTATCAGCGTGTGTTTCTTCGTACCCTTTTAGTGTATTAATTGCGAGAGGTATAAAAGAAATGGGAAGAGATGCTTTCTCGATTACGCTTTGCGTAAATGTATGGTAAGCGACTGATTCTCTTTGGTCGAAGCCAACAACGATATTGATTTTTTTACTCATACATTAAACTCACTCACAATATCTTGATGAACCTCATCAATTGCTCCGGTCCAATCACTTATTTTTTTGGATATATATATATTAACGGATGGATACCATAAGCTTTTTTTAATGCTGTCATGCCAGTACCAATGCCTTCCGCATTCAAATGGTGCCAATAAAAATGTTTTTTTACCTAAGGAACCGGCAATATGAGCTGTCACATTGCTTATTGTTAAAACATAATCGCACACATCTACAACTGAAAATAGGGAGTCTATATCTTGATAAAGGTCGAAATCGAAAATTGATACAATTTCAATTTTATTTCTTAATGAAAAACTTACTACATCATCTATATTTGATTCATATTGAAGGTTTATAAAAATAATATCAGGAATATTTAATATCCTAATAAATTCATGCAAATCGATATTTTTAAACTTACCTATTTTTTGATTTTTTGAATTCCATGAAACACCACAAATTTTCGATTTTTTATTGTTATTTTTTTTTAAAATTTTACTTCTTATAATGGATGTTTTTATTGGGTCGCTTTGTAAAAATTTTATTTTTTGTCTACAGAAATCTTTAGTATTATTTCTAAATAATTGACCTAAACTACCTAAATTATATTCTGAGGTATATGAATTTTTATTTAAACTATTTTCTTTTACAAAATTTAGCTTGCTAAATGATCTTCTAAAAGTTATGTGTAAACGCTCATCAAGCTCTATATAAAATTTGCAATTATCTATAAATTCCAACTCATGAAATAGACTTCCAAATAAAATCTGGTCACCTATCCCCTGCTCAAGCTTTATGAGTACTTTCTCAGAACCACTAGATCTTGTATTCCATATATTATCTACTTTTTTATATTTAACTCCGATGCCAAATCTATTCTCGAATAGAGGCCAAGCTTTTTTATATTCCATTTTTTTTAATAAAAGTAACCCTAAATTAAAAAGCGCTTCTCTGTAGTTTGGGTTTAGACTCAACGCTTTATTTAAATATTTTATTGCTTTTTCTTTTTCACCTTTTTTTTCGTGAATATTTGAAAGGTTTAGATAATAATTCTCTTTTAGCGGTTCTAATTTTATTGCATGCAACGCATAGAATTCTGCTAGCTCTAAATTTTGCAAATGATTTTGAGCTACCGATACAATATTATATGCGTCCGGGTAGTTTGGATCTAGTTCAATTGCTTTTTCTCCCTCAGTAAGTGCTTTTTTGTATTCATTTAATTCAACTAATGCATAGGCTTTGTCACAGTGAGCATCTGGATAATTAGGATTAATCTCTATTTCTTTATCAAATGCAAATAGTGCATCACTATAATTTTCTAACATAAATAAAGAAGCCCCTATAGCATGATTGGCCAGAGGTACCTTTGGTTGAATTAATAACGCTTCATTTATTTTTTTTATTGCCCCTAAATAATCGTCATATTTTAAATAAACTATTCCTAAAAAAAGCTTTATTTCGGGATCAGTTTTATCAAGACTCTCTAACTCCTCAAATAACTCAATCGCCTTTGAAAAGTTTTCTTCTATGGTGTAGCTTTTAGCCTGATTAAGTAAACTTTCTTTTGTTTTTTTTTCCATAGGTCACTAAATTTGAATTAAGTGAAATTATAAATAAAAAACCCACCATAAAGGTGGGCTTTTTTATTTCACCATTAACAATTAAAACATGTACTGAGTTCTGAACATAAGAAGTTTTTCTTTATCTACTACTGTGGTTGCACCAACTACATCTAACGGACCAAAAGCGTGATCTAGGTTAGTTACTGCATAGTTCCCCTTAAGCACTAAGTTTGGATTAAGAATCCAGCGAATACCCGCTGTATAAGTCTTAGCGCCAGAAGTTGCCCCTGAAGTAGATATTTCATTAACTTTATTAGCTGCATACTGACTTAAGTTTCCTTGAAGTCTGCCACCAGATACTTGAGCGTTATCTACATCGAAACCTTCAGCACGGAATGCAAGCTCGATTGCACCTAAGTTTCCCTTATCAAGATCAAACTCATTTTTTGGCTTAAAGCTTGAGAAAGCGCCACCCTTGTAACTGTCTGCATATTTCTCACCTGTAATGAAGTAGCCTGCTTCGAGGTAATAGGTTTTAGTATCGTAAGAAACTCTATTAGCGCCTTGCGAACCATTATAGTCACCCTGTGAGTACTCACCCATAAGTTTGAATGGGCCTGTAGCAAAAATACCTTCTAAACCGTAAGCTCTTTGTTTTACTGAAGCACCATACTCTGAGGCACAACTTATATAACCATTGTTAACACCAGCATTTGTAGAGCCTTGTCCTAAGGTTGCACTGCATGATTCACCATTTACCTGACCCCTGAATACATTTGCGAGGCCTCGGCCTGCACTTCTGAATGAACTGATACTTCCTCTTTGAGTTAGCGAGCTAGTAGATGTGTATGACGAACTTGTTTGGCTTGATGATGATGTACCAATAGAGTAGCTATTATCTAGCCCTGCTAACCCCAAATGCATGACCATCTCTTTGTTGCCCATGATCTCAGCAAAGTTTAATGTTGCGCGACCTGCCAAGCTACTTTTTCCGTCAGGAACGATATTTAGCTCCACGTCATTATTTTGGAACACTGAGCCCGCGTATGTAATACCTTTTGTTGGAGAGCCCATAACCTGAACGCCAAGCTTTTTACCTGGCACTGTTTGGTCAACGTAGGATCTTTCCAACATGGTTATGTTATTAGAACTAATGAGCTGCTCTAAACCAAATGGCTGTTTGAATTTACCAACTCGGATCTGACCTTGCTCATACTTAGCAAAGTCTAGATAAGCTACATCAATAGTAGCAGTGCCTGGAAGGTTTCCAACAATCTCGTATTTAAAGTCGTTTGCGAATTTGCCTTTAACGCCTAGTCGAGCACGTCTTAACTCAAACTGGTCCGCTAAAGATGCAGTATCCCGATCGTCTGTTCGTCCACCACCAAGATCACCCGAACCGTCAATGTCAGAGTCTCTGTAGTCTAGGTGCATACGGCCTGTTAATTGAATACTATTTCTGCCGCTAGCACTTTCTAGTGTAAATGCACCATCTTTTTCTTTAACAACTGGTGTTACAGAAGTTTTTGAAGTGTGTCCTTTAGTGATTAACTTACCTTCTTCTTCAGTTAACACGCCTTTTGATACTAAAGCATCAACGATATCTGTAGCACTGTCTGCTAAGGCAACTTGACCCGCCATTAACAACACCGCGCTAGATACAGCAACTGCTAATTTTTTATTGAAATTCATTTACTGCTCCCTTGAGTTTTACTTCTAAAGTTTAAAAAATTCGAATTTAGTCAAACTTTAAAGCTTTTTGACATGATTGAATTTTACGGATGGAATATGACACATATGTGACAAACAAATATTACAAGTGGTTTTTTTGAATATATTTTTGATTTGTTGTAAAAAAACAACAAACTTGCTGCCTATAGCTTACTTATGGCGTTCTGAGTAATCTTAATAGCTAACATTTCATTAAAAATGAACGTAATTCTGATTAAATTCTACCTCACCTGAGGCTAAGTTGTAAACAGCACCCACTAAACCAATTTCTTTTTTTTCAATCATGTCAGTCAAGAGTGGGCTTCTCTTTAATATGCGCTCCATTTGCACTTCCACGTTATGGAAACAAACCCTTTCAACAAAGGCGTCATTACTTGAGTCGCGTTTATCTGTAATTGTTTTTTCTAAAAGAACTGCCGGATCAATGAGTTCAATAATTTCTCCGATGTTGCCCCCCTTGTAATGATCGCATGCCGCCTTGATAGCACCGCAATTTGTGTGGCCCATCACGACGACTAATTTTGAACCTAAGTACTTACAAGAAAATTCTAAGCTGCCAATCGCTTTGATCGATGCGATGTTTCCTGCAAGTCGCACACTAAAAATATCACCTAAGTTCTGATCGAAAATAAGTTCAACAGTGGTTCGTGAATCACTGCATCCTAATACTGATGCAAAAGGATGTTGTTTTTCTTTAATGACGTCACGCACACTTAACATATCGTGCTCACGCTGCACATTATTTTTAAAGCGCTGATTTCCCTCAATCAAAATATCAAGCGCTTGCTTCGGAGTGACTTTATCTCGATCTATGAGTGGATGACGATACATAGTATTAATTCGCTTCAGTGCGCATGTGTGGAAATAAAATGACATCACGAATCGAAGGACTGTCAGTGAGTAACATTACTAGACGATCAATGCCAATACCACACCCACCTGTGGGCGGCATACCGTATTCGAGTGCGCGAATAAAATCGGCATCATAGAACATCGCTTCATGGTCGCCTGCTTCTTTTGCTTTTGCCTGATTGTGGAATCGTTGTGCCTGATCTTCTGCATCATTTAATTCTGAGAATCCATTTGCAATTTCTCGTCCTGCAATAAAAAGTTCAAAGCGCTCTGTGATGTCTTTATTTTTATCTGACGCACGAGCGAGTGGTGACACTTCAACTGGATAGTCAATAATATAAGTAGGATTCCAAAGTTGCGATTCGGCAGTGCCTTCAAAGAGTGCCAGTTGCAATGCACCGAGACCTGAGTGATCAAAAGCTTTGTGATCATATTTTAAGAGTTCTTCGCGTAAAAATTTTTCATCGTTCAATTGTGCGTCTGTGTATTGCGGTGCATATTTTTTTATAGCATTAACAATAGTGAGTCGCTCAAATGGATCTGTGAAATTAATTTCACGCCCCTGATATTCGATGGTAGTTTTACCTAAAGAGATCATCGCAGCATCACGAATGCAATCTTCAGTAAATTGCATGAGCCAATGGTAATCCGTATACGCTGCATAAAATTCCATCATCGTGAACTCAGGATTATGTCTCACACTTAATCCTTCATTTCTAAAGTTACGATTAATTTCAAACACACGATCAAATCCACCGACCACTAATCTTTTTAAATAAAGCTCAGGTGCAATACGCATATACATTTGCATGTCGAGTGCGTTGTGATGTGTGATGAATGGTTTCGCTGAGGCACCACCTGGAATAGAATGAAGCATAGGCGTCTCAACTTCATTAAAACAATGCTTCACCATGAAAGCACGAATGCCACCCACAATTTTTGATCGCGTTATAAATGTTTGTTTTGTTTCATCACTCATGATGAGGTCAACATAACGTTGGCGATACTTCACTTCTTGATCAGCTAGCCCGTGAAATTTTTCAGGAAGAGGTCGAATCGATTTTGTGAGGAGTCTTAAATGACTCACACGAATAGAGAGTTCGCCTGTTTTAGTTTTAAATAAAACACCACTCGCACCTAAGATGTCGCCTAAGTCCCAATGCTTAAAATTTTCGTAAATAGTTTCGGCATTATCACTCTTAATATTTTCTTTTGAAATAAAAAGTTGAATGCGTCCTGATCCGTCTTGCAATGTTGCGAAGCTTGCTTTCCCCATGACGCGTTTTAGCATCATGCGACCTGCCACAACTACATCAACGGCTTTAGGATCGAGCACGTCATTTTCTATCGCACCAAATTCTTCGTGAATTGTTTTTGCAAAATGTTGCGGTTTGAAGTCGTTTGGAAATGCAACGCCAGCTTCTCTTATTTTTTTTAATTTTTCACGGCGTTCTAATATGACGTGATTTTCATTTTGTTCTATCGGTTGATTTTCTTCTGACAACTTTTACACTCCCTGCTTTAAGCTTTCACTAATAAATGGATCAAGGTCGCCGTCAAGGACGCCTTGCGTATTACCTACTTCAACATTCGTACGTAAATCTTTGATGCGCGATTGATCGAGCACATAACTTCTAATCTGATGTCCCCAACCTATATCAGTTTTAGCATCCTCTAATGCTTGCTTTTCTTCGTTACGTTTATTTAACTCTAACGCATAAAGTTGTGCGCGTAACATATTCATAGCTTCTGCTCTATTGCGATGCTGTGATCGATCGTCCTGACACTGCACGACTGTATTCGTGGGAATATGTGTAATACGCACTGCTGAGTCGGTCTTATTAATATGTTGGCCTCCTGCACCTGATGCTCTATAGGTATCAATTCTTAAATCCGCTGGATTAATATCCACCTCAATTGAGTCATCCACCTCAGGATACACTTGCACACTCGCAAACGATGTGTGACGGCGATTTCCCGAATCAAAAGGTGATTTTCTGACCAGTCGGTGCACGCCCGTTTCGGTTCTTAAATGCCCGAAAGCGTAATCGCCCGATATTTTTAATGTCGCACTTTTAATACCAGCGATATCCCCATCTGAAATATCGAGCACCTCTACTTTAAATCCTTTTCTTTCTCCATACCTTATATACATGCGAAGGAGCATATTTGCCCAATCCTGCGCTTCTGTGCCACCACTGCCTGATTGGAAATTAATGAAGCAGTTATTCGGATCCATAGGATGAGAGAACATACGACGGAATTCCATCGCCTCCACACTCTTTTCGAGTGAATGGCTTTCATCCAAAACAACTTTAAGTGTCTCGTCGTCGTTCTCATTGCGCGCCAATTCAAATAAATCGCACTGATCCTTTAAATTTGACGCAAGGTTGCTTAAGCCGTTGACTATAAAATCGAGCTCGCGCTTTTCTTTACCCAAAGTCTGGCTTCTGCCTTGGTCATTCCAAATAGAGGGGTCTTCAAGCTCCTTTGAAATTTGGTCTAGACGCAACTTTTTGACGTCAAAGTCAAAGATACCCCCTAAGCGCTTGATGGCGTTCATTTAATCCATCGAGTCGGTGTTGAATCTGGTTAAGGATTTCTGCGTCCATGGGCTTTTTATCTATGAAAACAAAGAATTATACATTTAAATAGCTAGTTAATTTTCTGTCATATATATGTCACAATTTATCCATAGACTAGCCTCTGATTCACTTAACTTAAAACAAAATCAGGAGCTTTTATGAAGTCTAACAAAATCAAGAACTTAGGTTTAGCAGCTTTAGTTGCTTCAACCTTCGCTTTTTCATACAACATTAACGCAGCAGATAAAGTCATTGCAATTGATGGCTCTTCTACTGTTTACCCAATTACTGAAGCTGTAGCTGAAGACTTCCAAAAGAAAACAGGCACTAAAGTGACTGTGGGTGTTTCAGGTACTGGCGGTGGCTTTAAAAAATTCTGCCGTGGCGAAACGATGATCTCTAATGCATCTCGTCCTATCTCTAAAAAAGAGATGGATGCATGTGCTGAGGCTGGTATTACTTATATCGAATTAGCAGTTGCCTTCGACGCATTAACTGTAGTAACAAATAAAGGAAATGACTGGGCAAAATCAATGACAGTGGCTGAGCTTAATAAAGTTTGGGCATCAGGTAGCTCTGTTAAAAATTGGAAAGATGTGAATCCAGCTTGGCCTAATCAACCTATGAAATTATTTGGCCCAGGTGCTGACTCAGGAACGTTTGACTACTTCACAGAAGCGATTAATGGACGTGCTAAATCATCACGCTCTGATTACACAGCGTCTGAAGATGACAATGTGTTAGTAACAGGTGTGTCAGGCGACAAAGGTGGCATGGGATACTTTGGTTTAGCTTACTACCTTGAAAACAAAGACAAGCTAAATGCTGTGGCAATCATAGCTAAAGATAAAACGAATGCTGTCTTACCTTCTGAAGCGACTGTCATGGATGGCACATACCAACCATTAGCGCGTCCTTTATTCATCTATGTGAATGGTACTAAAGGTGCTTTTGATAAAGACGTAAAAGCCTTTGTGGAATTCTACCTAGCGAACGCACCTAAATTGGTGAAAGAAGTAAAGTTTGTTCCGCTTACTTCACCTGAGTACGCAGCAGTAACTAAACACTGGCAATCTAAAAAAGCTGGTACTGGCTTTGATGGAAAAAATGAAGTGGGTCTAAAAATCGAAGATCTTATCAAGCGTATTAAAGACTAAGCTTGAAAGGCCTTTAAGAGCAATAAGTAACGACTAAAAAAGGCGGCAAAAGGCCGCCTTTTTTAACTTTAAAAAGATACAATCATTTTCAAGTAACTTACATCATAGAAAAAAATAAATTGACAACAACTCAATTAAAAGACCCGCCGATTAGTAAAAGACTCGCTAAAAATATTAAGCGAAACTTTGTTGAGCGCGTCATCGAAATTATTTTGATGTTTGCAGCACTTGCTGCTACTTTTATTACCTTAGGTATTGTTTATATCTTAATCACTGAAGCCTCAGGATTTTTTAAAGAGGTCAGTATTAACGAATTCTTAACGAGTAGGCAATGGAGCCCACTCTTTGAAGATGCCCACTACGGCATTCTTCCCCTTATATCAGGCACACTCACCACATCGTTCATTGCCCTTACTATCGCGATTCCGATTGGAACAGTTGCCGCAATCTACCTTTCTGAATTTGCATCTCACAAGACGCGTGAGACTGTGAAGCCTATATTGGAACTTTTGGTGGGTGTACCTACCGTCGTCTTTGGTTACTTCGCCCTTCTTTTTGTCACCCCATTACTCCAAAAATTAAATCCAGACTTACCAACATTCAACATGCTAGGGGCCGGCATCGTCATGGGCGTGATGATTATCCCTTACATTGCATCCGTAGCAGAGGACGCCATGAGGGCAGTACCTATGAATATGCGCGAGGGCTCTTACGCAATGGGTGCCACCAAATTTCAAACAGCCATTCGTGTCGTAACCCCTGCTGCCACATCCGGCATTATTGCCGCCTACATTTTAGGCATCAGCCGCGCAGTGGGTGAGACCATGGTGGTTGCAATTGCAGCGGGCCAGCAGCCTACTTTTACATTCAACCCATTAGAAGGTGCAGCGACAATTACCGCTTATATTGTGCAAGTAGCTATGGGTGACTTACCG
The DNA here is from genome assembly GCF_006364715.1 of Candidatus Methylopumilus planktonicus. Taxonomy (NCBI): domain Bacteria; kingdom Pseudomonadati; phylum Pseudomonadota; class Betaproteobacteria; order Nitrosomonadales; family Methylophilaceae; genus Candidatus Methylopumilus; species Candidatus Methylopumilus planktonicus. The sequence goes on from NZ_CP040984.1 coordinate 928,647, forward strand.
CATGGAAGCTTGGGTTATCAGAGTATTTTTGCAGCCGGCATGGTGTTATTTGTGATTACCTTCGTGTTTAACATACTAGGCCACATGGCAAGAAAACGATTTGCAGAAAGGTATTAATGATGAAAAAAAATTCAGTTTCTGAAGAAAGCCTAATCAAGCCCAAAACACTCGAAGAAGTGCGCGCGATGATTCGCTCGCATAAGCGCAACGATTTTATTTTTTCATCGATTGGTTTATTGACCATCACGTTCGCGCTCATCACCTTACTTATTCTGTTCGTGGATCTTGTGATGGATGGCTACCCTAAGTTAAATTACCAATTCTTTGCTGACTTCCCTTCAAGGCGGGCTGCAAACGCCGGCATCTTATCGGCATGGGTCGGTTCATCCCTTATTATGTTAGTGACCTTCATCACCGCAGTGCCTATGGGCGTTGCAGCAGGTGTATATCTTGAAGAATACGCACCTAAGAATTGGTTCACTGATATTGTTGAGATCAATGTCACCAATCTCGCAGGCGTACCCTCTATCATCTATGGCTTGTTGGCACTTGGATTATTTGTATACACATTCCATCTGGGTCAAACGATTGTCACAGCTGGACTAACACTCGGTCTTTTAATGTTGCCGATTGTGATTGTATCCACACGCGAAGCCATTCGATCGATTCCAGTTGCGATACGAGAAGCAGCTTATGCTGTGGGTGCCACAAAATGGCAGGTTGTTTTACACCACGTGATTCAATATTCGTTTGGCGGCATTCTCACAGGGATTATTATTGGTATGGCAAGAGCCTTAGGTGAAACAGCTCCAATCATTACCGTAGGTGCTTTAACCTTTATTGCATTCCTCCCGCCAGCCCCTTTAATCAATGTAGCTCCCTTTATTTCTTTTGAATGGCTTCAATCAGGATTTACAGTACTTCCTATTCAAATGTTTAGCTGGCTCTCGAGACCTGAACATGCATTTCATATCAATGCCGCTGCAGCGGGTGCTGTGATCATCATGCTCACACTTGTGATGAATGGAACGGCTATTTGGTTACGTTATCGTATTCGTAAAAATATTAAATGGTAAATTTTATCTACAGGAAAAAAAATGGCACAAAATAAATTAAACATCAAAGCTGAAGCAAAGAATCTTAATTTTTTCTATGCAGACGGCACCAAGGCATTAAAGGATGTAAGCCTACCTGTTTATGAGAATAAAATTACAGCCCTCATTGGCCCTTCAGGTTGCGGCAAATCTACATTCTTACGTTGCTTTAACCGTATGCATGATTTATATCCTGGCAATCGCTATGAGGGTCAAATTCTTCTTCATCCAGACAACACCAACGTACTTGCTAAAGGTGTGGATCCGATCGAAGTTCGTATGCGCATCAGTATGGTGTTCCAGAAACCAAACCCATTTCCAAAGTCTATTTATGAGAACGTGGCATACGGCTTAAGAGTTCGTGGTGAAAGATCCAAATCTGCGGTGGATGACAAAGTTGAGGAGGCATTAAAAGGTGCTTCACTTTGGAATGAGGTCAAAGATCGACTTCAGGATTTAGCTTTTAATTTATCTGGCGGTCAACAACAACGTTTATGTATCGCGCGTGCGCTAGCGACAGATCCTGAAATTATGTTATTCGATGAACCCACATCAGCGCTTGATCCAATTGCGACAGTTAATATTGAGGAGCTTATGTCAGGCTTAAAAAATAAGCTGTCAATTTTAATCGTGACACATAATATGCAACAAGCCGCTCGTATTTCTGATTACACGGCCTATATGTATCTAGGTGAAATGATTGAGTTCGATGCCACGGATAAAATTTTCACGAACCCAGGTAGAAAAGAAACAGAAGATTACATTACAGGTAAGTTCGGCTAAGCCTTTTTTTTAAATTGCTTAAAGTCACACAAAAATTCCTCAAAAAAAATCTAAAGTGGTTTGCCACTTTTTTTATTCTACTAGGGCTTCTTCTTACCAACCTGAATCTCTATCCCTACAATATTTTTTCTCATAGCCTAGGCGTTTTAGGTTGGACGTTCACAGGCTATGTGAACAAAGATCGCGCTATCCTGATTAACTTCGGACTTCAAATTCCATTATTTATGATTGGTTATTTCAAACTTTTTGGAATGAGTTAAGCGGCTTCTTTAACTTTTTCTGCAATAAGGTTAGCGTAACTTTTAACTTCCTCTAAGTCTTGGCCTTCTACCATGACTCGAATCTTAGGCTCAGTGCCTGAAGCCCTTAGGAGTACACGGCCTTTGTCATTTAATTTTTCTCTCACACTTTTCACAGCATCCTGAATTGATTTATTTTTTTCTAAATCAATTTTTTTATGTGTTTCAACATTGATTAACACTTGAGGATACAGTGGTGAATCTTTTGTAGCCTCATACAGCGATTGATTAAGAAGCCGTAATGATTTTAAAACCTGTAGAGACGCGATGATGGCATCCCCTGTTGAATGCTGATCAAGGGTAAGTATATGGCCTGAGTTTTCGCCACCAATCGACCAGCCTTTTTCAAGAAGGGCTTCTAAAACATAACGATCTCCTACATGTGTCCTCATAAATTCAATACCAATATCATGAAATGCTTTTTCGATCGCCATATTGGTCATGAGAGTTCCAACCACTCCGCCCTTTAATTGATTTTTTTCTTTTAAGGCTTTTGCAATCACTAAAAGAAGCTGATCGCCATCAACAATGTGTCCTAAGTGATCAATCATCACGACACGATCTCCATCTCCATCAAAAGCAATACCTAAGTCTGCTTTATTTTTTAAGGTAGCTTCTTTAATCGTGTTGGGGTGTGTAGACCCTACATCTAAATTAATATTAAAACCGTTAGGCTCATTACCTATTGATATAACTTCAGCACCTAATTCAGAAAATATTTTCGGAGCCACATGATAAGTAGAGCCATGTGCGCAATCCAATACAATTTTGAGATCTCGAAGATTAAACTTTTCTGGAAAAGTACTTTTACAAAATTCGACATAACGACCTTCAGCGTCGTCTACACGCTTTGCTTTTCCAAGCTCACGAGGTAAAACTGTTTTAATAGGTTGGTTCAAAGCTGATTCAACTTCCGCTTCAAATGCATCAGGTAGTTTTTCACCAGCATCAGAAAATATTTTAATGCCGTTATCAGGAAATGGATTATGTGATGCAGAAATGACAATGCCCGCTTGCGATCTTAATACTTTTGTAAGGTAAGCAATAGCTGGTGTTGGCATAGGACCCGTTAAATATACATTGACCCCTGCCGCAATAAATCCTGACTCCAGCGCTGACTCCAACATGTAGCCTGAAACTCTTGTGTCTTTACCAATGACAACGCTCAGATGTTTTATTTTTTCATCTCGATTATTTCTAACTAGGATAGATCCAATCGCAAACCCAAGACGAATAAAAAAATCAGGTGTAATGGGATCTTGACCCACAACGCCTCGAATACCGTCCGTTCCGAAATAATGTCTTGTCATATTTAAGCCATACTCTGCGCTAATTGAATAATCTTAAAAGCGCTTTGTGTTTCTTTTACATCATGAACTCGTAATATTTTAGCCCCTTTTAATACAGAAAGGATAGCCGCTGAAATGCTTCCTGATAGATGATCGTCATGATCACCATTTAAGATTTTTCTAATGAATGATTTTCTAGAAAGCCCGACCAGAATAGGTAAATTTAAAGATTTGAATGATTCAATATTTTTTAGGAGATCTATATTATGCTCGAATGTTTTTCCAAACCCGAAGCCTGGATCTAAAATAATGCGGGATTTATCGATACCTTCATTCGCAATAAGATTTGCACGCTCCTCTAAAAATGATCTCACTTCACTCACAACATTTTTATAAGTCGGATTAAGTTGCATTGTCTTAGGCGTGCCTTGCATGTGCATTAAGCAGACGCCTACATTTGATTTTTTAATCAGATCGATCGCATTTGGTTTTTGTAGGGCATAAATATCATTGATCATCGCGACATCCATATCAATGACCTCTTTCATAACTTCCGGTTTGTATGTGTCAATTGAAATGGCGATATCAGAGATTTTTTTTATTGCTTCAATGATAGGTGTAATTCTTTTTAATTCTTCAACTGCACTTACAGGGTCAGATCCTGGCCGCGTCGATTCTCCACCAATATCAATGATATCAACACCCTCTTCGATCATTTTTTCAGCGCGCTTTAAAGCTTCGTTGAAATCTAAATACATACCGCCATCTGAGAATGAATCGGGTGTGATATTTAAAATACCCATCACGAGGGGACGCTTTAAATCATAGAAATGTTTATTTAACTGAAGCATCATAAAAAAACAAAGGCTAGATAAACTAGCCTCGATTTCATTTAGCCTTTAGCGCTCGGCTGGGGAACAACTGCAACCTTTGTGCCTGAAGATCCTTTATCAATCTTCGGAGGATTAGGTGTTTGTTTAGGTTTTGGTGGTCTCGCTTTTTTCCCTGCCATGATGTCATTAATTTGATCCGCATCAATCGTTTCATATTCAAGCAAAGCTTTTGCCATCGCCTCTACTTTGCGGCGATTTTTTTCAATCAACTTTCTAGCAACACTATATTGCTCATCAAGAATTCGACGAATCTCAGCGTCAACTTTTTGTTGAGTTGCCTCCGAAATTGTTTTGGAAGACATCGCACCAAAGAAAGAATCTTGATCTTGGCCCACATAAACCATCGTACCTAATTTATCTGACATACCGTAACGCGTTACCATATCACGTGCCAATTTCGTTGCACGCTCAAAGTCGTTCGATGCGCCCGTTGACATTTGCTTCATAAATACTTCCTCAGCAATACGTCCACCAAAGAGAATCGAAATTTCTTCTAGCATCTTATTTTTATAATTACTGATACGGTCGAACTCTGGCAGCTGCCATGTAAGTCCCAGCGCCCAGCCACGAGGCATAATCGTCACTTTGTGCACAGGATCTGCGTGAGGTAATAATTTTGCAACCACTGCATGACCTGACTCATGGAATGCTGTATTCATCCGCTCTTCTTCTCTCATCACCATGGATTTTCTTTCAGGGCCCATAAAGATTTTATCTTTGGCGTCTTCAAAGTCTTGCATATCGACTGTTCGTTTATTTCTACGTGCAGCAAACAATGCAGACTCATTCACAAGATTAGCTAAGTCAGCACCTGAAAAACCTGGCGTACCTCTCGCAATGATGCTTGCTTTCACATCAGGATCTGCTGGAATTTTTCTCATGTGCACCAAAAGAATTTCTTCGCGACCTTTAATGTCAGGAAGAGATACCATCACTTGTCGATCAAAACGTCCTGGGCGTAATAAAGCTTTATCGAGGACATCTGCACGATTGGTTGCCGCAATGACGATCACGCCTGAGTTAGGTTCAAAGCCGTCGAGCTCAACTAAAAGCTGATTCAGTGTTTGTTCACGCTCGTCATTACCACCACCTGAACCTTGACCGCGATGACGGCCTACCGCATCAATTTCATCGATAAAAATAATACATGGCGCGCTCTTTTTGGATTGTTCAAACATGTCTCTTACACGAGCAGCACCAACACCTACAAACATTTCTACGAAGTCAGATCCTGAAATGGTATAGAAAGGCACCTTAGCTTCACCCGCAATTGCTCGCGCTAGTAATGTCTTACCCGTACCTGGAGGTCCCACCATGAGAACGCCTCTTGGTATGCGACCACCTAATTTATGAAACTTGCTTGGGTCTTTTAAGAATTCAACAATTTCTGTGACCTCTTCTTTTGCTTCATCACACCCCGCTACATCAGCAAATGTTGTTTGATTATTTGTTTGATCAAGCTGTCTGGCTTTACTCTTACCAAATGAAAATGGGCCACCACCTTTGGAGCCGCCCTGCATCTGACGCATAAAGAAAATCCAAACGCCTACCAAAAGAATCATCGGAAACCATGAAATGAAAATACTCATCAGCACTGATTGCTGCTCTTCAGGCTTCGCTTCAACAATGACATTATTTTTTAGAAGGTCGGATACTAACCAAGGATCAGTTGGAGCATAGGTATTAAATTTCTTACCTTCGCTTGTTGTCCCTTTAATTCTATGATTATCAATCTCAACTTTGGCAATTCTGCCTTCTTTCACCTGCTGCATAAATTGAGAGTAGACAAGTGCTGTATCAGTTTTCGAAGACCCTGAAAACTGATTAAAAATAGTCATGAGAAGGAGTGCTATTGCAACCCAGATGGCAATACTTTTAAGAGTGTTGTTATTCAATTGGTGGATGACCTCGTATCATCTATTTTCATTAGTTAATTTTAAACCTAATTCCGTGACTATATTATGACTTTTTAAACTTTTGCAAAGCCCAGCAAATAAACCTCGCTACTTCGATCACGTGAAGCTTTAGGCTTTACTGTGATCACTTTTTCAAACTCAGGACGCATCTTTTTCACTAGCTCATCAAAATCAGCGCCTATAAAAGTTTTGACTAGAAAATGGCCACTTGGTTTCAGCCATTGTAAAGAAAAGTCTAGCGCAAGCTCAGTGAGGTGCATGACACCTGGCTGATCGACTGTCTTTATGCCTGTAATATTGGGGGCCATGTCTGAAATTACAAGGTCTATAGCTGAATTATTTAAGTAGGTTTCAAGCTCCCTTAAAGAGACCTCTTCTCTAAAGTCCCCTTGAATAAAATCGACCCTTGGAACTGGATCCATAGGCAGTAAATCCATAGCGATAATATGGCCTTTACCTTGAAGGAGTTTTGCCACCACCTGAGACCAGCTTCCAGGGCTTGAGCCCAAATCGACGACATTCATACCGGGTTTGATGAGTTTATATTTCTCATGGATCTCCATAAGCTTATAAGCAGCTCGAGATCGAAAGCCATCTTTCTTAGCTTGTTTAACGAAGGCATCATTGACATGCTCTTGCATCCAAGCCTTGCTAGTTCTTGTTCTTTTCATCTGTTAAAATCGACTCTTTAAAGATCTTAAGAAATTTTCTACCTTGAATTCAAAAGCCATTGCATACCTTCGAAGCTTAGCTCACACATTAAATCCAGTGGTGAGAATTGGTAATAAGGGTTTATCGGCATCCGTCATTAAGGAAATTGATCTTAATCTTAACGCACATGAGCTTATTAAAATTAAAATTCAAAATGATGATAGATCAGTTCGTGAATCCATGTTAAGTGAAATTTGTGGAGCACTTCAGGCAACAGCCGTGCATCATATTGGCTTACAAATTATTGTCTATCGTCAAGCGTCCGAACCTAAGATTGTCATACCCAAATAACTATCTAATTTTTAAGATTACAAAAACACCCAAGAAACACTCAAGTAAATAAGCAATACTTGAAACACCATGCCATGTTGCAAATCGATCAGCAAATACGCTTTCCATCACATCTTTCGGCATCGCTTCTAATTTGAATTTTTCTAAAAGTGGATTAATCCCTAAATGACTAATCAGAATTAAAACGAGCATCAACACAACCAACCAAAAGAAGCCTTGCTTTAATGCATTCGTGCCAAACTGATACACGCGCTGGATTAATAAATAAATACTAGTGGCCATGCCCACAAAAGCCATCATCTTAAAAAGCTGTCCCGCAATATTACCTGCGAGTTGCGCCTCAGGAATGAGCTTAAATAATTCATAAGCCACAATACCTACCACCCACAATCCACCTATCCAAAAGGTTGCGGCAATCAGTGCTAAATTTTCTAGCCATTGTTTCATTGTGTTTTTAGTTTAATACAAAAATGGATTGAATTTATAGATACTTGACATCTAATATCTCGTACGATTTGGCGCCACCTGGTGTATTGACTTCAGCCACATCGCCGATAGCCTTCCCGATAAATGCTTTTGCAATCGGTGAATTGATTGAAATCTTTTTCTGCTTAATATCAGCCTCATCATCGCCCACAATTTGGTAAGTAAAGATATCTTCGGTATCAAGATCTTGTGCTTCAACTGTGGAACCAAATACACACTCACTCTCACCTACAATTGAAGAAGGATCAATGACCATAGCGGTAGAAAGTTTGGCTTCAATTTCTGCTATGCGACCTTCAATAAAACTTTGACGCTCTTTCGCAGCTTCATATTCAGCATTTTCAGACAAGTCGCCTTGTGCTCTTGCTTCTGAGATTGCCTGGATGATATTAGGGCGATCAACACTTTTTAAGCGCTGAAGCTCTTCTTTGAGCTGTTCAGCACCTTTAATGGTCATGGGTATTTGTTTAAGCATATTCATTCCTAACAAAACAAAAACCACGCTCTTTAGATGGAGTGTGGTTTATAAAGGTCGAGTGTATTTTAAGTGAGTTCTTTATGCAAGCTTTGGATAGAATTGACCGTAATTTCTTCAACGAAGTTCATGCCAATACATGCGGCTTTAGCGCCTGCAATGGTCGTGTAATAGGTCACCTTGTTTTGTAATGCATATCTTCTGATTTCATAAGAGTCTGAAATAGCACGTTTATCTTCCGTCACATTCACGATAAAAGAAATTTCATTATTCTTAATCATATCCACAATATGAGGCCTTCCTTCTGCTACTTTATTGACCGGCTCAACATTTAAGCCCGCATCCATCAAAGCTTTTGCAGTACCTTTAGTCGCCACAATGGTAAAACCTAATTGATCTAATGATTTTGCAACCTCAACCACTTTAAGATGGTCTTCACGACGCACGCTGATAAATGCTTTCCCGCCTTTAGGTAATTTTGTAGATGAGCCGAGCTGGGATTTAATAAATGCTTCTGCAAATGTTTTACCTAAGCCCATCACTTCCCCCGTTGACTTCATCTCAGGCCCCAAGATGGTATCGACTCCCGGAAACTTAATGAATGGAAAGACAGCTTCTTTCACCGAGAAGAATTTCGGCACAATTTCTTTTGTAACTTTTTGTACCTTAAGGCTCGAACCAACCATAGCGCGGGCAGCAATTTTAGCTAACTGTAATCCACATGCTTTAGAAACGAAAGGAACGGTGCGAGATGCTCTCGGGTTTACTTCTAGCACATAAATCACGTCACCTTGAATCGCGAATTGAACATTCATAAGACCTACAACATTGAGTGCTTTTGCCATCTCAACTGTTTGCTTTCTTAATTGATCTTGAATTTTTTTAGACAAGCTATAAGGAGGAAGTGAGCATGCTGAGTCACCTGAGTGCACCCCGGCTTGTTCAATATGTTCCATAATGCCACCGATAATGACATCTTTGCCATCTGATAGCGCGTCCACATCAATTTCAAGCGCGTCGTTTAAAAAGCGGTCAAGGAGCACAGGGGAGTCATGAGAAACTTTTACAGCCTCCCTCATATAACGTTCAAGCTGTGCTTGTTCGTGCACGATCTCCATAGCGCGACCGCCTAAAACATAACTAGGCCTCACTACAAGTGGGTAACCAATTTCTTCTGCTAAACGAATGGCATCTTCAGGTGTTCTAGCTGTGCGATTGGGCGGCTGTTTAAGTCCAATCGAATTGAGCATTTTTTGGAAGCGCTCACGGTCCTCCGCCATATCAATAGCGTCTGGAGAAGTGCCAATAATTGGCACGCCTGCTTTTTCTAAATCTTTAGCTAGCTTCAAAGGTGTTTGTCCACCATATTGCACAATGACGCCAAGTGGCTTTTCAATAGCAACAATTTCTAAAACATCTTCAAGTGTCACAGGCTCAAAATAAAGTCGGTCTGACGTATCGTAGTCGGTTGATACTGTTTCAGGATTGCAGTTCACCATGATGGTTTCATAACCATCCTCACGCAATGCTAAAGCTGCATGTACACAACAGTAATCAAACTCAATACCCTGACCAATACGATTAGGTCCTCCACCTAAGACAATAATTTTTTTTCTATCCGTGGGTTTTGCTTCGCACTCTTCTTCATATGTCGAATACATATAAGCAGTATTTGTTGAGAATTCTGCAGCACATGTGTCTACACGTTTATATACTGGTCGCACATGATGCTTATGACGATACTGTCTAACGTCTTCTTGTTTAACTTCGAGAAGTTTTGCGAGTCTTCGATCAGAAAAGCCTTTTTGTTTTAAATCAAATAAATTTTGTTTAGACAAATCTTTGAGTGAAGTCCTTAACAAGCTTTTTTCAACATCAATAATATTTTTAATCTGATGGAGAAACCACGGATCAATTTTGGAATGTCCAAATACATCTTCAATCGACATACCTAATCTAAAGGCATCGCCAACATACCAAATACGCTCGGGTCCCGGCTCTCTCATTTCTTTAATGATGAGGTCTTGATCAGTCGTTTTTTCATCTAGGCCATCTACGCCTATTTCGAGACCTCTTAATGCTTTTTGAAAAGACTCTTGAAAAGTGCGTCCGATGGCCATAACCTCACCTACAGATTTCATTTGTGTCGTCAGTCTTGAATCTGCTTGTGGAAATTTTTCAAATGCAAATCTTGGTACTTTAGTGACTACGTAATCGATACTCGGTTCAAATGATGCAGGTGTTGCGCCACCTGTAATTTCATTTTTTAATTCATCTAATGTAAAACCTACTGCTAACTTTGCAGCAATTTTTGCAATAGGGAATCCTGTAGCCTTCGACGCTAAGGCTGAAGAACGTGACACACGAGGATTCATTTCAATGACAATCATGCGTCCATCTTCTGGATTGATTGCAAATTGCACGTTCGATCCGCCTGTGTCTACCCCAATTTCTCGAAGCACTGCGATCGATGCATTACGCATGATTTGGTATTCTTTATCTGTAAGTGTTTGCGCGGGAGCCACGGTAATGGAGTCGCCTGTGTGCACGCCCATTGGGTCTAAGTTTTCAATGGAACAGATAATAATGCAGTTATCTTTAGAGTCGCGAACGACTTCCATTTCATATTCTTTCCAACCAAGTAAAGACTCTTCTATCAGAAGTTCTTTCGTAGGGGATGCTTCAAGCCCTCTTTCACATATCGCTATAAATTCTTCACGGTTATATCCAATACCACCACCACTACCTCCCATCGTAAATGACGGGCGAATGATCGCTGGATAACCAATGCCTGCTTGAACTTGTATTGCCTCCTCCAAGCTATGCGCAATAGCTGACTTAGCAGATCCTAAGCCAATTTTATTCATGGCTTCTTTAAATTTTTGTCTGTCTTCAGCTTTATCAATGGCTTCTTTTGATGCGCCAATTAATTCGACTTTGTATTTTTTTAATACGCCATACTTGTCTAAATCAAGCGCGCAATTAAGTGCTGTTTGCCCACCCATAGTTGGAAGGAGTGCGTCTGGCTTTTCTTTGGCAATAATTTTTTCGACAATCTGCCAAGTAATTGGCTCGATGTAAGTCGCATCCGCCATCTCAGGATCTGTCATGATAGTTGCAGGATTAGAATTCACGAGAATGACACGATAGCCTTCTTCGCGAAGTGCTTTACATGCCTGCGCACCGGAATAATCAAACTCGCATGCCTGACCTATCACGATAGGACCAGCGCCAATGATGAGTATGGACTTAATATCTTTACGCTTTGGCATAGCTCTTTTTCTTTTTTTCGATGAGATCAATAAAGTGATCAAACAAATAACTCATTTCAGATGGGCCTGGACTCGCTTCAGGGTGTCCCTGGAAACTGAATGCGGGCTGATCAGATCTTTCTATTCCTTGCAAGCTGCCATCAAAAAGAGACTGGTGTGTAGCTAGCAAATGTTTAGGGAGTGAAGTTTGATCTACAGTGAAGCCATGATTTTGACTGGTAATAAATACGCGTTTTGTTTTTAAATCTTGGACGGGGTGATTAGCGCCATGATGTCCAAATTTCATCTTGGATGTTTTAGCGCCACTCGCCAAGGCTAAAAGTTGATGGCCTAAACATATACCGAAGGTTGGGTAGCCGTCATCGACCAATTTTTTTATCGCTTGAATAGCATACTCACATGGCTCCGGGTCTCCGGGTCCATTAGATAAAAATACGCCATCGGGTTTTAGGCGAACTACTTCTTCGTAAGAAGTTTCTGCAGGCACAACACTGACTTTACATCGCCTTGAAACTAGCATCCTTAAAATATTTTTCTTAATACCGTAATCAAATGCAACAACGTGATGATCTGATTCAACCTGATTACTGTAACCTTTAGATAACGACCACTCGCCTTGATTAAATATATAAGATTTTTTACAGCTCACAACCTTGGCTAAATCCATGCCAGAAATTCCTGGAAAGGCTTTTGCTTCTTCATGCGCTTTTTTATCGTCTTCTGATTCTGCAATAATGCAACCTGCTTGCGAGCCATGCTCTCTTAAATGTCTTGTGAGTTTTCTTGTATCAATATTTGCGATCGCAACAATATGATTTTCTTTTAAGTAATCTGAAAGGGTTTGTTCACTTCTAAAATTACTATCAATCATCGCTAAATCACGAATGATTAAACCACTGGCATAGACTTTGTCAGATTCGATATCTGCTTTATTAACACCTACATTGCCAATATGAGGATAAGTGAGCGTGACTATTTGTTTTGTATAGGAAGGATCAGTCAGAATTTCTTGATAACCCGTCATGGAGGTATTAAAAACAACTTCACCTGCGGTTAAACCTGGAGCCCCAATTGAAATACCTCGAAACTTAGTTCCGTCTGCGAGCACTAACACTGCCGACATATTTCGCGACAAAATGACTCTCCAGTATTTGCGAATTCAAGGGTTTGGGTACTGGATATACAAAACGGGAGAAGTGTTTAGCAGCTCCCGTTTCAAATATCGTAGATATTATAGTCGATTTAGCGCCTTAATTCAACGCACTAAACCTTGATAAATTGTTATTTGTCAGAAAGTCCCAAGACCTCCTGCATGTCAAAAAGACCTGTTTTTTGGCGCGATAAAAATTTAGCAGCCTTTAACGCCCCCTTAGCAAAGGTGGCTCGGCTTGAAGCTTTATGAGTTAATTCAATTCGCTCCCCTGTGCCTGCATACAAAACCGTATGATCACCCACAATATCGCCGCCACGAATTGTTGAAAAGCCAATCGTTGTTTGTTTACGCTCACCTGTATTGCCGAAACGTTCATACTGCGCATCTTTTTTAAGATCTCTGCCACTTGCTTTTGCAACAGCTTCACCTAATCTTAATGCCGTACCTGATGGAGCATCAATTTTATGTCGGTGATGCGCTTCAATAATTTCAATATCAAAATCATCTTTAAGTAATTGCGTTGCTTTTTCAACAAGCGAAATAAGTAAATTAACCCCTATGCTCATATTGGGGGCAAAAACAATAGGTATAGTTTTTGAAGCATCAAGAATCAATTTTTTTTCTTGGTCTGAAAATCCTGTTGTACCAATAACATATTTCACTTGATGCGCTTCGCATAATTTCAAATACTCAAGACTTGCTTCAGGCCTCGTAAAATCGATAAGCACATCAGCAGATGAAATTACTTTTGCGATGTCATGATCAATGTTAATGCCTGTTGAAATACCAAGAGCCTCTCCTGCATCGCGGCCTAATTTATGACTCGACTTGTGATCAATAGCGGCTATAAGTGCTAAGTCATTATCAGCAGCAATTTCTTGAATAAGGCTCTGGCCCATCCGGCCTGAAGCGCCCACGATAAGAATATTTATTTTACTCATACGATTAGAATCCTATTTTTTCTAACATCAAATCAAAATAATTTGGAGTAGTCTCAGCTGGTAGTGATTTCGTATCCTGAACCTTTGGAGCCTCAGGTTTTATATCTACAGGTTCTTTTTTAATATCTGTTGGAGTGACTTCCGTGACAGGTTTTTTCACCTCTGGCTCTATAGCTTTGACTGGCTCTGGCACATCTTTTTTCGGAGTCACAATTTTTTTATCTTCTTCAGGCACTTCTTTTTTAGGTGGTATAGCTTTCTCAATTGGCTTTTCATCGTCTTCCCAAAATTTTAATCGATCAAGCATGCTCTTTTCTTTTTGAGCTGGATTTTGTTTGGCCTCATTATTCTTAATCGGCGCTATCTCTTGACGATCTTCATTTCGACTCGCAATAGCCGGCACAACATCGCCCTTTACTTGAGCTAACAAATCTTTTTCAAACATCAAAATGACTCTTCTTTTCTCAATAATTGCACCATCTTTTTCCATCTGATAAAAATAATCCCATTGGTCTTTGTGGAAACTATCTGAAATGAGAGGCGTTCCCATTACAAACCGCACTTGGGTTTTTGTCATGCCTGGCTTTAATTGCATCATCATTTTTGAGGTCACTACATTACCCTGTTGAATTGGCATTTTGTAGGGTTTAATAGAGGGTAAGGAAGAAGAGCAAGCGGTGACTAAAAGACTTAAAACTAGAAGAAATATGCGCATTTTTATAACTTTAAACATAATGCGTATTAATATAACATGCTAGACAGTATTCAAAATACTTCCTAAAGCAAATTTTAAGGCGTTTCAATGGCACAAGATCATAAAGATTTAAAAAAATCAGGGCTTAAAGCCACGCTGCCCAGACTTAAAATCTTAAGTCTTTTTGAACACAGCGATGCGAAGCATCTTTCCGCTGAAGATGTGTATAAGCTTTTAATTAAATCTGGGGAAGATGTGGGTCTTGCAACAATTTATCGTGTGCTCACTCAGTTTGAACAGGCTGGTCTTTTAATGCGCCATCATTTTGAAAGTGATAAAGCTGTCTTTGAATTAAGCGACTCACAGCATCATGATCATCTCGTATGTGTGCAATGCGGTCATGTAGAAGAATTTTGTGATGATGAGATTGAAAAGAGACAAAAAATAATTGCGACTAAAAAAGGATTTACTATCCAAGAACATTCGCTTTATATCTATGCTGAATGCAATAAAAACCCCTGCCCCAACAAAGTCTAAGCCTGTAACATTTCTTTCGCGTGCGCCCTTGTCGTATCAGTAATCGATATGCCGCCTAACATGCGCGCAATTTCATCGATGCGCATCTTGTCATCCATCAAAAGAATATGGCTGAGTGTCTGATTATTTTCTTGTGTCTTAGATACTTTGTAATGATGGATAGCCAATGATGCTACTTGCGCCAAATGTGTAATCACTAACACTTGTCTTTGATCGTGATGGCCTAATTCTTTTAAAAGCTTACCTACAGTTTCCGCCACACTTCCTCCAATACCTACATCCACTTCATCAAAAATCATACAAGGCACATTCGCTTTTGAAATAGATGCAACACGAATCGCAAGGCTGAGACGAGAGAGCTCACCACCTGAAGCTGCTTTATGAATTGGTCTTGATTCTGCACCTAAATGAGATGCCACTAAAAATTCAATTTGTTCTAATCCGTGTGCCGTTGGATCTTGAGATGTAAGTTTGACTTCAAAACTTCCATGGCTAAAGGATAATTTTTGCATGGCCGCAGTAATATTTTGGCTTAAAGTTTCTGATGCAGTCTTTCGTGCCTCACTTAATAATTCTGCGCTTTTGTTAAAAGCTTCAAGGGCTGCTTTTTCTTTAGCATCAATACCATCATCTGATTGAAAAGACTCGAGCTCGTCCATGCGAGCTTGCCAAGTGAGCAACGTTGATTCAAAATCTTCAGGCTTAATACGATACTTCCTACCAAAATTATGAATCGCTTGAATCCGAGCTTCAATATCTTTAAGTCGCTCTGGATCTAAATCGACTTTTTGTAAATACCTATTAAGTGAACGAAGCAGCTCTTCTGTTTGAATATTGATTGAGTCGATAAGACCAGAAGACTCTTTTAATTTCTCATCAATACTAAGCGCGTGAGAAATTTTCTGCTGCACTAAATGAAGCCTATCAGAGATTGCCGTTTCATCTTTTTCTAAAAGTTCGATACAAAGATTAACATCCTCAATGAGTTCATTTCCATGCGACATCGTGACGTGATCTTGTTGCAAGCTTTCCCAGTCAGCCAAGGTGAATGAAAATTGTTTTAATTCCCTTAATTTATCTCTTAATTCTGCAAGTTCATCGCTATAGATTTGTGCATTTTTTTCGTACTCAGTTTTTTGAACATAAAGCTTATGCCACGCTTGGTAAAGTTTAGCAGTCGTCGCTGCCAGATCTGAGTGGCCACCAAAGTTATCTAAAATTTGTCTTTGTGCACTTAATTTTAAAAGGGAGTGGTGAGAGTTTTGACTATAAATATCAACGAGAGATTCGCCTAATTCTTTAAGTTGCTGGAGTGTGGCTACCTTACCGTTAATAAATGCTCTTGATTTACCGTCAGCATGGATGACTCTTCTTAGAATGAGTTCAGCGCCATCAGATTCCAGTTCATTTTCTTGTAACCAGTCGATCACTTCTTGATTATATTTAATATCAAAGATAGCGCTGATATCGGCTTTATCTTGATGAAGCCTCACGACCCCACCTTCGTTTCTCTGCCCCAATGCTAAAGACAAAGCATCAATGAGAATAGACTTTCCAGCACCTGTTTCGCCTGTTAATGCTGAAAAACCAGATTTAAAATCTAAGCTCATTTTGTCGACAATGACAAAATCAAGTATAGATAGATTAAGTAACATAGCCCTTTATTAACCCCAGTTTAATTTTTTTCTAAGCATCTCAAAATAACAATAGTCTTTTGGATGAAGAAACGTGATCATTTTTTCTGCACGAATAATTTCAATGCGATCATGAAGCTCAAGAGGCACTTTAAGCTGTCCATCAATACTTAAATAAGATTCATCCATACTCACCACATGAATTTCAATAGCACTATTGCTGCTCACTGCGATGGGCCGATTGCTTAAAGTATGTGGGCTAATTGGCACGATAGAAATCGCTTCTAATTCGGGATGAAGAATGGGGCCGCCAGCAGATAGCGCGTAGGCAGTAGTGCCTGTTGGGGTTGTCACCACAAGTCCGTCTGATCTTTGTTTGTGGACAAAATTACCATTAATAGAAACTTCCAATTCGATTAAGCGTGAGCCACTTCTTACTACAACATCATTGAGTGCTAACGCTTCGTGGATACATTTTGAGTCTCTAAAAATTTTAGACTGCAAAAGCATTCTTTTATCTTTATAAGATGAGCCTTGAAATATCTCATCAATGGATTCAAACATATTACTTGTATTCAGATCTGCTAAAAATCCAAAACGGCCTTGATTGATCCCTATTAATGGAATATCGAAATTCACAAGTGATCTTGCAACGCCTAGCATCGTCCCATCCCCGCCTAAAACGATCGCGAGATCTGCTTTTTCACCAATCTCTTCTAGATTAATAGCCTTAAATGTTTGAAATTTTCCGGACTGATGTGTTTTAGCCTCAATAAAAATATTGATATGCTTATTCGTCAAATATTGAGCGAGCTCTAAAAGCTGGGATTCAATGTCAGAAGATTCACTTCCGCTCGCATATTTTCCGATAATTGCGACTGATTTAAAGAGACTTTTCATAATTGAATTAAAGCATACTTAAGATGTAAGAATATATAGCAATTTAATAAAGAAAAACTTAGTATATTAAGCATTCATTTACAAAAGTAGTGCGTGCTAGAATGGCTTATTACACTATGAAAATTAGGCTTTACTGACTATTTTAAAGCATATCGATTTATATGAATAACTCTATTTGATGATGCTAGATAAGCGCGCCCAAATTCTTCTAAAAACCCTCATTGAGCAACATATTTGTGATGGGCAGCCTGTGGGATCCAGAACTCTCTCTCAATCATCAGGTCTTGACTTAAGTCCTGCTTCTATTCGAAATACCATGAAAGATTTAGAAGACCTTGGTTTTATCACAAGCCCCCATACCTCAGCAGGGAGAATCCCTACGCAATTAGGTTACAGACTCTTTGTTGACACTCTTCTTACTGTAAAACCTTTGGATGACAGGATAATTAGCTCATTAAAAGACCAAATGAATATTGGTGACAACAAAAAAATTATTAATAATGCCGCAGATATTTTATCAACACTGACTCAATTTGCAGGTGTAGTTCTTATTCCTAAGGTTAAGAAAACAACATTTAAACATTTAGAGTTTATTGGCCTGTCTGAGAAAAAAATTCTTGTCATCATTGTCACAAATGACGGTAATGTTCAAAACAGAATTGTAATGACCGAAAAGCACTACACACATGATGACTTAGTTGAGGCTGCAAATTATTTTAATCACAACTTTAGTGGTAATACTTTTGCTAAAGTCAAAGATACGCTCGTAGATGAATTATCTAAAATGCATGCTGATATGATTAAACTTATGACGGCAGCTATTGAAGTCGGTAATGAAGTCATTTCTCCGGAGAGTGAATCGATTGTGATTACAGGACAAAACAACCTCATCCAATCTGAAGAACTGGCAAAAAATATATCGGGCTTAAGAAAAATTTTTGAGATATTTGAAAAGCGAACAGCGCTTATGAAACTTCTTGATCAAAGCCAGCTTGGGGAGGGCATTCAAATCTTTATTGGAAATGAATCGGGATATTCTTCTCTAGACGAATGTAGTCTTATTACATCGCCATATGAAACAGATGGTGAAATTGTAGGTACCCTAGGTGTGATTGGTCCTACAAGAATGGCTTACGAAAGAGTCATTCCTATTGTCGATATCACAGCAAAACTTCTTTCTAACGCACTGAGTCAACACTAAAAATGAATTACTATACAAAAGAACCACAATACCAACATGGCGATGCGCCAAAAATAGGGATTATTCTCGCAAACTTAGGCACCCCTGATTCTCTGAGCACGCATGCCGTAAGAAAATATTTACAACAGTTTCTTATGGATCGAAGAGTGGTCGAAGTGCCACGATTTATTTGGTGCTGGATACTTCATTTCATTATCTTAGTCTTTAGGCCAGGAAGTTCAGCAAAAAAATATGCAAAAGTTTGGACTAAAAAAGGCTCTCCTCTTTTAGTAAATGCTTCAAATCAAACAAAAGCATTAACCCTAAAAATTAAAAAGTCAGTATCTCAGCCCATTGAGGTTGAATTAGGAATGTCCTACGGCAATCCTTCAATGAAAAATGCGGTCCTCAAATTAAAAGAAAAAAATTGCACTAAAATTCTCTTGCTTCCACTCTATCCCCAGTATGCTGCTTCATCAAGTGCATCTGCAATGGACGCGCTATGGCGCATTCTTCTTAAAACAAGAAATGTGCCTGCAGTGAGAACTGTTAGGAATTATCACGATCATCCTCTTTATATTAATGCTCTTAAATTATCTATTCTGCAATTCTGGAAAAAAAATGGAAAGCCTTCAAAGTTAGTGATGAGCTTTCATGGCATCCCAAAAAAATCATTAATGCAAGGCGATCCTTATCATTGTGAATGCTATAAAACTGCTCGCTTACTTGCCGAAGCTCTAAAATTAAAAGATAACGAATATGTGGTCTCATTCCAGTCGCGCTTTGGAAGAGCCGAATGGCTAAAGCCTTATTACGCTGAAATGATGGCTGACCTAGGAAAAAAGAAAGAGAAGAATGTTCATGTTATTTGTCCAGGATTCTCAAGTGACTGCTTAGAAACCTTAGAAGAAATTAATATTGAAGGTAGACATATTTTCTTAAGCCACGGCGGTAAAAGCTTTAGTTATATCCCTGCTCTCAATGACAATCCAGATTGGATCGATGCGATGCAAGGTATAATTCTAGAAAATTTACAAGGTTGGATTGATAAAAACTGGACTGCTAAAAAAGAAGCTAACAATTCAGCTGTCACTAAAAAAAGAGCTGCGCTTGTTGAAAAGAAACAGCCTTAATTATTTAAAGCCAATCATATTATGATAATACTTACGGGTGGTGCTGGCATGATTGGAAGTGTCATTGCTTGGCATCTTAATAGCATTCTCGATAAAAAAGATATCATCATCGTCGATGATATTCAGCATCCAGATCAACGGAATAATTTAAGCAAGCGAACGTATATTGATTACCTTGATAAAGATGATCTTTTTCCTTGGTTGGAAAAGAAAAAAGAGATTGAAGCTATCATTCATATGGGCGCTATCAGCGCTACAACCGAAACTGATTTTAATAAGCTTTTAAATCAAAATATTCGTTACAGTCAAAATCTATGGCGCTATGCAGCGGATCATAGCGTGCCTTTCCTTTATGCAAGCTCCGCGGCAACCTATGGCGGAGGCGAATTTGGCTATGATGACAATGAATCAGAGCTAAGGAAACTAAACCCTCTTAATGCTTACGGCTATTCAAAACAATTTTTCGATCAATGGGTAGTGCAGCAAGTCACTGCAAAAGAAAAAACACCTCCTCAATGGTGTGGCTTTAAATTTTTTAATGTCTATGGTCCAAACGAATATCATAAAGATAGAATGGCAAGCGTTGTATTTCATGCATTTAATCAACTTAAAGCAGAGGGTGAAATTAGACTCTTCAAGAGCGATCGTCCCGATTATAAAGATGGCATGCAATTAAGAGATTTTGTTTATGTAAAAGATGCAGCAGCAGCTGTTTTGCATTTTTTAAGTCACAAAAAACATTCAGGTATCTATAATGTAGGTACAGGAAAAGCCTCAAGTTTTAAAGCGCTTGCAGAATCTCTTGTGAAAAGTATTAAGGGCGATCTAAATGCAATTAAATATATTGATATGCCAAATGATCTTAAGGGAAAATACCAATACTTTACTGAAGCTAATATAAAAAAACTAAAGGATGCTGGATATACAAAGCCTTTTCATACGATTGAAGAGGGCATTAAAGATTACGCAATAAATTATTTAACTAAAAGTGATACTTACGCATGAGTAATGAAAATTTAAAAAAAATAGAATCTATTTTTAATGAGCATCAAAAGACGATTCAAAAATTAACTTTGCTCATTCCACAGATAAGTGAAATAGCAAGTCTGATAAAAAAAACACTTCACTCAGGGGGTAAAGTGCTTATTTTTGGAAATGGCGGTAGCGCTTCTGATAGTCAACATATTGCGGCAGAAATTGTAGGCAGATTTGTAAAGGAACGTAAAGGGCTTCCAGCTATTGCACTAACGACAGATACTTCAATTATTACTGCTGTTGCAAATGACTATGGCTATGAGCATATTTTTTCAAGACAAATCGAAGCGCTATGTTTAAAAAATGATGTGGTGATTGGCATTTCTACATCAGGTAATAGTAAAAATGTCATTAAAGGGCTAGAAAAAGCCAATACATTAGGCGCTATCACAATTGGCCTAACAGGTAGTGATGGTGGTCTCATTAAAAAAATATCAAAACACGCTATTGTTGTGGACTCAAATGAAACAGCAAGAATTCAAGAGGCGCATATTCTCATTGGACATACGATGTGCGAACTCATTGATGAAGGTCAATAGCCCATGAGTGAAATTGATATCATTAAAAATAAATTTAACGCAAAAAATCAGTGGGCTTTAGTGGTTGGTGATTTAATGTTAGATCGCTATTTAATAGGTAGCGTCTCAAGAATCTCTCCCGAAGCTCCAGTGCCAGTTGTCAGATTAAAGGAGTCATTTGATCGCATTGGTGGATCAGGCAATGTCGCAGCTAATCTAGCTCAGTTAGGTATCAAAACAATTTTAGCTGGCCAAATTGGTGATGATGGAGATGGTAAAAAGTTACTTGATATTCTCAAAAAAAATCATATTGGTGTAGATGGTATTGTCAAAGACAAGAATCCTACAACTACAAAAACACGGATTATTGGTGAACATCAACAAATGATGAGAATTGATCAAGAGGCAACAGCAGATTTGATTGATTCTAAACCACTGATTAAAAGAATATCAACGCTCCTTAATAAAAAGCCTTCTATTGTTATATTGTCAGACTATGCAAAAGGGGTTTTAAGTGAAGCGTTATGCCAGCATGTTATTAAACTTGCAAAATCAAAAAAAATACCTGTCCTAGTTGATCCTAAAGGGATTGACTACAGTAAATATAAAAATGCAACTGCGATAACTCCAAACAAAAAAGAAGCTATCGAAGCTTGCCATATTCATGTCACAAAAAATACGAACTTTTTAACGCCCCTTCTAAAATTAAAAAAATCTCTTAATTTGCAATTTATTGCCATGACAAAAGGAGAGGATGGTATTGATTTAGTGCAGAAAAATACTATTAAAAATTTGCCTGCCGTCAATCAACAGCAGGTATTTGATGTATCAGGAGCGGGCGACACAGTTATTGCAACGCTTGCAGCGTGCATGATTGCCAAGATGCCTATTGAGAATTGTCTTAATATTGCAAATGTAGCTGCAGGTATAGTAATTGGTAAATTAGGCACTATCCCTATTACACTTCAAAACCTCATAGAAACTTTAAGTTCTAAGCATTCTGATCAAGAGAAAAAAATTCATTCCCTCTCGCGACTCATGGAGCAAGTTCTGATTTGGAAAAAACAGAAAAAGAAAATTGTATTCACAAACGGCTGCTTTGATATTCTTCATGCAGGTCACGTGACTTATCTAGAAAAAGCAAAAAAATTAGGTGACATACTTATCTTAGCGCTTAATAGTGACTCGTCGGTCACAAAGCTAAAAGGCAAATCAAGGCCTGTGATTCACCAAGAAGATCGAGCGAGAGTACTTTCAGCCCTCTCTTCTGTAGATAGTATTATCATTTTTAGCGAAACTACACCGCTTCATTTAATAAAAAAAATTCAGCCTGATATTTTAGTTAAAGGTAGTGATTATAAAAAAAATCAAGTTGTAGGTCATAAAGAATTAAAAAAATGGCATGGCAAAGTTGAATTAGTTTCTGTTGTTCCTGGTAGAAGCACGAGTGCTATCATCAAAAAAATCTCTTAAGATTTTGAACCCAAAAAAAATTCTCATTATTGGACCATCATGGCTTGGTGATATGGTTATCGCACAAAAGCTATTTAAGACCATTAAAGATATTTATCCTAATAGCAAGCTTCACGTAGCCTCTCCTACTTGGACAATTCCTTTAGTATCTAGAATGCCTGAGGTAGATCAATCCATTTCATTACCTTTTTCTCATGGCGAGCTAAATATACTCAAGCGTTATCAGATCGCTAAAGTTTTGAGGTTGGAAGGTTATTCGCATGCTATTGTCTTAACAAATTCATTTAAGTCAGCACTGATCCCTTTTTTCGCTGGCATTCCAAAGCGCACTGGTTTTTTGGGGGAAATGCGCTTTGCTTTAATTAATGATTGCATTAAAAAAGATTCTTCACTGTATAGAACAGTTGATCAATTTTTAGCCCTTGCACCAAAATCGAAAAATACTAAAGTTAATTTGTCTACAAGACTAATCTCGAAACCCAGTCAGGGTAAAAGAATTTTGGCAGGTAAATTAAGTAGGTTTAAAAAAGTTCTTGGTATCGCTCCTGGAGCAGAGTACGGTGAATCTAAAAGGTGGCCTATTGAGTATTTTGCAGATGTAGCAAATGAAGCTATACAAAATGGATGGGAAGTTCTCTCGTTAGGCTCCACAAACGATCAAGACTTAGGAAGAATATTAGATCGACTCACAAAAAACAAAGTGATTAATCTCATCGGCAAAACTAAACTTGAAGAAGTAATTGATGTAATGAGTTTGTGCCAATCATTTTTAAGTAATGATTCCGGACTTATGCATGTGGCGGCAAGTTTAAATATTAAACAAGTCGCTATCTTTGGCTCTTCTGACCCTAAAAAAACTCCACCATTAAGTCGACACGCAAAATTAGCCTATCTTGATCTCTCATGCAGCCCGTGTTTTGAAAGAGTTTGCCCTCTTCAGCATACTAATTGCTTAAAAAATATTAAGCCCAGTGAGATTATTAAAAAACTTATTTAGTGATTGAGATCGTCTAGCTTTTGATGGACTTCAATTTTATTTTCTTCACAAAAATTTTTCCACTCGAAGAAATTTGTCCAGCCACTTAAAAAAATAAAATCTAAATTATTCTTCTTTGCAACTTGGTAATCATATTTTGAATCTCCAATAAATAGAGCGGGCGATTGCCCTGTTATTTTTTTTAATTCACGCGCCACAATTTCTTCTTTTGAATCAGGGCTTCCAAAAATACCCACATCAAAATATTTTAATAATGATTTTCTGGAAAAGAGCCGAATAATTTCTTCTTGATCGCCACCGGATACAATCATCCAGTGAGCCTGTTTTGTTTTTTCTCTGAGCCTTTCAAGGCCTCCAGCAATATCACAATTTTCAAGGAGTCTCTCGACTTCAATGTTCAATTGTTTTAGAAGATGATTCATTGATGACTCATCTGCTTGCTTTTTAAGAATGGTTTCTAAGAAATAGGTAAATTTAATATTTCTAGATATGCCGGTATATTCGATGTGATGGTTAACTAACTTCATAGCATCTTCTTCAGATGCTCCAAATTCTAGTGCGGTTAAGCGATATGCTTCTATTTTTAGGAAGTTTGAATTTAGGACAACCCCATCACAATCAAATAAGATTGTTTTATATTGGGAAATAGGAAGCATTATTTTTAATAACGCTAAAGACGTTTAATCGCACTAGCTTCTTTTGCTAGCTTTGTAATTTCTACCCAATTTTTATTTGCGACAAGATCTTTTGGAGTCAGCCAGGTTCCGCCACAGACAGGGACATTAGGAAGACTCAAAAAGTCTGATGCTGACTGAACAGTTACACCACCTGTTGGGCAAAACTTAATGTCAGAAAAAGGACCTGCAAATCCCTTTAGAAGATTAATACCACCTACTGCAACCGCAGGGAAAAGTTTTAAGAAATAATAACCATCATTATTGGCCATCATGACTTCGCTACCTGTAGACACACCAGGTAATAAAGGTAATCCAATATCTAAACAATGCTTTCCTAGTTCACTTGTATAGCCTGGGCTCACTGCAAACTGACAACCAATTGATTTTGCAGCTGAAGCATCTGCTTTAGTTCTTACTGTGCCAGCGCCAACAATAGCTTCTGGCAAATGCTTGATAATTCTATCCATGGCCTCCATGGCGCATGCAGTTCTTAAAGTTACTTCTAACACTTTGATACCACCTGCAAGAAGAGCCTCTGCCATAGGCACAGCATCTTCAACTTTATCAATCACTATGACCGGTATCACTGGTCCATAATTTGCTAAATCTAATGTCTTCATATTGTCCTTATATTATTAAAGCCATGTGACTGCCCCTTCTTCGGCAGATAGCACATTTTTTCTCATGCCAGCGAATAACTCGCGGCCAATATCATGGGCATTATCATTTCTATGTTTGTCTGAGAGTGTTTCATATTCTCTTTCATGCCATGTATCTTCATCAACTAAAACGTTGAGAGTACCTACCAACGCATTCAATCGAATCGTATCGCCATTACGGATTTTTCCAATAGGTCCATTTGCTGAAGCCTCTGGACTTATATGAATTGCGGCTGGAATTTTTCCTGAAGCACCACTCATTCTTCCGTCTGTAACTATAGCCACTTTAAACCCTTTGTTTTGAAGCACAGCTAATGGTGGCGTCAGTTTGTGCAACTCTGGCATTCCATTCGCTTTAGGCCCTTGGAATCTTACGACTGCAACAAAATCTTTTTCAAGCTCTCCTCTA
This sequence comes from Candidatus Methylopumilus planktonicus, assembly GCF_006364715.1. Taxonomy (NCBI): domain Bacteria; kingdom Pseudomonadati; phylum Pseudomonadota; class Betaproteobacteria; order Nitrosomonadales; family Methylophilaceae; genus Candidatus Methylopumilus; species Candidatus Methylopumilus planktonicus. Next base: position 954,096 of record NZ_CP040984.1, read on the forward strand.
TCGAAGGCACTTAGAAGCTCCTCTTGTGTATCAAAAATAATTGCAGGGCCTTCGATAATATATCGATCTTCTGGCACCGCAGAAATTTTAATGACTGATCGTCCAAGATTGCCATTTAATAATTTAAGTCCGCCTGACTCGCTGAATGGATAATCTGCAGTTCTGACAATAGTTTCGTCACCACTTTTTTTAGGAAGATCAGTCCAAATAAGTTTGCCCTTTTCTTTACTAGGTTTTTTTGTATATTCTTTCAAGCCGCCTTCGCTGATAGTCATAACATCCGGATACATGCATCCAGTCTCAATGAGTTCACGAATCACAAATGCAGGCCCGCCTGCAGTTTGAAATTCATTTACATCAGCTTTGCCGTTTGGATAAATACTTGCCAATAATGGCGTCGACTTTGCAAGATCATGGAAATCTGTCCAGTCAATAATAATTCCTGCAGCTCTTGCAATCGCAACCCAATGAATAAGATGATTTGTTGATCCACCTGTCGCTAGTAATGCTGCCATTGCATTGACTATGACTCGCTCATCTACCAATTTTCCAATTGGCTTCTTCTGTTTACTTCCAATGATGTTTATTAGAGATCTTACTGACTCTCGAGTAATTTCTTCTCTAATATCTTCACGTGGATGGATAAATGCAGCGCCTGGAATATGAAGCCCCATAGCTTCCATTAACATTTGATTACTGTTCGCGGTACCATAAAATGTACATGTACCCTCCCCGTGATAAGCGGCAGACTCAGAAGCCAGCAACTCCTCGCGCCCCACCAATCCTTGTGCATATTTTTCACGTACTTTAGATTTTGAAGTGTTATCAATGCCGGTAGACATTGGTCCTGCGGGTACAAAAATTGTAGGTAAATGACCAAAATGCAATGCGCCGATTAATAAGCCAGGGACAATTTTGTCGCAAATACCCAACATGAGAGCGCCATCAAATACATCATGTGACAAAGCAATTGCTGATGACATCGCAATGGTATCTCGAGAAAATAAGCTTAACTCCATGCCTGGCTCGCCTTGTGTAATGCCATCACACATAGCGGGAACGCCTCCAGCCACCTGAGCAGTAGCATCGAGCTTATTCGCTTCATCGCGAATAATTGAAGGGTAATTTTCATAAGGCTTATGTGCTGAGAGCATGTCGTTATAAGCCGTCACAATTGCAATATTAGGTTTCTTCTCGCTAACAATTCTTAATTTATCGTTTTTAGGTAGAGCAGCGATTGCATGTGCAACGTTAGCGCAGCCGAGGCGATCTGCTCCTCGCTGCCTTTGAAGCATAGCATCTATGCGAGCTAAATAAGCAAGACGTGTTGGTCTACTTTTTTCTTTAATTCTTTCGGTAATTTCGACTATGGAATGTTTCATTAAATAGATTCGTTTAGTTGAATGAATAAAAATTTCTTTCTATAACAGATTATCCTAGAAACACTCAGTAAGCGTCAAACGATTAAATATTAATTAATTATATAAATGATTTATAGGCATTGATTTATATGAGAAAATTCTCTATATGGTTCGTATACTTATCATTAAAACATCCTCACTAGGCGATGTTATTCACTGTTTGCCTGTCATTAATGATATTAAGTATTTTGTCCCTGAGAGCTCTATTGATTGGCTGGTAGAGGAATCCTTCGCAGATTTACCAAGACTTCATCCAGGTGTTAACTCTGTCATAACGATCTCTCTTAGATCATGGAAAAAAAATCTTAGAAAAAAATCAACTTGGATTGGGCTTTATAAATCAATTAAAGCTATCCGAGAAAATCATTACGACATTATTATTGATTTTCAGGGTCTTTTAAAAAGTGCTTTTTTTACTTTATTTACCCGTGGGGATATTCATGGTTTTGATAAAGCCTCTATCCGAGAAGCTGCTGCCTCTTACTTTTATAAACACACACATCCCGTATCAAAGCAAATTCATGCAGTTGTTCGCAATCGAGAATTAGCTTCTAAATGTTTTCAATACGAATTATTAGATCAGTCAGCTCATTTTGGATTAGAGATTCATAATATCAACAACTTTAATCTTTCGGAGCGCTATGTCGTTCTGATTCATGGATCTAGCAAAAAATCAAAACAATGGCCCATGGAACATTGGCTCAAAGTTATTCAGTTTTTTAATGTCCTAGGCTTAAGAGTTCTTTTACCATGGGGTAATCTTGAGGAATATCATTTCTCTAAATCTCTCCGCAAAGCCTCAACCAATTCCTTGGTGCTGCCTAAAATGAATATTAGTGATCTCGCTAATATTATTTCAGGGGCTAAATGTCTCATAGGCGTTGACTCTGGCCTCACCCACCTTGGCAATGCGTTAGGCATTCCAACTATTGGTCTTTATTTGGACAGCAACCCTTACCTCACTGGTGTTTATCCCAACATTAAGGTGCCGTCAGTTAATCTAGGTGAGATAGGTGTGACACCTACCCCCGAATCCACGATTTCTCAAATTGAAGCAATTATTTAACTTCTACCCCTTGAAATTTACTACTTCACCCCCAAATTTATTTTAATCCGTAGCATCTTTAAAAGATTTAAAAGGTAAAAATATGAACGCAGAAGAGAAAAACAATGTATCCGCAGACGAATCAGAAAACCATTCAGATCAATCAACTACAAATAATCTAGAAGAAAAACTAAATCTCCTAGAAGAAAAATTAGCTGAAGCTGAAGCACAGATTCTTTATGTTAAAGCTGAGGGTGAAAACATAAGAAAGCGTTCTGTTGAAGATATTGATAAAGCTAGAAAATTTGCATTAGAAAGGTTTAGTGGCGAATTGCTGTCTGTCAAAGATAGCCTTGACGCTGCCCTTGCTGTTGAAAATGCGAACCTCGAAAGCTACAAGAATGGTGTTGAAATTACACAAAAACAATTAATTAATGTATTTGAAAAATTTGGAATCAATGAGATTAACGCATTAGGTGAAAAATTTGATCCTAATCAGCATCAAGCGATTAGCATGGTGGAATCGGAAGAAGAGCCAAATAAAATTTTAACAGTGCTTCAAAAAGGTTATCTATTGAACGAAAGAGTCATAAGACCCGCATTAGTAACCGTTTCTAAAACTAAAAATACATAAGCTCTTGAAATATTCAAGATCATCCCAATTATAGATTTAACAAATTAAACAGATTTTTTAAGGAAAAAAAATGGCTAAAATTATCGGAATTGACTTAGGAACAACAAACTCCTGTGTGGCTGTCATGGAAGGCGGAAAGCCTAAGGTGATTGAAAATGTAGAAGGCGCTAGGACTACCCCTTCAATTATTGCCTATCAAGATGATGGCGAAATCTTAGTGGGCGCGCCAGCAAAAAGACAGGCAGTAACAAATCCAAAAAATACACTTTATGCTGTAAAGCGATTAATTGGTCGCCGTTTTGAAGAAAAAGAAGTTCAAAAAGATATTGCTTTAATGCCATATGAAATTTCAAAAGCTGACAATGGTGACGCCTGGGTAACAGTGCGTGATCAAAAAATGGCTCCCCCTCAAATTTCAGCTGAAGTTTTAAGAAAAATGAAAAAAACGGCTGAAGACTATTTAGGTGAAGAAGTCACAGAAGCTGTCATTACAGTGCCTGCTTACTTCAATGATAGTCAACGCCAAGCAACTAAAGATGCCGGCCGAATCGCAGGCCTTGAAGTTAAACGTATTATCAATGAGCCTACCGCAGCCGCACTTGCTTTTGGTTTAGATAAACAAGAGGGTGATCGAAAGATTGCAGTATACGACTTAGGTGGCGGGACCTTTGACGTATCAATTATTGAAATTTCTACTGTTGATGGCGAACATCAATTTGAAGTGCTATCAACAAACGGGGATACTTTCCTTGGTGGTGAAGACTTTGACAATCGCTTAATAGATTTCTTGGCAGATGAGTTTAAAAAAGAAAACGGGCTCGATTTAAGAAATGACTTACTTGCTAAGCAACGTCTTAAAGAAGCCTCTGAGAAAGCAAAGATTGAACTTTCAAGCAGTCAACAAACTGAAGTTAATCTTCCTTACATTACAGCTGATGCTAGCGGCCCAAAACATCTTGTCGTAAAAATCACGCGCTCAAAATTTGAATCTCTTGTCGATGATCTTATTGAAAGAACAATTGAGCCCTGCAAAGTTGCAATGAAAGATGCGGGCGTTACTGGTAGCGACATAGCAGATATCATTTTAGTAGGTGGACAAAGCCGTATGCCTAAAGTCCAAGAGAAGGTAAAGGATATTTTTGGCAAAGAGCCTAGAAAAGATGTGAATCCTGATGAAGCGGTAGCTGTAGGCGCTGCAATTCAAGGGGGCGTTCTTCAAGGCGATGTAAAAGATGTATTGCTGCTTGATGTAACTCCTTTGAGTTTAGGGATTGAAACACTAGGAAGTGTCATGACTAAACTTATTAAGAAAAATACAACAATCCCTACGAAAGCATCTCAAGTATTCTCAACAGCGGAAGACAATCAAAATGCTGTGACAATTCATGTCCTTCAAGGTGAGCGTGAGATTGCTTCAGGCAATAAGAGCCTAGGTCAATTTAATTTGACTGATATACCTCCAGCACAAAGAGGTATGCCGCAAATTGAAGTGACATTCGATATTGATGCCAACGGTATCTTGCATGTATCAGCTAAAGATAAAGCTACTGGCAAAGAAAATAAGATCACGATCAAAGCAAATAGTGGACTTAGCGAAGAAGAAATTAAAAAAATGGAGGATGATGCAGTTAAATACGCTGATGAAGACCGTAAGATTAGAGAACTTGTGGATGTTAAAAACGCTGCAGATGGCATGATTCATTCAGTAAAAAAATCAATCACTGACCATGGGGATAAATTAGATGCTGAAGAAAAAGAAAAAATTGAATCTACTATAAAATCTTTAGAAGAGTCTTTGAAGACTGACAACAAGGAAGAGATTGAGGCTAAAACTAAAGAGCTTATGGAGTCATCGCAAAAACTAGGTGAGAAAATATATGCTGAACAACAAGCCCAACAACCTAACGCTGGCTCAGCGCCTCAGGAAGAAAAAACGGTTGATGCTGAAGTTATGGATGCTGAATTTGAAGAAGTAAAACAAGACAAATAACTTTTAACCACTAAAACAACATCATAAATTCTGATGTTGTTTTTCTTTTTGAAAAAAATATCATGGCGACCAAAAAAGATTATTACGAGACTCTTGGTGTATCTCGTGACGCTTCAGAAGATGAAATAAAAAAAGCTTATCGCAAGCTTGCGATGAAATTTCATCCTGATCGCAATCCTGATAATCCAAAAGCTGAAGAAAATTTTAAAGTAGCCAAAGAAGCTTACGAAATACTTTCGGACTCACAAAAAAGATCAAGTTACGATCAGTATGGTCATGCAGGTGTAGATCCAAGCATGGGTGGCTCTGGATCTGCAGGGTATTCGGACTTTAATGATGCCTTTGGTGATATTTTTGGTGATATTTTTGGCGGGGGTCGTGGCAGTCAAAAGTCTAATGTATATCGTGGAGCTGATCTTCGTTACAACATGGAAATCAGTTTAGAAGATGCGGCAAAGGGCACGGAAACAAAAATACGTATTCCTGTTATGACTTCTTGTGAGCCATGTAAAGGAACTGGCGCTAAACCTGGTACACAACCCGTCTCTTGTGATACATGTAATGGTCATGGCCAAGTTCGAATGCAGCAAGGGTTTTTCTCTGTTCAACAAACATGTCCTAAGTGTCATGGAACAGGAAAAATTATCAAAGAGCCCTGTTCGACTTGTCATGGAGCTAGTCGTGTCAAACAAACTAAAACACTATCCGTTAAAATTCCTTTAGGTGTAGATGAAGGCGATCGAATTCGATTGTCAGGTGAAGGTGAGTCTGGGATTAATGGCGGTCCCCCGGGAGATCTTTACGTTGTAGTTCATCTTAAGAAACATGATTTATTTGAACGTGATGGTGGAAATTTGCATTGCGAAATGCCAATTAGTTTTTCTACTGCAGCCCTTGGTGGCGAAATTGAAGTGCCGACTTTAGATGGACATGCAAAAATGAAAATTCCTGCTGAAACACAAACAGGTGCTGTTTTTAGATTAAAAGGCAAAGGCATTAAGCCATTAAGACAAAATGTACCTGGCGATCTTCATTGTCATGTTTCTATAGAAACTCCTGTAAAGCTCACAGATAGACAAAAAGAATTATTAAAAGAACTTGAAGAGATCAATCAGTTAGATCGAGGCAAGCACAGCCCAAAGTCGAAAGGTTGGCTTGATAAAATGAAAGGTTTGTTTGATTGATTAAAAAGTGCCTGCTTGAATTAATTCAATTTTATAGCCATCTGGGTCTTCAATAAAAGCAATGACCGTTGCCCCATGTTGCATCGGGCCGGCCTCCCGAATAACTTTTCCACCCTTACTTTTAATTAGCTCACAACTTTTATATACGTCTTCATTTTCGATTGCAATATGCCCAAAGGCGTTACCTTTATCATAAGTTGTAACACCCCAATTATAAGTAAGCTCAATTACAGCATTGTCTTTTTCATCCCCGAATCCCACAAAGGCTAATGTAAATTTCCCATCCGGATATTCATGACGCCTTAAGAGTTTCATGCCTAAAATATTAGTATAAAAAGTGATTGATTTTTCTAAGTCACTGACACGAATCATAGTATGAAGGACGCGCATAGCTAATTTACTTTGTCTTTTTGCAGGTGATGATATTTGAGCATAAGATCTTCTTTAGACTCCTTATATTCCGGATGGAGAGGAATGCAATCAACGGGACATACCTCCTGACATTGAGGCCTATCAAAATGCCCAACACATTCTGTACATAACTGGGGATTAATTTCGTAAATGTGAATGCCCTGATAAATTGCATTATTTGGACATTCAGGCTCACATACGTCACAGTTAATACATTCGTCCGTAATCATTAAAGCCATGATTAACGTCCAGTTTTTTTCATGGCTTCCTTGACGATTGGAGATACAAATTGCTCTATATTTCCGCCCAAAGTAGCGACTTCCCTCACTAAGCTAGAGGAGACAAAAGTAAATTGCTCGGAAGGTGTTAAAAAAAGCGTTTCAACATTTGGATATAATTTACGATTCATGCCTGCTAATTGAAACTCATATTCAAAATCAGAAACAGCTCTGAGTCCTCTAATTACTACATGCGCATTTTGCGCTTCAACAAAGTCCATTAAAAGCCCATTAAAACCAATAACTTCAATTGCTTTATGCTCAGAAAATACAGCCTTAACTAAGCCTACCCTCTCCTCAAAAGAGAAAAAACATTTTTTACTTGGATTAGAGGCGACAGCTACGATAATTTTATCGAAAATTCTTGTGGCACGATGGGCAATATTCTCATGGCCTAATGTAATCGGGTCAAACGTTCCAGGATAAATGGCAATAGATGGGTTAGATTGAGTCATTATTTTTTAATGTAACAAGATGATAAAAGACATTACCCGCTTTTCTTTTTTTTGCAATATTAAATACGCTATATTCTTTTATGCTAGCTTCTGATTCAAAGTATATTAGCCCATCCTCTGATAAATGGTTAGCTAATTGAGGAAATAATTTATCTTCCCAGCTCTCATTAAAAGGTGGATCACAGAAAATAATATCGAACTTAGTAGTATTCTTTTCAAGGAACGTGAGCGCATCCGTGAGGTGAAGAACTGCTCCATCTGCTTGAAGGAGTTTTTGATTTTCTTGAATCATTTTAAAAACTTGAGGAGATTTTTCAATCATAACAACATTTTTAGCTCCCCTGGAGAGGGATTCAAAACCAATGACACCAGAACCTGAAAAAAGATCTAAACAAAGTTTACCGGTTAAATCTTGTTCTAACCAATTAAATAAAGTCTCTCTAACTCTTCCTGGGGTAGGCCTTAGTCCGGGGGCGTCAATGAAAGAAACATTTTTTCTTTTCCATGCTCCGCCAATAATTTTGACTTGATTTTTGACTATCTTCAAAAACTATTCTGCACCAACAATAATAGTCGTAAGTTTGTTAGGATCAATCTTATTTTTAAACGCTGTCTTTATTTGACTAATAGTTACTTTATTAATTTCCTGTATGTAATTATCGATATAAGAAATAGGTAAATCATAAAAAGCAATCATACTTAGATAATCAACAATTTTCGCATTGCTATCTAACCTTAACGGAAATCCCCCAACCAAATTTTGTTTGGCAGCCATAAGTTCTTTTTCGGATGGTCCCTCATCGATAAATTTTTTAACCGTGCTATTTACAATAGCAAGCGCTTCATCTGCTTGTTCTTTTTTTGTTTGCAACCCAATTTCAAGCGGGCCTTCAGCGTAGAGAGGCATAAAGTAACTATACACACTATAAACTAATCCTTTTTTCTCTCTCACCTCTTCCGTTAGTCTTGATACAAAACCACCACCACCTAAAATATAATTGCCGACATAAAGGGGAAAATAATCTTTTTCTCCGCGCTTTAATGCAGGCATGCCCATTAAAATATGCGCCTGTTTTGCTGGGTGTTGTATTTTTTTAACGCCAACATAATTTGGGCCTGTCACAGGACTGATATTATGCTTTGTATTTCCTTGAGGCAATCCTTGACTGATTGATTCACTTACTTTTCTGGCTTCATCAGCGCTAAGATCACCAACAATTACAATCGTAGCTTCAGATGATAAATAATAGTTTTTATAAAATTGTTTCAAATCTTCTTGATTCAGCTTTTGAAGTGTATCTGTGCTACCAGCTTCATCATGCGCGTAAGGATGATCACCGTAGATAGATTTCATGAATGTTAAATTAGCAATCGTTTCTGGCTGAGTCATTGATTGCTTAATACTCGCAATAATTCTATTTTTTTCTCTGTCTATGACTGGCACTGGAAAATCGGGCGAATGAATTATATTTTTAAAAAGAGTAAGCGCTTTATCTTTTTGCGAAGAGGAGCTTAAGGTTCTTAATTTAAAATAGGCTCTGTCTAGGTCAACATCCCCTTTAATAACTGCTCCAATATCTGAAATTTGATTAGCTAGTTTTTCCTCATTGATACCTGCGGCTCCCAAACTCATAAGATGGCGAGTTAAATTAGCAAGACCTTCTTTACCAACAGGATCTTGGGCGCTACCTGCAAAAAAATTTATATTGATATCAAGTATAGGAAGATCATGATTCTCAACAAAAAAAACTTTTCCCCCTGCTTGCGTATTCCATGTATCAATTTTTAATGCAGCATAAGAATTTTGCAGAATACATAAGAACAGGAAAGTAATTTGAATAAATTTAATGAACATGAGGCCGCCCTTTAGGTAAGGTATCTTGGGTCATTGGCTGAGGATCTAGAATGACTATAGATAATTTATCTCGAGTTAAGTATTTCGTAGCTACGTTTTTTATTTGTTCAGAAGTGACACTATTAACTTTTTCAATATAACCATCACTTAAGTGAAATGAATAATCCATTGTTTCAAGCTGACCAATTTCCATCGCCATTCCAAACATTGAGTCTTTTTGGTATACATCGCTTGCGATGACCATAGACTTAACTCTATCTAGCTCTTCCTGAGTTACGCCATCTTTTTTAATTTTCTCAACTTCTTGGAGTAATGCACTTTCAAGCTCATTGATCTTCTTAAAATCATTTGGCGTACCCTCCAACTCAAAAAGACTAATTCTTCCTCTCGATGTTGAGTCATATCCAGCGCTCACACTCACTGCCAAACGTTGATTTCTTACAATGTTTTGATTAAGTCTTGATGAGCTATTCCCAGCTAGAATATTAGATAACATCTCTAAAGCGTAAGGCTCCCAAGATGATTCATTATTGCCCAAACGATCCATCAAAGTTGGCGCTTGATAACCCATTAAGAGATAGGATAATTCACTTGGCGCCTTAATAACCGATCTTCTTTCACCAATTTGCTTAGGCTCAACTTGAGGTTTTCTCTCGGGAATTTTTCGTACAGGAATTTTTTCAAAATACTTCTTTGCTAAATTTAGTACATCATTGGCTTGAACATCACCAACTACAACAAGAATTGCATTGTTGGGTGCATACCAGTTTTGATACCATTCTCTTGCATCTTCTACCGTCATGTTCTCTAAATCATTCATCCATCCAACTACGGGCCTGCTATAAGGGTGGGATTTAAAAACTGTTGACGCAAATTGTTCTTTTACTTGTGAAGTTGGTTTATCGTCGGTCCTCCATCTTCGTTCTTCCATGACAACTTTAATTTCCTTATCGAACTCTTCTTTAGATAAATTAAGGTTTTGCATGCGATCTGCCTCTAATTTGAACGAAAGTTCGAGATTTGATTTCTCAAGTTGCTGGAAATAACAGGTGTAGTCGGCGCCTGTAAATGCATTTTCTTTTCCGCCTGCCTTAGCTATCAACCTTGAAAATTCACCTGACTTAATTTTCTTAGTCCCTTTAAACATCATGTGCTCAAGAACGTGAGCTACGCCAGTTTTACCATTTACCTCATCAAGACTCCCTGCTCGATACCAAACCTGAGATACAACCACAGGTGAGCGATGGTCTTCTCTTACAAAAACTTTTAACCCATTAGAAAGCTTAAATTCTTGAGTTTGCGCTAAGAGCAAACCTGGAAATAACAACAAAAGAAGTAAAATTTTTTTTAACAACGCGTCTCGTCCTTAAATGATTTAGCTATTATAATGAATATCAATGTTTCGTAGACTTTTCTTTATCTCATTAAGTTCTTAAAATTTTAAAAAATGTTTGAATTCCTAAAAAAGATCATTAAGAAAAATAGCCCAGAGAAAAAACCTGCGGCAAAAAAAGAAGTTATTAAAAAACCAGAAAAGAAGACTTCCTCAGCACCCAAAAAAATAGTTGCTAAAGCGCCTAATCTTTTAAAAAAGAAAAAAGCTTTAAAAACTGAGTCCTCAATTAAGCCTCCTCCAAAAGCTTTAAAAAAGAAATCTCTTGAAATTAAAGAAGAGAAAGCCCCTCCAAAAGAAGAGAAAAAAAGTGGTTTTTTTGGCCTAGCTGACAAGATAAAGAAAGGTCTTACTAAGACTAGAGAAAAATTAACTACCGAACTTACCTCTTTATTTACTGGCAAAAAAATTGACGAAGCGCTTTTTGAAGAGCTAGAGACTATATTGCTTACTTCTGATGTAGGCATTTCAGCTACTACCTACCTCCTAGATAGCATTAGGGCCTCCATCAAAAAAAATAAGATTGAAAATGCAGATGAGATTAAAGGCTTACTTAAAGAAAAATTAATCGAACTGTTATCCCCTATTCAAAATCCACTTGTAGTAAAAGGCACAAGCCCTTTTGTTATTATGGTTGTTGGAGTCAACGGTGCAGGTAAAACAACCACCATTGGAAAGTTGACTAAAATTTTTCTAGATGAAAATAAATCTGTCCTAATTGCTGCAGGCGACACTTTTCGGGCGGCTGCCACTGAGCAACTTGAAGTTTGGGGCGAAAGAAATAATGTTCACGTTGTTTCGCAAGCTTCTGGCGATCCAAGTGCTGTAATTTTCGATGCAATCAATTCTGCAAAAGCAAAAAATATTGATATTGTTATTGCTGATACAGCAGGTAGATTGCCAACGCAAAAACATTTAATTGATGAAATTACAAAAATTAAACGTGTGATTAATAAATGTCATTTGGAGGCTCCTCATGAAATTCTTCTCGTTTTAGATGCTAATACAGGCCAAAATGCTATCAGTCAACTCAAGATATTTAATGAAGCTTTAGGTATTACAGGTCTTGCTTTAACCAAGCTTGACGGTACAGCCAAAGGCGGTGTAATTGCGGCAATCGCCAAGGAGCAACCTGCTCCATTAAGATACATTGGTGTTGGCGAGTCTATAGATGATCTAAGAGTTTTTAATGCCCAAGAATATGTTGATGCACTTTTTTAAAATCGGCTTTTATCCATGATTAAATTTGACCAGGTCCATAAAAGATATCCAGGAAATTTAGGGGCATTACAAAACATTACTTTTGAAATTAATGCTGGTGAGCTTGTTTTTGTTACCGGTCCATCAGGAGCAGGAAAATCAACGTTATTAAAATTAATCACGGCCATTGAACCCGCTACACATGGAACGATTATTTTCGAGAGTCAAAATCTAGGACAAGTAAAAAGCACTTCTATTCCTTACATTAGGAGAAAGTTTGGTTTAGTTTTTCAGGACCATAAACTTTTATATGATCGCAATTGTTTTGAAAATATTGCTCTGCCATTAGAAATTAATGGTGTAGAAATCAATGATATTAGAGGGCGTGTCCGCGCGGCCTTAGATAAGGTAGGATTGCTAAACAGAGAAAAATCAATGCCAATTAGCTTGTCAGGTGGAGAGCAGCAACGTCTCGCAATAGCAAGAGCTATTGCATGTAGGCCTTCCATTCTCCTTGCTGATGAGCCTACAGGAAATTTAGATAAGAAATATGCAGATGAAATTATGAATCTCTTTTATAGCTTTCAAGAGCTTGGTGTTACCGTGATTATTGCGACACATGAAATGCCAATAGTTTCAAAAAAACATAAGCAGCTTTATTTGCAAGACGGCAATCTTATTAAGATGACTGAGCAATAAATGAACTATTTTACTTATCATTATCAGATGTTTCTTAAGGCGCTTCAGCGAAGCCATGCGTCATTACTTGCTACCCTTATGATGTTTTTAGTTATAGGTATTACCTTTATATTACCGAGCATATCTTTTCTTATAGTGCAAAATTTAAAATCTATTTCTGAAAATATTCAGCATGAATCACAAATTAGTATCTTCCTAAAAAAAGACACCTCAGCTGATGCTAAAAATAGAATTGAAAATGAATTAAAAAATCGCACCGAAATTAATAGCTATCATTTTGTAAAAAAAGAAGAGGCTTGGCCTAAATTGCAAAAATCAATGGGCTTTAATGATTCAAACAATGGGCTCTCTGAAAATCCATTACCCGATGCCTTCTTTATCTCTCCCAATACGATGAATCCAAATCAAATCATGGACTTAAAATCATTTGTAGAAAAGCTTGATGGGGTAGATCAAGCAGTTGTTGATACAGGCTGGGTTAAAAAATTGAACTCGGTACTTCACTTGGCAAATAAAGCTATTCTCCTGGCTTCAGTTTTACTTGCTTCCATGCTGACCGTGGTTATTGGAAATACAATTCGCCTTCAAATGACTTCTCACCATGAAGAAATTGAACTGAGCAAATTAATTGGCGCTACTGATCAATTTATTAGGCGCCCCTTTTTATATAGCGGTTTTATTTATGGGCTTGGAGGTGGATTAACTGCTGTCATCACACTTAAATTAATTGTCATTTTCTTAAATCACACTGTCATTGAGGTTGAAGCTCTCTATGGAGCTCAATTTAGTATTATTGACTTAAAACCTTTGGAGTATTTATCCATCGTCGGCGGCTCAGTTTTGATCGCTGTCGCAGCATCCTTCATCTCCATTAATCAATCGATTAAGAAATTCTAGCCATATAACCCATTGTATTTATTAGGTTAATTTACTATTTAGGGAACCTTATTGGGCTAGCACTCTCTTACGAAGAGTGCTAAAATTATCTTTATGAATAAACTCTTTACAAAGGTTTTATCAAAATGACTTTAGATTTAAGCTTATCTACATTAGGCTCAATTGATAGCTATGATCGCTATATGCAATCCATTAGAGCTATTCCCTCGCTCACTGCAGAAGAAGAGATGAATCTTGGCATGCGCCTTAAAAAATCAAACGATCTCGAGGCTGCGAAAACACTGATATTGTCCCACCTAAAATTAGTAGCTAAAGTAGCTAGGGGCTATTCCGGTTACGGACTCCCCCAATCAGACTTGGTTCAAGAAGGCAATATTGGCCTAATGAAAGCTGTAAAACGATTCGACCCTGAAAGAGGTGTAAGACTTGTGTCTTTTGCAATCTACTGGATTAAAGCTGAAATTCAAGAATATATTGTTAAAAACTGGCGTTTAGTTAAAACGGCAACGACAAAAGCGCAACGTAAACTGTTTTTTAATTTACGAAGCATGAAGAAGACTCTTCAGCCTCTTAAATCGGATGAGATTAATTCAATCGCAAAAGAGCTTAATGTCAAACCTGAAGATGTGCGTGAAATGGAATATCGCTTTAATGGTAATGAAATTTCATTAGATTATGGATCTGAAGAATCAGAAGATGACGTTTACAGACCCATTGCTTACCTTAAAGATGAGGCGCCTGAGCCATCAGAACAAATGGAAATAGATCAATCTGAAAATAATAGTCTATCTTCCCTTAAAAAAGCACTTTTATCGCTCGATGAAAGAAGTCGTCTTATTTTAGAAGAAAGATGGCTTAAGGATAAAGAGGCGTCAACTCTTCACGAGCTTGCAGATAAGCTTGGTGTTTCTGCTGAAAGAATTAGGCAGATCGAACAGTCTGCAATGAAAAAAATTAAATCATTACTGCAATCTAACATTCAATAATCTTTTAATTTTTACCAAAAAAGCCAAGAGAACTCCGATAATATAGTTTTTTAGGCTTTCCCACAAAGTGACAACAAGTAACGCTAAAATATACCCTTTAGAAATTAAGCTTCATCAATCATCCAAGCTGTTAGAAATTAAATTTAATAATCTAACCGAATGCATGCTTTCATGCGAATTTCTTAGAGTGTATTCCCCGTCCGCTGAAGTAAGAGGTCACGGACCAGGGCAAGAAACACTTCAAATACATAAAGAAAATGTCGGCATAGAAAATATTGAGCCTATCGGTCAGTACGCTATTAAATTAACATTTTCAGATGGTCATAATACAGGCATTTACTCATGGGATTATCTTTATGAGCTAGCTGCAACTTATGATGTGCTGTGGGAAGAGTATTTAAGAAAATTATCTATCGCAGGTATTCAAAGAACAAAAAAAGATGTCGAATAAAAAAACACATTTTGGTTATAGTGAAATAGACGCAACGGAAAAAGTCAGCAAAGTAGCTTCTGTATTTCATTCTGTGGCATCAAATTATGACCTGATGAATGATCTGATGTCATTTGGCATGCACCATATTTGGAAAAAATTTCTTGTAAATACTTCTAACGTAAAAAAGAATGCACGCATTCTTGATATTGCTGCAGGAACGGCGGACTTGTCTATTCTGCTTGCAAAAAAAATAGGGGTGCAATCAGCTGATTTTAACGGGCAGATAATACATTCTGATATTAATTTATCTATGCTAAATATTGGCCGTAATAAGTTAATTGACCAAGGTATTTTTATTCCTTCTATATTATGCGATGCCGAATCACTACCTTTCCCTGATAACTATTTTGACTGTGTCACGATAGGATTTGGTATTCGCAATATGACAGACAAAAAGAAAGCATTAAAAGAAATTTACCGTGTCTTATCCCCAGGTGGAAAAATTTTAATTCTAGAATTTTCAAAAGTATGGAAGCCATTACAGTTTTTTTACGATCAATTTTCTTTTAAATTACTTCCAAAATTAGGGAAGTTATTTGCAAAAGATGAGTCAAGCTATCAATACCTTGTTGAATCGATAAGGGTGCATCCCGATCAAGAATCATTAAAAACGATGATGGAAGAAGAATCCTTTTTAGAAGTGGAATATCTTAATTTATCTTCAGGTGTAGTTGCTATTCATATGGGATACAAGTTTTGATCATTGACACAATTAAAACAAAACTCACTAACCATTTATTTCAACAAAATGAGTGGTTAAAAAAAGATCTTATTAAGCACAGATTAAAATCTATCTTATTTAACGTAGGGCCCATTCATTACGCATTAATAGTCAACGATAGCGGTTTGCCAGAATATAGAGATCGGATCGATACATACGATGCAGAAATTAAATTATCTATATCGTCAGCAATTGAACTTATGCGTGGAAATAAAAAAGCTGATATTGAAATTAAAGGTGACATCGAGTTCGCCACAGTAATGAGTAACTTACTAAGGGATGTTGAGTGGGATTATGAGGACGATTTAAGTGAGATTATTGGTGATATACCAGCATATCATCTTGTAAAATTTGGCAAAAAAGTTGTAACTACCACAAAAGAAACCTCATTTAATATTGCAGACACTTTTAAAGAGTACTGGCTCGAAGAAAAGCCGCTGATTGCTAAGAAAAGACTGGTGGAGCAATTTAATAATGAGGTGGACCGTTTACGATTCGATGTAGATCGTTTAGAGCTCAGACTTAAAAAGCTATGAAATACTTTAGGCTAATTTACATCATTTATATACTTCTTAAGTATCGCCTTGAGAAGTTCATCACATTTAATCGACAACTTAATGTTTTTGCTTTTCTTGTCTCGATAATATTTTTCTTTAGATCAGCTAAAGAAAATAGAGGCACAAGGCTTAGACTTGCGCTTGAAAATTTAGGTCCGATTTTTGTTAAATTTGGTCAAATGCTATCTACGAGGAGGGATCTCATTCCATTAGATATTGCTGATGAGCTAGCTAAACTTCAGGATCAAGTACCCCCATTTAATTATAAGAATGTCGAAAAAATTATTACAGCTTCATATGGTATGTCGCTAGACAAAATTTTTAAAACATTTGACTCAACACCCATAGCAAGCGCATCAGTTGCCCAAGTGCATTTCGCAACTCTCCATGATGGAAAAGAGGTTGCAGTCAAAATATTAAGGCCTAATATTAAGCGCGTCATTAATAAAGATATTAATTTACTTTATCTTATTGCCTATATGCTCGAATTGACCTGGTCTGATGGTAAAAGATTAAGGCCAAGGGAGGTTGTGGCTGAATTTTCAAAGCATATTCAGTGCGAACTAAATCTTATGCTAGATGCAGCAAATTGCAGTCGTTTAGGTGAGAATTTTAAAGATAAAAAATTACTTATCGTGCCGGATGTGTATTGGGATTTCTGTAATGAGGATGTGATGGTAATGGAAAGAATGTATGGAACACCCATCAGTCATGTCGAAATTCTTCGCAAGAAAAAAATTGATATTAAACAACTTGCGCGCAATGGAGTTGAAATATTTTTTACTCAGGTATTTAGGGATAGTTTTTTTCATGCCGATATGCACCCAGGTAACATTCAGGTAGCTGATGATGGGCGCTATATTGCTATGGATTTTGGCATCATGGGATCCTTAAGTGAGAATGATAAAAATTATCTAGCGCGTAATTTTTTAGCCTTTTTTAAACGTGATTACCATGATGTGGCACTTGCTCATATTGAATCAGGTTGGGTGCCTAAGGATACTTCTATAGATGAATTTGAAAATGCAATACGATCAGTATGTGAACCTATTTTTAATAAGCCTTTAAAAGATATATCATTTGGCCGTCTTCTTATTAGACTATTTCAAACATCAAGACGATTTAATATGGAAATTCAGCCTCAACTTACTATGCTTCAAAAAACACTTTTAAATGTAGAAGGTCTTGGTCGAAACCTTGATCCTGATTTAGACTTATGGAAAACAGCTGCTCCATTTTTAAAAAAATATATGTCAGAACAAAAAGGTATTAAACATATTCTAAAGAGTTTAAAAAATGAAATTCCACATTGGCTTCATTTAACTCCACAATTACCAAGACTTATTCATGAGTTTCTTAAACAAAAAAAACATGAAAATGAAAATGCTATTCACCAAGAAGATATTGACCGTTTATTAAAAACTCAAAAAAATCAGAGTCGCTGGTTTAAAATTGTAATTACTTTAATTGGAATTACTTTATTGGTAAATTTAACAGTCTTGTTTTATTTTGTTAAATATATTTAGGAAGTTTTAATTTGCTTATTTGGTTTGTCTCTCTCTATCTTCTTGTCACAATTGGGATTGGTATTTTTGTATCTTCTCGAGTTAAAACGACCAAAGACTATGCTGTCGCTGGAAGACACCTCCCACTCCCTATTGTAACTGCTACAGTTTTTGCAACTTGGTTTGGTGCAGAAGCAATTTTTGGAGTCTCTTCTACTTTCGTTAAAGAAGGCTTAAATGGGGTCGTGGCCGACCCTTTTGGGTCGAGTCTTTGTTTAATAATTGCGGGTATTTTCTTTTCTTCTAAATTATATAAATTAAATATTATTACTTTAGGGGACTTTTATAGGGCTAGGTACAATAGAACTGTTGAGGTATTAACTACTATTGCAATCGTCATCTCATATTTGGGATGGGTTGCGGCACAGATTAAGGCCCTTGGACTAATATTTAATCTTATAACACATCAATTCATTAGCGAAGACATGGGCATGGTGATTGGCATTTTAATTGTCCTGACCTTCACTACTTTTGGTGGCATGCTTTCTGTGGCGATCCTAGACTTTATTCAAATGATTGTAGTTATTGGTGGGCTTCTTTATATAGCATATGCTATTTCTCAATTAACAGGAGGCATTGTCCCCGTCATTGAAAGTGCCTCAATAAATCATAAGTTAGATTTTTTCCCAAAAGGCAATATCTGGACATGGATAACTTTCTTTGGGACATGGATCACCATGATGCTGGGATCAGTTCCTCAACAAGACGTTTTTCAACGCGTAACATCTGCTAAAACTGCCAAGGTTGCCTTATACGGCTCAATACTTGGGGCTACAATTTATTTTATATTTACTTTTGTACCAATGTTTATAGCGTATTCGGCCACCTTAATTGACGCTGAGTATTTTAACGGTCTCGTCAATACAAACTCACAGCATGTCTTACCTATGCTTGTGCTTAACTACATGCCCCTCTTCGCTCAGGTAATATTCTTTGGAGCTGTTCTATCAGCAATAATGAGTTGCTCATCAGCAACGCTTCTAGCACCATCCATTTCTTTTGCAGAAAATATTGTTAAAGGTTATTTCCCAACAATCAGTGATAAACGTTTACTTAAAATTATGAGAATCACTCTTGTATGTTTTTCTGCTGTCGTCTTGCTATATGCTCTTAGTTCAAATCTTTCAATTTTTGGCATGGTTGAATCAGCTTATAAAATTACGCTTGCAGGTGCTTTTGTGCCTCTTGTATTTGGTGTATTTTGGAAAAAAGCTAATAGCCAAGGTGCTTTGATGGCAATTATTGGCGGTATAGGATCATGGTTATTCGTAGAATTATTTATAGGTGACAAGGCACTGATACCTGCCCAATTAATTGGCTTGGGCAATAGTATTATTGGAATGATTGTAGGGTCTTTGTTACCGAAGATTATCAAAGAAACAAATAAGTTTAGTAATAATTAGCTCTGACAATTAATACAGAAGAAACTTGAGCGCTGTCCAATTTTCTTATTTTCAATAATTGTTTTGCACTTTCGGCAAGGCTTGCCCGTCATTCCATACACATTATAAGTTTGCTGAAAATAACCAGACTGTCCATTCACATTATAAAAATCTTTAAGTGAGCTTCCGCCTAATTCAATCGCTTTTATTAATGTAGCCTTAATATATTTAACAATCTTTGTGCATTCGCTCAGAGAAATATCCTTACCTGGTTTACTTGGCAGCACTCCAGCTTTAAATAATGACTCACTTGCATATATATTGCCAACACCCACAACAATATGGCTATCCATAATGATATTTTTAATAGGTGAATTTTTATTATGCGTTTTTGAAAATAAATAGTCTCTAGTGAATAGGCTTTCCAATGGTTCTGGACCTAGCTTCGAAATTAAAAAATGATTTTTGATGTCTCCATTCACCCAGAGTATGGATCCAAATCTTCTTGGGTCTGTATACCTTAAAATATTTTTTGAATTATGAAACGCAATATCAACATGATCATGCTTTTTAGGTGGCGTCTCTTTATCCAAGATCTCCAGTCGTCCTGACATGCCTAAATGAATCATGAGGGATGCTTTTTCAAATTGAATAACAATATATTTAGCGCGTCTTTTTATATGTAGTATTTTTTGGTTGGGAAGTGTTTTTTTTAAATGCGAAGGGATTGGCCATCTTAGAGATGGATTTCTAATGATAATATTTGAAATAGATTTTTGAAGTATAGGCTTGAGACCTACGCAGGTAATCTCAACCTCTGGAAGCTCAGGCATAAAAGGATTTATTTTTTAGAATGTTCAATGGGAGGATTCATCATAGTAAATCCAATATCGCTCCCAAAGTTGTAGAGCAAACCTTCATCCACTCTATATAATTTCGTCTCAGGTGATTCTTGCAAGCGTAAAAAAGTAATCTTTTTTCCATCTATCGTATGGATGTCAAAGCTCTTATATGGAACCCTGAGGTCAATAGATGATTTTTCAACCGACTTTGCTGGATTTTTAACCCATGTCATATCGAACCATTCAGCCATCTCGTTTTGTTTAAATTGACTGCCCTCATTAGCAGACCACTCGTTATTATTACGAGTGACTTTTAATCTTTTAGATTGCCATTGTTCAAGACGAGAAAAATCGAAATATTTAATTTCCTCAGATTTAGTTAAAGGCAACTTATCAATAAGCTCAATAGGCTGGGTAGCAGCAGCTTCTGAATAAGACCCGCTAATAAGGTACACATTTTCTTTATATAAAAGGTATTGGTCTTCTGTTACGGAATTGTATGTGCCAAAAATAAACTCCTCTTCCTGCCCCTTATGAATCAATTTTAATTTCATCGTAGGTTTATCTAAACCGTATTTGGCTAGATCGTTTGAAGGTAATTTTTCGCTGCTTGATGTTGCTACGATGGAAATAATTTTCTGTACTGAAAATTGATCTGCTCGACCTTTTACAGGTTCAATCATATCCCATGACTCAGAAGATTTTTTGAGGATTACTGATGCTCTAGATGGAAAATCTATCTTTATTGAATCAAAATCACTTAAATTAAATGTGCTAATTGAAAATTGTTTTGTTTGCTTTATCTTGGTAGGCTTAAGAAATAAGAAAAGTGATATCGATAAGACCATCACCAACAAGATAATATTAATTAACCACTTATTTTTCATAGTTACAAACTAAGCTTTTCTTCGTTTGAACCAGAACAATATACCTAAAACAAAAAAACCAATCGGTATGAAGTATTCAAAACTGTGAAATACGGTCCATGCAATAATGAATGACATTTGATTGTCAGGAATGGTGACATTCACATCTTTTAACGGCATTGGCTGTATTGAAATTAAATTATCATCGCCTGATAACCAGTTAATCATATTGATCCCAAGATCTAAATTACCGCCATTTGTAATAAATGTATTAGATAAGAAATTACCATTACCTACCACCACAACTCTTTGGCCTTTTTTCCCATACACCCTTTGAAGTGCTACTGCTATATTAATTGGGCCAGCCTTATCTTTGCTTTTATCGAAAGTAGGTTTCTGATTTGTCATCACTTGGGAAGATTCCAGCCATCCATTGGGAGACACTTCTATCAATTTACTAACTTCCCAACCATTATCTAAAGTTCCCTTAGCATTAACTTCGTGTGCATTAGAAAATCGCGTTCCTAGCATAAAGTTTCTAGTAATAGCATGTTCCCCATATGAGGAAGCAGAAGCAATATTTTCATTAACGCCTTCAACCTTCTCTGCTGGATCTATAACTTGTCCGCTTGAAACACTTAATCCAAGATAGGCAGCAATTTCATCTAAGCCACGGAAGTTATTGTCATCAAGAAGCCAAAGGAGATTTCCACCCGACTCTAGGAATTTTTTAATTTTTTTCGCTTCAATAGGAGAAATAGTTTTTTGCGGGCTTGCAATCACTAGCATTGAACCATTAAGAGGCACTTCTGATTCAATAGTTAAATTTAGATTAGCAAATTTCAACCCTTTAGATTCTAATTGCTTGCCAAACTCACCAACATCGTTATTTTTAAGCCCAATTAAGTTTCTTTCGCCATGTCCATCTAGATACATGACGGCCCGTTGGCTTGTTCTTGATAAGCGCATGAAAAGATTTGTCATCTCTTGCTCTGCAAAAGGGGGTTTAATATGCTCAGATCTTTTTTGATATTCAACCACAACTTCGCCGTCTTCTTTAATACCGTTTTCCTGTGCTAACTTCGGCTCTTTTATTGGGCTAATAAATTTAACGTTAATATCAGGTTTCGTTCTCTGATATCTCGCCATAAAATTAATGATGCCCTGCCTAAATGTGTCTCCATTATTCACGTCATCTTCCGAAGCAAATACAGTAAGAGTTATAGGGCCTTGCATTTGCTTTAATACATTAATACTTCCGGTTGTTAATGTATTTCTATTGGCTTGTGTTATGTCTTTAGAAAACTTGTATTGATTTGCAAGGAAGCCTAATAAAAATATTAAAGCAATGAATAAAACTACAAAAAAACTATTTTGTATAAGAATCTGTAATCTTAGTTTTGGATTAACTTTCATAATTATCCACGAAGCCTTTCTGCATCAAGACGTCTTATAGTTAATGTCAAAAATGTTGAAATGAATAAAAAGAAATAAATTAGATCTGAGGTATCAATCAGTCCCCTTGAAAAGCTTTGGAAGTGTTTCATTAAGGATATGTATGCAAACCAGTGATTAGGGTCGCTTGCAAACATACTTTCAAGAAAAATTAAGGCAAATAATGAAATAAAACTTAAGATTGCAGCAATAATAGGCTGCTTTGTTAAGCTTGAAAAATAAATTCCTAAAGCAGAAAAACTTCCTAAGAGAAGCCAAAGGCCAAATGAATTTGCGAGTAGATAGCCGAAATCTATATCCGACCAAATATTAAGCGTTATGAGCATCATAAAAATATAAACAATAAGAATGCTTAAGAAAATAATCAACCCAACAAATTTACCTAAAACAATTTCAGTTAAGGAAATCGGTGCGCTAAATAAAAATGGTAATGTTTGATTACGCCTTTCTTCACTAATAAGACGCATCGTCAAAAGAGGGACGGCGAAAAGCATAATATAGCGCGCTATGCCAAAAACTGTCTGGCCTACAAAAATCGTGACTCCAACTCTTTCAGCAGGTCTTACTGCGCCTGACATCACTTCAAAATATTTATTAACTCCAGTAAGATAAAAGTTACCAAGCAAAGCCATAAGAAGAGCCAATATAGTCCACCCCATTGGTGAAGCAAATAAACTTTTAAGCTCTTTTCTTGCGATATTTATAATCATATTAGCGCTCACTCATATTCATTTAATTTTTCTGTTTCATCTGGGTTAATTGAACAAAGACATCTTCAAGACTCGTTTGATCAGGAGCTATTTGATAAAGTCCCCAGCTATTTTTTACTGATAACTTTACGATTGCCTCTGCAGGAGATTGTTTATTTTTAAAGTGAATACGATACATACGATCTTCTACCTTTTCAACCTTTGAAACTCCTTCAATATCATTAAGTGCTGAGATTGTAGGTGCTTTTGCAAAGCCCACCATAAGCTTGTTACCTTGTCGATGCTGCTTTAATTCATCAATTGACCCATGAAATACTAAATTACCTTTATCAATAATTTGAACGCGGTCACATACCATTTCAACTTCAGGAAGAATATGTGTAGATAAAATTACACTGTGTTTTTGACCAATTTCCCTAATAAGCGCTCTAATTTCTCTAATTTGAATCGGATCAAGACCTACTGTAGGTTCGTCAAGAATCAAAACCAATGGGTTATGAATTATTGCCTGAGCAATTGCTACGCGCTGCTGATAACCATTTGATAAGTTTTCAATTAATCGTTTGCTCATATGGCTTAGCCCGCATTTTTGTTTCGCAATTTCTACAGCTTTCTTAATTTGCTTGCTTGGGACCTTATGAAGACGAGAAGCAATGGTTAAAAATTCGTCTACTGTAAGTTCTTTATATATAGGACGCATCTCAGGTAAATACCCAATTAATGCTTTTGCTTCCTTCGGATTTTCCATCATATCAATACCACAAATTTTTACGGTTCCTATCGAGGGGGCTAAATTTCCCGTAAGCATTCGCATCGTGGTCGACTTGCCAGCACCATTAGGTCCCAAAAAGCCCAAAACCTCACCTTTTTCCAGTTGAAAACTTACATTTTTAACAGCCTCGCGACCGCCAAAAAGGCGCGTCAGCTCTATAGCTTCTAAGGTTAAATTTGACATAGATGTTTTTTTGAATTTTTATTGAAAAAATGAATCATAATTATACATATTAAAATATCTTGTTTTACTTTAATTAAGCTCCGGAAGATGGCTGACAGCTAAATTTTTAGTCAAATTAGTTTAAACTATTGTAGAAATCAAATCTCAGGAATCTTTATGCATCTGCTTAGAATATTTACCTTTATTACTTTTTTCTTATTCAGTATTTTAGCCAATGCAAAGCCTGACACATCTAGTTCGATTAATAATTATACCAATCCTGATCTCGTTTTTAGGCTCTTATTAGCTGAAATCGCTTCTCAACGTGGTGAGCTTAATCTTGCAAGCGAACTCTTTTTAGATTTAGCTAAGCAAACTGATAACGGTTTTTTTGCCGAACGCGCGACAAAACTGACTGGCTTCACAAGGAATGCTGCATTGGCTCTAGAAGCTTCCAAAGTTTGGAATGAGCTTAATAAAGATTCTGCTGATGCTCAACAAGCTTTAAGTGAAATACTTATAGCTAACAATAAACTTAGTGAAGCAAAGCCAATTTTACAAAAGCTACTCCTCAAAGAAAAAACAAGGGCGAGTGGCTTTTTATATTTAAACAGCATGCTTTCACGAGTTCCGGATAAGAAAGCTGTGTTGACTTTAGTGACCGAGCTCGCTCAACCCTATCCTAAATTAGCAGAAGCACATTTTGCGGTTGTACATGCAGCGTGGATTAGTAAAGATCAAAAAGCTTACGAAAAAGAATTGGCTGCTATCACACAAATTAAACCAGATTGGGAAATGCCAATTTTATTTAAAGGGCAAATCTTGGCTCAAGATAATCCTGAAAAGGCCCTTAATTTCTACAGCAGTTTCTTAAACAAATATCCAAAATCTAACGACGTAAGGCTTGAATATGCAAAGCTACTAACAAATGGTCGGAAATTTAATGAAGCAAAAAATGAATTTATAAAACTTGTAAACACAGCAAATAGTTCTGCAGAGATTACACTTGCAGTAGGTTTATTGTCAGTTGAACTTGAAGATTACGATCTTGCTGAAAAGTATTTTTTACAAAGCCTTAAAAGAAAGCCAAAAGACAAGGATCAAGTCTTTATCTATCTTGCAAAGATTGCGGATAAAAAGAATCTAAGTGATGTGGCAATTACTTGGCTTAATAAAGTAGGCAATGGAACTCATTTTATTGAATCAAAACTAATTACAGCAGAAATCATTGCTAAAAAAGAATCTGTCGATAAAGCGTTAGAATTTTTAAATGCGATAAAATCTAATTCGCCGGATGAAAAATTAAGCGTCGTTCAGTTAAAAACCTCTTTACTCACCCGATTCAATCGACATCAAGAAGCATTTGAGCTCATGCAGAATGAAGCATCTAACTTCGCTCAATCTGCTGAATTTAAATTTGACTATGCGCTCCTTGCAGATAAGTTAAATAAGTATGATTTAATGGAAAAGCTTTTAAGGGAAGCTATTAAAATTAAACCTGACTACGCTGTAGCTTATAACGCACTGGGCTATTCATTTGTTGATAGAAACATTAATTTAGATGATGCAAAGAAATATATTGAGGTTGCCTTATCAATCTCGCCTAATAATCATTACATTTTAGACAGTATGGGTTGGTTATATTTCAGACTCGGCAAATTAGATTCAGCTCTTTCTTTCATTCAGAAAGCTTATGACGTTCAAGCGGATCCAGAGATCGCAGCGCATCTTGGTGAAATTTTGTGGGCGCAAGGAAAGAAGAAGGAAGCTGGTGATGTTCTTGAACTGTCGCTTCAATCATTTCCCGATAATGAAGTTCTGAAAGAAACATTTAAAAGACTACGTTAATTCTTA
Organism: Candidatus Methylopumilus planktonicus; assembly: GCF_006364715.1. Lineage (NCBI taxonomy): Bacteria > Pseudomonadati > Pseudomonadota > Betaproteobacteria > Nitrosomonadales > Methylophilaceae > Candidatus Methylopumilus > Candidatus Methylopumilus planktonicus. Next base: position 979,923 of record NZ_CP040984.1, read on the forward strand.
ACAGAGCTTTTATTTAATTGAATCTTTTTAGCGCCCTTTTTCTTGTAGCAGCACTTTTTTTCTCAGGCTGCTCAACATTGAATGATCCATTTGAGATATTTAAATCTCCCTCACCCGCTATTGAAACCTTACAAGCGATTGACGAAAATCGTTTTATCGAAAAATTTTCCATAAAAGCTAAATTTGCTTACTCGGTCGATTCCAAAGGAGGCTCGGGTCGACTAATTTGGCGATATGAAAACAACCAAGATGAAATTGATATTTTTTCGCCCTTTAATAGCCAAGTCGCAAAAATTATTTACTCATCTAATGACAAACTTATCATTGATGCCAATGGGAAAGTTTTGTCGGGTGATGACTTTGATCGCTACATACAATCTTTGTTTGGTAAAAATATTTCGCCAGATCTTTTTAGACATCTAATTACAAATCATGTTGATCAAATTAAAAATTTACATAAAGACGAAAATCAACTAAATCGTACAACTCATTTTTATAATGATGAGTGGAATATCTTAATCAATGCTTTTAAAACTCAGGATGGCTTGACCATCCCCTCTAAAATATCGATTACCCAAGGTACATTTAGTTTTAATTTTATTGTGGAAGAGATTATTAACATTGCAGGCAAATGAACTTAAAGAAAATGGTTATAAAGAATTTTTGGCGCCAGCAAAATTAAATTTATTTCTTCGTGTAATAAATAAAAGGCTTGATGGTTATCACAATATTCAAACAGTCTTTCAGCTCATTGATCTTTATGACAATCTTTTTATTAAAATAAACGAGTCTGGACTTATACGTCGGACTTCTCAGCACACGAATATTCAAGAAAGTGACGATTTAAGCATTAAAGCGGCTCACTTATTAAAGCCATTTGCAGATAACCAATCAGGTGCAGATATCTTTATTAAAAAATCCATCCCAATGGGCGGCGGTCTTGGGGGAGGCAGCTCGGATGCTGCAACAACACTTATTGCCCTGAATTTATTATGGCAATGCCAATTAACACAGAAAGAATTACAAGGATTGGCTCTAAAGCTAGGCGCGGACGTCCCGTTCTTTATTTTTGGCCAAAATGCCTGGGCTGAAGGTATAGGTGAAAACCTCACCCCTTTCCAGACCCCACCACAAGATTACCTTGTCATAGCCCCTAAGGAGAAGGTTTCCACGAGAGAGGTTTTTGAGTCACTTGAATTGACAAAAGACCGGATTCCATTGAAAATAGCAGGCTTTTCCAATGAATTAGGCGCTAAAAATTTAGCTAACGATTTGCAAAAAGGGGTCTTAAAAAAATTTAAAGGAATTACCCTTGTTTTTGACTGGTTAAACCAGTTTGGCCACGCAAAAATGACAGGCTCAGGATCATGTTTTTTTATATCTTTGAGTTCAGCAGATGAAGGTAAAAAAATAGCAGAGAAAAGGCCAGAACATACACTAGGCTTTGTAGTTAAAGGGTTAAATAACCACCCTCATTTTAATTTAATGTTGGGAACATAATAATAATAGGGGAGTCGCCAAGCTGGTTAAGGCACTGGATTTTGATTCCAGCATGCGAAGGTTCGAATCCTTCCTCCCCTGCCATTTTAGAGACTGACCATTTATAACCAGGACCGAGACTTTGGATAATAACAGCGTCATGATATTCACGGGCAATGCCAATCCTATTCTTGCTGAGCAGGTTGCAGAGAATCTAGGCATTCACCTTGGACGCGCTGACGTAGGTCGTTTTAGTGATGGGGAGATTATGGTTGAGCTCCTTGAAAATGTTCGCGGTAGAGATGTATTTGTTCTTCAATCTACAAGCCATCCAACCAACGATAACTTAATGGAAATTATGGTAATTGTTGATGCTTTAAGAAGGTCATCTGCATCGAGAATTACAGCTGCGATCCCTTATCTTGGCTACTCAAGACAAGATAGAAGACCCAGATCAGCTCGGGTTGCGATTACAGCTAAAGTTGTGGCTAATATGCTTACAAGCGTTGGTGTGAATAGATTACTTACTATGGATCTTCACTCTGACCAAATTCAGGGATTTTTTGATATTCCTGTTGATAATATATATGCAACACCTGTGCTTCTTAAAGATTTGCTTGAACAAAATCATAAAAATCTTGTAGTAGTGTCGCCGGATGTTGGTGGTGTTGTGAGAGCAAGAGCGTGCGCTAAACAACTAGGATCAGATCTTGCGATCATAGACAAACGTAGACCAAAACCAAATGTGTCTAAAGTGATGAATATTATTGGTGAAGTAGAAAATAGAACCTGCGTCATTATTGATGACATGGTCGATACTGCAAACACACTTTGCGAAGCTGCTGCTGCTTTAAAAAAGAATGGTGCTACTAAAGTGGTAGCTTATGCTACACACCCAATTCTTTCAGGGGATGCAGCAAAAATTATTACTGATTCAGCATTAGATGAATTAGTTGTAACAAATACAATTCCACTTAATGAAGTGGCAATGGCATGTAAAAAAATTAGGCAGCTTAGCGTTGCTGAACTCTTAGCAGAAACGATTCGTCGTATCAGCCAAGGTGATTCCGTAAGTTCTCTTTTTATGGAATAAAAAATTTGGTCATGTTGACCAATAAACTGCTGCAGTCTGGTCGCGGAATGCAGATTTAATTTAAGGAGTAGTAAATGAAAATCGAAATTAATGCAACAAAACGTGGTGTGAAAGGTACGGGTGCGAGCCGCCGTCTTCGCCACGCTGGAATTGTTCCTGGAATCTTATATGGTGGAGGCAAAGAACCTGTCTCGCTTGACCTAGAACATAAATCTTTATTTTTACAATTTAGACATGAAGCATTTCATGCATCTATCTTGACGCTCAACTTAGAAGGCGGCAAAGAGTCTGTCTTGTTAAGAGATTATCAAATGCATCCTGTAAGAAACACCATTCAGCATATTGATTTTCAACGCGTCAATGAAAATGAAAAAATTCACGTGAAAGTCCCCTTCCACTTCGCTAATGCCGAAGTATCGCCAGGCGTTAAACTTAACGGTGGTATTGTGGCTCACATTATGACTGAAGCAAATATCTCCTGCTTACCAAAAGATCTTCCTGAATTTATTGAGGTTGATTTGGCAGCGCTTGATATTGGCCAATCGGTTCACTTATCACAAATTAAAGTCGCTGAAGGTGTTGAATTCGTTCAGCTTTCTCATGGTAACGATGCAGCAGTTGCATCTGTAGCTAAACCAAGAGCAGTGGTTGAAGAAGTCGTAGCTAAACCAGTTGAAGGTGCAGCTGATGCAGCCGCTCCAGCAGCAGCTGATGGTGCTAAGCTAGCTGAAGGTGCAGCCTCAGCTGATGAAGCTAAATCAGACAAAGCTAAGTAATTTAACTTTTGATATAAATAAGGCGCGCTTAATTTAAAAAAGTGCGCCTTATTTTTTCATATGAACCAAATTAAATTATTTGTAGGTCTTGGAAATCCTGGCGAAAAATACTCAGATACTAGACATAATGCTGGTTTTTGGTGGATTGATCTCGTCGCTGATCAACATAATATCAATCTACAAAATAGTGATAAGTTTTCTTCAAGTATTGGAAAGTTATCCAATTCGTATGAAATTTATTTTGCTAAGCCTAGTACTTACATGAATGATAGTGGAAAAGCACTTGCAGCAATCATAAAGTTTTATAAGATCAATCCCAATGAAATCTTAGTCGTTCACGATGATCTTGATATTGACGTCGGTCAAGCGAAGCTCAAATTTGGTGGAAGTCATGGCGGACATAATGGACTTAAAAGTATATTTGCATCCATCGGCTCTCAGGATTTTTGGCGTTTAAAAATTGGTATTGGTCATCCAGGAGATAAGCATTTAGTCGTTGATTATGTTTTAAAAAATCCTTCATCTAAAGAGAGAAGTCTCATTGATGAATCTATAGAAGAAAGCAGTCAGCTTTTTAATGAAATTGCATCAGGGCAATTTGAAAAAGCTATGCTCAATCTTCACACTAACAAATAAAGAAAATATATTATGAAATGTGGCATTGTCGGATTACCTAACGTCGGAAAATCAACGCTATTCAATGCGATTACTAAGGCAAGTATAGCCGCGGAAAATTATCCCTTCTGTACCATCGAACCCAATATTGGGATTGTAGAAGTTCCAGATCTTAGAATCGAAAAGCTAATAGCAATAGTTAACCCAGAAAAAACTCAGCCAGCCATTGTCGAGTTTGTTGATATCGCAGGTCTTGTTGCGGGAGCCTCTAAGGGAGAAGGTCTTGGTAATAAGTTTTTAGCTAACATTAGAGAAACAGATGCCATTGTGCACGTAGTGCGCTGCTTTCAAGATGACAACATCGTTCACGTTTCTGGTAAGGTAGATCCTCTATCTGATATTGAAGTCATTAATACAGAACTTATCTTAGCGGATATGGAAACTGTGGACAAAACACTTCACCGCGAAAACAAAAAAGCAAAATCAGGAGATAAAGAAGCTATTCAACTAGTTTCAATTCTGACAAAAGTTGTATCACACCTTGATCAGGGAAAATTGGCTAAAAATTTAAATTTAGATCAGGATGAGCTTAAACTTATTAAGCCTCTTTGCTTAATCACTGTGAAGCCTGTCATGTTTGTTGCTAATGTGAACGAAACAGGATTCACGAATAACCCTATATTGGACTCACTTAAAGCATTGGCTCAAAAAGATAATCTTCCTGTAATTTCTATTTGCGCAAAAATTGAAGCTGAAATTGCTGATCTAGAAGACGAAGATAAAGCAATATTTCTTAGTGAGCTCGGTTTAGAAGAGCCAGGTCTCGATAAAGTTATTAGATCAGCTTATACGCTATTAGGTTTGCAAACCTACTTCACAGCAGGCGTCAAAGAAGTAAGGGCTTGGACTGTAAAAAAAGGTGCAACTGCTCCTGAAGCTGCCGGTGTTATCCATACAGACTTTGAAAAAGGTTTTATTCGTGCAGAAGTTATTTCTTACAATGATTTTATTACATACAATGGCGAGCAAAAATCTAAAGAGGCAGGAAAAATGCGCTTAGAGGGTAAGGAATATATTGTTCAAGATGGGGATGTGATGCATTTCAGGTTTAACGTTTAACGATCAATCTTTGACTTTAAGTGGTTAAAAAAATATAATTCAACGCTTCGTTTGTTTCAAAAAAGGGTGATGTAGCTCAGCTGGTTAGAGCGCAGGATTCATAATCCTGAGGTCGAGGGATCGTGACCCTCCATCACCACCATCTTTTAAATATTTAACTCAGTTTTATACGGTACTCTTTCATTAAGTTCGTTTGTGTATTGATCAATGCCATTCTTTTCTCTTCTTAAAAAATCCTTGATTGCGTGCTCAAATTTTTCATCGAAGATTCTATGGAATGAAAATGTGTTGAAAGGCTCAAAGCCCCTTGCCATTTTATGCTCGCCTTGAGCACCGCCTTCAAATATAGAAATCTTATTTTCAATACAAAATTCTTGGCCCTGGTAGTAAGAAAGTTCAAAATGTAAACCAGGATAAAAAGATTTTGAGCCCCAATATCTCCCATACAATTTTTTACCATCATGAATAAAAAATGATCCTGCAATAGGGAGGTAACCTTCGTATGCCAATACTAATAATAAGTTCTCAGGCATACTTTCTCTTATAAGGCTAAAAAAATCTCTTGTTAGGTAGGGTTGTGAATGATGCTCTTGATAGGTATTGCAGTAACAAGCATAAAAAAAATCTAAGTCTGTTTCTGTAATTTCTGGGCCTTTTATTTTTTTGATTTCGAATCCAAGATCTTTGATCTTTTTTCTTTCTTGCTTTATTTTTTTTCGCTTGTCATGAGAAAGTTGAGATAAGAATTCTTCAAAATTATTATAATGCTTGTTTTGCCATTTGAACTGAACGCCCTCCCTTGGCATCCATTTTGAATCTTCATGCATGTCTCGCTCGCTCTCATCACAAAATAAAATATGAATTGATGATATTTTATTTTTATAAGCCAAGTCTTCTAATTGCATGACTATATTTTTTTTAATAGATTGGTCTAATCCAAAAATTCTAGGCCCTGTAGCTGGAGTAAACGGGATAGATGAAACGATCTTTGGGTAGTAGTTTTTCCCATATTTTTGATAGGCCTCTGCCCAAGACCAATCAAATACGTATTCTCCATAGGAGTGTTCTTTTAAAAATATAGGTGAAGCACCAACCAGCCTGCCTTGATCAGTCACGGTCACAGGAAAAGGCTGCCATCCTGTACCCTCTCCGATTGACTTTGATGTTTCAAGTGATTGAAAAAATTCAAGCCTTAAAAAAGGATTAGATTTTGTAAGGTCATTCCATTCTTTTTGATTGATATTTTTAAAGCTAGATTGAAATTCTAAAGCCGCCATAGTGATCTATTTTAACGAAGATTCACTAAGGATTAATTTATGGGTGTTTTGTTTTGTGAAGAGGCTTGATTGTTTTTACGTTTGTTGGGTTCTGAGTAGGATTTTTCAAATTCTTTTGCTAATAAAGCCAGCTCATCTAATGATATAACTTCATTTTCATCGAGATCAAGGCGGTTAAATTGACGAGCGACTTGGGGTAAACAGCGAGTTGTTTCTGCTAAATCGAGTGTATTGTCATTATCTTCATCGCAAGCCATGAAGCGAGATTCTAAGCCCTTTAACATCTCCCTCTGTTTTTCTTCAATAAGGCTACTTTCTTTACCTGAGGATTTTGCGAACTCTGCAAGAGCACGTCTAATTCTTGCGCGTTCTTCTGGGGACAATAAGCTACTGTCCTTTAGCTTATTAAGCGCGCCTGATACAGATGTATTAGCTTCTGATTCAACCTTTGGAGATTGGTTGTTTGGTCCGCCAAAAGCCTGGAAAGATATGCCCAGAAACCCAGCAAAACAAAACAAAAAATATCTTAAGAAATTATGCAATTGATTGATTTTTATTTAGAAAGGAAGGTTATATTCAAGCTTAAATGTAAGTAGTTTATTACAAAAAAATGCCAAATTGTTTCCAATTGTAACAATAGATCATTTTTAATTTGATGTAAACTGATAGATTAACTCCAAAATGAACCCAGCAATCTAGACTAATGCCATGGCAACCAATTCAGAATCTATTTTAATAGTTGATGATGATCCAAAAATTAGGGATCTTACGACTAAATATCTCATTGATCAGGGTTTAAATGTTCACGCAGCTAGTGGTGGCAAAGAGATGGATAACTTTATTGTGAGCCATCCTGTGAGCCTCATCATTCTTGATCTTATGATGCCTGAGGAAAGTGGACTTGCTATATGTCAAAGACTGAGGGGGTCTGGAAACTTTACCCCAATTATTATTCTCACCGCGAAAGGGGATGAGATTGATCGCATTGTGGGCCTAGAAATGGGAGCAGATGATTATGTATCAAAGCCATTTAATCCTCGTGAACTTTTGGCGCGCATTAATGCAGTCTTAAGACGAAATGATTTAAAACAAGCGCAGGCCTCAAATTCTGAAAACTTAGCGTTTGGCCCTTTTATATTTAGTTCAGATACAAGAAGTCTCACAAAAAATGGTGCGCCCATCAGTATTACATCCGGTGAATTCGAGTTATTAAAGGTATTTATTGATCGCCCTCGCCAGCCCTTATCCCGAGATCAAATTATGCAATTAGCAAAAGGACGTGAGCTTGATGTTTTTGACAGAAGTATCGATGTTCAAATTTCAAGATTAAGAAAAATTTTAGAAGAAGATCATACGAGCCCTAAATTTCTTCAAACAATGTGGGGGTTCGGATATATATTTGTTCCAGATGGTGATGCTGTAGATTGAAATTCATTCCAAATACACTTCTCGCTAGATTTCTTATTCTTATCGCAACAGTGCTTATCATTGCGCAGGTTGTGTCAATTCGAATATTTGACTATTTTGAAAGAGGCCCCAGAGCTGAAGCAATCGCTCAGGAGATTGAAACAGTTATTAACTTCACAAGGGCCTCTCTGATATCTTCAAGAGAAGATAAGAGACTTGCGCTCATATCCGAGTTATCGTCTAAGGGCGAGATAAGGATTTACCCAGCCTATTATTTTGAAGATATTGAACCCTTACCCCCAGATCCTTTTTTAAAAGTAGTTGCAGGTAAAATTAAAGAAAGGCTTGGTGAAAATACTATCGTGATTACTAATCACTATGGTGTCCCAGGTCTTTGGGTCAGTTTCTCTATTGATCAAGATGAATTTTGGGCGGTAATTCCTACCCCAGGTGACAGAGCGTTCCCATGGCATTGGATCGGCTGGGGCATTATTGTTGCAGGACTTTCAATTATCGGAGCCTATGCAACCGCAACAAGAATAAATCGCCCACTTAATCTTTTAATTCAGGCCACTGAAAAACTTAAGAGGGGTGAAATACCCGAAAAACTTCCTTTGGATAGCGTGACTGAATTCCGCACTATGAGCCAAACCTTTAATGAAATGGCTACGAGTTTGGGTAAGGTAGATCAAGAGAGAAAAGTTCTTTTAGCAGGTGTGTCTCATGACATAAGGACCCCCCTTACGAGGCTCAGGATTGCTATTGAAATGTTGCCTAAAAAAATTGAGGGTGGGCTTAAAAAAAGCATGGAAGAGGATATCTTAGAGATAGATAATATTCTTAATCAATTTATAGATTATGTTCGAGGTTTTAATCAAGAGGCAACAGTTACAACCAATCTCAATGATTTTTTTAGTCATATGAAAAATCAACATCAAATACTTAACCGTCATATTGTTCTTGTGAGTAATTTAAAAATACCAATCTTCTATGACATAAAACCAATCTCATTTAGAAGGTTATTTGATAATCTTATTAATAACTCTTTTTCCTACTCCTCGGGTGAAGTAGTAATCACTATTAGAAAACATAAAGAAAGTATCTCAATTTCTGTTCTCGATGATGGCCCAGGTATTCCGCCAGATCATATCCAAAGACTTCTAAAACCCTTTGAAAGATTTGATGTGATATCAATAAATAAAAAACAAGTAGCTAATAATCGAGAGGGTTGTGGGCTTGGATTAGCAATCGTTGACAAAATTACTGAAGCTCATAATGGTAAATTAGTAATCTCAAATCGAGCTAAAAAAGGTTTAGAAGTGAAAATCATACTGCCTTTAATTAGTGAAAGCTAATTAAACCAATTTAATTTCTTTCGAAGTTTGACTACATTTCCAATAATAATAAGAGAGGGTGATTTTAATTTTTCTCTCTTCACCTTTTGAACAATATTAGAAAGAGCTCCCGTGATCACTCTCTGTTGAGAGGTTGTGCCTTGTTCAACAACGGCGATTGGTAAATCTTTAGGGGCGCCATGTTTTACTAATTCAACACATATTTGTGAAAGCGCTAAAAGGCCCATATAAATCACAATAGTCTGATTTGGTTTAGCTAGCGAATCCCACTCAAGTGTCAATCTTTCATCTTTCATATGCCCTGTAACAAATGTGCAAGACTGCGCATAATCTCTATGCGTTAAGGGAATACCTGCATAACTTGAGACGCCATTGGCAGCAGAAATGCCGGGTACGACTTGAAATGGAATTTTATGCTCCATGAGCATTTCTATTTCTTCGCCGCCTCTGCCAAAAATAAAAGGGTCGCCACCCTTTAAACGCAAAACACGCATGCCTTTTTTTGCTAACTTTACGAGCAATTGATTAATTTTGTCTTGTGGCAAGGTATGTCTGTCTCTTTCCTTGCCAACGTAAATTAATTCTGCATCACGTCTCACAAGATTTAATACATCCTTACTGACAAGCTTGTCATAAACACATACATCTGATCGCTGCATTAAATGGAGAGCTCTAAATGTGAGCAAATCTGGGTCCCCGGGTCCACCACCAACCAAGAAAACTTCTCCCTGTTTTTTTTGTATGCCATTCTTTTTTACCAATGCTATTAATTGCTGAGTACTCATTTTTTTGGTTTGGTTGAGAAACTGCCTGACTAAAGGATGATCAATAAAATTTTCCCAGAAGATTCTTCTCGATTGCGTAGTTTCATATCGCCCTTTGATGCTATCTCTCATGGAACCCATGATAGATGCAAGCTTGCTAAAGTTATGAGGAATTAAGGCTTCAATTTTTTCACGAACAAATTTAGCTAATACAGGAGCATTGCCCTCGCTAGAAATTGTAATTAATAAAGGTGATCGATCTATAATCGACCCCATTGTAAATGAACAAAGCGCAGGCTCATCAACTACGTTGACTGGAATATTAAGGGCTTGAGCAGTTTTAGAAACTAGAGAATTAACTTTTTTATTATCAGTCGCTGCAACAACAAGTACCGAATGAGTTATATCATTTTTCTCAAAGGACTTTATTTTGACTTGAATTTTTTTTAACTTTTGATAGTGCTTTAATTCAGTACATAATTTAGAAGCAATGACAGTAATCTTTGCATCAGCCTTAAGAAGCATATCAATCTTTCTTAAAGCAACATCCCCTCCCCCAATAACCAAAACCGGCTTATGTATTAAATTAATAAAAATCGGGAAACTTTTCATAGCATCATTTTACATGTTCATTGAAAGGTAAATCTTATCTAAAATGCAATAATTTACCTGTATTCTTAATCACTTAAAGCCACTATACTTAAAATATTCTAATTTTGATCCACCATCTATTCCTGTAGCTTTATGCTTAAAAAAGTTTTTATTAAAACATTCGGCTGTCAAATGAATGAGTATGACTCATCAAAAATGCAAGATATATTAAATCAGGCCCACGCAAGCTCTAAAACTGAAAATCCCGAAGAAGCAGATCTTATTATTTTAAATACATGTTCCGTAAGAGAAAAGGCTGAAGAAAAAATATACAGCCATCTTGGCGAGTATGAAGCCCTTAAGAAAATTAATCCCAACCTACTAATTGCAATTGGTGGTTGCGTTGGAAGCCAGGAAGGAGAAAATATTCTTAAGCGAGCCCCTTTTGTGGATCTTATTTTTGGCCCACAAACGCTTCATCGATTACCAGATTTAGTAAGAAAAAGAAGATCGGCTGGCTTGTCACAAGTTGATATTTCTTTCCCTGAAATAGAAAAGTTTGATTATTTGCCTCCCCCTAGTTTTACCGGTGCTTCAGCCATGGTTTCAATTATTGAAGGCTGCAGCAAATATTGTTCGTTCTGTGTCGTCCCTTACACGAGAGGAGAAGAAATCTCGAGGCCGTTTGAGGATGTATTAGCCGAAGTTGTTCATCTAGCCTCCTTGGGCGCAAAAGAAATAACTTTGCTAGGACAAAATGTGAATGCCTATCGATCGCTAACTAAGAATGGAACGCCTGCTGATCTGGCTTTACTTATAGAATATATATCTGAGATTGATGAAATTAAACGTATTAAATTCACAACAAGCCATCCTAATGAAATGAATGACAGCCTTCTTGAATGTTTTGGAAGGTTTCCAAAACTTGCAACTCACCTTCATTTACCAATTCAATCTGGCTCAGATCGCATATTGTCAGCCATGAAAAGAAATTACACGGCGTTGGAGTATAAAAATATTGTAAGAAAGTTAAAAAAGAATTGTCCTCAAATCTCAATAAGCTCTGATTTTATTATCGGATTCCCCAATGAAACAGACGCAGATTTTGAGCTGACAAAAAAAATTATGGAAGAAGTGCAATTTGACTTCAGTTTTAGTTTTTTATACAGTCCAAGACCTGGAACTCCAGCCTCATATATTCATGATGAAATTCCACATGAGATAAAATTAAAAAGATTGAATGAATTACAATTAATAAACGAAGCTCAAGGCAAGGCGATTAGCCACCTTATGTTAGGGACAAAGCAGCGCATTCTAATTGATGGTCAGTCATGGAAAAATCCAGCTGAAATGGCTGGTAAAACAGATAATAATAGAGTGGTTGACATTAAAACTGATAAATCATTTATTAATCAATTTGTAGATGTAATAATTACTGAGGTAACTTCGAAAAGACTTCGCGGAGATATTATTTAATATGGGCATGGAATTCAATTTACCTTCTGACAGTAATAGACAGCTATCTAATTTATGTGGTGCATTGGATCAAAACCTAAAACAAATTGAAGCGGCTATGGAAGTCGATATTGTAAGACGCGGATCAAATTTCGTTGTCAACGGTTCTTCAAAAAATGTCAAAGCTGCGGCCATGCTTATTCAAAAATTTTATAAACAAGCAGGTGATCCTATTGAATTGGAAGATATTCAATTAGGTCTTGTCGAAATAAATAAATTTGAAGAAGTGATAAAAGCAACTGCAGAAATTAATGAGCTTAAAACAAAACGAAGTGACCTAAGAGGAAGAACACCAAGACAAAATGCATATTTAAACAATATACAAGATTTTGATATTACTTTTGGAATTGGGCCTGCAGGCACAGGCAAAACATATCTTGCTGTTGCAAGTGCTGTGGATGCCATTAACCGAGATAAAATTAAACGCATCGTCTTGGTCAGGCCTGCTGTAGAAGCTGGGGAGAGATTAGGTTTTCTTCCAGGCGACCTAGCACAAAAAGTAAACCCTTATCTAAGGCCTCTGTACGACGCGCTTTATGATCTAGCAGGTTACGATAATGTCCATAAAATGATTGATAAAAGTATTATTGAGATTGCTCCATTAGCTTATATGAGGGGGCGTACACTAAACCAAAGTTTTATTATTCTAGACGAAGCGCAGAACACAACCCCTGAACAAATGAAGATGTTTTTGACGCGGATTGGCTTTGGTTCAAAAGCTGTAATTACAGGAGATATTACACAAATTGATTTAGCAAAAGGTCAAAAAAGTGGGCTGATTGAAGCAAAGAAAATTTTATCCAAAGTTAAGGGTATTGCATTTACTCACTTCTTATCTGAGGATGTAGTCAGGCATCCACTTGTCCAAAAAATTATCAATGCTTATGAAAACTTCGAGAAGAAAGAAAGTAAGTAATTAACTTCAAATGGAATCAAAACCGATCATTGCGATACAAGATATGGTGCATACAAAACCGATATTAAAAAAAACACAATGCCTAAAATGGCTTATGTCTGTGGTTGATAAAAATGCTGAGATAACAATTCGAATTGTAGATAACGATGAGTCACAAAACCTAAACAATATATATCGTAAAAAAAAATATCCTACAAATGTACTTTCTTTCCTTGTGGATGATGAGGTTCATTTAATTGGAGATATTGTTCTTTGCGCCCCAGTCATCGAAAAAGAGGCACTTGAACAATCTAAAAAACTTGAGGCCCACTACGCTCATCTTATTATTCATGGCGCACTTCATTTATATGGTTACGACCATGAAAACAAAAAAGATGCTGATATTATGGAAGCTAAGGAAATAAAAATTTTAACTGGGTTAGGCTATAAAAATCCTTATCTTATAAAAGAGAGTAAATCGCAATGAGCGAATTAAAGAAGTCAAAATTAATCGAACGCCTCAGTCACTTTCTTTTAAGAGGGCCTGAGGATCGCGAACAGCTTTTTGAGTTACTTAAATCGTCATATGAAAAAAATTTAATGGATGCTGATTCGCTTTCAATGATAGAGGGCGTGCTCCAAGTTTCCGAAATGCAAGTAAGAGATATTATGATTCCAAGATCCCAGATGGATGTAATTGATATCTCGCATTCACCGGAAAAATTTATCCCTTTTGTTATGGAAACAGCTCACTCTCGCTTCCCTGTAATTGAAGATGATAAAAATGATGTGATAGGTATTTTACTTGCTAAAGATCTTCTTAAATACTATGCAGGTGATGACTTTGAAATTAGAGACATGTTACGCCCTGCTGTATTTATTCCCGAATCTAAAAGACTTAATGTCCTTCTTAAAGAGTTTAGAGGTAGTAGAAATCACATTGCTATCGTCGTAGATGAATATGGGGGTGTTTCAGGTATGGTCACGATCGAGGATGTATTAGAGCAAATCGTTGGTGAAATTGAAGATGAATTTGATTTTGATGAAACTGAAGACAATATTATTCAAGATAAGAATGGTCACTACAGAGTAAAAGCATCGACAGAAATTGAAGATTTCAATGAATACTTTAATGTCAGCTTTAGCAATGAAGAGTTTTCAACAATTGGTGGCTTAATTATTCAAGCGTTTGGTCACCTCCCAAAGCGAGATGAAAAAATCACTTTTCAGGGATTTAAGATCACAATACTAAGGGCTGATAGTCGTAAACTCTATTCCGTCCTTCTTGAAATTGACAACCCCATTAATAGCGTGTAATTTTTTGAACTAATCGACTTATTTTTTTTCCAAAAGTATTAGGAGTCTTCCATGAAAAAACTATTTTTAGCTATATGTTTAATCACATCGCCATATTTATGCGCTATGGAGATTAGTCCTGATAGAAGCATTCTCCCGGTAGACGAAAAATCCTTTATTGAAGCTATCAGTCGTTTTAATAAGGATGAAATTCTTAAGGCGCTTGGAGAGCCAGCTTCCAAAGAAGATATTAAGGTGAAATCTTCTGAGCAGATTGTAGGGTCCGTCTGGCGATATCACAATATCAATACTGCAGAAGATGGGCGCTTTTATCCTGTAACTGAGTTAGATTTTCTAGATGAGTTTGTTGAAACTGTTGTTTTTCAAAATAGCACTGAAAAGTCTTCATCAACCCCTTCTCAAACTTATCAAATTCAGAAGCCTTAGTTACTTTTAAGGCTTTATTCTTGATAATTCAGTACAATTGCCTTAAACGGCATTTGTATTTTGAATAAACATTACCCCCTCTTCTATTTAGTTATTTCTTTTTGGCTCGGAGCTCTTTCAGTTCTGAGCTTTGCTCCCTTTAACCATCATTTCATTTCTCTTATTTCTTTAAGTGGTCTTTTTTACATCTGGCATAAACTAAAGAGTGCCAGGCAAGGATTTTTCTCAGGTCTCTTTTTTGGTCTGGGCTTATTTGGCTTCGGTATTTCATGGATTTACATAAGTCTCAATACATATGGCGGTATGCCCTCATGGCTGTCCTGTTTGAGTACTTTTTTATTTTGCCTTTTCTGTGCTTCTTTTATTGGTATTACTGGATGGTTTTCTTTGCATCGAAAATCGAGCCTTTTTTTAATCCCATTTATTTGGACATTCTTTGAATGGATTAAAGGCTGGCTCTTCACTGGCTTTCCATGGCTCACCATGGGATATTCACAAGTACCTTCGAGCCCTCTTGTGGGATTCCTCCCTATTATTGGCATTTACGGGCTGACTCTCATACTAACTTCTTTAGCACTGCTGCTCAGCTTTACACTACTCAGTAAAGACAAACGCTCAAAGCTTTTAAAGGTTGGTCTAGTTGCAGCTGTATTGGTATCGGGTCAAATTTTAAAATATATTGAATGGACTGAGCCTACAGGTGAACCTATATCTATATCGCTAGTTCAAGGCAATATTGCTCAGGATATTAAATGGCAAAAAGAAACTGTTATACAAACGCTACAAACTTATCAAAAGCTTATTCAAAAAACAAAAGGTCAAATTATTCTTCTGCCAGAAACTGCTTTACCACTCCTTGTCGAATACATTCCGGAAACATTTAAAAAATCTACCTTACTTCATGCCACAAAACAACGAGGTCACCTTCTTATTGGTGCGATTGAACGCCAAGATACAAAATACTTTAATGTAGTATTAAATTTAGGCAATGATTCATCTCAAGTTTATCGAAAATCACATTTAGTGCCATTTGGCGAATTCATACCATTAAAATTTATCTTTACATATATTTATACGCATTATCTTAATATGCCTATGAATGACTTATCTAGGGGCGGTAATCGGCAAGAGCCCATAGCAATTGAAAATCAGAAAATTGCTTTTAATATTTGTTATGAGGATGTTTTTGGCGAAGAAATTATTCAAGCACTTCCTTCTGCAACAATTTTAGCCAATGTCAGTAACGATGCATGGTATGGAAGATCTATTGCAGCCTATCAACACTTGCAATTTTCTCAAGCAAGGGCGATCGAAACAGGAAGAATGGTAATTCGCTCAACAAATACAGGTGCCACGGCGATTATTGATGAACATGGTATTGTTAAGAAAATATTGCCCGCATTTACTGAGGGCATCCTCGAAGGTTATGTGCAAGGATTTAAAAATACAACGCCTTATGTTTTTTGTGGCAATTGGCCTGTCATTATTTTATGTTTCATTGTGCTTCTTGGTTGGTTCATGAGGCATTCAAAGCTTTTATGGGTATTGAAAAAGAAGTAGAATGCTTGAATTAAAGATCAACTCATTATGCAACTAACCTTTCAAGACATTATTCTCAAACTCCAACATTATTGGGCTAACCAAGGATGTGCCATTCTTCAGCCTTATGATATGGAAGTGGGTGCAGGTACTTCACATACTGCAACTTTTTTAAGGTCACTTGGGCCGGAGCCATGGAAGGCAACTTACGTTCAACCAAGTCGACGTCCAAAAGATGGGCGCTATGGTAAAAATCCAAATAGACTTCAACATTACTATCAGTTACAAGTTGTTCTTAAGCCTTCCCCATTAAATATTCTTGAGCTTTATTTAGGCTCACTCAAAGCGCTCGGCTTTAATCTTAAAGAAAATGATATTCGCTTTGTAGAAGATGACTGGGAAAATCCAACGCTTGGGGCTTGGGGTTTAGGATGGGAAGTTTGGCTCAATGGAATGGAAATTACACAATTCACTTACTTTCAACAAGTAGGTGGCATTGACTGCAAACCGATCACAGGAGAAATCACTTACGGACTCGAACGGCTGGCTATGTATATCCAAGGGGTTGATAATGTCTACGATCTCACATGGACTGATAATTTAAAGTATGGAGATGTATATCTTCAAAATGAAATTGAACAAAGTGCATATAACTTTGAACATAGTGATGTTGATTTTTTATTTCAAGCGTTTACTGCCCATGAAAAACAAGCCAATCACCTCATAAGCGAACATTTAGCTCTTCCTGCTTACGAACAAGTATTAAAGGCAGCACACTCTTTTAATCTTCTAGATGCAAGAGGGTCTATTAGTATCACTGAGAGAGCAGAATATATTGGTCGTATTAGAAATTTGGCTCGTAATGTTGCTAGCAGCTACCTACTAAGTCGGGCAAATTTAGGTTTTCCCTTGGCTGATAAAAATCATGCGAAAGAAATTATTGACCAACTCAATACAAAAAAGATGGTTAAATCGTGAAGTTAGATAATTTACTTATTGAGCTTTTAACCGAAGAGCTTCCTCCAAAATCACAAAAACAGCTGGGCATTGCGTTCGCAAAAAATATAAAAGAATTTCTTGCAAAACATCATCTCGTAAATGAAATATCTGAAGATTTAATCTTTTCAACGCCAAGAAGAATCGGCTTACATTTAAAAAATGTTAAAGATGAAGCAGATAACGAGAATGTATCAATCAAACTAATGCCTGCATCGGTTGGATTTGATACCTCAGAAAAACCAACTGATGCATTATTAAAAAAATTACATGCTATTGGATTAAACGAAAAAGCTTTGAGTGAGATCGTTAAAAAAAATGAAAATAATGCTGAAATTTTATATATCAATAAAAATGTAGAAGGTGCAAAGCTAAAAAATATTATTGCTGAATGTATTTCTTCAAGCCTCTCGCGTTTACCCATAAAAAAGATGATGTCCTATCAACTTGCGGATGGATGGACGACTGTTTATTTTGTGCGGCCAGCTCATGGATTGGTAATTCTTCATGGGGCCCATATCATCGACGCAAATGTTCTAGGTATTTCATCGAATAGAACAACATTCGGTCATCGATTCGAATCGAAAAAAGAAATAATTGAGATTCAACATGCAGACCAATACAAAGAGCAAATGAAAGCCGAAGGCGCTGTGATCGTTTCTTTTGACGAAAGAAAAGCACTAATTAAAAATGCCTTAAATGAAAAAGCAGCTCATCTTTCAAATCAACTTACTCCTATTGACGACGAAGATCTTCTTGATGAAGTAACAGCGCTCGTTGAATATCCGAATATTTTAGCGGGGGAATTTGAGTCTAAATTTCTTGACGTTCCTCAAGAATGTCTTATTTTAAGCATGAAAGCCAACCAGAAATACTTTCCTTTGATTGATAAAAATAACAAACTAGCTAATCAATTTTTGATTGTTTCAAATATATCGCCAAAAAATTCGGATCTCATTACTCAGGGCAATGAAAAAGTTATCAGACCAAGATTATCAGACGCAGAATTTTTTTATTCGCAAGACAAGAAAAAGCCACTTAAAGAATATCTCTCACAGCTTGCACATATTGTTTATCACAATAAACTTGGATCACAGGCTGAAAGATCCGAGAGAGTTAAAACTATTGCATCTCTGATTGTAAAAAATTTAAATCAAACCAAATTACTCGATGCTGTAATTCTTACATGCGATTTATCAAAGGCAGATTTATCCTCAAATATGGTCGGTGAGTTCCCTGAGCTCCAAGGTATTATGGGAAGATATTATGCGCTTAATGAAAAAATTTCTGATGAAATAGCGTTTGCAATTGAAGATCATTACAAGCCAAGATTTTCTGGTGACACACTTCCTAGAAGCACTGTTGGAGATATCGTTGCCATTGCTGACAAAATTGAAACTTTAATAGGTTTATTTAGTATTGGTGAGAAGCCTACAGGTGACAAAGATCCTTTTGCACTTAGGCGTCAAGTTATTGGAATCATTCGTATTCTTACTGAAAAAAATATTGATCTAAATTTAAATACAGTTATCTCCGAGTCGATTCAGGCAACTAAATTAGCCGAGTCTAAAGATCTTAATTCTTTCATTTATGATCGCCTCTCCAATTTCTTCAAAGATCAAGGTTATGCTGCTCTTGATATCGAAGCCGTGCTTGCAATTGAATCAGGTTTAATTAATGAAATACCTAAAAGATTAAATGCAATTAAAGAATTTTTATTGCTCCCCGAATCAGAAGACTTAGCATCAGCCAATAAAAGAGTTGGCAATATTCTTAAAAAAGCTGATGTTAAATCAAGCTTAAAAGTTAACCAATCTTTACTTAAAGACGAAGCTGAAATTAATTTATATAACACATTAGATTTTGTAGATGCTGAGTCTAGAAAAGAATATATGGGAAAAAATTATTCGGGTTCGTTAAAATTACTATGCAAACTTAAAAATCCGATTGATCAGTTTTTTAAAGATGTTATGGTAAACGATGAAGATGAATCACTTAAAATGAATCGGCTAGCCCTCCTCGAAAAACTCTATTCGGCAATGAATTTAGTTGCTGACTTATCTAAACTTTCTTCTTAAATTATGAAATTAGTCATTCTAGATAGAGATGGCGTAATCAATGAAGATAGCGTAAATTTTATTAAAACGCCTAATGAATGGATACCCATCCAAGATAGCCTAGAGTCAATTGCACTCTTAAACCAATCTGGCTTCAAAGTAGTGATAGCGACCAATCAATCAGGAATTGGCCGGGGTCTTTTTGATGTATCAACACTTAATCTCATACATGAAAAGATGTTTAAATTACTTTCCCAACAAGGCGGGCATATCGATGCCATTTTCTTTTGTCCCCATAGAGCAGAAGAAGATTGTGAATGCCGCAAACCAAAACCAGGTATGTTAAAAGAAATTGCTCATCGATTTTCTATCAATTTAATAAAGGTTCCAGCCGTCGGAGACTCATTAAGAGATTTGCAAGCCTTCGATGCAGCAGGTGCTCAGCCTATCCTTGTCAAAACAGGCAAAGGAGAAGAGACGCTTGCAAAAGGTGGGTTACCCAAAAATACCTGGATTTGTGAAAACCTTGCAGAGGCGGCACAAAGAATTATTACGGAGTATGTTTAACTTAAAATAATGCTTTATTTAAGATCCATTATTTTTTTAATTGGTATGTGGATTTTTACTATTCCATTTACCTTGGTATCCCTTCTTACATTTCCGTTTCCAGCTCTTACAAGATATAAATTTATTTCAATTTGGGCAAAAACAATGCTATATTGGCTTCGAATTTCCTGTAATCTAAATTTTGTTGTCAAAGGGGAGCAAAACATAGGTTCAACTGCATCGATTGTACTTTCCAAACATCAATCAGCATGGGAAACACTTGCTTTTCAAAAAATATTTCCTCCGCAAGTTTGGGTACTTAAAAAAGAATTATTATGGGTTCCGTTTTTCGGATGGGGCCTAGCCATGACATCTCCAATCGCCATTAATCGTAAAGCAGGACGAAAATCTCTAGAACAAATTCTTACCCAAGGTCTTGATCGACTCAAAAAAGGTTTTTGGATTGTCATGTTTCCTGAAGGCACGCGAACTCATCCAGGACAAAAAGGTAAATATCATATTGGCGGTGCTTGGGTTGCTTCAAAAACAAATACGCAGGTCATTCCTGTTGCTCATAATGCAGGCTTATTTTGGCCAAAAAATTCAATTCTTAAAAAACCAGGAACCATCCAAGTAAGTATCGGCGAAGCTATAGATGTAAAAAATAAAAACCCTGATGAAATTATTAGGCTTACCGAAAATTGGATTGAAAAAGAGGTTTTACATTTAAATGATTAATTTAAAACCTACCAATCTTGAGTTATTTTTACCTAGCGGTAAAAAAATTAAATACCTTCTAAAAAGAAGAAATCGAAGAACCATTGGTTTGAAAGTAGATCACGACGGCCTTGTTATTCATGCGCCTATTCTTATTCCCAGATCTCGTATTGAAGAACTTATTGCGCCAAAACTTGATTGGATTCAAGAGAAGCTCTCCCTTCAATTAAGCAAGAAAAAGAAAATCAATTGGAAAACAGGTGAATTAATTCACATTTTGGGCAATAAAGTTATCCTTAGTCTCAAGGCGAGCAAAACAAACTCAGTTCTGCAAGATAAAGACATACTCCATGTCCATACGAATCGTGTGAATGATCAAATCCATTCCGCTAAGCTCGTATCAAAATGGTTAAAAGAAAAAGCATTGAAAGACTTTGTTCGAAGAGTAGAAGTGTTTAGCGTTAAACTTAATGTTCATCCTTCTAACGTTTACCTTTCAAATGCAAAATCTCGATGGGGAAGCTGTAACTCTAAAAGAGAAATTAGACTTAATTGGAGGTTAATCCAAGCACCTCCGCATATTATCAATTATGTGATTTGTCATGAATTAGCTCACCTCAAGGAAATGAATCATTCAAATCGTTTTTGGGAAGAAGTAGAAAAAGTCCTTCCTGAATATCGCTCATCAGAAAAAGAACTCAAAACGCTCTCAAGCGATTTGTATCTTATTGGTTAAATAAGCTTTGCGAGGTCGCTCGCCAAATCTTCAGGTTTTTGTCCGTGACTTGTATGAAGCTTAATGCTTCCCTTCTTATCAAGCACATATAAACCTGCGCTGTGATCAATCGTATAGCCAGATTTACTTCCATCATTCACTTTTTGATAAAAAATCTTAAATTGACTTATGACTTTATTAATGTCGCTCTCTGATCCAGTAAGCCCGAGAAAAGAGCTATTAAATGTAGGAATAAATTTCTTCAAAACATCCTCGGTATCTCGAGCCGGGTCTAAAGTGATAAAGATAACTTGTACGTCTGAAGCCTTATCTTTGAGAAGGGCCATTGTTTTTTTAAGGTCGGTCAAAGTTGTAGGGCATATATCAGGGCAGTGCGTAAATCCAAAGAAAATCACCACTACCTTACCCTTGAAATCTTCTAATGTTCTTATCTGCCCATTAAAGTCTTTTAACCTAAAAGTCGTGTCAATAGGAACTGAGCTTATATCTGTGCCTACAAAAGTCTGATCATGAGAGTTTTGACAAGAGATAAGACAAATGAGGGTTAAAAATAAAAGTACAATTTTTTTCATAATATATTTCTCAATAAAAGCGATTCATTTTATCATGTTAATAAATGGCAATAAATCTAGAAGAAACATAACAAAGCTTCACCAATTTTAAGGAAAACTATGGCAATCCCAACATCAATGGAAGATCGTGACGGACACATTTGGTTCGATAACAAAATGACGCCTTGGCGCGATGCCAAAACTCACGTGCTCACTCACACGCTTCACTATGGTTTGGGTGTCTTTGAGGGAGTAAGGGCCTATAAAACCAATGAAGGTACTGCCATTTTTAGGCTTAAGGAACATACAGATCGATTCTTCAATTCTGCGCATATTCTTGGAATGAAAATGCCTTATGACAAAAATGTCATTATGGATGCTCACAAAAAAGCCGTTAAAGAAAATAGATTGGAATCTGCTTATATTCGACCTATGGCGTTTTATGGGGCTGAAGCCATGGGAATTTCTGCAAAAGCTTTATCAACGCATGTCATCGTTGCAGCATGGCAATGGGGTGCTTATATGGGCAAAGAAGCACTTGAAAATGGTATTCGTGTAAAAACGTCCTCTTTTTCAAGGCATCATGTCAACGTCACCATGTGTAAAGCTAAAGCAAATGGTAACTATATGAATTCAATTCTAGCTCATCAAGAAGCAATTCAAGATGGCTATGACGAAGCATTATTACTTGATGTAAATGGTTTAGTAACTGAGGGTTCAGGTGAGAATATATTTATCATCAAACATAACAAACTGATTACGCCGGATCTGACTAGCGCACTAGAAGGTATTACCCGCGATACGATCATTCAAATCGCAAATGATTTAAAAATACCAGTGATTGAAAAAAGAATCACACGAGATGAAGTCTATACTGCCGATGAAGCTTTCTTTACAGGCACAGCTGCTGAAGTAACGCCCATTAAAGAACTGGATAGAAGAATGATTGGCAAAGGGGGTCGCGGAGAAATAACCAAAGAATTACAAAGTATTTATTTTGATGCTGTTACAGGAAAATCAAAAAAATATGCAGAGTGGCTCACTCACGTTTAAATCATGAATAATCAAGTGATAAGTGTAGATAAAAAAAGTCTCCCATTGTTTTGTCCTACGGAAAAAGAAAATTTATTTTCATCTCACCCAAGAGTGTTTTTAGATATTACGCGAACGGGCATGGTGTCATGCCCCTATTGCGGCACAACTTACAAACTAAAATAAATTAAACCCAAAGGCCTCTGTAATTATAGCTTTCTGGGTTTCCTCCCCATAAATCAGCCATAATCTTATCTGCATTTTTATCCAAACTATTTGTCCAGAAATTAGTTGTCCCTGACGCTATATTTTGGCTTAGTAAATCTTTTTCTACTAACACATGTTTTAAATAATTTGCTACTGCATTGCCTGTATCTACAATCTTAATGTGGTCTGGTATTAATGTTTGAATTGCGGGTTTTAAAAAAGAATAATGTGTACAACCCAAAACTAGGGTGTCAATTTTTTCTTTTAAAAGAGGATCAATGTATTTTTTTAAAAGTGCAATAAGCGCTGGACTATCTAAATCTCCATGCTCAATAAGCTCAACCAAGCCAAAACATGGCTGCGTAATAAAATGAATATCATTACTATGGTGCTCGAGAAGTGCTGAAAATTTTGCACTTAACAAAGTGCCTGATGTTGCTAATATGCCAACTACTTTATTTTTAGACATTAATGAGGCGGGCTTAACTGCTGGCTCCATACCTATTATTGGATAACTAAAGCGATCTCTAAGTGTCTGAATTGATGCAGCTGTGGCGGTATTGCAGGCTATTACAACAGACTTAACATCTTGTTTATTTAAAAAATCAAAAACAGTTAAGACGCGACGGGTAATTTCTTCGCATGATTTTTCACCATAAGGCGCAAACTTAGAATCTGCAACGTAAATGAGATTCTCATGAAATAAATGCTCTCTTATACACTTAAGTACTGAAATACCGCCTACTCCGGAGTCAATCACACCAATAGGATTATTTTGAGATGGAGACATGAGATTTATCTAAAGTTTTATTCAAATCTAAATATAGATGATAGTAAGCTTAATGTACAATGATTGAAAAGGAAAATCATGGGTAACCGTTTATCAAAAATATTCACGAGGGGTGGGGACAAAGGATCCACAGGCCTTGGCGATGGATCAAGAACTAATAAATTTAGTGATCGTATCGTAGCGCTCGGTGCGATAGATGAGCTTAATTCAATGATTGGGCTTATGCTGACAGAAAGTCTGCCACCCAAAATCAATAAAATGTTAACTGTTACACAGCATCATTTATTCAATCTAGGCGGCGAGATATCAATGCCAGGATATAAAATCATCAAAAAAAAAGATGTTCTTGAATTAGAAGAAATCATAACCTCTTACAATAAAGACTTACCTCCCCTGAAAGAATTTATCCTTCCTGGAGGCTCTAGAGCTGCAGCATTTTGTCATATGGCGAGAACGATTTGCAGAAGAACCGAACAGGCTATATTTAAACTCAACGCAAAAGACGCGATTAACGCATACTCCCTGCAGTATATTAATAGGCTCTCAGATCTTTTATTTGTTCTTGCTAGAGTTATCAATAAACATAAAAAAGTTAAAGATGTTTTCTGGAAAAAAGATATTAGTTAATACAGATCTTCATTGATGTCAGCGACCCCTCCCATACTTAAAGCCTTTTTTAAAAAATTTAAAAAAACTAAAAAATCTAATTTTGAAATCGATTTCGAAAAAATTGATATCAGTCTTATCAGCGTTCATGCAATAAAAACTATAGAAGTTCTAGAAGAGAACGGCTTTGAGGCCTATCTTGTAGGTGGGGCAGTAAGAGATCTTTTATTTGGGATTAAGCCGAAAGACTTTGACGTAGTTACAAACGCTACACCTGATCAAATCCATCATTTATTTAGACGCTCTAGAATGATTGGGCGACGTTTCAAATTAGTCCATGTGATTTACGGACGAGAGGTCATCGAAGTCTCAACATACCGCTCCCAACAAAAAGAAATTCCTCAGTCTGATGGTTCCGTGATTAAAGATGATAACCATTACGGCACAATAGAAGAGGACGCAATGCGACGTGACTTCACTATTAATGCAATGTTTTACAGCCCAACGAATCATAAGCTTGTTGATTTTCATGAGGGGTTAGAAGACCTTAAACATGGGATTATTCGTATGATTGGTGATCCAGAAAAGCGCTATCAGGAAGACCCTATTCGCATATTGAGAGCATTCCGTGTGTGTGCAAAACTTAATATGACTCTGCATACTCCATCAAGAAGTCCTATAAAAAAAATTATCCCTCTGCTTCATGACATTCCTCATTCAAGACTGTTTGATGAAGTTATTAAGTTTTTCTTAACAGGGCATGCATTAAGTAGCTATAAAGTCATGCAAGAAGAAAGTATTTACGCGCAGTTTTTCTTAGCACCAGAATTGAAGTCAGAAGTAATTGATCTTTTTATTTCGAATGGCCTTAAAAATACTGACTTAAGAATTAACCAAGACAAGTCATGTAACCCGAGCTTCTTATTTTCATTTTTGTTATGGCATCAAGTTTATCTATTGTGGGATCAATACAAAGTCGATCTTAAACATTCTATAGCGGGGCTTAACCAAGCGATTGATGAAGTGATCGAAAAACAAATTAAACTTTTCCCTATTCATAAGCGCTTCACAATTACTATGAAAGAAATATGGCGATTACAACCACGGTTCGAAAATCAATCTCCAAAAAAAATATACAGGTTATTACTCCATCCAAGATTTAGAGCTGCTTATGACTTTATGCTGTTGCGATGTCAATCTAACCAGCTCGACCAGAGTATTGGCATATGGTGGACAAATTTTATTGATGCTGATAACCATGAAAAATCGTTAATGGTCAAACAACTTACCCGTAAATAGTCAAAGATGGGCATCTTAACTTACATTGCAGTAGGAAGTAATCTTGCAAATCCACTAAATCAAGTGACTACCGCATTTAATGAAATTGGAAATATGCCTAAAAGTAAGCTAATAAAAAAATCGAGTTGCTATTCCAGCTCGCCTTTAGGTTATAAAGACCAGCCTGACTTTGTCAACGCTGTAGTTTCGATTGAAACCGAACTCAGCCCTCATGAGCTCTTATTGGAGCTGCAAATGATAGAAAGCTCACATAAAAGAGAGCGTTCATTCCCTAATGCACCTAGAACGCTTGATTTAGATATTCTTCTTTATGGGGACCTAAGAATAGATGAACCTAAACTCACCATACCGCATCCTAGAATGCATGAGCGGGCTTTTGTTATTTTCCCTCTTCAAGAAATTAATGAAAATATTTCTGTCCCCCCTTTCGGAGATATCGCTAAAATAGCTAGGGGATTAGACCCAGAAAATACCAAACGCATAATTTTATGAATATTTTTGATAGATTTCCTTACATTGTAGTTGAAGGGCCGATTGGCTCAGGAAAGTCAACGCTAGCAAAAATTTTAGCTGATCGATTCGGGGTTAATTTTATAAGCGAAAAAGCCGAAAAAAATCCTTTTCTGCCAAAATTTTATGAGGACATGAAGCGCTACGCCTTATCGACTCAGTTATTTTTTCTTTTTCAAAGAGCAGACCAGATTCAAAAAATTTCACAGAAAGATATGTTTAAAGAATCAACGATTGCTGATTTTTTTCTTGAAAAAGATCCTATCTTTGCAAAAATTAATTTAGATGAGGAGGAGTTTAATCTCTACCATCAAATCTTTTCTCACTTACAATTAAAAGCACCAAAGCCAGATCTCATTATTTATATTCAAACATCTATAGAAACTTTAGAAAAAAGAATTAAAGATAGAAGCATTAATTTTGAAATGGATATTTCAACTGAATATTTAGAAGCAATTTCTGAATCATATAGCCAATTTTTTCACAGTTATGATCGCTCGCCTGTTTTAATTCTTAATAACGAAAATTTAAATATCCTCAAAGATAAAAATGCCATTGATCTCTTAATTAGTCGAATTATGAATATCAAGAGTAATCGCGAGTTTTTTAATCCCCAACTGCTATGAATTTAACTTCTCTTAAATCTATGAAAAAAAGTGGTAAGAAAATTACCATTCTCACTTGCTACGACGCATCATTTGCAAGACTCTTAGAGTCAATTGAAGTTGATGCTATTTTAGTGGGTGATTCTCTGGGTATATTTATTAAGGGTGAAGCTAATACACACAATGTTTCACTAAACGATATGATTTATCATACTAAATCCGTGTCGCGCGGCGCTCAATCTTCATTCATTATCAGCGATCTTCCTATCCACACTTATGAGACGAATGACCTTGCATATAAAAGTGCGTTAGCGCTTATTGAAGCGGGGGCACATATGGTGAAGCTCGAAGGTGGGGCATCATTATCTTCCATCGTGACACACCTGAAAACAAAAGATATTAAGGTATGTGGGCATATAGGGTATATGCCACAAAGCATTAAAAATAAGAATAGCAATGAAATTCAATGCGCTCTAGAAAAAACGCTAGGTACTATTATTGAGGATGCAAAGGCGCTTGAAAAATCTGGGGCTGATATGCTAGTCCTTTCATCTGTCCCTGAGGATGTAGCTAAGCGTATTACGCAAGAAATATCTATTCCAACTATTGGATTTCATTCAGGTGAAACATGCGATGGTGAGGTTTTTATTTTGTATGACTTATTAATGAATTCAAATACATCTCAAGATCTTTATTTGGATAATACTACCTCATCAAATAAAAATAGCGATACAAAAAATCTCCTTTTAGAGTTCATAAAAAATCGTTCTTAAGTATGCATGTCATTCATACTCAAAACGAATTAATTAAAACTTTAAAGACATTGCCCCATATTGCTTTTGTCCCTACTATGGGTAATCTCCACGAAGGGCACATTAAACTTATTCAAGAGGCCTTAAAAAAAACAAAACATATTGTAGTGAGCATTTTTATCAATCCACTTCAATTTAATTCAAAAGAAGATTTTAAAAATTATCCACGGACATTAGAAAAAGACTTATCTATGCTTGAAGGATTGAACGTGCCTTACGTATTTGTTCCATCCGAAGAAGATATCCTTGATCAACTAGAAACAACCGAAATTCATCTACCCCCCATTGCAAATGATTTGTGTGGGAAATTTAGGCCAGGCCATTTTAATGGTGTTGCCACTATTGTATGTAAATTATTTACCCTCATTAAGCCCGATATAGCTTTTTTTGGAAAAAAGGATTTTCAACAACTCTTTTTAATTAAAGCATTAGTCAAACAGCTCAGCTATCCTATTGAGATTGTGGGAATAGATACAGTTCGAGACCATGACGGCCTAGCAAAAAGCTCAAGAAACAATTTACTCTCCGAAGAGAATAGAAAAAAAGCACCTCAATTATTGCAACAATTGAATACTATGAAGGAAAAGGTTATTCAAAAAACTTCTTCACTTGAGGAAATTGAAGCGCAATCAGTGATCGCCTTAAATGCATCTGGATGGACGGTCGATTATCTATCGATTCGCTCAGCTCAATCACTTGAAAATCCCCTTCATGATGAAAATCAGATAGTTATTTTAGGAGCTGCCACCCTAGGTTCTGTTCGCCTCATTGATAATATTGAATTTTGCATCCAGGATTGAACTGGCTATAATAGGACATCCTTTATACCTGGTTTTCTAGCCCAAATATATGCAAAGAATGATGCTCAAATCTAAACTTCATCGCGTTCAAGTTACGCATTCTGAACTTGAATATGAAGGCTCATGTGCAATTGACGAAACATTGCTTGAGGCAGCTCACATTAGAGAATATGAGCAAATTGCTATCTACAATATTACAAACGGCGAACGTTTTACTACCTACGCTATCAGGGCACAAAGAAATTCAGGGGTTATTTCGATTAATGGAGCAGCGGCTCACAAAGCTAACCCTGGTGATCTTATTATTATTGCGACCTATGCAAATTATTCTGAGCTAGAACTAGAAAAATATAAACCAGCGCTTATTTACGTTAATGAAAAAAATCAGATTATTGCAAAAAAAGATTTTATTCAGATACAGGCTGCTTAGTTGTCAATGACCTTGAATGATATTAAAAAAGCAGTAGTTGAGGCACTTGAAGATATCAAGGCTTTTGATATTGAAGTCATTGATGTAAGAAAAATTACAACGGTTACAAGCTATATGGTGATTGCAAGCGCTAACTCATCGAGACAAACAAAAGCACTCTCTCACAATGTTTGTGAAAAAATGAAATCCCTAAATGTTCACGTTAATGGAGTTGAAGGAGAAAAAGAAGGTGAATGGGTTCTTGTAGACGTCGATGATGTGATTGTTCATATTATGCTCCCTACCACTCGTGCCTATTATAACCTTGAGGAATTATGGATAGAGCCGGCAAAAAAACAAACTCCAAAAAAAATCAATTCGCTTCGTTGAAAATTAAAATCGTCTCAATTGGTAATAAAATGCCAGGCTGGATTAAAGAAGCGTTTGATGGTTATATTTCAAAGCTCAATCATGATTTTTCCCCTCAACTTGTAGAAATAAAACCTGAAAAAAAATTTGATTCGATAGAGCAGAAAAAAATAAGTGAATCTGAAAAAATTTTATCTCATCTTGATAAAGAGTTTTTAATTGTGCTTGATGAAAAGGGAGTCCAGTTCACATCGCAAGAGTTAGCTCAAAAATTAAATCATTGGACAGAACATTTCAAAGATATTGCTTTTGTAATTGGTGGTGCAGATGGTATTCATGAAAACATTCTTCGCAAGGCTAATCTCACTTGGAGCCTCTCTAAATCGACATTTCCCCATGCAATTGTGAGAGTGCTAGTGGCGGAACAGTTATATCGAGCTCACTCGATTTTAGAAAATCATCCTTATCATCGTGAATAAAAAATATAACAACTCACTTGTTTGGTTTAGAAGAGATTTACGTGATTACGATCATGCAGCTCTTTCCCATGCGCTTCAAGAATCTAAGCAAGTTTTTTGTATTTTTATCTTTGACAAAGAAATTTTAGATGTCTTAAAAAATAAGGAAGATAGGCGAGTCGAATTTATTTGGGAAAGTATTAAAGAGCTTAAAGAAAGTCTCATCCAAAAAAAATCTGATTTAATTGTGATACATAGCTTGGCTTCTGAGGCTATTACCCGTGTCATTGACTCATTTAAGATCGATGCAATCTATATCAACAGAGATTATGAACCACACGCGATTAAGCGAGATGAAGAAATAAGAAATATTGCGATTAAAAAAAATGTCGATTTTTATGATTTTAAAGATCAGGTAGTTTTTGAAAAAGATGAGATTCTTACAGCGCTAGAAAAACCCTATACTGTTTTTACACCTTACAAAAATAATTACTTAAAAAAACTTAGCCAAACTTCTATACCTCGCTTCGATATTGAGCCTTTTATCGAAAATCTTGCTCAATTTAAATCCGATCCGTTACTGAGTCTTGAAGATATGGGATTTAAAAAAACCAACCTTCATCAAATTAAAATTCATACTGGCATGACTGGGGGAAAATTACTCGTTGAAGATTTTAAGGAAAGAATAGCGCTTTACAAAAAAACTCGGGATTTTCCAGCGATTAAAGGCGTTTCTTACCTATCCGTTCATTTGCGATTTGGAACACTTTCCATAAGACAGCTTTTTCGTTTAACGCAAGAGTCTTTTAGTGAAGGCGCTGAAACGTGGCTAAATGAATTGATTTGGCGTGAATTTTATTTTCAAATTTTATTCCATCGTCCCGACGTAGCACTGGGCAGAGCTTTCAAAAAAGACTATGAATCGATCGCTTTTGAAAATAACCCTGATTACTTTAAAGCTTGGACAGATGGCCAAACTGGGTTTCCTATTGTGGATGCTGCAATGAGGCAACTCAATCAAACAGGCTTTATGCATAATCGACTTAGAATGATTGCCGCCTCTTTTTTAGTCAAAGATCTACTTGTCGATTGGCGCTGGGGGGAGGCGTATTTTGCAGAAAAACTTATTGATTTTGACTTAAGTGCTAATAATGGTGGCTGGCAATGGGCAGCTTCTACTGGTTGTGACGCTCAGCCATGGTTTAGGATTTTTAACCCAATTACGCAATCTTTAAGATTCGACCCCCAAGGTAAATTTATTAAAAAATATGTCCCTGAGCTAGATAAGTTGAGTGAGGATGAGATTCACTCACCATGGCTCAGTAAAAACACCAATAAAATCGACTACCCAAAGCCTATCGTTGACCATGCCGCACAGAGGATTAAAGCTCTAGCCCTCTATAAGTCTGTTAAAAATTAGGATGTTGTTTTTATGCCACACCAAAGGCCTCTAGGCTTTAATTTTCAATAAGTTATAGACAAAAAAACAACATTAATAGATAATTTGTGCAACTTAATGAATCTTTTTGACATGACAAAACACATAAGCAAATTCCTCGTAGCAATCTTAGTCACTTTCGTCATGTTTGGTTGTGCTTCACAACAAAACAAAGACCCTCTCGAAGGTCTTAATCGTTCAGTGTACAAATTTAATGAAGTCGTCGATAAAGTAGCATTAAAACCAGTGGCTCAGGGATACCAAGCGATTACACCAACCCCTGTTCAAACGGGTGTAAATAATTTCTTTAAAAATATTCGTGACGTAGTCACACTTGTAAACGAATTATTCCAATTTAAATTTAAGCAAGCTGCTAATACAACAGGTCGAATTGCTGTTAATACGACTGTGGGAGTGCTTGGTCTATTTGATGTGCATTCAAAAGCAGGTGGCGCTCGTACAATAGAAGATTTTGGTCAAACGCTTGGTTACTATGGTTTAGATAGTGGCGCATATTTAGTGCTTCCTATTCTTGGCCCATCAAGCACTAGAGATGGTATTGGTTTTGCGACTGACGCATTCTTCTTCAATCCAATTGGGTATATCGAGGACGACACAACTCGATGGTTGACTATTGCTGCAGCTGTCATTGATAAACGTGCAGAGCTTATGGCTGATTTCGATATTCGAGACAAATCTTTCGATCCTTATGCTTACATGCGAGATAGTTATTTGCAAAACAGAGAAAATTTAGTTAAAGACGGTGTTGAAGATCCGAAAGGCGTTAGACCTTCCAGTATTCCATTTGGTAATTAATTAGCTTTTTATCAACTAGACGCAATACTCATTTTTTCTAGTAAGATCGAACCTGTATGTTTCGATCCGTTTCTGTAAACATCATTTCCAATAGCTAAAATCTGTTTCAACATATCTTTCATATTGCCTGCAATCGTAATTTCCTCCACTGGATAAGTAATCACCCCGTCTTCAACCCAGAAGCCTGCAGCACCTCTAGAATAATCACCTGTCACCATATTTATGCCGTGACCAAGTAGCTCTGTTACAAACAGACCTTTATGCATTAATTTAATAAGGTCTTGTAGATTTTGATTGCCGGTCTTCACAATTAGATTATGCGCACCACCAGCATTACCTGTTGATTGCATGCCAAGCTTTCTGGCGGAGTATGAAGATAGAAGATATCCATTGATGGTACCTTGATCAACTAACAGTCTCGAATTGGTCGCTACCCCTTCATCGTCAAACATAGAGCTTGCGTCTCCGCGTAAAAGGAAAGGGTCTTCTTCAATCGTTAATTGCTCACTTGCTACTTTTTCTCCAAGCGAGTTTAGAAGAAATGAGGATTGACGATATAAATTACCGCCTGAGATGGCTGAAATAAGAGATGAGATAAGTCCACTTGCTATCGGCGCTTCAAAAATAACTGGCGCATGGCACGTATGAATTTTTTTAGCGCCTAATCGAGAGACCGT
Source organism: Candidatus Methylopumilus planktonicus (assembly GCF_006364715.1). NCBI lineage: Bacteria > Pseudomonadati > Pseudomonadota > Betaproteobacteria > Nitrosomonadales > Methylophilaceae > Candidatus Methylopumilus > Candidatus Methylopumilus planktonicus. Next base: position 1,012,522 of record NZ_CP040984.1, read on the forward strand.
TCTTGTGCCTGCTAATTTTCCTACCGATTCACCAGACTCTAAATCTTCAACATGCCTTGCGGACGAATACCAATAATCTCTTTGCATCATCGACTTTTCTTCTCCAATCACAGAGCAACCAATCGAATGCCTAGATGTAGGATAGCCACCCATAAAGCCATGGCTATTAGCATAAATAAAAATACCCTCAGAAGATGAAACGCTAGCACCCTCGGAATTTGTAATTTTTTGACTGACACCAAGCGCTGAAGCCTCACATGTTTTTGCAAGGTCAATCATATCGTCTATAGAAATATCCCATGCATTATGCAAATCAAGATCTTGCATGTTTGTCGCCATAAGATTTTTATCAGCCAAGTCAAAAAAAGGATCTGGAGCTGTATAGCGCGCAATATTAAAAGCAGCTTCAACAGTATCTTCAATGCTTTGCATTGATAGATCAGATGAGCTAGAGCTACCTTTTCGCTGCCCATTATAAAGGGTGACAGAAAATCCTTTATCCCTATTGATTTCAAGCGTTTCAAGGCTACCTAAACGTACAGAAACATTTTTACCTGTACCATAACTTACCTCAACTTCAGATGCAGTAGCGCCTATGCTCTTTGCATAATGCATTGTGTGTTCAGCAATTTTTTTTAAATGCTCTAAATCAAATTGATTTTTTTTCATGTCTCTATAGATGGGAAAGTAAACCCTGTTATCATAACTTAGAAATAGTCACTCTATAAACTCACTTATATTCATATGGCAAAAGATAAAGATCTCGAAAATACTACCGTCAGCCGAACGCAGCTTAAACTTGAAGCTGAAAAACTTCAATCACTTGGATTGAAATTGTGTGAGTTATCAGTATCCAAATTAAAGGCGTTGACCTTGCCACCCGATTTATTCGAAGCCATTTTAGCTATGCAAAAGATTACGAGTAACGGCGCCAAAAGGCGTCAAAGTCAATATATCGGGAAGCTCATGAGAAAATTTGATGCAACTGAATTAAATACTATTATGACTTTTTGGGATCAGCAAGAAATTAAAGAAAAACAACATTTTCATAATATAGAATTATGGCGGAAAAAATTAGTTGAAGAGCCAGGAAGTATTAATGACTTCTTAATTAAGTTTCCAACTGAAGAAAAATTAATTTTATTAAATACAATCAAAGAAGCGGTTGAAGAAAAAAGTAAGGATAAAGCACCTAAATATAATCGAGAATTATTTAAGCTTATAAAAAAAATTATAGAGAAATAAAATTATCTACGGTTAAGTTCAGTGACTACAACCTTTTCCTCATCGTCTCTTGAATATTTAATTTTTACTTTGTTGCCTTGCTGTTTAAATACTGATTTAGAAAATTCTTCAGGCGATTCGGTATTCACATCATTTAATACAAGTATTACATCCCCTTTTTGAATGCCTGATTTAAAAGCAGGTGAATCTTTAATCACTGCTACAACTTTCAAGCCCACTTCTTCTTTCTTCTCTTTGGTTTCTGAATTTGTTTTAATTAACTTAATCACATGTAATCCTAAAATAGGCTGAGGGAGCTTGGCCCAATAGGTAGCATAGAAGTCAAATTTACTATTTTTATCTTGTAAGTCTGCTTCACTCACCTCAATCACAGTGTTTTTCTCACCCTTGCTGTTTTTTTTCATTTCAGCATGAAGCTGTCTTAAGCGCTCTGGTCTTGTCATTTCATTAATTTTACGATCGTATACTAAAACCACATCTGCCTCGATTGATTGAGCATGCTTAAGAGCTTGATTAGGCTCTGTAAAAGCCCCCTGAAATGCTGAGGTGCCCATGAGGTCATAACCGTCTTCTAACATTCTAATTTTATCTTTTTCTTTATTCATGCCAGCATAAATTTTTGTATCCGGCTTTTTTTGCAAGGAATGAAACTTGGTTGTACTTTGAGTAAGATAATTTTCTTGGAATAAATTAGTTTCTTCAGCAAAAGCCAGCATGCTGAATAAATTAAGGATGATAAAAATAAGTTTAAATTGCATAGAATTCCTTTAAAGCGATAATGTTATGATCGAACTTTCACTTATTATGACCCATCATGAAAAATAAGTTCACTAAAATTGGACTCATTTCAATTAGCGACCGAGCTTCAAAAGGCGAATATGAGGATCAAGGTATTCCTCACCTAAAGGCTTGGCTTCAAAAAGCGCTCACCTCCCCCTTCGAAACGATAGAAAAAATTATCCCTGATGAAAGACCGCTGATTGAATCTTCGTTGATTCACTTTGTAGATGTCGAATTATGCGATCTTATTCTTACCACAGGCGGGACAGGGCCTGCTTTAAGAGACGTAACGCCTGATGCTACCCTAGCCATTGCGGATCGAGAGATGCCCGGCTTTGGCGAGCAAATGCGTCAAATCAGCTTACATTTCGTCCCTACAGCTATTCTCTCTAGGCAGGTTGCAGTTGTGCGTAAAAATACACTTATTATTAATTTGCCCGGCCAACCTAAATCTATTGCCCAAACACTTGAAGGATTGAAAAATGATCAAGGGGAAGTCATAGTGCATGGCATTTTTGCTGGGGTACCTTATTGTATTGATCTTTTAAATGGCTCTTTTATTGAAACACATCAAGATATTGTGACGACTTTTAGGCCTAAAACTAAATAATCATGTCTTCAGAATTCGAAATTATTGATCAATACTTTAAGAAAAAAATGAAACAGACTGCCCTCGGTGTGGGTGATGATGCGGCAATTATTAATATTAAAAAAAATTGTGAAATCGTTATTTCTTCAGACATGCTTGTAGAAAATGTTCACTTTCTAAAAAATACCAACGCAGCGCATTTAGGTTGGAAATCTCTTGCAGTTAATTTATCTGATATTGCAGCAATGGGTGCTATACCTAAATGGGCAACTTTATCGATATCGCTACCTAAAATAAATCATGACTGGCTGAAAGAATTCTCAAAGGGCTTTTTTAAATGTGCTGATCAATTTGGCATTGATCTTATTGGTGGCGATACCACAAAAGGTCCTCTGACTATTTCAATTACTATCATGGGTGAAATTAAAAAAAATAAAAGTCTATTGAGATCTGGCGCAAAAATAAATGACGATATATGGGTGACAGGTCAATTAGGCATGGCCTCCATGGGCTTGGCTAGCCTGCAAGGGACATTAAAACTCGCCCCTAGTTTGAAAATAAAATGTATAAAAGCACTTGAAACACCCACACCTAAAGTTTTAATCGGCTCCCATTTATCTCGCTATGCGAATAGCTGTATTGATATTTCTGATGGTCTCATTCAAGACTTAAAACATGTCTTAAAAGCTTCCACAGCTGGAGCCACTCTTTTACTTAATGAAATACCGTGTGATCCATTTATTCATGCATCAAAAAAATATCAATTCGCATTAAGTGGGGGCGATGATTATGAATTACTATTTACAGCTCCAAAAAAACATAGGCTCACTATAGAAAAAATTGCAAAAAAAACGAAAACAGCTACCAGCATCATTGGTGTGATTACTAAGAACACATCCCTCAAGGTCATAGATCAAAAAGGCAAATCCATATTATTCAACCCAAAAGGCTTTGATCACTTTGCCTAATCTTAAATTTCTAATAAAGCATCCCTCGCATTTTTTAGCGCTAGGTTTTGGTGTGGGACTTTCAAAAAAAGCACCAGGCACTCTAGGCACCCTGGTTGGGATTCCAATTTATTTATTAATATCGTCCTATAGTTTTTCCATACAGATGATGATGGCTTTCTTATTTACAATTGTAGGTATCTTTATTTGCAATCAAACAGCGCATGCACTTAAAGTTAAAGACCCTAGCGCTATTGTTTGGGATGAAATTTCGGCTTTCTTTTTAATGTTAGTCATTGCTCACCCTCTTTTAAATCCCCTTAAAATTTTTGAGTTATTTGTACTCTTTAGAATTTTTGATATTTGGAAGCCCTTTCCAATCAATTATCTAGATCAGCATGTAGGGGGTGGATTGGGTATTATGCTTGACGATTATGTTGCTGCATTTTTTGCACTACTTATTTATTTCTCAATGCAATGACCCAATCAATCATTCAAGATACATGCCTTCAGGTCAGCAATGCCCTCATTAAAAATCACTTGCGGATAGCACTTGCTGAGTCATGCACTGGCGGGTTAGTTTGCCAACATCTCACAAATATTCCTGGAAGCTCCGCCTGGTTCGACCGAGGATTCATTACATATAGCAATGAAGCAAAAATTGAATTACTTAAGGTCGATCCAACGACACTTTTAAAATATGGTGCGGTGAGTCATGAGGTTGCTTCCGAAATGGCTTTAGGCGCCCTTAAAGAGAGTCATGCTCAAATAGCTCTATCAATTACAGGCATTGCAGGTCCCGCAGGGGGGTCTACTGAAAAGCCTGTAGGTACAGTTTTCTTTGCTATTGCTCATCAAAATAAGATCATTTTTAATGCTTCAAAAGTCTTCCCTGGATCAAGGGAAAATATACGTGAATCTTCTTGTCTATTTGCACTAAATCAGGTCTTAGCGCTTACTTTAAACCCCCAAGTATGAAATAATTATTAGTGATAAAAACACTTTAATTAAAGGCAAATTTAGATGGATGACAATAAAAGTAAGGCACTTGCTGCCGCATTAGCGCAGATCGAAAAACAATTCGGAAAAGGCTCCGTCATGAGGATGGATGATTCCGAAGTCATCCAAGATATCCAATCAGTTTCAACAGGTTCCTTAGGTCTTGATATTGCGCTTGGCATAGGTGGTCTTCCTAGAGGGCGTGTTGTTGAAATATATGGCCCAGAATCCTCAGGCAAGACATCTTTAACGCTATCAGTCATCGCTCAAATGCAAAAACTGGGTGGCGTCGCTGCTTTTATCGATGCTGAACATGCACTTGATCCTCAATATGCTGCCAAATTAGGTGTTGTAGTTCCAGACCTACTCATATCTCAACCTGATACAGGCGAACAAGCCCTTGAAATTGCAGACATGCTTGTACGAAGTGGTTCAGTCGATATTGTCGTCATAGACTCTGTAGCAGCTTTGACGCCACGTGCAGAAATTGAAGGTGAAATGGGTGACTCTCATATGGGCCTTCAAGCTCGTCTTATGTCACAAGCCTTAAGAAAATTAACAGGCAATATTAAAAAAACAAATACGCTTGTCATATTCATTAACCAAATTCGTATGAAGATTGGGGTCATGTTTGGCAATCCAGAAACAACCACGGGCGGCAATGCTTTGAAATTTTATGCGTCCGTGAGACTTGATATACGACGTATTGGTGCAATCAAAAAAGGTGATGAAGTCGTGGGTGCTGAAACAAGAGTTAAAGTGGTTAAAAATAAGGTGGCGCCTCCATTTAGACAAGCTGAATTTGACGTGCTTTATGGTGAAGGCATTTCAAGAGAAGGTGAAATCATTGAAATTGGTGCTCAATTAAATTTTGTTGAAAAAGCAGGGTCATGGTATAGCTATAATGGCGAGAAAATTGGCCAAGGCAAAGACAATGCCAGAGAATTTTTAAAAGAAAATCCTAAAATTGCTCAAGAAATTGAAGATAAGATTAGGGCAAACTCATCAACTTTAAGTGAAGCGATGACTGCACCTCAGGAAACAGACGAAACTGAGTAACACAAAAAATAATCCATTAGTTTTACTTAAAAAAAGAGCGTTATATTACCTAGCAAAAAGAGAGTACTCACATCTCGAATTGAAATTGAAATTAAGTGAGTACGCTCATACGCTCGAATTGAATGAAGATGCATTAGATCTTTTTATATCGTCTCTTGTGTCAGATGGATGGCTTTCTAATGAGCGGTATTGTGAACAATTTATTCATGCAAAAAAAAATAAATTCGGGCGATATAAGATCATTCGAGAACTTGAAGAAAAAGGAATAGAGCAGGCTCTTATAGAGGAACACATAAGCCCTCTTAAAAACCAAGAATTATTATATGCAAAACAAGTATGGCAAAAGAAATTTAGACTCCCTCCCTCTTCTAAAGAAGAATGGTCAAAACAAGCGCGCTTTTTGCAAAGTCGCGGGTTTGATGTTTCGCTTATAAAAAAAATATTGAATGCCAAGGAAGAATAGCTAGCGTATGTCAACTGCATCGAACCATCCCATTATTTCTAGTGAAGAAATTAGAAATATTTTCTTAGATTTTTTCAAGAATAAACAACATCAGATTGCAGCTTCAAGCTCTTTAGTGCCAGGAGAAGACCCTACTTTACTATTTACAAATGCTGGGATGAATCAATTCAAAGATGTGTTCTTAGGATTTGATAAACGTCACTATGCTAGAGCGACTTCAAGCCAAAAGTGTGTCAGAGCCGGTGGCAAACATAATGACTTAGAAAATGTAGGCTATACAGCAAGACATCATACTTTTTTTGAAATGCTCGGCAATTTCAGCTTCGGTGATTATTTTAAAAAAGATGCTATTCAATATGCTTGGGAACTTCTCACTGAAGTTTATAAAATACCCAAAGAAAAACTGCTCGTGACTGTCTATAGTGAAGATGATGAAGCATACGATATTTGGGCTAAATCAATCGGTATTCATCCGGACAAAATTATTCGTATTGGCGACAACAAAGGTGCCAAGTATGCATCAGATAATTTTTGGATGATGGGTGACACAGGCCCATGTGGTCCATGTACTGAAATTTTTTATGATCATGGAAGCCATATACCTGGCGGTCCGCCTGGATCTAAAGATGAAGATGGGGACCGATTCATTGAAATTTGGAATATTGTTTTTATGCAATATAACCGCGATGAAAAAGGTGTCATGCATACATTACCAAAACCTTCTGTGGATACAGGCATGGGCTTGGAGAGAATATGCGCAGTCTTGCAAGGTGTGCATGCCAATTATGAAACAGATTTATTTGTCCCCCTTATTCAATCAGCTGCAAATATTACAAAAACATCAGACATCCATCACCCCTCACTCAAGGTATTGTCAGATCATATTCGCGCTTGTACATTCTTAATTTCAGATGGTGTGATTCCCGGCAACGAAGGCCGCGGTTATGTTTTAAGAAGAATTATCCGTAGAGCCATCAGACATGGCTATAAACTAGGATGTAGACAACCTTTCTTCCATAAGTTAGTGGATGATGTTGTGCGTATGTTAGGCAAAGCTTATCCTGACATTGAAAGAAATAAACAAAATATTGCTTTATCACTCAAGCTAGAAGAAGAGCGATTCTTTGAAACCATTGAAAATGGTATGAATATATTAGAAGAGTCTATTCAAGCGCTTGTTAAAAAAAATCAAAAAACTTTTGACGGTCAAATTGCTTTCAAGCTCCACGATACTTTTGGATTTCCACTTGATCTGACCGCTGATATTTGTCGAGAGAAAAATATATCCATCGATCAAAAAGGTTTTGATGAGGCGATGGAAGCTCAAAAATCTATGGCTCGGTCTTCTAATAAATTCAAAATGAAAATAGATGTCGACTATAACGGTGACGCTACACATTTTAGTGGATATGAGACCATGGAATGCAAGGCAAAAGTCTTGGCTTTATTCAAAGACGATATGTCCAAGACAGAGCTTCTCAAAGGTGAGTCTGGCATTGTGATTCTTGACACCACCCCCTTCTATGCAGAATCAGGCGGCCAGGTAGGTGACAAAGGGTTGATTAAAACTTCTAATAGCTCTTTTAAAGTTGAAGACACCATAAAAATCAAAGCAAAAATTTATGCTCACTTTGGTATAGTTGAAACGAACAGCTTAAAAGTATCTGATGAAGTCATGGCATCCGTTGAAAATGATTCTCGGAAAAATATTATGCGAAATCATTCAGCAACCCATTTATTACATAAAGGTCTTAAGAATACCTTAGGCTCTCATGTAGAACAAAAAGGCTCGCTCGTTGACGAATCGAAAACACGTTTTGACTTTTCACACCCCAAAGCTTTAACTTCAGATGAAATTAAATCTGTTGAAATGTTTGTTAACCAAGAAATACTTAACAATACAGATACGGAAGCTAAGACTATGCATTTAGATGACGCCAAAAAAAGTGGTGCCATGATGCTCTTTGGTGAGAAATATGCTGACGAGGTGAGAGTGCTTAGTATTGGATCAAGTAAAGAACTATGCGGCGGCACGCATGTAAAAAGAACTGGGGATATTGGTGCCTTCAAAATTATTTCTGAAACAGGTATCTCCTCCGGTATTCGACGCATTGAAGCGACAACAGGATTTAATGTCATTCATTATATGAATGAACATGTTTCAATCATTGACCGTTTAGCACATGATCTAAAAGTCCCCTCCTCCGAACTTTTAAGCAAAATTGATCAAATCCAAGATCTCATGAAAGAACAGGAAAAAAATATTCAGCAACTGAAATCAAAAATTACTTCTTCTGAAAGTGGTAACTTATCTAAAAAAGCAGTCTCCATAGGAGAGGTTAAAGTTGTGATGGAAAAATTAGGTGCTGCCGATACACAAGCGTTAAGAGAGACCATTGATAAACTTAAAGTAGAACTCAAAAGTGCAGTTATAATTTTAAGTGGTGTAGATCAAGGTAAAGTCACCCTAGCGGTCGGTGTGACGCATGATCTTGTGAATAAAATAAAAGCAGGTGACATTGCAAATGAACTAGCCATTGCGATTGGCGGTAAAGGTGGCGGTAAACCTGATCTTGCAATGGCTGGAGGATCAAAACCAGAACTTCTTGATCAAGCTTTTAGTGATTGCTTAACTCAATTAAAGAAAATAATACTTAACTAAATATCTATGAGTTTAATTGTACAAAAATACGGCGGCACATCAGTTGGAACGCCAGAAAGAATTCGGGCTGTTGCAAGACGTGTCGCTCGATATAAATCACTCGGACACCAAATCGTTGTGGTGGTGTCTGCCATGTCTGGTGAAACTAATCGACTCATTGGCTTAGCTAGAGAGATTATGGCCGAGCCTGATCCACGTGAGTTAGATGTCATAGTGTCTACAGGCGAACAGGTTACTATTGGTATGACAACACTTGCTTTAATTGAGCTTGGTATTAAAGCTAGAAGCTACACCGGTTCTCAAGTCAAAATTCTAACGGATGATGCTCACACTAAAGCTAGAATTTTAAAAATTGACCATCACAATATTCAAGAAGATTTAGATCAAGGTTATGTTGTGGTCGTTGCTGGATTCCAAGGTGTGGATGAACAAGGTAATATTACGACGCTTGGGCGTGGTGGCTCAGATACAACCGGAGTTGCGCTAGCCGCAGCGCTTAAAGCTGATGAATGCCAAATTTATACGGATGTGGATGGTATTTATACAACCGATCCTAGAGTGGTGCCTGAAGCTAAGAAATTAGATTCAATTACTTTTGAAGAGATGTTAGAAATGGCAAGTCTAGGATCAAAAGTACTTCAAATTAGAGCAGTCGAATTCGCAGGTAAATATAAGGTTAAATTAAGAGTGTTATCAAGCTTTGAAGAAGAAGGTGACGGCACTTTAATTACATTTGAGGAAAAAAATAAAATGGAAGATCCCATTATTTCAGGTATTGCTTTTAATCGCGATGAAGCCAAGGTAAGTATTCTTGGTGTGCCAGATAAGCCAGGTATTGCTTATCAAATATTAGGCCCCATTGCAGATGCCAATATCGATGTCGATATGATTATTCAAAATGTAGGCGCTGTTGGAACAACTGACTTTACATTTACTGTGAATAGAATTGATTTAAATAAAGCCTTAGGTATTCTTAATGAAAAAGTTAAGGGTCACGTGAACGCTAGAGAAGTAAATGGAAACGATAAAATTGCAAAAGTATCCATCGTAGGTGTTGGTATGCGCTCTCACGTTGGTGTTGCAAGCCAAATGTTTAGAACATTGTCCGAAGAAGGCATTAATATTGACATGATCTCAACAAGCGAAATTAAAATTTCAGTGCTTATTGATGAGAAATATCTAGAGCTTGCAGTCAGAGCCCTTCATAAAGCTTTTGGACTTGACGCATAAGCACTAGAAATTGATTTTTAAAGCAATTTAGCGTATTGTTCGCGCTTCTGGAGAGCTGGCCGAGAGGTCGAAGGCACTTCCCTGCTAAGGAAGCATACGGGCTTAAACCTGTATCGAGGGTTCGAATCCCTCGCTCTCCGCCATTATTCAATATCATTAAGTTATAATGTCACAACGCGCCCGTAGCTCAGCTGGATAGAGTACTTGGCTACGAACCAAGGGGTCAGGAGTTCGAATCTCTTCGGGCGCGCCACTTTTGTCATCTCTAGTATTTATGCGCCCGTAGCTCAGCTGGATAGAGTACTTGGCTTCGAACCAAGGGGTCAGGAGTTCGAATCTCTTCGGGCGCGCCACTTTAATAAAAAGCTAAACAAGAAGTATTTAAAAATAACTCAAAACGAAATAACAAAAGAGCAAAATATTTTTTTAATTTCTAATAAAATTTAAGTTAAATAAAATTAAAACTATTAGAAACGAACTGTCTATAAAAATACTAATACCACTGATTTTATTATGCAGTCTATTCGAAGTTTAAGATGTAATTTGAATTGGACTTTTGAAGGTTAATGCTACAAAGTCCTTGATATAAATGGTGGGTCGGGCGGGGGTCGAACCCGCGACAAACGGATTAAAAGTCCGCTGCTCTACCAACTGAGCTACCAACCCAGAATTAACAAAACAAGGAATTATCCGTTATTGGGCCTGATTGGTCAATAATGATTACGGAAGATTAAGGTCTTAAACCAGGTATTTTGCCAGCCATGCCACGCATAAGCTTACCCAGCCCACCCTTTGAAAACATTTTCATCATCTTTTGCATCTCTTCAAACTGATTAAGGACGCGATTCACATCTTGGACCTGCAGACCAGATCCCAAAGCAATTCTTTTCTTTCTTGTAGCTTTAATCAATTCAGGCTTTCTTCTTTCAAGAGGCGTCATTGAGCTAATAATGGCTTCTATTTGACGAAGTGATTTATCACCATCTTCAGGATTAACTTTAGATGCAGCGCTCGTAAATTGAGCTGGCATCTTATCCATCATGGCACTTACGCCACCCATTTTTTTCATCTGCCCTATTTGATTTTTGAAATCTTCAAGATCGAAATTTTTTCCTGATTTAACTTTTTCTGCTAACTTCTCAGCCTCTTTAACATCTAATGTTTTCTGTGCATCTTCGACAAGACTGACAATGTCTCCCATGCCAAGAATTCTTGACGCCATTCTTTCAGGATGAAAGGGTTCAAGGCCATTAATTTTTTCACTTGTACCAATATACTTGATCGACTTACCTGTCACTTGACGCACAGATAAGGCGGCACCTCCGCGTGTATCACTATCTAACTTAGTTAAAATAACGCCTGTTAAAGGTAGTGCGTCACCAAAAGCTTTTGCAGTATTTACTGCGTCTTGTCCTTGCATGGCATCGACCACAAATAAAGTTTCTACTGGATTTAATTTTTTATGGAGCGCTGTGATCTCATCCATCATTTCAACATCAATGCCTAAGCGACCAGCGGTATCAAAAATTACCACATCAAAGAAATGTTTTTTTGCGTAATCGATCGTTTCTGTTGCAATCTTTAATGGCTTCTGGGAAGGGTTTGAATCGAAGCATTCAATATTAAGACTTTTGGCGAGCACTTTAAGTTGATCAATCGCTGCAGGGCGATACACATCAGCACTCGCAAGTAACACTTTTTTCTTTTTTTCAATAAGCAATTTTGCAAGCTTGGCAGAAGTGGTTGTTTTACCCGAGCCCTGCAGACCTGCCATGAGAATAATAGCTGGGGGAGCAACATTCAGATCTAGAGAAACATTTTGATCGCCCATAAGAACTGTGAGTTCATCTTGGACAATTTTAATAATCGCTTGTCCTGGAGATAGGCTTTGTAATACTTCGACACCGAGCGCTTTAGTTTTAACCCGATCGATAAAATCTTTTACAACAGCTAGGGCAACGTCTGCTTCAATTAAAGCGATTCTAACTTCACGCATAGCATCACTGATATTTTGCTCAGTAAACCTGGCTTGCCCGCGAATTGTTTTAATGACACTTTGTAGTCGGTCGGTTAGATTTTCTAACATGCGTTCATCCTGTTTTAGGTTAACTCTTCTTAATGTACATGGTATATTAAACCTTTAATTACCAATTAAAAATTATGGAAATTTGGCTACCTATTTTAATCACGTCCTTGTGTTACCTCACACCAAGCCTGTTGCTATTTAAAAAACAAATACCAGACAAAAATCTCACTAATTTAAATGCACTATTGATTGGTATCGGCTTATTAGCTCATTTTACAATTCTTAAAGCCAGTATTTCTTTTAATCCAATTAATCTGGGTTTTTCTAACGCCCTTATTGCAACCTCATTTTTTAGTATTTTGATTTTTTGGATACTTAATTTTAATAAAAATTTTAATTATCTGCAGCCGTTTTTGCTTATTCCATCAGCTTTTTTACTGATCATACATCCCTTATTTGTATCAAATCACTTCCTCACAACTGATCTATCGCCATTATTTATGACCCATATTGCCATTGCTTTACTGGCATATAGTCTATTTACTTTTTCAGCTTACGTGGCCATTTTCATTTTAATTTTTGAAAAAAAATTACATCAGAAAAAGAAAATAGACATGATCTTAAGTGGCTTCCAGCCCCTCATTGAAATGGAAAATTTCCTGTTTAATATTAATAAGATTGGGTTTATTTTACTAACCATCACACTTTTAAGCGGCATTCTATTTTCAGAGCAACTTTTTGGAACCCCTCTTCAGTTTAACCACAAAACAGTTTTCTCAATATTAGCTTGGCTGATTTATGGGCTTCTTTTAGTAGGCAAAAGACTTTATGGTTGGCGTGGTAGAAATTCTATCTATATTTCACTCACCGCTTTTGTATTTCTTTTGTTGTCTTACCTTGGCAGCAAATTCGTTTTAGAAATTATTCTTCATAGATAAGAAATCATCTCAAAGAAATTTGAGGCCAGCCTTTAGATGTTGCATATTCACTTAATATATCGTCGGAATCAACCGCTACAGGGTGTGTGACTTTTTCCATTAAAGGTAGGTCATTATGAGAGTCGCTATAGAAATATGACTTTTCAAAACTAGCTAATGATAAATCTTTACTTTTAAGCCATGCTTCAAGACGTGTGACCTTCCCCTCTTTAAAAGAAGGAGTCCCCGAAACTTTTCCAGTAAATTCACCCTCTTTTTCTTCAGGGTCCGTACCTATCAAATTTTCAATACCAAATAATGCGACAATTGGTTTTGTAATAAAGCTATTGGTCGCTGTAATCACAATAATAAGATCACCTGCTTCTTGATGCTTTTTGACGAGCGCACGAGCCTTTTCAGTAATCATAGGCTTAATCACTTCTTCTACATATTTTTTAAGGAGTTGATTAAGAACGCTTCTAGGATTCCTAGCAAGCGGTTTGAATTGAAACTCAACGAATGCGAATATATCTAGTGTTCCATCTTTATAGTCAGCGTAGAATTTTTCATTTTTTTCCGCATGAATTGCGCCATCTAGATAGCCTTCTTGAATAAGAAAACGGCTCCAGTTATAATCACTATCACCCGCTAAAATAGTATTGTCTAAATCGAAGAGTGCTAAATTCAAATTAAGCTCTAAACCTGAGGATGGGCACGTTCTAATTTGGAATGGAGTTTATTGAGTCCATTGATATAAGCTTTAGCAGATGCAATCACAATATCTATATCCGCGCCTTGTCCATTCACAATACGACCGCCCTTAGCCAATCTCACGGTCACTTCACCTTGAGCGTCTGTGCCACTTGTGATGTTATTTACAGAATAAAGTTGAAGTTCTGCACCTGAGTTTGCAATTTTTTCGATGGCTTTAAATGTGGCATCTACAGGTCCGCCGCCAGAAGATTCGGCCATAACCTCTTTTCCAATTTCGGAAATTTTAATAACCGCATGAGGGGTTGTGCCTGTTTCTGACATGGCCTTTAAATGAATTAATTTGTAATGCTCTATTGCTTCAGAAGTATATTCTTCGCTCATAAGCGCATGAATATCTTCATCAAAAATTTCTGATTTTTTATCCGCTAAATCTTTAAATCTTGCAAATGAGGCATTAATAATATCTTCTGACTGAATGTCGATACCCAATTCTTGGAGCCTTGTTTTAAATGCATTACGACCTGACAATTTTCCAAGTGAAATCTTATTTGCACCCCAACCCACATCTTGCGCGCGCATAATTTCATAGGTTTCTCTATGTTTTAAAACGCCATCTTGGTGGATACCAGATTCATGCGCAAAAGCATTTGCCCCTACAATCGCCTTATTAGGCTGGACGGGATAGCCTGTAATTGTGGACACCAATCTCGAAGTCGGGACAATTTGTGTGGTATCAATACCTGTCGTTAAATTAAACAAATCTTTTCTTGTTTTAACGGCCATCACAATTTCTTCTAGACTTGCATTACCAGCTCTTTCGCCTAATCCATTAATCGTGCATTCAACTTGTCTAGCGCCATTCATGACTGCTGCAAGTGAATTTGCCACTGCCATGCCTAAATCATTATGACAATGCGTTGACCATACAACTTTTGAAGAATTTTCAACTTGATTAATGAGGGCTTTCATTCGCTCACCCCAAACACCTGGAATCGAATATCCAACCGTATCGGGTACGTTGATTGTTTTAGCACCCACTTTAATCACAGCGTTAAACACTTTTACAAGAAAATCCATTTCGGATCGCACCGCATCTTCAGCAGAAAACTCGACATCATCGGTATATTCCAAAGACCATTTCACAGCTTGAATGGCTCGATCTAATACTTCATCCTCTGACATGCGAAGTTTATTTTCCATGTGAATTTTGCTAGTTGCAATGAAGGTATGGATACGTCCTTTTTTTGCATGTTGGATAGCCTCGCCAGCTTTACGAATATCGTTTTCAACGGCACGTGCTAATGAGCAAACAGTCGACTCTTTAATATTTTTCGCAACAGCGCTTATAGAATTAAAGTCTCCAGGGCTTGCTGCTGCAAAGCCTGCCTCAATGACATCGACACCAAGTTTCTCAAGCTGCCTTGCAATGCGCAACTTTTCTTCCTGTGTCATAGACGCACCAGGACTTTGCTCCCCATCCCTTAAGGTGGTATCAAAAATGATGAGTTTGTTATTTTTTATTTCTTGTTGCATTCACTACCGCCTTATTTTTAAATGTAAAATTTCTAATGAAATTGAAATAGCCTGACAAGAAGTAACAACCCACCACAATAAAAATGGCTTCAGGCGGGCTATAAGAAACTAATACAAATGCCAAAATGACTAATAGAATAGCGACGGATGGAACACTATTTCTTAGATTTATATCTTTGCCACTATAAAATCTAATTTCACTGACCATTGAGAGTGCAATCACTATGGTGAGTGACCAAGAAACCCATTTCATTTTAATCATATTGAAAAAAATCTCGTTGCCACTAAAGCCGTTTTCATTTGATACCCAGACAAAACTGACAAGCAAAGCTGCTGCTGCCGGGCTTGGTAATCCAAAAAAATATTTTTTTTCATCTCGGTCTAGCTTAACGTTGAAGCGAGCGAGTCTAAAGGCTGCACAACAGCAATAAATAAAAGCCGCGATCCAGCCCAACTTACCTAAGGGCTTTAATGTCCATACATATAAGATGAGGGCCGGAGCTACGCCAAATGAAACCATATCTGAAAGACTGTCGTACTCGGCTCCAAAAGCACTTTCGGTATGCGTGAGTCGCGCGATACGTCCATCTAATCCATCCAAAATAATGGCAATAAAAATTGCAATAGCAGAGAGCTCATAGTTACCATTCATCGCTTGAACGATGGAATAAAATCCGGAGAATAAAGCAGCAGTGGTAATAAAATTGGGTAGCAAATAAAAAGTATGCTGTCCTATTTTATTTCTTAACAAATCTTCTTTATTTTTTCCGATACTTTTTAACTTTTTCATGTGTTATTTTTAGTTGGAAACTCAATCTTTTAGTATAACAAAGCTTTAACGATTTCATTAATTCTAATTTATACTCATTGACTTACCGCTATCGAGAACTAAAAATCAAAGATGCAATTTAAGCTCATTCAAAAAGATGGTGAAGCCAGACGAGGTGAAATCAAGCTTCAACATGGTACTGTCCAAACACCGGTATTTATGCCTGTGGGCACCTATGGCGCTGTGAAGTCTTTAAGCCCTCAAGATCTAGAATCAATTGGTTTTGAAATTATCCTTGGCAATACTTTTCATCTCTGGCTCCGACCAGGGTTAGATACAATTTCGTCCTTTAAAGGGTTGCATGATTTTATTCAATGGCATCGATCGATGCTCACAGACTCTGGTGGTTTTCAGGTATGGAGTCTTGGCAAAATGAGAAAAATTACTGAGGAAGGTGTTGAGTTTAAATCGCCTATTAACGGTGACACTTGTTTCTTAAGCCCTGAAGAATCCATGCGAATTCAAAAAACACTTAACTCAGACATCGTCATGATCTTTGACGAATGCACCCCCTATCCAGCCTCGCATGAGGAAGCAAAAGCTTCTATGGAGCTAAGTTTAAAATGGGCCTATAGAAGTAAAGTGGCTCACGCAACAAATAAGAATGCTTTGTTCGGAATCATTCAAGGAGGCATGTTCGAAGATCTGAGGGAACATTCACTTGATGAATTAAAAAAAATCAATTTCGATGGCTATGCCATTGGTGGATTATCTGTCGGCGAACCTAAAGAAGAGATGCGTAAAGTGATTGATTTTATCGCGCCTAAAATGCCAGAAGACAAGCCTCGCTATTTAATGGGGGTAGGTACCCCAGAAGATATTATTGAAGCCATTGCTCATGGTATTGATATGTTCGATTGTGTCATGCCAACAAGGAATGCTAGGAATGGTTGGCTATTTACTAAATATGGTGATCTAAAGCTTAAAAATACACAGTATAAAAATGATACAAATCCAATCGATAGCGATTGCGGATGTTATACATGCCAAAACTATTCTCGCGCTTATCTTCACCATCTTTTTAGGATTGGGGAAATGCTGGGCTCTCGCTTAAATACGATCCATAACTTGTCCTATTATCAAAAAATAATACAAGAAGCTAGGGTTGCTATTGAAAATGGAACATTTGAAACTTATAGAAAAATATTCCATCAAAACCGTCAACGCGGCATTCAATAAATGTCTGCTGTGTTAAAATTAACCTTTAAAATTAATTACCTGTAGGAATATAAATGTTTATAAGTTACGCATATGCCGCTGATGCGGTACCCACTGATCTCATGAGCTTTTTGCCATTTATCATCATTTTTGTGCTTTTTTACTTCATGTTAATTCGCCCGCAAATGAAACAAGCAAAAGCCCATAAGCTCATGATTGACTCACTCAAAAAAGATGACGAAATTGTGACCAATGGAGGCTTCCTTGGTAAAGTGGTCAAAATCAAAGATCAGTATGTAACCATAGAAATTGCGGCTGGCACTCAAATTCATATCCAGAAACAATCCGTCATAACCTTGCTAACTAAAGGCACCATCAAATCTATCTAATTTCTGAAGTGATAGCTTAAGTTCATCATGAATCAATATCCTAAATGGAAGTATGGTCTTGTCTTAGTTGCAATTTTTATTGGCCTTATCTACTCAATTCCTAATTTTTTTGGGGAATCGCCTGCAGTTCAAATCATGCCAACCAAGTCATCAGATAAATTAGATTTATCTATATTGGCGTCGATTGAAGGTAGTTTAAAAGAAGCAAATCTTCCTTTCGATGGCATCGTTCAAGAACCCAATGGCATTAAAATTAAATTTGCAAATCCTGATAACCAGCTTAAAGCAAAAGATATTCTTCAAAATGCTCTGGGCGCTAACTATGTAATTGCACTTAACCTGGTTTCTAAATCGCCTTCATGGCTATCTAAAATTGGTGCTATCCCAATGTATTTGGGTTTAGATTTAAGAGGCGGCGTGCACTTTCTTCTTCAGGTAGATATGAAAGCTGCATCGGAACAAGCAGCTGAAAGTAACCTTAATGATTTTCGCATGACGCTCAGGAAAGAACGTATTTCTTATATTGGTGCTTCTAGATTAAATGAAATTGTAAAACTTCAGTTCGACAGCCAAGAAGATCTCGAAAAAGCTAAAAAACTTATCAAAGTAAATTATCCAGATTTAATGGTCAATGAATCATCGGTTGGTAAAGATAAAACGCTTGACATTAGTATGAGTGAAATGGGCAAGAAAAAAATTCAAGAATTTGCGCTTAAACAAAACTTACAAACACTTCATAACCGCATTAACGAACTTGGCGTTGCAGAGCCTATCATTCAACAACAAGGTTTAGACCGAATCGTGGTGCAACTCCCGGGCGTTCAAGACACAGCAAAAGCCAAAGAAATTCTTGGCCGAACAGCGACACTCGAAATCAGATTAGTCGATGAAGATAAAACAGATATCGCTACATTAGAAAGCGCTCAAAAAGGGAATGCACCTTTTGGTGACGATCTTTTTAAAGACAGAGACGGTAGACCCATTCTCGTTAAGAAAAACGTATTACTGACAGGTGAAAGAATCACAGATGCTGGGCCTGGTGTTGATCAACAATCAGGAAGATCTGTTGTACATGTTACGCTAGACGGAAGAGGCTCAAACATATTTAAACAAGTCACGCGAGAAAATGTAGGTAAGCGTTTAGCTATTCTTCTTGTAGAAAAAGGACAAACGGAAGTTGTGACAGCGCCTGTCATCCAACAGGAAATTGGTGGTGGTCGAGTACAAATTTCTGGTATGAATAGTCCTCAAGAGGCTACTGATATATCTCTTTTATTAAGGGCTGGGGCTTTGGCAGCACCAATGCAAATTATTGAAGAGCGAACAGTGGGTCCTAGCATGGGGGAAGAAAATATTAAGCGCGGTGTTCACTCCACTTTATGGGGTTTTGCAGCTATTTCAATCATGATGATTATTTACTATATGGCCTTTGGTGGCGTTTCTATTTTTGCGCTTGCTGTAAATTTATTATTACTCGTCGCTTTATTATCTATTATTCAAGCGACTCTAACACTTCCTGGACTAGCAGCGATTGCCTTGGCATTAGGTATGGCGATTGATGCAAATGTTCTCATTAATGAAAGAATCAGGGAAGAACTTAGAAATGGCAATACGCCGCAAGCAAGTATTCATGCTGGCTATGATCGGGCTTTTGATACTATTCTCGACTCGAATGTCACGACCTTAATTGCAGGTCTCGCCTTATTCATGTTTGGTACAGGTCCTATTAAAGGGTTTGCTGTTGTTCACGTATTAGGTATTTTAACTTCTATGTTCAGTGCTATTTTAGTATCAAGAGCGCTTGTCAATATTATGTATGGTTATCGTCGCAAAATTGATAAATTGTCTATTGGTCAAATCTATAGGCCGAAAGAAGATTAATTATGGAATTATTTAGAATAAAAAAAGATATTCCTTTTATGAGTTATGGTCGATTAACCACGACCATTTCTCTCATTACGTTTATTATTGCTGTCCTCTTTTTAAGCATTAAAGGCCTTAATCTTGGTGTAGATTTTACTGGTGGCACACTGATGGAAGTAAGTTATAGCCATCCAGCAGATATCGATAAGATTCGTCAAGTCATGGATAAAATTGATCTTAAAGACACGACAGTACAAAACTTTGGTACAAGTAAAGATGTATTAATCCGCTTACCTATTCGACAAGATTTATCTATCGCTCAATTATCAGAAAAAGTATCAGCAGCTCTTATTGAAAGTGATAAAGATACAAAAATACAAAGGGTAGAGTCTGTCGGATCGCAAGTTGGGGAAGAGCTCTATGCAAATGGTGCGCTCGCTCTGCTTCTTGTATGTTTTGGAATTATTGCTTATCTCGCATTAAGATTTGAATGGCGTTTTGCAGTTGCTGCCATTATTGCCAATATGCACGATGTCATTATTATTTTAGGCTTCTTTGCATTTTTCCAATGGGAATTTAACCTCACTGTCCTCGCAGCTATCCTTGCTGTATTAGGTTATTCTGTAAATGAATCGGTTGTGGTTTTTGATCGCGTCAGAGAAAACTTTAAAAAAATGAGAAAAGCGAATGTGGTTGAAGTCATTGACAATGCAATCACAAGAACAATGTCTCGCACTGTCATCACACATCTTATGACTCAAACAATGGTGTGCTCGATGTTATTTTTTGGCGGAGAAACACTTCATAATTTCGCTCTTGCATTAACTATTGGTATTTTATTCGGCATCTATTCATCAGTGCTTGTGGCATGTCCAGTTGCAATGTGGCTTGGTGTATCTCAGCGCAATCTCGTTCCAGATCAATCCAAAGAAGATACGTCACAAGAAATTAATCCATAAGTTTTTTTAAACTTTGAATACCCTTTCTATTAGTTATCAATTTGTCATTCTTATAGCTTTGCTAGCTATTGCTGCTTTTTTCTCGCTTGCTGAAACAAGCTTAATGACACTGAACCGCTATCGATTAAAACATTTAGTCTCTCAAGGCAATCATGCCGCAATACTCACAAATAAATTACTCTTTTCGCCTGCAAAGCTTTTAGGCGTCATTCTCCTTTGTAAAGAATTTGCAAGCGCAGCGTCTGCAATGATTGTGACTATTATTACAGTGCGCCTCTATGGAGAAGGTCAAATAGCACTTATGGCTGGAACCTTAGTGACCACATTCTTAATTCTCATTTTTGGTGAAGTATCTCCAAAAGTTATTGCAGCATCCAAGCCAGAACGATTTGCATTTTTCTGCGGCTATATCCTCTACCCTCTTTTAAAAATTCTTTATCCAATTGTGGCAGTAGTAAACTTTTTTGTATTAAGTTTTGTAAAAATATTTAACGTCAAAATTGATTTGAATAATAATCTTCATGCAATATCAATGGATGAATTAAGAAGTATTATTTCTGAAGCAGGTCAATTCATTCCGAATCAGCATCGCAAAATACTTCTTAATGTATTTGAGCTCGAGCGTATCACGGTAGACGACATTATGATTCCGCATACTTTTGTTGAAACAATTGATTTTGACCTAATGGATGAAGAAATTATTCAAAAATTACTTACTTTCCAGCACAGCAGAATACTGGTAAAAACAAATTCGCCTGACAGTATTTTAGGGTTACTTAATACTCAAAAAATTATTAAGCAACTTAATATGCATGATGCTTTAAATAAAATTACAAAGGATGATTTAAAAGAGCTTATTTCAGAGCCTTACTTTATTCCATCTGGCACACCTTTATACACTCAAATGCAGCACTTTCAGGACAGGCAAGAAAGAATTGGTTTAATTGTAAATGAGCATGGCGAATTTATTGGCCTTATAAGCCTTGAGGATATTTTAGAAGAAATTGTGGGCGAATTTAACTTAGATTTTCTTGCGAAATCATCTAAATTTACTCAAGACGAAGATGGGGGTTGGATTGTAGATGGCAGTGTAACGATTCGAACACTTAATAAAAAATTGGACCTTCAATTTCCAATTGACGGGCCTAAGACATTGAATGGCTTGGTGTTAGAATACTTTGAAGATATCCCAGAACCGAATACAAGTTTCAAAATTGCCAACCATACTATGGAAGTTCTTCAGTCTCACGACCGAATTGTAAAGAGCATAAAAATCTATCCTCTGTCGTAATTTTTTTAAAATTCTCCTGAAGAATTGCTTGAGTTTTTATTTTTTTTAATCACAATAATAAATAGGGATTAGCTCATGCCAAAAGTAAATGCAACTGAAGACCTAAAGCTTAGTCCAAAGAAAGCTAAGACTAAACTTCCTAGCATGTATAAAGTTATTATACTGAATGATGACTTTACGCCTATGGAATTCGTTGTGAATACAATTCAGCGTTTTTTTAATAAAAGTGTTGATGAGGCTACTCGTATAATGTTAAAAATACATACAGAGGGCTTGGGTGTATGTGGAATATTCCCTATAGATATTGCGGAAACAAAAATGAATCAAGTGCTAAACTATGCTAAAGAACACCAACATCCTTTGCAATGTATTATTGAAAGAATTGATTAAATTTAAATTATGATAGCTCAAGAACTCGAAGTAAGCCTGCACATGGCATTTATGGATGCGAGACAAAAGCGTCACGAACTTATTACGGTTGAACATTTGCTTCTTGCTATGCTTGATAATCCCTCTGCAGCAGAAGTGCTTAAAGCCTGCGGCTCAAATGTTGAAATTCTCAGAAATGAATTAACTCAATATATCGACGAACATACGCCAACTATATCTGGCGAAGATGAAGTTGATACACAGCCCACACTTGGATTTCAAAGAGTCATTCAAAGAGCAATGCTTCATGTGCAATCCTCTGGCAAAAAAGAAGTCAATGGAGCGAATGTATTAGTTGCAATTTATGGCGAAAAAGATTCACATGCAGTTTACTTTCTCCATCAGCAAGGTGTAACACGACTTGATGTCGTTAATTTTATTGCGCATGGAGTATCAAAATTAAATGAGGGTGAAACTCCTAAACCATCTACAGAACAAGAAAGTGATCAGGAATCATCCAGTAGCAAAGCACTAGAAACTTACACGGTTAATCTTAATATAATGGTTTTAGCCGGAAAAATTGATCCTCTGATTGGTCGAGATTCAGAAATTGAGCGAGTCATCCAAACTCTCTGCCGTAGAAGAAAAAACAATCCTCTTTTGGTAGGTGAAGCCGGTGTTGGAAAGACTGCAATTGCTGAAGGACTTGCAAAAAGAATTGTAGACAAAGAAGTACCTAGTATCCTAGAAGGAACAACCATATTCTCGCTCGATATGGGCACATTGTTAGCAGGCACGAAATACCGGGGAGATTTTGAGCAAAGACTCAAATCTGTGATGAAGCAACTCAATGAACATAAAGATGCTATTTTATTTATTGATGAAATTCACACACTCATAGGGGCTGGATCTGCAAGCGGAGGAACGCTTGATGCATCTAACCTTCTTAAACCAGCATTATCAAACGGAACTATTAAATGTATTGGTGCGACAACTTACCAAGAATATAGAATGGTTTTCGAAAAAGATCATGCGCTTGCAAGAAGATTTCAAAAAATTGATGTTAATGAGCCAAGCATTCTTGATACGATCAATATTCTTAAAGGCCTTAAAACTAGGTTTGAAAAACATCACAACGTAAAGTATTCTGTTGCAGCAATTCATAGTGCAGCCGAACTTTCTGCAAAATATATTAATGATAGGCATCTTCCTGATAAAGCGATTGATGTCATTGATGAGGCAGGTGCCGCTCAGAGAATACTTCCAAAAAATAAACAGAAGAAAGTAATCACTAACAAAGAAATTGAAGAAGTCGTAGCTAAGATTGCTAAGATTCCTCCAAAAAATATTTCCAATGACGATAAGCATGCTCTAAAAAATCTCGAGCGCGATCTTAAAGCGGTTATTTTTGGTCAAGATAAAGCAATTGAAAATTTATCTAGCGCTATAAAAATGACAAGAAGTGGATTGGGCGTTCCAAATAAGCCTATAGGTAATTTCCTTTTTAGCGGACCAACAGGTGTTGGAAAAACAGAAGTAGCTCGCCAACTGGCTTACATCCTAGGGATTGAACTCGTTCGTATCGATATGAGTGAGTATATGGAAAGGCATGCAGTATCAAGACTTATTGGGGCCCCACCAGGTTATGTTGGATTCGAGCAAGGTGGCTTAATGACGGAAGCTGTCAATAAACAACCTTATTGCGTTCTTCTTCTTGATGAGATTGAAAAAGCTCACCCCGATATCTTTAATATTCTCCTGCAAGTGATGGATCATGGATCTTTAACAGACAGTAACGGAAGAAAAACAGACTTCAGAAACGTTACCCTGATTATGACAACCAATGCTGGTGCAGAGTCTTTATCAAAAACTTCTATGGGATTTACACAGTCTAAAAAAATGGGTGATGAGCAAGCGGAAATCAAACGCTTATTTACACCTGAATTTAGAAATAGACTTGATGCAACTGTATCATTCGCGCCTCTCAGTCATGATGTCATCTTAAAAGTTGTCGACAAATTCTTGATGCAGCTTGAAGATCAGTTACATGAGAAAAAAGTAGACGCAACTTTCACGGAGCCTCTCAAAACATACCTAGCCAAAAACGGCTTTGACCCAAGTATGGGAGCAAGACCTATGTCTCGCCTCATTCAAGACACAATCAGAAAGGCACTTGCAGATGAACTACTCTTTGGTAAACTCACTAATGGTGGCAATGTAATCATTGATATTGATAGCAATGACAAAGTGAAATTAATTTTCGAAGAAGAAAATAAAGCCATTCTTCAAGAGTCTTAATTCTTCTTCATCACCTCTTGAAACATTTCGGTGTTTTTAAAATCGTTTAGCCATTTTTTTAATTCTTGATACTTAGAATTTAAAAACCAATCCTCATCTACCAATGCAAATTGTCTTATAAATGGAAAGATTGCTACATCAGCAAAAGTTATTCTTTCTGCCATTAAGTAATGAGTAGTTTGCAATTTGTCGTTTAATAAATTCAGAAAAATTTCACATTGAGAGCGATAGTACTCTTTCGAATGCTCTGGAAAACGATCGGCATATTTATATCTATCTAAATTTTTCTTAAAATTAAGATCATTTTCATCAATGAGTTTACGGCTAGTATTCTCATCATTTAAAAGCCAACATGCTGGATCGTTTTGGTTTAGAGCCCATAACATAATTTCAAGACTCTCTTCGATGACTTCGCCATTTACATCTACCAATACGGGAACTGTTCCTTTAGGGCTTAATGCTAAAAATTCGCTTGATTTATCTTTGAGTGAAATTTCGATAGATTCATAATCAATATTAGCTTGATGCAAGGCCAGTCTTGATCGAATGGCATAAGGACAGCGCCTATAGGTATATAACCTTGGTTTAATCAATATCATTAACCAATGGAATGGCAAGCATCAAGAATGAGCTTTCTTCCTTGGTAAATTAGGCCTGAATACATTTGAACAAGCTCAGCACCTGCATTTATTTTTTCTGCTGCATCTTCTCCAGAAGATATACCGCCCACACCAATAATTGGAACTTCTCCTTGAAGCCTTAAATAAAGCTCGCGAATAATTGAGTTGGACATATTAAATAAAGGCTTGCCTGACATGCCACCAACTTCTTTTCCATTATCAAGATCACTTACCGAATCTCTATTAACAGTTGTATTAGTCGCTATGACTCCATCAATTCTATTTTTGATGATGCTTTTCGATATTGCATCTAAATGCTTAGGTGTTAAGTCAGGTGAAATTTTTAATGCAATAGGTACATAGCGCCCATAATAATCATTCAATCTAGCTTGCTCTTGTTTAAGTTGGCCTAATAAAATATTAAGCGCTTTGGTTTCCTGGAGATCTCTTAAATTTTTTGTATTAGGTGAAGAAATGTTGACTGCAATATAATTTGCGTACTGATATACCTTTTTCATACATAAAATATAATCCTCAGCGGCTCTTTCTATAGGGGTATCAAAATTCTTACCGATATTAATTCCAAGTACGCCTTTATATTTACTCAATCTTATATTTTCAACTGCAGCATCTACACCTATGTTGTTAAAGCCAAAACGGTTAATAATGCCCTGAACCTCAGGCAACCTGAATAATCGAGGTCTTGGATTGCCTGGCTGAGGTCTTGGGGTGATGGTTCCAACTTCAATAAAACCAAAACCTAATTTACCTAAGGCATCAATATGGCTTGCATTCTTATCTAGGCCTGCAGCGAGTCCCACAGGATTTTGAAAGGGAATTCCCATGACAGTTCTGAGCTTAGAGGGATGAGGGGCTTTTAAGAAACTCAGCAAACCCATTTTATTAGAAAGAGATAGTGCCTTAAGGGTTAAGTCATGCGAAAATTCTGCATCAAACTTAAATAATAGCGAACGAATTAGTAGGTGGCTCATAACACTGTTATTTTAACTTAGGAAGTTATAAGGCTAAATAAATATTATGCGATTAGATCGTAAAAATCATATTCTAGTAAAAATATCTAACGATGTCTTCCTAAAAAAATATTGGCAAAAAAAACCTCTTTTAATTAGGGATGCTATTAAGAATTTCAAATCCCCAATTACAGAAAAAGATCTTTTTAGAATAGCGCAAAACGAAAATGCAATATCTCGTCTGATTGAATTCAAACGGGGTATTTGGCAAGTCAAGTATGGTCCTTTTAAAAAATTAGATCTCCCTAAAAAAATTAACACGCCCTGGACAATACTTGTTCAAAATATGAACCATCATCTTCCTTTTGCTGAGTCATTTTTAAATCTTTTCAAATTTATACCTTATGCTCGTCTTGATGATTTGATGGTGAGCTTTGCTACAAAAAAAGGTAGTGTCGGCCCTCACTTTGACTCTTATGATGTATTTCTATTTCAGGCAAAAGGCGAAAGAGAATGGAAAATCAGCGAGCAAAAGAAATTTTCTTTAGATAAAAAATCAGCTATTAAGATCATTACTAATTTTAAGGTCAAAAATACGTGGGTACTTAAGCCCGGAGATTTACTCTATTTACCACCAAATGTGGGTCACTGGGGCGTATCTCAGAGTGATGATTGCCTCACTTATTCTATTGGCTTCAGAGCGCCTGGTACATTTGAGATCCAATCTAAATTTTTAGATTTCATTCAAGATAACCTCATTACAAATAAAAATGATCTTTACAGAGATCCGAATTTAAATCTTCAAAAAAATCCAGCTGAAATTAATTCGAATATGATTAAAAAAATTCAGCGGATTGTTAATCAATTACGCTGGAATACAAACTCAATAAATAATTTTATTGGTCAACTACTCACAGAGCCAATCGAAGGTGCTGTTTTCGAGACTTCCAAATCTATGACAGCTGAAGTCTTTATAAAAGATCTTATAAAAAAACCGCTGAAACTTAATCCAAAAACAAGAATGCTTTTTATAAAAAATAACTTTTTTATCAATGGTGAACTGATTGAGGCTGATAAGAAGAGCATCATGTATCTAAAGCAACTTGCAAATGATAGAGAAATCTCAATCAAGTCTACTTTGAACAAAAAGGATTTGAACGCTTTGGGGATAGTCTTGCTACCCCTCTATCTCTCGGGATTTATTGATTTTATTCAATAATATTAACTATCTCGCTTATTTTGTTGTAGAATATTTGCTAGGGAGTCGTTCATAGACCCCGAATTCAACATTAATTTTAAGGATTAAAAATGACACGTTCACTACTTATCGCTTTACTATTAGCTATTGGTTTAACTGCTTGCGGCAAAAAAGAAGAAGCTGCTCCTGCTGCTGATGCAGCTCCAGCTGCTGAAGCTGCTCCAGCTGCTGAAGCTAAATAATAGATAATTAATCTATTCTTTTAATAAAAAAGCCGGTTTCTAACCGGCTTTTTTTATATCACTTGCCACGACGTCCCATCGGCTTGCGTTGCAATCTTTATCCAGTCCCGTTCGCATCCTATTTTTCCTACAATAGCTTCTTTCACTAAATTCTCAGTATTGTTTTTCTCGCTAAGATGAGCTGCCACGAGATGCTTTAATTGTTTAAATTGAATTTTTCCCAAAATATCCGCTGCTGTTTGATTGTCTAAATGACCCAATTTGCCACTGATTCTTTTCTTAAGGCTAAATGTATATTCGCTTGATTCAAGCAAATTAAGGTCGTGATTAAATTCAATAATGAGAGCGTCGAGGTGCTGGAGCATATTTTCGATATGAGGCGTTGAAGAGCCTGTATCCGTTAAAATGCCTAATTTACGATTGCCGTCGCTCAATGTAAATTGAGTAGGCTCTCTTGCATCATGAGGAACTGGAAAGGGCTGTACTGTAAAGTCTTCTATTTCAAATGCATTGTGGCTATCAATCATATGAAAATCAATTTCATAAGATTTAATCATATGTTTTTCACACATTTTATAAGTGCCGTAGGAAAGCCAAATGGGAATCTTAAATTTGTTTGCTAGTTTAAAAGCGCCTTTGACGTGATCTTCATGCTCATGAGTTAAGAGAATGCCTGTAATACTTTCAGGGGTCTCGTTAAGTCGATCCAATCTAGATACGACATCTTGAATTGCAAAACCGCAATCCACCATTAATAGTGATTTGTTTTGCTTAACTACAAATGAATTGCCAGCACTTCCGCTACCTAAAGATGCGAATTGCATCTTTATTTTAATTGATCATAAAGAAGCGAGATGATTCGATTTGCGGTAGAAGAGGTATTTTTCTTACCGTCCTGGTACTCAATCACAACTTGAGAGCCACCGTTATCTATAGAGATAATTTTAATGCGATATTGTTTTTCTGGATTAGTTTTTTCTTTGTCACTACCGCCCCAGAATTTCAGCCTTTCAGATAAAGGCTTTTCTTTGGTTTGACTTGTATCTTTAACTTGCTTATCTTTTTTATCGTCGTCACTCCAGAACATAAGAGAGTCTAGAACGCCTTTTTTCTTCTTAGGACTGTCATCAATATCAACATCAGCATATTTTACAAAATAGATTCCGTTTGATCTGTCTTTATCTTCGATCACAAATCCAATGATATCTAATGCCAAGCCAACTCTGCGCCACGAGCGGTCAAATGGATCTTGAATTTCGACTGAGGAGCTTCCATCTGCCTCTTTTTTAATTTCAGCTCTCTTTTGGCTGATAGGTGCGGCAATAATTTCTTTTGCTCGCTTATCTGCGAGGCCGAGTTTCACCATGAGTCTTCGTAAAAGTTCAGCATCTAACTCATCAGATCTAGAATCGACTTTTGAATCTTCTTTAGATTTTGAGTCATTTTTATAGCCCATATCCACAACTCCGTAGGGCGTCCGAATTTTTTCTTTACCGTCATCTGGAGCAGTATCAACACTTCGGTGCGTCATATAAATTTCAGTTGTCCCTTCTTGAAGACCGCGCTCAAGCCGAGTTCTAAACTTTTTACGGTTAGCCGTTCCTGATGCAAGTGAATCAAGCCATGCGTCAAATTTATCAAGTGTTCCCTTATTATCATTGGTCATAAGATCACCTTCTTTAATCCACTCAGTTTCCATGACACCTACTTCTGGATTTTCTTTTTTTACGGCAAATCCCATGTCTATCCAAAAGTCACGAATCAAAGGCCAAATTTTCTCAGCAGGCGCATTAACGACGAGCCATCTTTGAGCCCCCGCTTTTACAATCTTCATCCCCTCTGGATTAGGTAAAATTTTTGGCTGGCCATTATCTTGTTGCTGACCATTTTTAAAATCTGAATAACTTGTGGAACCAGGGATTGCATATGCATCATTTGTTGTAGCTGAAGTTAAATCAGGAGGCACTTCTAGTGGGCGAGATCTACCAGTCGCTTTATAATCAGGCGCTGTGACTCGCTCTACAAAAGGAATATTTTCGCAGCCATTCAAGAGTAAAAATAACGGTAATGCATAGAACCATTTGCTTTGCGCGAGTAATTTCATTGAATATGAGCTTCCTTCATAGCAGTTTGAATAATTTTGTGATGCTCTTGATTAAGTTCCACTAAAGGTAATCGAATACCTTCTTTAATAAGACCCATAATTTTAAGTGCCCATTTTACAGGGATTGGATTCGACTCTATAAATAGATTTGTATGAAGGGAAAACAATTGCTGGTTGATTTCGATAGCTTTTTCGTTCTGTTTAGACATGACACATGCGCACATTTCATGCATTAATTTAGGGGCGACATTTGCTGTGACAGAAATAACCCCCTTGCCACCAAGAAGCATAAAGGACAAAGCGGTAGCATCATCCCCACTTAATATTGAAAAATGAGATGGTAATCTCTTAATCAGATCTATACCCCGAGTCATATCTCCTGTTGCATCTTTAACGCCAACAATATTAGGAATTTCGCTCAATTTTAATACTGTATCGTTTTGTAAATCACAGCCTGTTCTGGAAGGAACGTTATAAAGAATTTGATCAATAGCAACCTCATTAGCAATCTTTGTAAAGTGTTGCAAAAGTCCTGCTTGATTTGGCTTGTTGTAATAAGGTGTGACTAACAAACAAGCATCCGCACCTAAGCGTTTTGCTTCTTTTGTAAGGTCTATGGCTTCCTGTGTAGAGTTAGCGCCTGTACCCGCTATGACTGGAATCCTTTTATTAGCGTACTTAACCGTCGTTTCAATAAGCTGACAATGTTCTTCATAATTCACTGTGGGTGATTCGCCTGTTGTACCCACAATAACAATACCATCTGTACCTTCATTAATATGAAAGTCAATTAACCCATGAAGCGCTTCGATATCAAGACTTTCGTCAGGAAACATAGGGGTAACAATTGCAACAATACTGCCTTGAGGTGACATGAGATTGGCTATTAATTAGTAAAGTCGCTATTTTAACTTAAATAGCTAAACACCAAAAAAATTGATCATTTACTATATATAAAATAGTTATATTAATATAAAACTTTATTCTTTGAAGTAATATAGAATTATTGGTATATTTCAGCTAATAAAAAGATCCTAAACTTCCAAAGGACTTAACAGTCAGAGAACTGACCTATCAATATTTTAAGCAATTTTAAACGTATAATTTATCTTTATGATCCAACACTATTTCTTAATCATCATTAGCACGGTATTGGTCAACAATATCGTGTTAGTAAAAATATTAGGGCTTTGCCCTTTTATGGGGGTATCTAAGAAACTAGAAACATCAATCAGCATGTCTGCTGCCACTGCTTTTGTATTAACTATAGGCTCAATGACTAGCTGGGCGATTAATCACTATCTTCTTGAACCTAATGATCTTATCTACTTAAGAACCATTTCATTTATTGTAGTCATTGCAGGCGTTGTTCAGTTTACTGAGATGCTGATGGAAAAAAACTTCCCCTTACTCTATCAAGTATTAGGTATTTTTCTCCCTCTTATCACCACTAATTGCGCTGTATTAGGCATTCCTCTTTTGAACGCGCAATCAAGTCAGACACTTATAGAGTCAGCATTATTTGGCTTTGGGGGTGCGATTGGTTTTTCAATAGTACTCATTCTATTTGCATCATTAAGAGAGCGCCTAGATGGTGCTGAAATACCAACTGCCTTCAAAGGCACTGCCGTAGCTCTTGTCACAGCGTCCATTATGAGTCTGGCATTTATGGGTTTTGCAGGTTTGGATCGCTAATGTTTACCGCACTTCTTGTTATGATTTTTCTTGCTGTCCTTTTGGGATTGGTCTTAGGTTATTCAGCGATTAAATTTAAGGTAGATGGCGACCCCATGGTCGCAAGAATTGACGCGATACTTCCACAAACACAATGTGGTCAATGTGGCTACCCCGGCTGTAAACCCTATGCAACTGCTATTGCTAAAGGTGAGGCTGATATTAATCAATGCCCTCCAGGGGGCGATACCGGCGCTAAAGCATTAGCAGAGCTGATGGGTGTTGAATTTAAACCGCTCAATCAAGAGCATGGTGTACAAAAACCAAAATCAGTTGCCTTGATTGATGAATCAACTTGTATTGGTTGTACTCTTTGTATTCAAGCGTGTCCGGTTGATGCTATTTTAGGTGCTGCGAAACAAATGCATACCATCATTGCGAGCGAGTGCACAGGATGCGAATTATGTTTACCTCCTTGTCCGGTCGATTGCATCACCATGGAGCCTGTCCTTGAAAATTCTCAATCATGGAAATGGAAATACCCTGTCTATAACATTCAAAACGCTAATGGGGCTTAAGCTATATGCAATTTAAAAATATTTTTAAATTTAACGGTGGCGTTCACCCCAATGAAAATAAATCGCTATCTACAAATTTACCTATTGGAAGATTGCCTATTCCAAAAAAATTAGTACTTCCATTAAGACAGCATGTAGGTCGTGTTGCAAAGCTTAAAGTTAAACCCGGCGATCAAGTCCTTAAAGGTCAAATTATTGCTGAAGCTGATGGTAATATTTCTGCCTCGATCCATGCACCCACATCTGGGAAGATCTTAAAGATTAGCGAAGAAATACTACCCCATCCATCGGGCCTGCCTGATTTTTGTATCACAATCGAACCGGATTTTAAAGATACATGGGTTGAAAAAAAGCCTATCTCATGGAAAAAACTAGACCGCACTAAATTAATCGAAGCGCTTTCTCAGTCAGGGATTGTAGGTTTAGGTGGTGCAGTATTTCCAACCCACATGAAATTGAAAATAAATCAAAGTCAACCCATCAATACTTTGGTCATCAATGCTGCCGAGTGTGAACCATTTATCACTTGTGACGATATGTTAATGAGAGAAAGAGCTGATGAAATTATTCAAGGAGCATTAATTGCCCAAACTATCCTTGATGCAAAAGAGTGTGTAGTCGGTATCGAAAACAACAAGATTGAAGCCTATGAAGCGCTAAAAAAAGCAGCTCAAAAAACGACTATTGAAATTAAAGTGGTTCCAACTGTGTATCCAAGCGGGGATGCAAAAAGACTCATTTACCTCTTAATGGGTATTGAGGTTCCGAAAGAAAAGCGTTCTGTAGATTTAGGTATTCAAGTATTTAACGTAGCTACAGTAGCAGCTATCTATAGATATCTTGAATTAGGAGAACCATCGATCAGCCGCGTTGTAACAATTACAGGGGCTGTTAAAGCCCCTCAAAATTATGAGGTATTATTCGGAACACCTTTATCAGAATTAATAGCTGCTGCAGGTGGCTCTTCTAATAAAACCAAAAAATTTATTATGGGCGGCCCTATGATGGGATTTGATTTACCATCAATTCATGTACCTGTGACAAAAGCAATGAATTGTGTCATTGAAAGTTCGCCAGAATTATTCCCTGCTCCAAAACCTGTGATGCCTTGTATTCGATGTGCTCGATGTGCAGATGCCTGCCCGGTCAACTTACAACCTCAAGAACTATATTGGTTTTCAAAATCTTCTCAGCTTGAAAAAGCCAGAGATTACAATTTATTCGACTGTATTGAATGTGGCTGCTGCACTTATGTATGTCCAAGCAACATTCCTCTTGTTCAGTTTTATAGATATGCAAAAAGTGAGATTATTGCTCAAGACAAATCAAAAGAAGCTGCAAACACTGCTAGAGAGAGAAATGACTTTAGGCTTGCAAGAATAGAAAGGGAGAAAAAAGAACGTGCTGAAAGAAATGCACAAAAAGCTCTAGGGGCTAATGAGAAGCAAGCTGATGATGAGAAAAAATCAACAATTGCAGCGGCCATGGAAAGAGTTAAACAAACCCAACAAGAAAATATAAAAAATTAATATGGATAATAGATCGCCTTATATCGTAGATGCTCCCTCAGTAAGCGTCATTATGTTCAAAGTTTTACTCGCTTTAATTCCTGGTATCGCTTTATATGTTTATGCATATGGGCTTGGCGTCATTTTAAATATTTTTCTAGCGTCGCTCACTGTGATATTGACTGAAAGCGCTATTCTTGCAATCAGAAAACTTCCGATCAAGGTATTTATTTTGGACGGCAGTGGTCTCGTAGCTGCGTGGCT
This sequence comes from Candidatus Methylopumilus planktonicus, assembly GCF_006364715.1. NCBI lineage: Bacteria > Pseudomonadati > Pseudomonadota > Betaproteobacteria > Nitrosomonadales > Methylophilaceae > Candidatus Methylopumilus > Candidatus Methylopumilus planktonicus. Next base: position 1,046,001 of record NZ_CP040984.1, read on the forward strand.
TCTTGCCCTGTCTATTCCATCGATCGCCCCTTGGTGGATTATCGTGTTAGGCACGCTTCTTTGCATCACCTTCGGCAAACATGTTTATGGTGGACTTGGCTATAACTTATTTAACCCAGCTATGTTGGGATATGCAATTTTACTTATTTCTTTTCCTTTAATTATGAGTCAATGGCAAATACCCAACTCACTCATTGAAAATAATATTGAGTGGCTTGATCAAATCAAAATTATTATGAATAGTAGTTTATTATCTAAAGAAACAATTGATGCTATGAGCTCTGCAACGCCTCTTGATTACATCAAGACCCAACTCACTTTAAACCAATCATTAAGCGTCATTCAGCAAAACAAAATATTTGGCTTTCTTGGAGGCAAGGGTTTGGAATTGATCAGTCTAGGATATCTTGCAGGTGGACTTTATTTGCTTAAGGAGAAAATTATTTCATGGCATTTACCAGTTTCATTCTTAGCAAGCTTATTTATCATAGCGTCAATATTTTATAGTATTGCCCCCGATACCTATGCCTCACCACTATTTCATGTTATGAGTGGTGGAAGCATTCTCTGTGCCTTTTTTATTATTACGGATCCTGTAAGCGGTCCTACAACTCCTAAAGGGAAAATATATTTTGGTATTGCAATAGGGCTATTGGTCTTTATTATTCGAATTTTTGGTGGTTATCCAGAAGGTATTGCTTTTGCTGTATTGATTATGAATATTTTTGTACCCCTAATAGACAGCCTAACTCAACCTCGAATTTTCGGTCATAAATAACTTTATGTTTAAAGACTCCTTTAAAAAAGTTTCAATAACTGCATCAGCTATGATTATATTTTCTTTGGTTGCTTCAGCAGCTTTGAGTATTTCTTATTTCCTCACAAAAACTCCTATTGAAGAAAGTGATGCAAGAGCAAAGCGTATGTTTTTAAATCAAGTGGTTCCGTCTAATCTTTATGATAATAATTTAGTGAAGGATACAATTTCTGTTGAGCCTAATCCGCTAATCGGAAACAAAAAAAATATTGATATATATCGTGCAAAAAAAAATAATCAGGTTATTGCAGTGATTATTGAAACGATAGCTCCCGATGGTTATAGTGGCGAAATAAAAACCCTTGTGGGTGTTGACCAAAAAGATAAAATATTAGGTGTAAGAGTGATTACACATAAAGAAACGCCTGGTTTAGGCGATTATATTGAAGTTGACAAAAGTCATTGGATTAAAAACTTTAATCTTAAATCTCTAGATGAAATGGGAGAAAAAGAATGGGCAGTAAAAAAGGATGGTGGTGATTTTGACTATGTGTCCGGGGCAACCATTACTTCCAGAGCTGTCATTAAATCTACCTATAAAAGTCTTCTTTATGTCAAAGAAAATAAAAAAAGGCTATTTGCGTCATGAGTGATATTAAAAAAATTGCAATAGATGGATTATGGAAACAAAATCCCGGATTAGTTCAACTCCTTGGACTATGCCCAACACTAGCAGTGACAACCTCTGTGGTGAATGGCTTGAGCCTTGGTATTGCTACTGCCCTTGTCATGGCTTTATCGAATGGTTCTATATCTCCTATTAGAAAATTTGTACCCACAGAAATTCGAGTTCCTGTTTTTATTCTCATCATAGCGGCACTTGTGACAATCATTGATTTTAGTATTCACGCTTTTATAGAACCGCTCTATAAAGCTTTAGGCATTTTTATCCCTCTTATTGTAACTAATTGTATTGTGTTAGCACGCGTTGAATCTTTTGCGGCAAAAAATGATACAGCCCCTTCTTTTTTCGATGGTCTTTATATGGGACTTGGTTTAGCAATGGTGCTAGCCGTGCTTGGTGCTTTGAGAGAAATTTTTGGTAAAGGTACTTTGTTATCTGGCATTGACCTTATCTTCGGATCTTCAGCAAGCAATCTTGTCATTCATTTTTTTAGTGACTACCCAGGATTTCTTTTAGCAATTCTTCCTCCAGGAGCTTTTATTAGTTTAGCTTGCCTCATTGCATTAAAAAATCATATCGAAGCACGCTAGTAGGTTTCCTCATGAACCCACAAAAGCGATTTAAGATTTTTGAGTTGCTATCTAAAGCCACACCCCATCCTACGACAGAGCTTATTTATCAGACACCCTTCCAGCTTCTAATCTCAGTCATATTATCTGCCCAAGCTACTGACAAATCAGTCAATAAAGCAACTTTGTTGTTGTTCAATAAAGCACCTAACGCAAAACGACTTGCTCAAATGCAATTAAAGGATATTGAGCTTTGTATAAAAACAATTGGGCTATATAAAACAAAAGCTAAGAACATACTTGAAACTGCAAAGATTATCGATGCCGAATTTGAAGGGGTAGTCCCTCAGGATCGATTAGCACTAGAGGCGCTTCCTGGTGTGGGAAGAAAAACTGCGAACGTAATTTTAAATACTATTTTTCACGAGCCAACTATTGCAGTAGATACACATATATTTAGGATCGCAAATCGCATTAATTTAGCACCGGGAGAAAATGTACTTCAGGTAGAAAAAAAATTAATTAAATTAACCCCGAAAGAATTTTTGCAAGATGCGCATCATCTTTTGATACTTCATGGAAGATATACGTGCATTGCAAGACAACCTAAATGCAATGTTTGTGTTATTTATGATTTATGCGAGTATAAGAAAAAACTTAAAAATTAAAACGAAATAAGCTTAATTTGTCTTTCAGACGCCAATTCATTAATCTCTTTTTTTTGATCATCGCTTAACGCTAGCCACTGAGCAATTTCATCTTGGCTTCTAAAGCACCCTTCGCAAAAGTGGTGCTCTTTATTGATAAGACAAACGCCGATACAAGGTGATTCAGTCATCACAATAGTCTTTCTCTAACTATTCTAAAGTGCCGTGGCAATGTTTATATTTTTTATTGCTTCCACATGGGCATGGATCGTTTCTACCCACTTTAGGCAAACCATTTTCTATGTCGGCTTTTTTGCTTGATGACTTTTTAACTTCATCTTTATTTTTTTTGTCAATCTCATTGACTTCAGCTTCGTCCTTAATCTTTACGACCATCGTAATACGAGTGACCTCGGACTTCACTGTGTCTAGAAGATATCCAAATAATTCAAAGGCCTCCTTCTTATATTCTTGTTTAGGATTTTTTTGCGCATAAGAACGTAAATGTATGCCTTGCCTTAAATGATCAAGAGATGATAAATGTTCTCTCCAATGGTGATCTATGCTTTGTAACATAACCGTTTTTTCAAAATGTCGAATAACGTCCTGACCCACTAAAGATTCTTTTTCTTGATATTGCTTATTCGCAAGAGAAATGACTCTCTCATAAATTTCCTCAATAGCAATCTGAGGTTCTTTTTCAATCCATCCTTGGATAGAAAGACTTAATCCGTAGTCTAAAAATAAAACTTTTTCTAAGGAAGGGATATCCCACATATCTTCCATACTGCCTTGTGGAATATGATTCTGAGCTAGATTACGAAGAACATCAGATCTCATTGCTGAAATTGTTTCAGCGGTTTGGTCTGAATCAATCAATTCATTTCTTTGCTCGTAAATCACTTTTCTTTGATCATTCGCAACATCATCATATTCAAGCAACTGTTTCCTAATATCGAAATTACGGCCCTCAACTTTTCTTTGCGCATTTTCAATGGCTTTTGTTACCCATGAATGCTCTATCGCTTCTCCTTCTGGCATTTTTAACTTTTCCATAATGGCTGATACTCGATCAGATGCAAATATTCTTAACAACGAATCTTCTAACGATAGATAGAAGCGACTGGATCCAGGATCCCCCTGTCTTCCTGCGCGGCCTCTTAATTGATTATCTACACGTCTTGACTCATGTCTTTCAGTGCCAATAATATGAAGACCACCTGCTTTAACGACTAAGCTATTTTGTTTTTTCCATGCGTCCTTAATTTCTTTAATTTCTTTTTCTTTTTTACTGTCAGTTAATTTATCGCTTAACTTAATTTCATGAATATCAGCTTCAATATTCCCGCCAAGCACAATGTCTGTTCCTCGACCTGCCATATTCGTCGCGATAGTAATCATCCCCGGACGACCTGCTTGCGCAATAATGTGCGCTTCTTTTTCATGATGTTTTGCATTCAATACTTGATGTTTTAATTTTACTTTTGTAAGTAATGCTGAAATAAGCTCTGAATTTTCAATCGAAGTAGTACCTACTAATACTGGCTGATCAATTTTTTGACATTCTTTAATATCTTCAATTACCGCAGCATATCTCTCTTGTGAAGTGCGATACACTTTATCCATCATATCTTTTCTTTGCGTGGTTCGATGTGGCGGAATAATGATGGTTTCAAGCCCGTAGATTTGATTAAACTCAAAAGCCTCAGTATCAGCCGTACCTGTCATACCAGATAATTTCTCATACATCCTAAAATAATTTTGGAATGTAATAGAGGCTAGCGTTTGATTCTCTTTTTGTATCTCAACGCCTTCTTTAGCTTCAACAGCTTGATGGATACCCTCTGACCATCTGCGGCCAGGCATCATTCTTCCGCTAAATTCATCGACAATAATAATACCATTGTCTTTCACGACATAATGTTGATCTTTATTGAATAGGTTTCTTGCTTTTAATGATGCGTTAACATGGTGAACGAGTGAGATATTAGTTGCATCATATAAGCTCGATTGCTCAGATAATAGACCTGCCTTAATTAATAGCTTCTCTACATTCTCATGGCCAATCTCGGATAGAATTACTTGATGTGCCTTTTCATCTATCCAATAGTCACCGCTTTCCTCTTCGGTTTTTTGTTTTGAAAGCTTTGCAACAACTAAATTAATTTTAGTATAAAGATCTACATTATCTTCGGCCTGCCCGGAAATGATTAAAGGTGTTCTTGCCTCATCAATTAATATCGAGTCAACTTCATCCACTAAACCGTAATGTAGCTTTCTTTGAACACGCTCTTCTTTAGAAAAGATCATATTATCTCTTAGGTAATCAAAACCAAATTCATTGTTCGTACCATAAGTAATGTCGGCCTCATAAGCTTTTTTCTTCTCTTCGCTCGAAATATTAGATAAATTAATACCTACTTCAAGACCTAAGAATCTATAAATTTGGCCCATCCATTCCGCATCTCTTTTTGCAAGATAATCATTGACGGTAATTACATGAACGCCCTTGCCCAAAAGCGCATTAAGATATATCGGTAAGGTTGCAACAAGCGTCTTGCCTTCACCTGTTCGCATTTCTGAAATTTTTCCATCGTGAAGTGCCATGCCACCGATGAGCTGAACATCAAAGTGACGCATTTCTAATACGCGTCGACTTGCCTCTCTTACAACAGCAAAAGCCTCAACTAATAAATCATCTAACTTTTGTCCTTCGTTAAGTCGTTTTTTAAATTCAGTAGTTTTAGCTTTTAAAGCTGCATCACTAAGTTTTTTAGTTGCATCTTCTAATAAATTTATTTGCTGGGCTTTTTTGCCGTAGTCTTTAAGAAGCCTATCGTTTCTGCTTCCAAATAAATTCTTAACAATGGTCTTTAACATAATGTGAATATTCTTAGTCGAAATAATTTGAAATAATTAATATTGAATATATTTTCGAGGATCTAAGGACTCACCATTCATTCTGATTTCATAATGAAGATGAGGGCCTGTCGACCTTCCAGTGTTACCTACTAACGCTACAACTTGATTCTTTCTAATGCGATCACCTTCTTTAACTAATAATTTAGCTGCATGCGCATATCGTGTTTCAAGGCCAGATCCATGAGAAATTCTTACCATATTGCCATACTCAGGCGTTACTTCAGCTGATATCACTATACCTGCAGCAGTAGCTTTAATAGGCTGGCCAGCATCTGCACTAAAATCTAATCCTTCATGAAACGCTCTCACACCTAAAAAAGGGTCCACTCTCCAACCATAACTTGATGAATTAAAAGGTGCGTTGACTGGAGAAGCATTTGGCAAGGTATCTTTAAACACACTTTGTTTTAGATAAATGGCTTCTAAATTATTGTAGTGCTCTTCATGCCTTTCAATATCAAGTGTTAACTTATCAATAAATGACTGAAGTTCGGCTTCGGTAAAATTCTTTTCAGGAACAAAAGGGCCGCCTTGGCCAGATGATTTTATTGGTGCTGGCTTAGGAATTTTTTCATTTGTTTTTAATTTTTCTTTAGCAAAGTCTTGAAGTCTCTGGGATTGATTATCTATCCGCATCAATCGGGCTTGGAGCTCACCAATTTGGGTTGCATAAATATCTAAATTCTTTTGAAAGCTTCCCAAATTAAGGTCAAGCTTCAGGTTAATTAATGATTTTTTTTCTTCCACGTCGCCGTTATATTTTGAATCAAGCCAGCTAATCCCTTGAATAAACCCAATAAAGCACAGAAATAGTATGGCAATAAAAGTTGCTAAATGGACACTTTTTGGCTTTGATGTACTATTTGTTACAAAGATAATTCGCATTGAAATCTAAAATTTAGCTGAAATAATAGATAATTATAACTTATGAAGCCCGTGAACAAGCTTTTGGAAAGTGAAGTATTTTCCTTAATTAGAGAGAAAAATCGCTCTATTTCTGGCTATCAAAAGCTATGGTCTAACAAAGCTCCAAGCAAATTAGCCCCTTTATCTCATGTTGGCGGGATTCAAGACGACATTTTGACCATTTACGTTGAAAACAGTGGCATTGCGAGCAAATTAAAATTTATTGAGTCCACGCTACTTAAGGACTTGAATGAAGGGATTCAAAAAGAGATGCCCTTTGCTAATCCGATTAAATCCTTAAAAATTAAATTAGTAATTAAAAATTCCAAAATCACTCCTCCTCGATATAAAAGCTTTCCTGCTCAAGCTAAATTTGCTTTAGAAAATTTATTAAATAACCTCGAAGATTCACCTTTAAGACACCGACTGATTAGATTAATTAAACATCATACAAATGCTGACTGAAGCGATCATCCTCATCCTTGCTGGAAGCATCGTCGGGACTTTATCAGGACTTCTCGGTATTGGCGGGGGCCTTATCATCGTACCTATTCTCACATTTGTCTTAGTCCATTTTCATCAAATTACCTTTGATCAATCGATATTAATGGCCATTGGGACATCGCTTGCTTCTATTGTTTTTACAGGGGGGGTGTCAAGCTTCTATCATTCAAAACGAAATAATATGGACTGGTCGATTGCTACTCAATACATTCCTGGGGTTTTATTAGGTTCAGCTATGATGGCTTTTGTCATACCCCATTTAAATATCGCATTCATTAAACATGCTTTTATTGTCTATACTTTTTTTGCTGCCTATGAGATTCTAAAGACACCTACAATTAAAAGTGTTGTTCAATTACCAGCAGTTTTTTTTGCTAATATTTATGGATTTGCCATCGCTTCTATCTCGACCGTTATTGGAATCGGAGGTGGAACAATGTTTGTCCCTTATTTCATTTATCATAAAGTTAAACCGCGACTTGCGGTCGGACTCTCAAGCTCATTAGGAATATTTATTGGCTTAGGCGCTTCATTCGGATTTATCAAAAATGGCTTACATGTCAGTCAACTCCCTCAATTTAGTATCGGTTACATCTATCTCCCTGGACTTATATTGATAACATCCTCAAGTCTCATTTTTGTAAGATTGGCAACAAAATGGATTCATCAAATTTCTGTTTTATCATTAAAAAAAATATTTGCTTGTCTATTATTTTTAATCGGCTTGTCAATGCTTTTCGCAGGATAATTTGTAATTAAAATATGTAGTTTTCTAGTCACAAAGTTATTGAATGTGATAATTTATTACATAAGTTTTTCATTTTAAGATTTCAAAATTTAGGAGCATGTATGTCAGAACTTAACCTTATTATTGGCGCAGCGCTATTGGCAATTCTTTATGGTGCAGTGATGAGCGCTTGGATATTTAAACTACCTGCTGGCAATGCAAAAATGCAAGAAATTGCCCTTGCTATCCAAGAAGGGGCAAAAGCCTACCTCGCAAGACAATACAAAGCGATATCGATCGTAGGTGTGGTGCTAGCCATTTTAATTGGTTTGTTTATATCCAAAGATACTGCGATAGGTTTTGTCGTTGGTGCTTTTCTATCCGGCGCTTGCGGTTTTATTGGTATGAATGTCTCAGTGAAAGCTAATGTTAGAACTGCACAAGCCGCTACAAAAGGGATCGTTCCAGCACTTGATGTAGCTTTTAAAGGTGGCGCTATTACAGGTTTATTAGTGGTTGGACTTGGGCTTCTTGGTGTCACCGGGTTTTATATGTACCTAGGTGGAGCTGATGCAACTGATTTAAATCCTCTTATTGGGCTCGCTTTTGGTTCCTCACTTATTTCAATTTTTGCCCGTTTAGGCGGTGGTATCTTTACTAAGGGGGCGGATGTAGGTGCCGACTTAGTAGGCAAAGTTGAGGCTGGTATTCCAGAAGATGACCCAAGAAATCCTGCTGTGATTGCAGATAACGTTGGTGATAATGTTGGTGATTGCGCAGGTATGGCAGCAGACTTATTTGAAACCTATGCGGTAACTTTAATTGCAACTATGCTCCTTGGTGGGCTCGTCATTACAAATAATGGTGCAAGCGGAATTATTTATCCACTTCTATTAGGTGCGTCATCTATCGTGACATCGATTGTTGGATGTTTCTTTGTAAGAGCTACACCTAAAATGAAAAATGTAATGCCTGCTTTATATAAAGGCCTCATCGTAGCCGGCGGACTTTCACTTATAGCTTTCTACTATGTAACAAACTTTGTATTTCCTGAAGGCGTTTCAATCCAAAATGTAAACGTTTCCTCTATGGCTTTATTCCAAGCATGTATCGTAGGCCTTGTATTAACAGCAGCTTTGGTATGGATTACTGAATATTATACGGGTACAGATTATGAGCCTGTAAGGCACGTTGCGCGCGCTTCCAAAACAGGTCACGCAACAAACATTATTGCTGGCATTGGCATTTCAATGAAATCAACAGCCTTGCCTGTAATATCTGTTTGTATTGCAATTTTCGTATCTCATCATCTTGCAGGTCTTTATGGTATTGCAGTTGCGGCTACATCGATGTTAAGTATGGCTGGCATTATTGTCGCATTAGATGCTTATGGTCCAATCACCGATAACGCAGGCGGTATTGCTGAAATGGCTGGATTACCTAAGAGCGTTCGTGATGTAACTGATCCATTAGATGCAGTTGGAAATACAACTAAAGCAGTCACTAAAGGTTATGCGATTGGATCAGCCGGCCTTGCAGCGCTTGTTCTTTTTGCAGACTACACACATAAATTAGAGTCTGTCGGTATTGCAACTACATTTGATCTAAGTGACCCGCTAGTTATTATTGGATTAATTATTGGTGGTCTTATTCCTTACCTTTTTGCTGCGATGGCCATGGAAGCTGTTGGAAGAGCTGCAGGTGCGGTGGTTGAAGAAGTAAGACGTCAATTCAAAACCATCAAAGGCATTATGACTGGTAAAGGTAAACCTGATTATGCTCGCGCCGTTGATATGCTAACGACAGCAGCTATTAAAGAAATGATTGTGCCTTCATTACTTCCTGTTGCAGTTCCAATTATTGTGGGCTTAACTCTAGGACCTAAAGCATTAGGCGGTCTTCTTATGGGAACGATTGTGACCGGTTTATTTGTTGCTATCTCTATGTGCACAGGTGGTGGTGCTTGGGATAATGCAAAAAAATATATTGAAGATGGTAATCATGGTGGTAAAGGTTCAGAAGCGCACAAAGCAGCTATTACAGGAGACACTGTAGGTGATCCTTACAAGGATACTGCTGGCCCTGCTATTAACCCGCTTATTAAAATCATTAATATTGTGGCCCTTCTCATCGTGCCACTTCTTTAATTGATGAATAAAAAAAGGCGCCTTAATCAAGGCGCCTTTTTTATTTAATTTACTTTTTAATGTCTTGGCCTGTAAGTTTTTTAAAGGCTTCTAAATATTTTTCACTTGTTCTTCTAATTACATCTTCTGGTAATGAAGGCGGTGGTGGCGTTTTATTCCATCCACTATTTTCTAGCCAGTCTCTAATAAATTGTTTATCAAAGCTTGGTTGCGAGGCTCCTTCACGATATTGATCTAGTGGCCAAAACCGAGAAGAGTCTGGCGTTAATATTTCATCAATAAGTACTAAATGATTTTCATCATCTAAACCGAATTCAAATTTGGTATCTGCAATAATAATGCCCTTTGTGAGAGCAAAAGTTGAAGCTTCATGATATAGCTTAATACTAATTTCTTTAATGCGGGATGCAACATCTTTACCGACGCGAGCTTCACATTCTTCATATGAAATATTTTCGTCGTGCCTGCCAACTGCCTCTTTACTAGAAGGTGTAAATATAGGCTCACTTAATTTTGCAGACTCTTTTAAACCTTGTGGAAGTTTTATGCCACATAGTGATTGTGTTTTTTGATAATCTTTCCAGCCACTGCCTGATAAGTAACCTCGAACAATTGCTTCAATAGGCAAGGCCTTTAATTTTCTTGCGACAATAGCACGATTTTTTACCTGAATTACTTCATTTTCAGCTACAACGCTTTCTGGTGAAATTCCAGACAAATGATTGGCGACTACAAAGGAAAGCTTATTAAACCAAAAGTCAGCCATTTGCGTCAGAACAAAGCCCTTAAATGGAATAGGCTCTGCCATCACAACGTCAAACGCAGATAATCGATCTGTTGTAACAATCAATAGATGTTTATCATCAATCTCATAAATATCTCTCACTTTTCCTTTATGAAGCAATGGAAGACTCTTAATTGATGTTGCTATTAATTGATTTTCGGCCATTTAAAATCTTCTTTCTAAGATTTCAATTGCAGGAAGTTTTTTTCCTTCTGCAAACTCAAGAAATGCACCACCTGCAGTTGAGATATATGAAATATCATTTGCAACATTAAATTTTTCAATCGCAGCAATAGTATCGCCGCCTCCTGCTAATGAAAATGCGGACGCATCTGCAATTGCTTTCGTCATTGTTTCAGTGCCTTTTGCAAACTGATCAAATTCAAATACACCAATTGGACCGTTCCAAATAATAGTTTTAGCATTGTGAATACATTTCACAATTTCATCCACCGAGTCCTTTCCTAAATCAAAGATCATGTCATCTTGGCTGACGTCTTTAATATTCTTTGTTGTCGCTCTTTCATTTGCATCTAATTTTTTACCACAAACTACATCTGAAATAATAGGTAAAGATGCACCTCGCTTAGATAGTTTATCTATAATTTTTTTTGCTGCAGGGACTAACTCTTCTTCATACATAGAGCTACCTACTTCAAAACCCATTGCCTTGATGAAAGTATTTGCAATTCCGCCACCAACAATAAGCTGATCAACTTTATCAGACAATGTATCTAATATGCTTAACTTAGAGGAAACTTTGCTGCCACCTACAATGGCGATCATAGGTCTTAAAGGATTTAGCAAGGCTTTTTCAAGAGCCTCTAGCTCAGCCAAAAATAAAATACCTGCACATGCAATATCAATGTATTCCGCAATACCATAGGTTGATGCCTCTTTGCGATGCGCCGTTCCGAATGCATCCATGACAAAAATATCTGCGAGTGAAGCATATTTTTTTGCTAAAACTTCTTCATTACGTTTTTCACCAATATTAAATCTACAATTCTCTAAAACTATTAGTTGGCCTGGAGTTATATCAAAGGGTTTACTATCCCAATCCGAAACAAGGCGCACAGGATAATCAAGATGATCTTTTAGAAACTCCACCACGAGATTTAATGAGTCATTGTCATTAAATTTTCCTTCTTCAGGTCTGCCTAAATGAGACGTCACCATAACACTGGCGCCTTTTTGAAGGGCAAAGGTAATACTCGGAATGGAAGCTAGAATTCTTTTAGGAGAAGTAATTTTTCCATCTTGAATAGGGACATTCAAGTCAGAGCGAATAAAAACTCTTTTATCTTTAAGATTTAAATCGACTAGTCTTTTGATGTTCATTAATCAAATATTATTTGGCAGCTGTCATAGCTAAAGCTGTATCAATCATACGACAGCTAAAACCCCACTCATTGTCATACCAGCCAAAAACTTTTACGAGCAATCCGTCTTCACTTACTTTAGTGAGATTAGCATCAAAATGAGATGAAGCTTCTGTATGATTAAAATCAACGGATACCAAAGGCTCATCATTGTAAATTAATATGCCTTTTAATATACCTTGGTTAGCCGCTTCTTTCATAATGCGATTTACTTCTTCTTTTGATGTTGCTTTTTTAGGAGTAAATGTAAGCTCTACTAATGATACATTTAATGTTGGCACTCTAATCGCAATACCATCAAGTTTACCTTTTAACTCAGGTATCACTAATGCAACACTCTCGGCAGCACCTGTTTTGGTGGGAATCATAGAAACTCCAGCAGAGCGAGCTCTTCTAAGATCTTTATGTTGATTGTCGTTTAAATATTGATCGTTTGTATATGAGTGGATGGTTGTCATAAGTCCTGTGACAATTCCTAGTTTTTCATGCAATGGTTTTACCATTGGCGCCAGACCATGCGTTGTGCAAGAGGCATTCGAGACAATAAGGTCAGAAGCTTTTAAAGTTTGATGATTTACGCCGTAAACAATAGTAGCATCAACATCTTTATCCCCCGGTGAAGAAATCAACACTTTCTTAGCGCCTTGTTTCACATGTATGATCGATTTTTCTTTGCTAGTAAAAGCACCGGTGCATTCCATGACCACGTCTACATTTAATTTTCCCCAAGGCAAGTCCTCAGGATTTCTTGTGCTATAAAATTTGATAACATCGCCATTGATAATAATTTCATGATCATTCGTTTTGATATCAGCATTAAATTTTCCATGCGCGCTATCGTATTTTAACAAATGCGCATTAGATGCTGCATCACCGCGACTAGCATTAATGGCAACTACTTTAATATCCTGATGATTTAACTCGTAAATCGCTCTTAATATTAAGCGCCCTATTCTTCCAAATCCTGTGATTGCTATCTTAACTGCCATAAAGATTTCCTTTGGTAAAAAATAAGGCATCTCAAATTTGAGATGCCTTATTAAACTTACTCAATAAAAATTACAGAATTGATTTAACAGTTGAAACGACATTTTCTACTGTAAATCCAAAGTGTTTAAATAATGCGCCACCAGGTGCTGACTCACCAAATGTATCAATACCAACAGCTGCACCATCTAGACCAATATACTTTCTCCAGAAATCGGTAATACCGGCTTCAATCGATACACGTTTTACACCTTTAGTTAATACGCTATCTTTATATGCCTGATCTTGACGATCAAATACATTTGTTGATGGCATAGAAACAATACGCGCTTTAATATTTTGCTCTTTTAATGCAACTTGTGACTTCAATGCAAGATCGACTTCTGAGCCAGTTGCTATCAGAATAACATCTGCCTTACCGCCTTCCGCTTCTGCTAATACATAAGCACCCTTGCGAATTAAATCAATTTGCGCATCAGTTCTTTTTGTAAATGAAGTATTTTGTCGGCTTAACACTAAGCTCGTTGGGTTGTGGATACTTTCAACAGCAACTACCCATGCTACTGCTGTTTCAGTTGAGTCTGCTGGTCTCCAAACATCCATTCTAGGAATGTAACGAAGGCCTGATGTAGTTTCGATCGGTTGATGTGTTGGGCCATCTTCGCCTTGACCAATTGAGTCATGCGTTAAAACATAGATTACCCTTTGTTTCATAAGCGCTGCCATTCTCATACCATTCTTCATGTAATCTGTGAATATATGGAAAGTGCCGCCGAATGGAAGCACGCCACCATGAAGCGCCATACCATTCATAATAGCTGCCATACCAAACTCACGTACACCGTAAGAAATATAATTACCTGGTGTTTTGCCGCTTACGTGTTGGAATGACGAACAGCTTGTTAAGTTAGATCCTGTTAAGTCTGCTGAACCCCCCACAAATTCTGGCAACATTGGCGCCAGCGAAGCAATAGCGTTTTGTGAAGCTTTACGTGTCGCTAATACTTCACCTTTTTCATTGACTGATTTAATCATGGCATCAGTGGATGCCTTCCAATTTTTTGGAAGATCACCCTTCATACGACGTTTAAATTCAGTGGCTAAATCTGGGAATTCTTTTTCATAAGCTGCGAATTTATCGTTCCATGCTGCTTCAGCTTTAGCGCCTTTATCTTTACCGCTCCATCCTGCATATACGTCTTCAGGAATTACAAAAGGATCGTGCTTCCAACCAATAGCTTCTCTTGTAGCGGCTACTTCAGCATCACCTAATGCTGACCCATGACAATCATGCGATCCAGATTTGTTAGGCGAGCCTTTACCGATAATAGTTTTACAACAAATTAATGATGGTTTATCTGTGATTTTCTTCGCCGCTTCAACTGCTTTGTTGATAGCTTCAAAATCATGGCCATCTACATTTGGAATTACATGCCAACCATAAGATTCAAAACGTTTAGCTGTGTCGTCTGTATACCAACCTTCGATATGACCATCGATAGAAATACCGTTGTCATCCCAGAATGCAATTAAATTTCCAAGACCCCATGTGCCTGCAAGAGCAGAAGCTTCATGAGAAACACCTTCCATCATGCAACCGTCACCCAAAAATACATACGTGTGATGATCTACAATTTTATGATTCGGTTTATTAAATTGGTTAGCGAGTAATTTTTCTGCCATTGCAAAACCTACTGCATTACTTATGCCCTGACCTAAAGGTCCTGTGGTTGTTTCTACGCCTGGCGCATAACCGTATTCGGGGTGACCTGCACATTTAGAATGAAGTTGACGGAATGTTTTGATTTCGTCCATCGGCAAATCGTAACCTGTGAGATGAAGCAATGAATAAATCAACATCGATCCATGGCCATTCGAAAGAATAAAACGATCACGATTAGCCCAGTTTGGATTAGAAGGGTTATGTTGTAAATGATGATTCCATAAAACCTCAGCAATTTCAGCCATGCCCATGGGTGCGCCTGGGTGTCCTGAGTTTGCTTTTTGAACTGCATCCATTGATAACGCACGAATCGCGTTAGCTAAATCTTGACGTGTTGCCATTATTGCCTCCCGAAATTGACAGCATTACAAATATTTTTAAATATCTGCGTACTAAATGTAAAGTTAAAAAATTAGTGTAATTTTTAGCTAAATTATTGCTTAAATAGCCCTTTTCAGCAAGGTGAATAGGGTCTTTTTGCCTCTTGATTATTTGAGCTAAATGCTTTTCATTCTCGCCATTTGATTGAGCAACCTATACTAGACTTTTGATCGACAGGGCCCTTCTGAGTCTTAGCAACAAGAAGCATTGCCTCATATAAATCACGCGTATTATTAGGGGGTGGCTCTCCTCGACCTGTGGCATCGAAGCGTCCACGATATTGCAGCTCTAAATTGCGATTAAAGCCAAAAAAATCAGGTGTACAAATAGCATTATAAAAATGTGCGATTTCTTGACTGTCATCAATTACGTAAGGAAAAGGAAAGTTAAATTGATTCGCAATGAGTTTCATGTTCTCAAATGAATCCTCAGGATAATTCTCAGAATTATTACTTTGAATGGCAATCGTTTCAATACCTAGATCTTTTAGCGCCAGAACATCACTCACAAGTCTTGGCAAAATTGCTTTCACGTAAGGACAGTGATTACATATAAACATGACGAGTAAGCCATTAGCCCCTTTTGATTTTTCCAGAGTCCAAATGTTATCGTCGACCCCCAGTAAATTAAAATCGATCGCTTTCCAACCAAAATCGCAAAGTGGAGTATTTAAACTAACCATGTTTTATGCCTTAATATAGCTTACCTATTTAATAGAATTGACTATGGAAGAAAATCGATTTTACCACTCCGAAAACCTAGAGCTCAAACATATCGTTGAGTTAGGCGCTCAAACACATATTCACGCTACAAAAGTTTTAAGGTTAAAGGTGGGAGATCAATTTGCGCTCTTTAATGGTGATGGTTTTGATTACGTCGCAAGAGTAATTGAATTATCCAAACATAAAACCTCTGTTAAGATTATCGATAGGTATGAAGTGAATCATGAGTCGCCTTTAAAAATAACCCTTGCGCAAGGTCTTGCAGCTGGCGACAAAATGGACTGGATTATTCAAAAAGCGGTTGAGCTTGGTATCCAATCCATACAGCCACTATTGACTGAACGATCTATTATTAAGCTAGATCGTGAAAGAGCAGATAAAAAAATTGAGCACTGGAGAACGGTTGCTATTTCTGCTTGCGAACAAACTGGGCGAAGCATTATTCCGGATATCTCAAGCCCGACTCATTTAACCCAATGGCTTAGCAATCAAAACCAAACAACTGACAGTTTGAAATTAATCCTTACGCCAGCGAAAGCTCAAAATCTTAATCATTTAGAAAAACCTCTTTCCCCTGTTGTTTTTATGGTGGGGCCTGAGGGCGGTTTTTCAGAAAAAGAAATGGATTTGGCTTTAAGGAGCGGCTTTGTTCCAGTAAAATTTGGTAAGAGAATTCTAAGAACGGAAACAGCCTCCATCGTAGCACTCTCTATTATGCAAAATTTATGGGGTGATTTTGCATAAAACGCAAAAATTTTGATATTTTTATAAAAAATACATGTAAAATATGTATTTTAAGCAAATTAGTCACTTATGTCTCTTGGCGAAGCAATCAGAAAAAGAAGGAGGTCTTTAGGGCTAACCCTGCAGACCTTAGCAAAAAAAATTGCGAGCGACCCCGGAAATCTTTCTAGAATAGAAAGGGGCGAGCAAAACATCGGTGAGGCGCAATTATTAAAAATATGTGAAGCGCTTAATTGCGCGCCCTCTAGTCTTTTTCAAAATAACTCTCCTGCAAATCCCATTCAAAAACTGGACAGCCAAACATTTGCAAGATGGTTTAGATTAGCAGCTCCGTACATCAACACTTTTAGCAATAAAACATTTGTCATCGCTTTTGGCGGAGAGCTTCTCGATGAGGATCAGTTTACGGCACTCTCCCATGACATTAATTTATTAACTTGCTTAAACGTCAAAATTATTCTCGTTCATGGTGCAAGACCTCAAATTGATCAAAGACTTAAAGAGAAAAAAATTTCAACCCAACTTGTAAGAAATGTTCGAGTCACTGACGATTTAAGTATGGAAGCAGTTAAAGAAGCTAATGGCCTCATTAAAATCAATATTGAATCTACACTTTCATCGAGTCTTTTAAACTCGCCTATGGCAGGTAGTGATATTAAAGTCTCTAGCGGAAATTTTATTACTGCAAAACCTTTAGGTGTAATTGATGGTATCGACATGCAACATACAGGGGAGGTAAGGAAAATTGACAGCGCTGCCATCAAGAAAAAATTGGATAATAAAGAGTTGGTAGTGATCTCACCGATTGGTTATTCACCTACAGGTGAAGTATTTAATCTGACGATGGAAGATGTGGCGCTTAAAACCTCTATCGCTTTAGAAGCGGATAAACTTATTCTTCTCATAGATTCTGATGGTATTTTTAATCTAAGAAATGAACTTCTGCACGAGATGACGTTAGAAAAGGCAATTAATCTTTATAAAAGCATTTCAAAAAACTATCCAAAAAAACATGAGCTCATAAACATCAACTCTAATGACCTAGATCTTCTAGAAATTGCTATTAAAGCTTCTGAAGCAGGTATAAATAAAATTCATCTCATTAATAGGCATATTGATGGTGCGATTCTACAAGAATTATTTACAGATGATGGTTTAGGAACAGTTATCACCGAAAAAGCCCTCGACGCTATTAGGCCTGCTTCACATAACGACGTTAAAGGCATTCATAAACTTATTAATCCGTTGGAGGCTGGGGGGTATCTTATTAAAAGAGGCAAGGAGAGAATTGATCATGAGATAGAAAACTTTTTCGTGATCGAGCATGATAATAAAATTATCGGGTGTGCAGCTTTATATCCTTATGACGACCATGTTGAATTTGCATGTTTTGCTATTAACAAAAATTACCAGTCTAAAGGTTTTGGCTCAAAGCTATATAATTACTGCGAAGAAATTGCGCAAGAGAAAAATTACAAATATCTCTTTGCCTTAACAACTAGAACTGAACATTGGTTCGTTGAGAAGGGCTTTAAAGAAGAGAATATTCAAAAGCTTCCTAAAAAAAGAATAGAGTCTTATTTGCCACAAAGAAATTCAAAATTTTTTATTAAAAAGCTTTAAAATCTTTAAAAAACTATAGGCATAAAAATGAGTCAAAATATTCAACCAGAATACAAAGCCAAAATATTAAGTGAGGCTTTGCCGTACATCAAAAAATTCTTTGGCAAAACTATCGTTATTAAGTACGGCGGTAATGCCATGATCGACGAAAATTTAAAACAATCATTTGCTAGCGACGTCGTTCTTTTAAAATTAGTGGGTATGAACCCTGTTGTTGTTCATGGTGGTGGTCCACAAATAAATGAGCACCTGGATAAACTTGGTAAAAAAGGTGAGTTTATACAAGGCATGAGGGTAACCGATACTGAAACCATGGATATTGTAGAAATGGTTTTAGGTGGCCAGGTGAATAAAGAGATTGTAAATCTCATTAATAGACATGGTGGAAAAGCTGTGGGTCTCACAGGCCAAGATGGAAACTTTATTCACGCTAAAAAACTCCTAGTGCAAGATGAGACAGACCCCAAAAAAACAATCGATCTTGGTCACGTAGGTGAAATAGCATCCATCAACCCTAGTATTATTAATTTCTTAGATGATGGAGATTTTATTCCTGTCATAGCCCCGATTGGTGTAGGAGCTGATGGTGAGACTTACAATATTAATGCCGATCTAGTCGCGGGAAAATTATCTGAAGTACTAAATGCTGAAAAATTAATCTTACTAACAAATACACCTGGAGTACTAGACAAAAATGGTTCACTTCTCACAGGACTAACTCCGAATGAGATAGATAAGCTTGTAGAAGATGGGACATTGTCAGGTGGTATGCTACCTAAAATAAGTTCAGCACTTGATGCTGCAAGAAGCGGTGTTAGAAGTGTGCATATTATTGATGGGAGAGTGCAACACGCACTTTTATTAGAGGTATTAACTGACGAAGGTGTGGGAACTTTAATTAAGGCAAAATAATTGTCCAAAATTTGGATTTTCGATCTAGACGACACGCTTCACGACGCAAGTTCTAAAATATTTCCACGCATTAATCAATCTATGACTGCCTATGTAAGTCAAAAGCTTAATATTAGCCATGATGCTGCGCATGAATTACGCGACCAATATTGGAAAGTCTATGGTGCTACATTAAAGGGGCTCATGGAAAATCATGATGTCGATCCAAAAGAATTTTTACTCAAAACACACGATGCGCATGAGCTTTCTAAATTCGTCAAGCAATCTCACGCCTTAAAAAATACTTTAAAAAAACTCAAGGGCAAAAAAATAGTTTTTACAAATGCGCCGCTTCATTATGCGATCGCAATTATTAAATCTCTAAAAATTGAAAGGCATTTTTCGGCAGTCTACAGTATTGAAACAACAAAATATAATCCAAAACCTTCTCTCTATGCTTTTAGGAAAATTTTAAGGCATCTCGGAGAGGAGCCTCATCAATGCACTATGGTAGAAGATGATCTAGCTAATTTAAAAACGGCTCACAAGATCGGTATGAAGACTGTCTTAGTCTCAAGACAAAATAAAAAAACAGTTTTTATAAATAAACGAATTACAAAAATTACTCATCTTACAGCGCAGACTAGATAAGCTTGGCCAGTAATTTGAGTCGCGCCTCATAAATAGCAGCCTTAATATCGACGCCTCGTTTATTTTGGCTAATTGCACTAAGATTTAATTTATTAAGATGTTTTAAATACTTTTGAAACGCTTTTAAAGTATTTTGGGCTGTATTTTTCTGGCCTAGCTGACCTTCAATATAAGCCTCAAAAATTTGCATTACGTCTGGGAGGATTTCCGGATTCCTAAATAAATCCATTTTATAGATCAAATCTAAAACTTGTTGTGGCTTAAGTTTTTTAAATTGCCTTAAGTCGGATAGATTAAATACTAACTTCTCTGCTATTTTTTTAACAGCATTAGGTACAGAAAGTCTTATGTAAATTTTTTCATTGCATTTAATACCTACTTTTAAAGGGTAAGTATGCATAAAAAATATAGCCGCTCTAATATCGGTCGAGAATTTGTATTTGGCTGCATATTCTAAACTTCTTTTAATAGAGTTTTTATTTTTTGGATAATCTAATTCTGGTAGTAATAATTTAAGCGCACCGCATCGATTAAGCACTTCAAACATCAAATAGGATTTTTTTTCTGTAAATCCCACTGAAAGTTCATGCCAGACTCTCTCGGAGGCAACAGTTTCGATTTCTTTATTTTTTACAATCTGCTTGAGAAGAGCTTCTGTCTTAGGGTGAATTTTAAACTTGTGAAATCGAGCAGAAAATCGAGCAATGCGTAACACTCGAATTGGATCTTCTACAAATGCAGAGCTCACATGTCGTAGAACTTTATTTTTAATATCTTTTATGCCACCAAAGGGATCAAAAATTTGTCCTCTTTTATCTTTTGCTATTGCATTGATTGTAAGATCTCTTCGTTGCAGATCTTCTTCTAGCGTCACTTCTTTGGAAGCGTAAACTTTAAAACCCTTATACCCTTTTGAAACCTTACGCTCTGTTCTGGCCAAAGCAAACTCTTGATGTGTTTTTGGATGAAGAAAAACTGGAAAATCTTTACCTACAGGTTTATAGCCTAATTTCACCATTTCTTCAGAAGAAGAGCCTACGACTACATAGTCTTTATCTTTAACTGATAAACCCATGATTTGATCTCGAACTGCGCCGCCTACGAGATATATTTTCATTTATCTGCCAGATTTGGTTCTATAAAAATCATACCTGGAGCGTACTGGAGATCTACTTTTCTTATTAGATAGGTAATGCTCTAAACGCTCGAGGGAATATCGGTGGGAGATTTCACGTTGTGTATTCACTACATTATCAACCTCCATAGATCTCCAATTATCGCGAGTTAATATCTTAATTGGCATCATTTCCATGATGAAAGCGAATAGATATGAAAGACTTCTGTTAAGTGGAATGATTATCCGAGTTAACTTTTCTGATCGAATAATAAGCCGAATGATATCTTTGAGCGAATAAACATCAGGCCCACCTAGATCGTACATTTTTCCGTGTGTCGTTTTATCAAAAAGTGTCTTAATTAAAATCTTTGACACATCATCAATAAAAATGGGTTGAAATTTAGAATTAGGTGACAGGAGAACTATTGCTGGAAGCCATTTAACTAGAATTTTAAACATATTAATAAAGTTATCTTTTGCTCCAAAGATAATAGAAGGCCTTAATATAGTTAAGTCTAAATCTATTTGTTTGAGTAATTCAGACTCCCCTAGAGCTTTAGATTTAAGATACAAACTAGGAGCCTTGACACTTGCACCTAACGCGCTTACATGAAGCAATCGCTTAATATCTAAATCTTTCATTACTTTAGCCAAATGACTTGGCCAAATATGATGAATGTTGTCAAAAGACTCCTTTTTAGACTGATGAAGTATGCCTAAGAGATTAATTATGACATCTGTCTTTTTTAAATCTTTTTTTATTTGTGTAAGATTATTAATATCTAAGTCAAATATTTGAACGTGTGGATTGACTGTCCATAATTTAATTTTTTCTTTGTTTCGGGAAAACAATTTTAGATTGTGATTAGATTGGCTAAGAGCTAAAACAATACTGGATCCTAAAAATCCTGATGCTCCAAAAATTGCAATCGTTTTTTTAGATTTAGTCACTTGGAAATTAAAGCATTCTTAAAATTAATATAAGGATTAGAACTAATGTGATATTTGTAGTAAGTTTTAAATACTTTATATATTTTTTATTCTTTGTGTTTAGATATAAAAATGTAAATGCAACTAATACTGCAAGCAATATGAATATCAAAAGCCTTAAAATGTTCATTGGTAAACTCCCGCTATTTCTTGATTTAAAATTCCATTCTTAGAATTTGTATAACGTGTTGCTAAATTAGAGGTCTTAGGATCTTGGCTATCTAATGTTGTTAATCTCCAACATTTTTTATTGGCAAGTAGTGCAAGCAATAATTTGTTATTCAATTCGTGGCCAGATTTGTATGCTTTGAAATTACCTATAATTGAATAACCTAGCATATATAGATCACCTACGGCATCGAGTATTTTATGTCGTACAAATTCATCGTTGTAGCGTAATCCGTCTTTATTAATAATTTTGTACTCATCTAAGACAATCGCATTATCGAGTGACCCACCTCTAGCTAAACCATTAGATCTTAAGTACTCAACTTCCTGCATAAATCCAAATGTGCGTGCACGACTAATTTCTGTGATATAGGATTCATCATAAAAATCCAAAGCAACTTTGTTAGTCGATGCGTCAAAAACAGGATGAGGAAAATCGATTGTAAAATCAACTTTAAATCCGTCGTAAGGCTCAAACCTCGCCCACTTATCTTTATCTTTTACTTCAATTACATCATTAATTAAAACAAATTTTTTCGCGGCATCTTGCTCTTTGATCTTTGCTGTTTGAAGAAGGTAGATAAATGGTATGGAGCTTCCGTCCATAATAGGCACTTCGGATCCATTCAATTCGATAATAATATTATCGATACCAGTGGCTGATAATGCAGACATTAAATGTTCAACGGTAGCTACACGCGAAGTATCTTGACCAATAGCTGAACACATTTTGGTATCTTTAACAGCCTCAGGACTTACTTTAACCTCATAAATTTTCTTTTGATCAACCCTTCTAAAGACAATCCCTTTATCCATTTCGGCGGGCTTTAAAGTCATGGTCACTTTTTCACCATTATGAAGACCGACACCAGAAGTCTGCACTGACTTTTGAATAGTTCTTTGTTTAATCATTGAGCGCTTACTCGCCTTTTTTTCTTAAGAATGCAGGAATATCATATTCCTCCATACCTGACATTTTCATAATTTCAACCTGGGCCCTATTTTCATTAGAACTGAATACATCTGGTTCATCATCTAGAGAGGGCTCTTCTTGGGTTGGGCTTTGTTTATTTTGCATGATAGATCTGGGTTCAATACGGGGCATCCTTTGTTTTACGTTTTGAGCTAGTCCTGTCGCTACAACAGTCACTCGAATAGAATCACCCATTGCTTCGTCAATAACGTTACCAACGATCACTGTTGAATCGATAGCAGCAAACTGCTTAATCGTTTCCATAACTTCATGGTACTCCTTAAGTGTAAATTTACTACTTGCAGAGATATTTACTAGTACACCTCGCGCATTTACTAAATTCACATCTTCTAAAAGAGGACTTGCAACTGCAGCTTGAGATGCTTTATATGCACGATGATCGCCTTGTGCAACTCCAGAACCAATCATCGCCATTCCCATTTCACCCATAACAGTCTTAACGTCAGCGAAGTCAACATTCACCAACCCTGGGCTATTAATAATTTCTGAAATACCTGAAACTGCATTATGTAGAACATCATTTGCTGCATTAAAGGCTTCTAAGAATGGTATGTTCTCCCCTAAAACTTCCATTAATTTTTCATTTGGAATGACAATTAGGGAGTCTACATGCTGAACTAATTCATTAATACCATCAGTAGCAATCGCTGTTCTTTTACCTTCAAATAAAAAAGGTTTAGTCACAACTGCAATAGTTAAAATACCTAATTCTTTTGCAATCTGAGCAATTACAGGTGCAGCGCCTGTCCCAGTTCCCCCTCCCATCCCCGCTGTGATAAACAACATATCAGCACCTTTAATAGAGCTAATAATTTTTTCTTTATCATCAATAGCAGCTTGCTTTCCAATTTCAGGCTTGGCACCAGCGCCTA
The DNA here is from genome assembly GCF_006364715.1 of Candidatus Methylopumilus planktonicus. Taxonomy (NCBI): domain Bacteria; kingdom Pseudomonadati; phylum Pseudomonadota; class Betaproteobacteria; order Nitrosomonadales; family Methylophilaceae; genus Candidatus Methylopumilus; species Candidatus Methylopumilus planktonicus. Next base: position 1,069,894 of record NZ_CP040984.1, read on the forward strand.
AGCCTTTGGTCATCTCCTGACCAATCTGCAATATATGGCTTGCCCGACTTTTTTTCAGAGCTTGCATGTCAGTATTGGCACAGATAAATTCAACACCTGTTAAATTCTTATCGATCATATGATCAATAGCATTTCCGCCACAGCCACCGACACCAATGACTTTTATGATGGCATTTTGCGACTTGCTATCAACAACTTCAAACATATCCTATCTCCAAGATTTAAAAGTTACCTTGAAACCAATTCTTCATTTTCATAAAGATTTGATTTATTGAATTACCGTCAATTTGATTCATCATTTCTTTCTCTAGCTGTCCTTTGCCCATCAGCAACAATCCAATGCCCGTTGAATACCTAGGATTGTCTACGACTTCAGACAAACCACCTACATTTCTTGGTGTTCCAATTCTGACTGGCATCCTGAATACACTTTCTCCAAGATTGACCATGCCTTTCATCAGTGATGATCCGCCTGTAATTACAATTCCAGAAGCTATCATATCTTCCATACCACTTCGTTTCAACTCGTGCGCTACAAGTTCGTAAAGCTCAACTAACCGAGCTTCAATGACCTCTGCTAATGAGAGTGTTGAGATAGTTTTAGACTCTTTCCCATCTACCACAAGAATTTCAATTTGCTCTGAAGCTGAAGCTAAACTTCTTGCAGCATATCCATGTTTAATTTTTATCTCTTCTGCTGATGGTAAAGGCGTTCTAAATGCCACCGCGATATCATTATTGATCTGATCACCAGCAATCGGGATTACAGCCGTATGTCGAATAGAGCCATGTCTTAGTACAGCAATATCAGTTGTCCCACCACCAATATCCACCAAACAGACACCCAATTCTTTTTCATCATCCGTGAGGACTGCCATGCTTGAAGCTAAAGGTTGCAGCACTAATTCAGACACTTCAAGTCCGCAACGCTTGATACATTTCACAATATTTTGCGCAGCGGCAATAGCGCCAGTAACAATATGAACCTTAACCTCTAATTTCATACCGCTCATGCCAAGCGGTTGCCTAACATCTTCTTGCCCATCAATCACATATTCTTGCGTCAAAATATGTAGAACTTGCTGATCATTTGGGAGTGTAATGGCACAAGCAGTTTCAATTACTTTATCAACGTCTAATTGAGAGACTTCGGCATCTTTGATTTTGACCATTCCGTGAGAATTGATACTTTTAATATGGCTACCTGCAATGCCAGTATAAACATCGGTAATCTTACAATTCGCCATCAATTCAGCTTCTTCAATTGCTCTTTGAATTGCCTCCATAGTGGAGTCAATATTAATGACTACACCTTTTTTTAAACCTTTTGAGCTATGTTGACCTAATCCGATCACATTCAATAAACCATCTGGTTGTAATTCAGCAACAATAGCCACAATTTTGGACGTTCCAATATCAAGCCCTACGATGAGATTTTTTTCTTCTTTTTGTTTAATCATATAAGCGGCCTCTCACCACTATCAATTTTTTGGTTTGGTTCAGTAGATTTCTTAATAGCAAAACCATTTGGATATCTTAAGTCGGCGGAGCCAATTCGTTTAACTGAGGCCAAAATATTGTCGTACTGAGCCATAAAGCGAGACAGACTTTCTTCGATGTTATCTTTACTTAAGATAATTTTCATATTGTTAGTGGTTCTAATGTCCCAAGTGTACCTAGAAGATAGGGAAACTTGCGCAATTTTTAATTGTTTTTTATCCAAAATACTTTGCATTTTTTTATACTCCAGTGCTATATAAGTCTCGGTACCTTCTGGACCAAAAAATAATGGGAGATCTTCATCAGATGCTCCATGAAAAATTTCACCATTCTCATTCACCAAAGCAATAGCGCCCCACCTTCCTATGACTTGATGCTCCTCGACAAATACTTCCAATCGATCCGGCCAGACTCTTTTTAAACTCACTTTTCTTATCCAAGGCAGCTTTGTAAAAGCCTCCTTGGTGCTATATAAATCTAACGAAAAAAAATTGCCTTTAACAAATCGATCGGAAATCATGCTCACTTGATCTGCATCAAGATGCTGATATTGACCCACTACCTTAATTTCTCTAATAGGAAATTTAGCAAAATGCATAAATTGATAACTCAATAAAAAAAGTAATAAAATAATATTAAGTAAAAAAACTAAATTACCTAACCAATAAACTTTTAAATAGTTATTTAACATTTGCAGTTTTTAATATCTCTAAAACTAATTGGTCGAAATCGGTACCCATCTCTTTCGCAGCCATGGGGACTAAACTATGACTTGTCATACCCGGTGACGTATTCACTTCTATAAAATAGTGATCGTTTTTTTTATCCATCATAAAATCAACACGGCCCCAGCTAGAACATCCGATCGAGTTAAAAGCCTCCAAAGCTTCTTGAGCTATTAATGCTTCTTTATTTTTTTCTATCCCTGAAGGACAAATATATTGCGTATCATCTTTAAGATATTTAGCTTCATAATCATAAAACTCGTTAGTTGGCTTTATTTTAATGACTGGCAAGAACTTGCCGTTCACAATACCTACTGTAAATTCCTCACCATCCACAAATTTTTCAACAATCACATTTGGATCAATCTTTGACGTTTTTAAAAAAGCTTCTTTATATTGTTGTTCGTTTTTGATTTTATCAATACCAATACTTGACCCTTCGTTAGATGGTTTAATAAAAAATGGCGATCCAATTAAATTTATGATATCTGCATATGACGTTTTCTCAGTGACTTGAAGAAAATCTGGCGTTGCAATATTTAATGCGCGCCATAACAATTTTGTTTTAAGTTTATCCATTGCAATGGCAGAACTTAAAGAATCGCTTCCGGTGTATGCCACATTTTTAGACTTTAAAAAGGCTTGCATGGATCCATCTTCACCGCCCCTACCGTGCAAGGCAATAAAAACCCTGTCATAACTTTTAATGTCTTCAATATTTCTAAAAGAGGGATCAAAAGCTTCGGCATTAATGCCTAATCGGTTTAGGGCATGAAATACAGCATCACCACTTAGAAGTGAAACAGCCCTCTCATTGGAGTCGCCACCCATAAGCACTGCAACTTTTCCAAAATCATCCATCAACTTAGAAAATCCCCTAAAATTTTGACTTCTCTTTCGAGCTTAATACCTTTTCTTTTAAATACTTCGGATTCAACATAGTCAATAATATTTTCAATGTCTTTTGCAGAGGCATCACCTAAATTAATAATAAAATTGGCATGTTTGTCTGAAACCTCAGCATTGCCAACTCTAAAACCTTTTAAACCGCAATCTTCAATGAGTTTTGCTGCAAATGTATCTTTTGGATTTCTAAATGTTGAGCCTGCCGTTGGCCAATTAAGAGGCTGCGTATTTTTTCTATGGTTAAGATATTCTTTTATCTTACTCTCTGGATCAGCTGCCATATCTTTCTTAAAATTAAACCACGCACCTACAAACCATTCTTTTAAATTAGGCTTTATTACTTCGCGATAAGAAATTTTAAATTCATCTTTTAATCTCGTAACTATATTGCCACCTTCATCGATCATATTGACCTTGGTAACAAAATTCCATGTTTCAGAACCATAACAACCTGCATTCATTGCCAAAGCGCCTCCAACCGTACCTGGAATACCTGCAAAAAATTCTCCTTCTACATAATGTTCTTTAGCTAGATTTTTGGCAATTTTTGCACATGTATTACCCGCTTCTGAATATACGCCTTGATCAGTCATTTGAATTTCATTTAAAGCAGCATGCATAACAATCACAGTGCCGCGAATTCCGCCATCTCTCACTAAAATATTAGATCCCAATCCAATAAAAGTAAGAGGCTTTAAATATGACTCATGCTTTAAAAAAGATTTTAAGTCTTCTAAATTTTTAGGTGAAAATAAAGCATCAGCTGTCCCACCTACACGCCAACTGTTGTATTTATTTAATGATTCATTTTTTAAAATTAATGCGTTCTTCATGAATTCACAATATTTAAAATGTCCTTAGTCACCCTTCCCACCGATCCTGCGCCCATGACAATTAAAATTGAATTTTGATTGATATTTTGAAGTGCTATTTTAGCTAGCTTAGCAATATCCTTCTCGAATGAAACTTTGTTTGTGATCTTATTAATACTATCCATCATTGCTGATGAACTTACCCCTGGAATCATTTCTTCTCCCGCCGAATAAATATCGGTAAGAAGGACTTCATCTGCCTTATGAAGCACCCTTACAAACTCATTAAAATAGTCTCGCGACCTTGTATAGCGGTGAGGCTGAAATACCAGATAAATAGATCTATTTGGATAAGCATCTGCTGCCGCATCAAGAACTGCTTCGATTTCTACAGGATGATGGCCATAGTCGTCGACTAAGATAAAAGTTTTATCATTAAAAATTAGATCTTTATATGTTTCAAATCTACGACCCACCCCTTTAAAATTCATTAGAGCGTCGATTGTTTTTGAAATGGGAATCTCAAGTTCGTCAGCAAGCGCTATTGCTGCTAATGCATTTCTTACATAGTGCTTACCTGGAAGGTTTAAGGTAATATCTTTTTTAACTACATCAGAATGTTTAATGGAAACTTTAAAATGCATTTTACCTGCATCTGCATTAACTTCCTCTGCGTGAACGTCAGCATTTTCTGATAAGCCATATGTGATAATAGGTCTAGAAATCTTAGAGATAATTGATTTAATAACAGGGTCATCAATGCATAGAATCACCACGCCATAAAATGGTAGTCGATGAATAAATTCAATGTAAGTTTTTTTGAGTTTATCAAAATCATTATCATAAGTTTCCATATGATCTTGATCAATATTTGTCACAATTGAATATACGGGGGTTAGATGCAAGAAAGATGCATCTGACTCATCAGCCTCAACTACAATATATTCACCATTTCCTAATTTTGCATTCGCATTTAAAGAAGAAAGTCTTCCGCCGATTACATATGTTGGATCCATTGAAGCTTCAGCCAAAATAGAAGCGATTAAACTTGTAGTTGTTGTTTTGCCGTGGGTACCTGCTACTGCAATACCTTTTTTAAAACGCATTAATTCTGAAAGCATTTCTGCCCTAGGCATAATTGGTATTTTATTTTTAATAGCTGCTTTTAGTTCTGGATTATCTTGATTGATTGCAGAAGAAATCACAACAACATCAACATCTCGAATATTGTCAGATGAATGGTTAATAAAAATTTTAATGCCAAGATCTTTTAGGCGAGAAGTCACAAGCGACTCTTGAATATCTGAACCGGAAATAAAGTAGCCTAGGTTATGCATCACTTCTGCAATACCGCTCATACCAGAGCCACCTATTCCTATAAAATGAATTCTATTTATATTGTGTTTCATTTTTTAATTAATCGCTCGCATGCTTGAAAAATGACTTCCTCAGGCTTTGTCGCCACATTTTCGAGTGCTGCTTTTGCCATAATCAAACATTTTTTTCTTGTCATTTCTTGAAGTAATCCACTTAATAAGTCTGCTGTAAATTCCTCCTGAATTATAAGTCGCGCAGCCTTCTTGTCACTTAAGTATTTTGCGTTATAAAACTGATGGTTATCAACTGCAAAAGGAAAAGGCACTAATAAGCTAGGAATACCAGCTGCCGAAAATTCAGATACTGTAAGAGCCCCGGATCTGGCTATAACAAAATCTGCCCATTCATAAACTTTTTCAATATTGTCTAAATAAGCTCTGCAGTCTGCTTTGATATCACTCTTCTTGTATGCTGCTTTCAATTCTTGAAAATGTTTCTCGCCTGACTGATGAATAATCGTTGGTCTATTTTTAGGATGCATTTTTTTGATACTTAAAGGAATCGTATCATTAAAAAATTTAGCGCCCAGACTGCCCCCGACTACAAGCAATCTTAACGGTCCCTTTCTATTTTTAAATCTTTTAATTGGTGGCTGAATTTGTCTAATAGCATTTCTCACTGGATTCCCAATTTTTTTAGAGGAACGTATAAACTTAATTGGAAATGCAGAATATGTTTCTGAAGCAATCATCGCCAATAATTTATTAGTAAGTCCTGGGATAGAGTTTTGTTCATGCACAATCAGTTTCTTACCCATGAGCCTTGCCATAACCCCGGCAGGAAATGAAACATAACCCCCCATAGCAATTACTACATCTGGCTTTTCATTTTTAATTGTTATTGCGCATTGTATTAAAGCAATTAAAAGTGTAAATGGCAGTTTTAACCAACTTAAAATACTTTTGCCTCTGACACCTGAAATATCAATCATTGCTTTTTGATAAGGCTTTTTTTCTATTAACCTATTTTCCATGCCATGTTTTGTGCCAAGCCAAGTGATCAACCAACCTTTAGCTTTTAAATAATCAGCAATTGCAATACCCGGATAGATGTGCCCTCCAGTTCCTCCTGCAACAATCAATATTTTTTTATTGGGTCTCATTAAACTAAATTCCCCTTAGCCCTCTTCGATTTTCCCAATCAATTCGTAGTAATATCGCAAGCGCAATCATATTAGCCAAAATACCGCTACCGCCGTAAGAAAGAAGTGGCAGGGTTAAACCTTTTGTAGGAAGAAGTCCCATATTCACACCCATATTGATAATACCTTGCGTACCAAACCAAATGCCAATGCCTTGAGATAATAGGGCTGAGTAATAACTTTCATTAATAATAGCTTCTTTAGCAATTCCAAAAGCCCTGATTACCAACCATGAAAACAATCCAATAACTATAAGTACGCCAAAGAAACCAAACTCTTCAGCTAATACAGCCAAAATAAAATCAGTGTGAGCTTCTGGTAAGTAAAGTAATTTTTCGACACTGCCACCTAGCCCTACTCCAAAAAATTCACCTCGTCCAAAGGCTATAAGTGCGTGTGATAATTGATAACCTTTTCCATAAGGGTCGGCCCATGGATTAAAAAAACCTATCAACCTTTGGTATCTATAATCAGAGCTGTAAATTAATGCTGCCATACCAATAGGTGCAACAAGAGTAAGCCCCATCAGTATTTTTTTGTCTATACCACCTAAAATTAATGTACACATTGCAATGACTAAGATTACTGCAAATGCGCCAAAATCTGGTTCAAGTAATAGCAATGCACCTAACAACATAATCACTGATGCCATTGGAAGAAAACCTTTTAGAAAACTACCAATTTCTTTTGATTTTCTTAAAACATAATCTGAGGCATACATTGCTGTAAATAATTTCATAAATTCCGAGGGCTGTATATTCAATACAAATAATGAAATCCAACGCCTACTTCCATTTACAACATGGCCAATACCAGGAATGAGAACAAGGATCAGTGAGACCATACCTGCCATAAATAAATAAGGAGACATCTTTTGCCACCAGCGAATTGGGATTTGGAAAATAATAAATCCGACAATAAATCCCAGTGAAATATAAATTGATTGCCTTACTAAGAAAAAGTAATTTTGATGTTTAGTTAATTTACTAGATTCAGCAAAAGAAATAGAGGATGAATAAACCATGATAAGGCCAATCGCAATTAATATTAGTGAAACCCAAAACAGGCCTTGATCAAAAGAAGGTTTATCTATTGTCGATTTATTAGAAAATTTATCAATCATGATTTACTTTTTAACTTACTCACACAATCTTTAAAAACTTCTCCGCGATGTACATAATTTTTAAACATATCTGTACTTGCACATGCTGGGGAAAGGAGAACCACATCTCCTACTTCAGCTAACTCAAACGATTTGATAATTGCTGATTCAAGATTTTTTTCAATAGTTGTCGGAATGGCACCGCCGCTAAATACCTCATGCATTATTTTTGCATCTTTACCAATCAATGTAATATTTTTCACCTTACCTTTAGACGGGCCAATTAATGGTTGAAAATTCTGACTTTTTCCATCTCCTCCGGCAATAAGTAGGATTGGTTTAGTCATGCTTTGAATTGCGGCAATTGTAGCTCCAACGTTGGTGCCTTTTGAATCGTTATAAAAATCAATCCCTGATATAGAGTTAATAAATTCAACTCGATGAGGCGGTGCTTTAAATTGACTTAGTACTTTTTTAATCACATCTTTTGAAATCATAAATGGCTCACAAAGCGCCAAAGCAGCCATTATATTTAGAATATTATGTGCGCCCCTTAGTTTAATTTCATCTAGGGAAATAATTTCAGCATTGCCTTTTGCGATGAAATATTGATTCCCATTTTTTTTAATACCATAATTTTTCTCGTCCAAATGATTTCCAAATGTCACCGAGCTTTCATTAATTTTAGATTTAAGATAATCATCATCTCTATTTAAGATCGTATTTTTAGCATGATTAAATATTCTATATTTTGCTTTGGCATACTCTTCGATTGATCCGTATCGATCCATATGATCTTCCGAAATATTTAAGACTGCTGCTGCTTCAAGCGCTAATGAATACGTCGTTTCTAGTTGATAACTAGAAAGTTCAAGAACATATGCCTCTGGCGCTTTTTGATTTAAGGTATTTAATATGGGGATCCCAATATTCCCGCCGACAATAACTGATATACCAGCTGCTTTCAATAAATCTCCCACAAGAGATGTAACTGTCGTTTTACCGTTTGATCCTGTAATACCAATCACTTTTGAACTCGCGGGTTTGGCTAGCGCAAAGATTTCAATATCACCAATTACAGGTATGCCCCGATTTAGAGCCGTTTGTAAATAGCTTTCTCTCAATGACACACCTGGGCTAATAATAATTAATTCAATATCATTAATGATGCCATCGTTAAATTTTTCTCCAATAGAAAATTTAACATCTTTAAATTTTTCTTTTATTTCATCAAAATTATCAATAGCTATTCTTGTATCAATGGCTTGAATATCACATTCTTTGTTCGCTAAAAAATGTAAAACTGATTGGCCTGTGTCTCCAAGACCAACTACCAGAATTTTCTTTTTATTAAAATTGATGCTCATCTAATCTTCAGTGATGAGATCCCTATTAATACAAGCATCATTGTTATGATCCAAAATCTAACAACGACCTGGGTTTCTTTCCACCCTTTTTTCTCATAATGATGGTGAAGAGGTGCCATAAGGAAAATTCGCTTACCAATTCCATATTTAAATTTTGTGTATTTAAAATACATGACTTGGATGGCAACAGAAAAAGTCTCGATCACAAAAATACCACCCATAATAAATAAAACGATCTCTTGTCTCACAATTACTGCGACAGTTCCAATAGCAGCGCCCAGAGCAAGTGCGCCTAGATCGCCCATGAATACTTCTGCAGGATAAGTGTTGAACCATAAAAACCCCAAGCCAGCACCAGCCATTGCAGTACAAAATATAGCTAACTCACCAGCACCACTGATATAAGGAATGCCTAAATATTTAGCTATGACATAATTACCTGCGACATAAGCAAAAACACCCAATGCACTTGCAACCAATACAGCTGGCATAATGGCAAGGCCATCTAGCCCATCTGTAAGATTGACTGCATTACTACTCCCTACAATGACGATATAACTTAAAAGTATAAAAGTAGGTCCACTCATCGTAAAACTTACATCCTTAAAGAATGGAAGAATAAGCGAAGTCTGTTCAGGAGTTACAGCGTTGGACCACAGATATATAGATGCCCCAAGACCTATGATTGATTGCAATAAATATTTTTGCCCCGCACTCATACCATTCGGATCTTTATAAATCACTTTTTTTAAATCATCCATAAATCCAATAAGGCCAAAACCAAGCGTGACAATCAACAATAGCCAAATATAGTTATTACTTATATCCGCCCACAACAAGGTCGACACAATAATCGATACCAATATTAAGCCACCGCCCATTGTGGGTGTGCCTGTTTTAATTAAATGATCTTTAGGGCCATCTGATCTTACAGCCTGTCCTATATTGAACTGATTAAGTTTCTTAATTAACCACGGGCCAAAAGCGAAAGAGATAACTAATGATGTGATAGTCGCCATCACGGCTCTTAATGTAATGTAATTAAATACATTAAACCCATGGATCTCTTTTGCTAAAAACTTAAATAATTCGAGCAACATAATTTTTATCTTTCTTAAAAATTTTAGCTAAGTGCCTCTACAACCTCTTCCATTTTCATAAATCGAGAGCCTTTAATAAGCACACAGGAATTCTTTTTTATCTTAGTTTTGACGTACCTAATAAGTGTTTTTTTATCTTCAAACCATTTTGCATTACCTTTACAATTATCTATCACATGCTTGGTTAATTTTCCCGTTCCAACTACGTCTTGTATTTTGTTTTTTTTAATATAAGCCCCTATTGATTTATGGTACTCAACCTCTTTTTTGCCTAGCTCGCCCATATCGCCAATAATTAATATTTTTTCACAATCCTGGTTTGCAAGAACATCAATTGCAGCGCGCATCGAAGCAGGATTTGCATTGTAGGTATCATCAATCAAGATACAGTTATGAAGTCCTTTTTTGAGTTCTAGTCTTCCATGCACTGACTTAATAGATTCAATACCACGTTTAATAGCTTTTAATGGTATTTTTAGCGCGATAGAAGCGGCAATAGCTGCTAATGCATTTTTTAAATTATGCTCGCCCTTTAATTTGACTTTAATTTCTAGGATTCCTTTTGGCGTTTTAATTTGAGAAATGCCGTGAACCGTCTTCTTTACATACACATCAGATTTTGCAGTTAATCCAAATGTGATAACTTTTTTACGGAGTGCAGCATTCTTTAATAGACTATAAAATTCATCCTCTCTATTAATAACCGCAATACCATTACTCTTTAGCCCTGAAAATATTTCTGATTTCGCTTTTGCAATACCTTCTTTTGAGCCAAAAAATTCAATATGAGCCTCTCCTATATTTGTAATCACTGCGACATCTGGTTTTGCAATCTCACTTAAATATTTAATTTCACCCTTATGATTCATACCCATCTCAACTACAGCAAATTTTTGAGTTTTTTTGATATTTAATAAGGAAAGTGGAAGTCCTATATCATTATTGAAATTTCCATGGCTCATCAGGACTTTTAATTTGCTGTTAACATGGCAAGAAAGAATACTGCCAATCATTTCCTTTGTTGTTGTTTTACCATTGCTGCCGGTAATAGCAATAAGAGGCAGCCTAGATTGAGCTTTCCAATACTGAGCTATCTTACCTAAAGCCTCTCTCCCATTTTTAACGATTATTTTATTTTCTAAATTTTTAATGTCTCTAGAGACTACTGCGACCAATGCACCTTTTTTAATAGCACTTATTGCAAAATTATCTCCGTCAAATTTTTCACCCTTGATACCTAAAAATAAATCATTCTTTTGAATATCTTTACTATTAATTGAAATGTTTTTAATGGTTTTGTGAAGTAAAGAAGTATCACCATAGTATTTACCAGAAACAATTTTTTTAATCTTATTTAAAGTAATTTGCATTCAGATCGCCTTATAAGCTTTGAGTGCTTTTCTTGCAAATATTTGATCGCTAAATGGATATTTAACGCCTTTAATTTCCTGATAGGTTTCATGTCCTTTTCCAGCGATAAGAATGACATCATTTTTTTTGGCACTTTTAATTGCTTTTTGTATTGCCTTATGTCGATCAAGTTCAATACGATAATGGCCTTCCATATACCTGCTAATTTCTTTAACAATTTTTCCAGGGCTTTCATTCCTTGGATTGTCTGACGTAATAAAATTAATGTCAGCTATATTAGAAGCTACTTCTGCCATATCTTTTCTTTTTCCATTGTCTCTGTCTCCTCCGCACCCAAATACACAGATGAGATTCCCATCAGTTTGTTTTTTAAGCGTTTGAAGCGCTTTTTTTAAAGCGTCTGGTGTATGAGCATAATCAATAAAGATCTTGGGAGTATTTTTAGATCCCAGTCTCTCCATTCTCCCTGGAACCTGGGATATAAAACTTATTTGTTTTACTATTTTTTGTATTGAATAGCCAGATGCTATCAATGAAGCAATTACTGCTAGTAAGTTATATACGTTAAACTCACCTACTACTGGCGCTTTAACTTTGTATGTTTCTTTTTTATATGTAATTTGGAAATATGTGTGCGAATTTGAATATTCAATATGGGTTGCTCTAATATCGCCATTTTTTATTCCATAACTTAAAACTTTAGTTTCATTCTTTGCAAGAAAAGTAATAAGTTTTTTTCCATAAGGATCATCAATATTAATAACTGCAACTTTTAACGATGGAAATTGAAATAACTTCTTTTTTTCATTGAAATAATTCTGCAAGTTAAGATGGTAATCTAGATGATCTCTAGATAAATTTGTAAAAACTGCAACATCAAAAAGAATTCCATTCACTCTTCCCTGAGATAATGCATGAGATGAAACTTCCATTACAACTGATTCTATTTTTTTATTTTTAAATTGTCTTAAAATACGATGATTTGATATCGCATCAGGGGTTGTATACGAATGAGGTTTCAATTTTTTGTACCCAAATCCTAGAGTGCCTATTACTCCTGATTTTTTACCTAAGAGATTTTGTATTTCGGCTGCCCAGTGTGCACATGATGTTTTTCCATTAGTTCCAGTAATACCTATAGTGAGCATTTGCTTCGAAGGCTCTTTAAAAAAAGAGTGAGCAATTTCACCTTCTTTATTTTTTAATTCTGCTACAGCATAATGGTTTGTACTCCATGTTTTTTTCCAAACAAAATTTTTCTTTTCATAAAGAATTGCTTTGGCTCCTTTTTTAATAGCCGCTTCAATATAAGCTCTTCCGTCATCATTTATACCGGGATAGGCTAAAAATAAAGAATCCTTTTTTATATGTCTACTATCGTTTGATATATCAGAGAGGTGATGTCCAATTTTTTTTAACACACTCTTCATATCGTTTCTTTAGAGTCTTTGTTATCTAGCGGCATAACTTTATTTTTAGTTTTTATGTCTTGAGGAATTTTTAATATCTTCATGACGTCAGCCATCACGCTGCTAAAAACTGGTGCTGCAACCGCTCCACCGTAATGACTCCCAAGACTTGGTTCATCTATCATCACTGCCATAATAATTCTTGGATTTGAAACTGGGGCAAGACCTACAAATGAACCGATATTTTTATTTTTTTCATAAACTCCATTTGCTCCAATTTTCTCAGCGGTACCTGTTTTGCCTGCAACTCTATATCCTATAATTTTCGCATTGCCTCCCGTACCCTCCTCAACAACTTGCTCCATCATTTCTACCATTAATCTTGCTGTTTGCTTTGAAAATACTTTAGTACCCATTGGAATGTCATCTTTTTTGAATAATGTAACAGGCTTCATTTCTCCGTCATTAGCGAAAACTGTATAAGATTGAGCCAATTGAAGAAGAGTTAAATTAATCCCATGTCCGAAAGATATGGTTGCCTGATCTACTTTCCCCCAGTTTTTATAATCTCGAAGTCTTCCAGATGCTTCTCCCGGAAATCCAGCCCCTGTTTGCATTCCAAACCCTACTTTATTTAAGGTAGACCATAAATTCTTGGGTGTTTGCATCAGTCCAATTCTTGCTGCACCCACATTTGAAGATTTTGCAATCACTTCTGAGACTGTCATAAAAGGTTTGCTTCCATCAGCATGTGCATCATGAATGGTGGCTGATCCAATTTTCATCAATCCTGATGAAATTTCTACCAATGAACTTGGATTTAGGATTCCAGTATCTAATGCTGAAGATACCGTAAATGGCTTGATCGTAGATCCAGGCTCAAATACATCTGTCACTGCTCGATTTCTTGTAGGGCCGCCGCCATCCCTAAAATTGTTGGGGTTATAAGAAGGGAGATTTGCCATAGCTAGCACCTCTCCCGTTTTTGCATCGAGCACAATAGCTGACCCTGCTTTAGCTTTATGAATATCAATTGATTTAGCTAATTCCCTATAAGTTAAATATTGAATTCTTGCATCAATTGAAAGCTTGATGTCATGCCCGTCTTGAGGTAGTCTCACTTCTTGGAGATCATCAACAATCTTGCCAGCACGATCTTTTATAACTTTTTTACTGCCAAGCTTACCGGAAAGAAATTTATTTTGAGAAAGCTCAATACCTTCTTGCCCTATATTATCAAGATTAGTAAACCCAACTAAATTAGCTGTGATATCAGCGGCTGGATAAAATCTCTTAAACTCTTTCTGAAAAAATACTCCCGGTATTTTCAGCGCTTGCAATCTTCTTGCATCTTCAGGCGAGATTTGTCTTTTGAGATATATAAATTCTTTTTTATTGTTTAGTAATTTTTGATCAACATCATTTGCACTTAACTTAAGAATATCTTCTAGTTCTAATTTTTGATCTTTTGTTATTTTGACATTTGGTGGATTTACCCAAACTGACTCTACAGGACTGCTGATCGCTAAGATATCTCCATTCCTATCGGTAATTTTTCCCCTATCTGCGTAAAGAGAAACTACTCGAGTACTTGTAGCATTTCCTTTCGATTGTAAAAATTTTTTATCTAAACTTTGTAAATAGAATGCTCTTAAAATAAGGGTTACGAATCCAGCTAAAAATAGAAGTAAAATTAATCTTCTTCGAATACCCGAGAGCTCAAAAAATGTTTTCTCGACTTTGTTGTTAATAAATAAACTCAAGGCCGCTCCAATAAAATAATTTTTTTAGGTTCGGGAGTTTTCATCTTTAACAATTTTTTTGCAACTTCTTCGATTCTTCCGTGCATTGCCCAAGTGCTTTGCTCAAGCTGCAATTGGCTATACTCAGAATTTAGCTTTTGGCTAATCTCTTTTTGTTGATCAAGTTCAAAATAAAGCTTTCTTGATTGATGCTGTGAGTTTATTTTTGCAAGCGCCATAAGTAGGATTACAAAGAATAAAATAAAATTTACTTTTGTCATTTAATACGCAGTCCTTTCAGCAACTCTCATAATTCCGCTTCTTGCTCTTGGATTACGTTTGACTTCAGCCTCGCTAGGTCTTATAGGTTTTGTCACAATATTCAATCGGGGTTTTGGTAACTCATCACTTCTAATAGGAAAATTAGAGGGTAAAGTATCTCTATTTTTCTCATCGTTAATAAATTGCTTCACAATTCTGTCTTCGAGCGAGTGGAAACTAATCGCTACCAAGATGCCGTCTGTTTTTAATAACTTTAAAATTTTAGGCAACACTTCTTTCAACTCTTCCAGCTCTCGATTTATATAGATTCTTAATGCTTGAAATGTTCTTGTTGAAGGGTCTTGTCCAATTTCTTTTTTGGGCATATGGTCTGCGACAATTTTTGCAAGTTGTTTTGTCGTTTCAATCGAACCTACTTCATCTCTCTCTTTAATAATCGCAGTAGAAATTCTTTGTGCAAATTTTTCTTCGCCGTATTCCTTTAAAATCTTTTCTAATTCTTTTTGTTCTATTTTTTGTAAAAGTTCAGCCGCTGTCACGCCCTTTGATTGATCCATACGCATGTCGAGGTATGCATCAAATCTAAAACTAAAACCACGATCACCCTCGTCAATTTGTGGTGATGAAATACCCAAATCAAGCAGCACACCATCTACTTTGGAAATCCCTTTTGCCTCTAACACTTCATCAATTTCAGAAAAATGGGCACGCACAATTTCAAATCTCATATCTTTAATTTTCAAACCTTCTTCATACGCAGATTTATCTCGATCAATTGCAATTAATCTGCCTTCTTGGTTTAATTTTTCTAAAATTAACTTACTATGCCCACCCCGCCCAAAGGTGCAATCCACATAGATGCCATCTTTTTTTAAAACTAAATATTCAACTGCTTCGCTTAACAGGACAGTAATGTGCTCATGATTAAAATTAGGTTGTGCTTGATTCATGAGGTATTAAATTAAATTGCATCGTTAAAGAGAGAATCCTTCTAGTTCAATTGGCATAGCTGAAGCTTCTTGTTTTGTGGCTTGCTGCATCTGTTGATCCCAAGCTTCTTTATCCCAAAGTTCAAAATGACTTCCCTGCCCCACTAACATGGCTTGCTTGTCTACCTTTGCAAATTCTCTTAATACTTGAGATAGGAGTAATCGGCCTGCTGTATCTAGAGATATATCTTCTGCGTAACCCACGAGTAATCTTTGTAATGCACTCGATTTTTTATCAAAACTTGAAAGCGCCATGATCTTGGACTGAATAGGCTCCCAAGCCATTTGGGGGTAAATGAGTAAACATCCATGGGGGTGTGCTGTAATGACTAAATCACCTGAAGATTGGGTGAGCAAATCCTCTCTATGCTTTGTCGGCATTGCCATTCTGCCTTTAGCATCAATATTCAAGAGATTAGCGCCTCTAAACATAATTCCCGACCTAGTTATTTAATTCAAAAAAGTGGGAAATTACTAAATACCCTTAGTTCTACTTAGAAATTTCCCACAAAAAACCACTTTTTTCCACTAATGACACTATAGATAATAAAAAAGAGCTCTGCAAGCTCTTTTTTGAAGGTTTTTTCATATATGACAAGGGTTTGGACGGATAAAACTAGAAGATTTTTAAGAAAAAGTTGAAGCCAACCGATAAGCCGGGTTCTGTCGTGGACAGTCATTCATCTAGGCACATGATTACTCATGCACTCAAGCAGTCTACCCGGTAGCAACACGAGCCGTGCTATTACTACCCTATTTGACTTTGCTCCGAGTGGAGGTTACCGCGTTTCACCGTAACTAAATACGCTCGTCTCTGTGGCCCTATTCCTCGTTTCACAACGTACGGCCGTTAGCCGTCACTCCGCTCTGTGGAGCCCGGACTTTCCTCTCCTTGAGTTAACAAGCAGCGACTGTCTAGTCAGCTTCGCATAGATTTTAACACACCTATCAAATGTCACTTTTTGATGGATTTAACTGAAGAAGAATTCAATACCTAATCAAACTTTTCTAATACATTAAACGCCAAGCAATTTTTCTTCCAGCATATAGCGGAACAATAGCTTCATCACCTACAGTAATTTTTTCAGGAACAATCCAATCCTCTTTAACAAGTTTGATTGATGATTTATTTCTTTCTAGCCCATAGAAATCTGCGCCATAGAAACTCGCAAAACCTTCTAGTTTATCCAGTGCATCGAGCTCATCAAAGACCGCAGCATAGAGTTCAATAGCGCTTGCTGCAGAAAAAATACCTGCACAACCACAAGCATTTTCTTTTGTTGATTTTAAGTGAGGCGCACTGTCGGTACCTAAAAAGAATTTCGTATTGCCCGATGACACTGCATTTAAGAGAGCTTGTCGATGTATCTCTCTTTTTAAAACAGGAAGACAATAATGGTGAGGATTGATGCCACCTATAAACATATGATTTCTGTTTAATAAAAGATGTTGTGGAGTAATTGTAGCTGCCACTTTTTTTGAGCAACTTAAAATAAAATCAGTTGCATCTTTTGTAGTGATATGCTCCAACACAATTCTCAAATTTGGAAATGTCTTATGTAGCTTTAATAAATGTTGATCAATGAATACTTTTTCACGATCAAAAATATCAATTGCTGGGTCGACGACTTCGCCATGAAGTAAAAGTGGTATGTCTAATTTTTCCATGAGCTCAAACACATCGTACCGATCATCAATGTTTTTGACGCCCGAATCTGAATTAGTAGTGGCACCTGCTGGGTAATATTTAATACCTGCAATATGTTTATATTCAGGAATCTTTTTAATTTCTTCAAGTGAAGTTTTATCTGTGAGATATAAAGTCATCAGCGGCTGGAAGTGGCTATCACCTTTTAAAGCTTTTTTAATCCTGGACTCATATTGAATCGCTTGATCTACAGTTGTAATTGGTATTTTTAAATTGGGCATTACAAGCGCTCTTGCAAACTGCTTTGCGGTATAAGGCACAACAGATGCCATAAGTGCGTCGTCTCTTAAGTGCACATGAAAATCATCAGGGATAGTAATCGTTAAAGTTTTAGTCATCTTTTTTTATTTTCAAAGCTTCATCGTATAAATAATTTTTGTTGATGCTTAATATTTCTACACCTAATTTCACAGCTGCATTAGTTGGCATATGTTTGAGTAATATTTTTAATATTCTATGCTGATCTTCGCTCAGTAATTCATTTTTTTCATGATGCATAGGGGATACTAAAATCACAAATTCACCTTTTTGAAAATTACTATTACTTTCAATAATCTCTCTCACCTTTGAAACTTCGCCTCGATAAATGCTTTCGAAAGTTTTGGTGAGTTCTCGCGCCACTACAATATGATGTTTGTCCCCAAAAAAATCAGCCATATCATTCAAAGTTTTAATGATGCGGTGCGGAGCTTCGTAAAAAATTATAGGGCATGATTGCGTTTGAAGATTTTCAAACACTTTGATTCTTTGACTGCTCGTCGTCGGCAAAAATCCGTAAAAATGAAAGCTTGTATGTTCCATCCCTGAAACTGAATAGGCTGCTGTGAGAGCCGAAACCCCTGGAATAGGCACGACTTCAAAACCAGCAGCTGCTACCTCTTTGACAATAAGACCTCCAGGATCGCTAATATTAGGGGTGCCTGCATCTGATACCAACGCAATATGTTTGCCGTCTTTTAAATATTCAATGATTTTTTGTGCAGAAGCTTTTTCGTTATGCTGATGCACTGCAAACTGTTTTTTTTCAATGGAGAAATGAGACAAAAGACCTTGAGTATGTCTTGTATCTTCTGAAGCAATAAGATCAACTGATTTGAAAGTTTCAAGCGCTCTAAAAGTAATATCATTTAAATTGCCTATAGGAGTTGCCACTAGATACAATATTCCACTCATCATCAACGGCCCAATTATTTTTAAAACACTTAAAAACTCTCTATAAGTTGCTTACTCAATACCTCTTTAAAAGAGATATAATCATTTTGTCATATATCAATGCTAAGTTAATAAAACTTTAGAGGAAAACATGCTTAAACATCTCAAATTATTTTTTATTTCATTTTTCTTATTGCAACTCTTAGGATGCCCTGCTGCCATTATTGGCGGAGGCGCTATAGGTATTGATACTATGGCTGATCGAAGGACACCAGGTGTCATTCTTGAAGACTCTAATATTCAATTAAAAGCTTTTGCTGGCATTCAAAAACTCAAAGGTGACATTCATACGAATGTCACAAGTTATAACGGGCATGTGCTTGTATTAGGTCAAGTACCGAGCGAGGAAATTAAATCAACTATTACCGATCAGATTAAAGCGTTAGCTAACGTCAAATCCGTGATGAATGATCTTACGATTGGACCTGTGAATTCTTTATCAGAAAGAGCTGAAGATACTTTAATTACCTCCAATGTGAAGGCGCGTTTTTTCAAAGAAAATAAGGTTTCGCCTTTTTATGTCAAAGTCGTAACTGAAAATAAGGTGGTCTATCTTCTGGGCATTTTGAACGAAAAAGAGGCCAAAGAAGCTGAGGAAATTGCACAAAATACAAATAGAGTCATAAAAGTAGTGAAGGTTTTTGAATATATTAAAAACTAAGTTAAGTATTTATTTGTTAAGTTGTTGAAAATAAAAGACTATTAAACAGCTCGAGACTATCTTAAGCAAGGCCTTACACGCCATTTGATTTAATTAAAGATGTTGTTATAATGTTTTTCATAGTTTTTTCAAAATATTCAAGTTAGTTCTAAATTCCAAAATAAACTGCCCGTAACGCTAGCTAGCTTAATTACAGAACTAATCCATTTAAAGGTCATCATGAGTAAAAATATTATCCATTTATCAGACGCAACATTCGAAACTGAAGTGCTTCAATCCACTGTTCCTGTTCTTGTTGACTACTGGGCAGAGTGGTGTGGCCCTTGCAAAATGATTGCACCTATTCTTGATGAAATATGCAAAGACTACGATGGCAAATTAAAGATTGCAAAACTTAATATTGATGAAAATGCACAAACACCAGCTAAGTTTGGCATCAGAGGCATTCCTACCTTAATGATTTTTAAAAATGGCAATGTCGAAGCAACTAAAGTCGGCGCCTTATCAAAGTCCCAATTAACAACATTTATCGATAGCAACATCTAAACTTAACCCCTCCCCCTAAAGCCCCTCAACGCAACACTAATCGGAAAACCCCAAATATGCATTTATCTGAATTAAAACACCTCCCCATTGCGCAACTAGTAGAAATGGCAATCACGGACGAAATCGAAAATGCTAGCCGTATGAGGAAGCAAGATTTAATCTTCGCAATCTTAAAAAACAAAGCAAAAAAAGGGGATAGTATTTATGGGGATGGCACCTTAGAAGTATTGCAAGATGGGTTTGGATTCTTAAGATCACCTGATACTTCCTACCTTGCAGGGCCTGATGATATTTATGTGTCACCTTCACAAATTCGTCGTTTCAATCTTCATACTGGCGATACTATTCAAGGTGAAATTAGAACGCCTAAAGATGGGGAGCGTTACTTTGCGCTTGTAAAAGTAGATGAAGTTAACAATGAAGCGCCAGAAAACACAAAAAATAAAATTCTTTTTGAGAACTTAACGCCCTTATTCCCAACGATACCTCTCACACTTGAAAGAGATATTAGCGGCGAAGAAAATATTACAAGTCGTGTCATTGATATGATTGCTCCGATTGGGAGAGGTCAGCGCGGCTTGATTGTAGCGAGTCCTAAAAGCGGTAAGACTGTCATGATGCAAAATATTGCGCATGCCATTACATCAAATCATCCTGACGTATCTTTAATTGTGCTTCTAATTGATGAGAGACCAGAAGAAGTAACTGAAATGACGAGGTCTGTAAAAGGTGAAGTTGTTGCATCAACATTCGACGAGCCTGCTACACGTCACGTTCAAGTGGCTGAAATGGTTCTTGAAAAAGCGAAGCGCCTTGTCGAACATAAAAAAGATGTAGTAATTCTCTTGGATTCCATTACAAGGTTGGCAAGAGCTTACAACACGGTAATACCTTCATCCGGTAAAGTTCTTACCGGCGGCGTCGATGCCAATGCCCTTCAAAAACCAAAGCGTTTCTTTGGTGCAGCCCGTAATATTGAAGAAGGTGGCTCGCTCACGATCCTTGCAACAGCACTGATTGATACAGGCTCACGCATGGATGACGTGATTTACGAAGAATTTAAAGGTACCGGTAATATGGAAATTCACCTAGATCGTAAAATGGCTGAAAAAAGACTCTATCCAGCAATTAATGTGAATAAATCAGGCACCCGTAAGGAAGAGCTTCTTATCCCTAAAGATAATTTACAAAAAATATGGGTACTTAGAAAACTTCTACACCCTATGGATGACTTGGAAGCGATGGAATTCTTGCTAGACAAGATTAAAGCCACTAAAAATAATAATGACTTCTTTGACAGTATGCGAAGGGGTTAAGACGTAAAATTGATTGATTTTTGGTCCTAAATCATTGATAATACGCATCTATTGAATCAAAGTTGGAAAAATTATGAAAGCTGATACACACCCAAATTACTCTGAAATTAATATCACATGTAGCTGTGGTAATAAATTTAAAACACAATCAACAGTTGGAAAAGACATGAACATTGAAGTTTGCTCACAATGCCATCCTTTCTATACAGGTAAACAAAAGATTTTAGATACTGCAGGCCGTGTTGAGAAATTCAAACAAAAATATGGCATGTAAGGATTCATTCTTATATCAAAAGGCAGCATAGGCTGCCTTTTTTTTTAAAATATGCGATTTCAACTTGAACACGACTGGCAAGATAATATGGCCACCCCTAGAAGTCGTTTGGGTGAGCGTGCCAAAATTCATTCTTTTGTCGTTTTATGTATTATTTGGGTATTTGCAGGGCTCTTTGGCCATGCGCCTTGGAAGGGCTATGAAACACAAAGTATCAGTGCGATTCATGCAGTACTGAATGGTCATTTATTGGCACCTCTGGCTGCCAGTGAAGATACACTTATCAATCCACCCCTTTACTATTGGACAGGGGCCATCTTTGGCAAACTTTTCACACCTTTAATTTCCCTTCATGACGCGAGCAGGATGATCAATGCTTTGTGGATGGGGCTTACCATTCTGATGATAGGTATGCTGAATCGAGAGTTATGGGGCATCGGCTTTGGAAGACAAGCGGCTCTCATTTTTATAGGGTCAGTGGGCCTCATATTTAATGTGCATACGCTCATGCCTGGTATTGCAACATTAACAGGCCTCACCATGGCATTTTATGGCTTAGCCCTTTCTAAAAGACGCCCTTTTAGATCCGCCATACTTTTAGGTTTTGGTTTGGGCGTGAGCTTTTTATCAGGCGGGATTGTACCGCTTCTTATTCCTATACTTTCAGCTCTTCTCTTACCTACACTTTTTCAATTATGGCGAACACGTCGCTATGCTCTAGTTCTAAGTTTAAGTCTTCTTGTGAGCCTGCCTTTTTTAATTATATGGCCAACACTTCTATGGTGGAATCAACACGACATATTTATGAAATGGATTAACCATTTCAAATTATTTCCAGTACAAAATTATATTTTTTATATGAAAAATCTTTCCTGGTTTACTTGGCCAGCTCTCCCTCTTGCAATCTGGGGCCTATGGAAATTTAGAGGCAAGATATGGTCTCAACCTAAATTTCAATTACCAATTATCTTTTTTGTATCTACATTTATTCTTACTGCTTCTTGTGCGAAAACAAACCAAGCATTCTTAATGCCATTTCTAATTCCGCTATCAACAATTGCAGCAGGTAGTATTGAAAATTTAAGAAGAGGTGCTGCAAGCGCACTTAACTGGTTTGGCATCATTTTATTTTCAACCATTCTTTTCCTTATTTGGCTAGGCTGGAATGCCATGCTCACAGGCTTTCCTAAAAAAACATATGAGCGTATGCAATTTTTAGCACAAACCAACGAGTCACATTTCAACATTTTTATTTTAATTATTGCGATACTTTTGACGCTGGTTTGGATTTTTTCTTTGGTTAAAACAAGAATTACAAATCGCTCATGCACTACGAATTGGTCTATTGGTCTCACTGTGAGTTGGGCGCTCCTTATGGCTTTATGGCTTCCCTGGATTAATCATAAAAAAGATTTCAGTCCACTTTTTTTATCTATGGGGAAAGTAATGCAAGATAAAACTTGTCTCACGACACACAACATCAATAACGCACAAATTGATTTGATTGATTATTACTTAAATATAAAGTCGACCAGAGAAGGTGACCGAGGCAATTGTAATTATTTACTTATTTATCAATTGCACAAAAAAGATCTTCCGCCGATTAGTGAGAATTGGAAATTGGTTTGGAATGAGAGACAGCCGGGCGATAAAAATAATTACAAATTATTTTATAAAGAGTAAAAACTCAAAGATGCTTTTGGATTGCATCAATCACAATCACTTCTAGACCTTTTCCCGCATTTTTTGCGACATGTTCTTTAATTTGATTACGCATAGGTGGTGCCCAAAATTTAGTTAGATGATTTGCAATCTCTTCTTTCGCTTTTCCTTGGTCCGGATAGGATTTAAAAAAAGAACCAATTTGGTTAGCCATCGTGACAAGCTGATCAATATTCATAATTAATTTTTTGTAACTCTTTCAGTATAAGTATAAATCACATAATGAGGAGCTCTTGCAAAGCCAATCAAACATAGCCCATATTTTAATGCAGATCGAATCGCAAGTCCCGTGGGGGCTGATATTGCAATCAGAGTTGATGCGCCTAACATCACTGTTTTTTGAACCATCTCATAACTCGCACGACTTGTAGTAATCACAAAGCCTTTATCATTAAAGCTTTTCTTTTGAAGGGCTCCAATTAGCTTATCTAAAGCATTATGTCGGCCTACATCTTCACGTACCAATTGAATTTCGCCCTGCTCATTTGCCCATGCGCATGCATGTGTGGCACCTGTTTTTTTTTGGAGCGATTGAGTTGCATGAAGCGTGTCGAGTGCTTTTATTATTGCACTCTCTTTAATGGTTAAAGTGTTATCTATCTTTTTTTCAGGTAGTCTTAAGGCTTGATCTAAATTTTCAGCACCACATAAACCACACCCAGTTCGACCAAGAAGATTTCTACGTTTATCTTTTAATATTTGGAAACGCGCTGATGCAATTTCAATTTGAAGTTCAATACCCTTTGGCTGATGAATGACTTCAATACCATAAATATCACTTTTATTTTCAACAATGCCTTCTGAAAAAGAAAACCCTAAAGCAAAATCTTCAAGGTCTGAGGGGGAGGCTAGCATCACGGCATGTGATATGCCGTTATAGACGAATGCAATCGGCACTTCTTCCGCAATGTCATCTTTTTCCATTGCTTTTGCATTACTTTTTAAGACTTCATAAGTCTTAAAACTATGTTCTGTGTCAATAAAAAGATCTTGTGCCACTTGTTAAATCTAATGAATTTTTAATTCTTTAGATTTACCTGCAAATTCAATTTGCTCTTCACTAAAATGTTGGTATTGTTTTTGCCAATCAGATAATTGTGTCACTTTATTTACCTGCACGGCTGTCACTTTAAATTCAGGGCAGTTTGTTGCCCAATCTGAATTATCCGTCGTGATGACGTTAGCACCTGATTCAGGATGATGGAATGTAGTGTAAATCACGCCAGGTTGAACACGGTCTGTAATTTGAGCCCTTAATACAGTCTCGCCTGATCGGCTCACAACACCAACCCAATCGCCTGATTTAATAGCTCTTTCTTCAGCATCATGTGGATGAATTTCAACTAAATCTTCTTCATGCCACGCTGTATTTTTCGTTCTTCTTGTCTGAGCACCTACATTATATTGAGAGAGTATTCTGCCCGTCGTTAGAATAAGCGGATATTTCGGCGTCACTTTTTCTGAAGTGGGCACATATTCAGTAATAATAAATTTACCTTTGCCGCGCACGAATTCATCAATATGCATTGTCGGTGTACCGAGAGGATGCACATCATTACAAGGCCATTGAATACTTCCTAATTCATCTAACTTCTTATAACTCACACCGCTAAATGTCGGGGTGAGATTTGCAATCTCATCCATGATGTCTGATGCGTGGCTATAGTCCATTTTGTAACCTAGCGCATTAGAAAGCATCTGTGTGATCTCCCAATCTTCATATCCATTCTTAGGGGACATTACTTTTCTCACTCTAGAAATACGTCTTTCAGCATTTGTAAATGTGCCATTCTTTTCTAAGAATGAAGAGCCTGGTAAGAATACGTGCGCATACATCGCAGTTTCATTTAAAAATAAATCTTGCACAATGACACACTCCATCGACTCCAATGCATGTGTTACATGCTGCGTATTAGGATCTGATTGTGCGATGTCTTCACCTTCACAATACAGCGCTTTAAATTGTCCTTCGATCGCGACATCTAACATATTAGGAATTCTTAAACCGGGTTCATTTTGTAATTTAACATCCCATGCTTTTTCAAATAGAGCCAAAGTCGCTTTATCAGATACATGTCGGTAACCTGGGAATTCATGAGGAAACGATCCCATGTCGCAAGCACCTTGAACATTATTTTGTCCTCTTAAAGGGTTAACTCCTACACCCTCTCGGCCAATGTTACCAGTCAACATAGCAAGATTAGCAATGCCCATAACCATCGTTGAACCTTGGCTATGTTCAGTTACGCCTAATCCATAATAAATCGCAGCATTTCCACCTTTAGCAAAAAGTTTTGCAGCATCTCTTACATCTTTAGCATCCACACCAGTAAATTCACTCATCGCTTCAGGTGAATTTTCAGGCTTAATAATAAAATCTTTCCATGCTTTAAATGCATCGTCTTCACAACGCGATTTAATGAAAGAATCATCCATGAGTTTTTCAGTGACAATCGTGTGAGCTAATGCATTCACGATAGCAACGTTGGAACCAGGCTTAAGTTTTAAATGATAGTCAGCTTTAATGTGAGGCGAGCTATCGACAAGATCAATAGCGCGAGGATCAACAATGATAAGCTTGGCACCTTCTCTTAAGCGTCTTTTCATTTGTGATGCAAATACAGGATGGCCATCTGTTGGGTTAGCTCCAATAATCATAATCACATCTGAATGCATAACTGAATCAAAATTTTGCGTACCTGCAGACTCGCCAAGTGTTTGCTTAAGTCCGTAACCTGTAGGTGAATGACATACACGTGCGCAAGTATCAATATTATTATTACCTAATGCTGCACGGACTAATTTTTGTACTACATAAACTTCTTCATTCGTACAACGTGAAGATGAGATAGCACCCACTGAATCACGTCCATATTTCTTTTGGATACGCTGCATTTCACTTGCTGCATAATTTATAGCAACATCCCATGTGACTTTTTCCCAAGGATCATGAATACTTTTACGAATCATAGGTGTCGTAATGCGATCTTTATGTGTCGCGTATCCCCAAGCAAATCTTCCCTTAACACACGAATGTCCATGATTGGCACCGCCATCTTTATTGGGTGTCATACGAACTACTTCTTCGCCTTTCATTTCAGCATGAAATGAACAGCCTACACCGCAGTATGCGCAAGTTGTGGTGACGCTATGTTCTGGAACGCCTGCTTCGATAATCGTATTTTCAATGAGGGTTGCCGTTGGGCACGCTTGCACACATGCACCGCATGAGACGCATTCTGAATCTTTAAAATCTTTATTACCGGCTGATACTTTGGAATCAAAACCTCGACCTTGAATGGTGAGGGCATAAGTACCTTGAACTTCTTCACACGCTCTAACACATCTTGAACATACAATGCATTTAGACGGATCAAAAGTAAAATATGGATTCGAAGTATCTTTTTCGCTCTTTAAATGATTTTTACCTTCGTAGCCATAACGTACATCTCTTAAACCGACAGCGCCTGCCATGTCTTGAAGTTCACAGTCACCATTTGTTGCACAAGTTAAACAATCCAAGGGATGGTCTGAAATATAGAGTTCCATAACACCGCGTCTAATATCAGCAAGTTTAGGCGTTTGTGTACGTACCCTAATACCTTCAGCGACCGGCGTAGTGCATGAGGCTGGATAACCGCGACGACCTTCAATTTCGACCAAGCAAAGACGACATGAGCCAAAGGGTTCCAGGTTGTCTGTAGCACATAACTTAGGCACAGTGACCCCTGAAATAGAGGCTGCATGCATGATGGACGTCCCTTCAGGCACCGAGACAGATACGCCATCAATGGTTAACTGAATAGTCTTGTCTGAAGTTCTTTTGGGCGTTCCAAAATCTTTTACATCATCCATATATTGTCTCGAAATAAATCATTAAATCAGCCTGTTAGTCTATGCCTTGGTCTCTTTTACATCAACCCCAAAGTCTTTAGGGAAATGATTTAAAGCACTTAACACAGGGTAGGGCGTCATCCCGCCTAACGCACATAAAGAGCCATTAAACATCGTGTCTGAAAGGTCTCGAATTAATGTGGTATGTTTTTCAACATCTTTACCCGCGAGAATATGGTCCATCACTTCCACGCCACGAGTGGAACCTACGCGACAAGGGGTACATTTTCCGCAAGATTCAATTGCACAAAAATCAAAGGCATAACGCGCCATCTTTGCCATATTGACTGTCTCGTCAAACGCTACAATACCGCCATGGCCTAAAATGGCCCAAATTTCAGAAAATTTTTCATAGTCGAGTGGCGTATCAAATTGAGACTCGGGCAAATAAGCGCCCAAAGGTCCGCCAACTTGCACCGCTTTAATTGGCTTGCCTGATAAAGACCCCCCACCAAAATCATATAAAAGTTCTCTTAAGGTGACACCAAAAGCTTTTTCAACAAGCCCTGTCCTTTTTAAATTACCGGCGAGCTGAATAGGAAGTGTGCCTCGAGATTTGCCCATACCAAAATCTTGGTAATACTTAGCACCCTTCGCCAAAATAATCGGAACAGTGGCTAATGAAATCACGTTATTGACTGCGGTAGGCTTACCGAATAAACCTTCGATTGCAGGGAGGGGTGGTTTAAATCTAACCAGTCCTCTTTTGCCTTCCAAACTTTCTAGCAGCGAAGTTTCTTCGCCACAAATATATGCGCCTGCTGCACGTCTGACTTCTAAATGGAATGTATGACCACTCTTTAAAACATCATCGCCTAAATAACCTGCGCTTTTAGCTTTTTCTATAGCTTCATTTAAAGTTTTTAATGCGTGAGGATATTCAGAACGTAAATAGATATAACCTTGTGAAGCACCTACTGCAAGGCCTGCAATGATCATCCCTTCAATGAGTACGAAAGGATCGCCTTCCATAATCATCCGATCTGAATAGGTTCCAGAATCACCTTCATCTGCATTACAGACAATATATTTTTGTGTCGCTTTGGCATCTAAAACTGTTTTCCATTTAATACCCGTCGGAAAAGCAGCGCCACCTCGGCCTCGCAAACCAGAATCTGTCACTGTCTGAACAATCGCTTGTGGATCTAAATTCAGTGCATTTTTTAAACCTTCGAATCCGTCATGCTCAATGTATTGATCAATGTTAGTGGGTTCAGTGATACCCATGCGTGCAAAAGTTAAGCGTTCTTGTTTTTTTAACCAATCGATTTCTGATACAAGAC
This sequence comes from Candidatus Methylopumilus planktonicus, assembly GCF_006364715.1. NCBI lineage: Bacteria > Pseudomonadati > Pseudomonadota > Betaproteobacteria > Nitrosomonadales > Methylophilaceae > Candidatus Methylopumilus > Candidatus Methylopumilus planktonicus. The sequence goes on from NZ_CP040984.1 coordinate 1,098,333, forward strand.
CTAATGCAAGAGGATGCTTAGCGCCTTTAATAAAATCTGCGTCAAATAGTGATTTCACATCATTTGGATTGATAGGGCCAAAACCTATGCGACCTTGAACTGTTTCCACTTCAACCAATGTTTCTAACCAAAATAATCCACGTGAACTATTTCGTACGATTTGAATATCTAGTTTTCTAGCTTGGGCTTCTTTTGCTATCGCTGCTGCAACTTGATCTGCGCCAAGGGATAATGCTGCGGAATCTTTCGATATAAAAATTTTAATACTCATGATGCGCGCTTTAAATCTGAAATAAGTTGATCTATTTTTTTACTATCTACGCGTCCATAAACCTCTTCATCGATCATCACTGAAGGAGAGCATGCACAGTTCCCTAAACAATAAATGGGTTCTAAGGTAATTGCGCCATCAGATGTGGTTTCATGAAAATCAATACCAAGATGCTTTTTAATATGCAATTCAAGCATCTCACTTCCCATTGCCTGGCAAGATTCTGCGCGACAAACTTGCAGGATATGACGGCCGGGTTTGTTCGATCTAAAATGATGGTAAAAAGTCACAACACCATGGACTTCTGCAACTGACAAACTAAGTGCGCTGGAAATTAAAGGGTAGGCGATTTCTGGCACAAACCCTAAGTCGTCCTGGATAGCATGTAAAAGGGGCAATAAAGCGCCAGGCATAAATTGATACTGCAAAATATGCTGATTAATGATCTTATAGTCCTGAGGATTTAAGACAAAGTCTTCCAAAAATATCTCCAGATTTTTTCCTGAACGCTTGCTTCAATAGCAGATAATAGTATTATAAATTACCAAGATGTTTTTCACTTAAATAATTTCATGATTGAGGAGCTGAAAGATGGAAACACAAAAAGAAAGCACATATTTTCATGGGGGCTGTCCTCATGACTGTCCTGACACTTGCTCAATGGTTTATGAGGTACAAGACAGTAAACTCATAGGCGTCAAGGGCAATGTGGATCATCCAATGACGCGTGGCGGACTGTGTGTAAAACTTCAAGATTATGAAAAACGTCACTACCATCCAGATCGCCTTCTATACCCTATGAAACGAATTGGTCCGAAGGGAACAAAACAATTTCAAAGAATTTCCTGGGATGAAGCGCTTGATACCATAACTGATAAATGGCAATCCATTATCAAAGAATTTGGTTCGGAAGCTATTATGCCCAACAGCTACTTAGGCAATCAAGGTTTGGTGCATGGCATGAACGGAGGGGACTCTTTCTTTGCCCGATTAGGAGCAACTGTGACTGAAAGAACATTCTGTGGGGAGGGTTCGGCCACGGCTTGGTTGCTAACTCTTGGCCCCACTGCGGGTGTAGACCCAGAGAGCTTTATTCATTCTAAATTTATTATTATTTGGGCTTGTAATTCAGTAAGCACCAATATCCATCATTGGCATATTGTCAAAGAAGCGCAAAAAAAAGGCTCGAAGGTTGTAGTCATTGACGCTTATGCTTCAAGAACTGCTAAAGAAGCAGATTGGCATATCTGTCCTAAGCCTGGAACTGACGGTGCTTTGGCGATGGCAATGATGCATGTCATTATTGAAGAAGGATTGGTTGATCAGGATTATGTAGATAAATACACAGTGGGCTTCCCTGAATTAGCAGAATTAGCAAAAAAAAGGAGCCCTGAGTGGGCAGAAGAAATCACAGGCGTCTTAGCGAATGATATTCGAAAATTAGCCAGAGAATATGCATCGACCCAACCATCCGCTATCAGAATTGGTGTAGCTCTTGAAAAAAGCTGGGGCGGCGGTCAGGCCATTAGGGCCGTTGCATCCCTTCCTGCTCTGACTGGAGCTTGGCGTCATGTCGGTGGGGGCATCCTTCAATTCCCAGTATGGGAACAGCCTTACAAATTTGATGTAATTTGCAGGCCTGACTTAATTCCTGAAGGAACACAGGTGGTTAATAATCTTCAGCTAGGACGCGTTTTAACAGGTGAGCAAAAACTCAAAGTGCCTATCAAGTCAATGATGTGTTGGAACACAAACCCTGTGACGCAATCAACAGAAAGCGAAAAAATATTAGAGGGCTTGAAGCGCGAAGATCTATTTCTTGTCTCTGCAGAGCATTTTATTTCTGATACTGCTGCCTATGCCGATATTCTTCTTCCCGCATCCATGGGAGCAGAACAAGAAGATATCATTTTATCTTGGGGTCATTTATACCTCACCTACAATACAAAATGTATTGAGTCCCCAGGTGAAGCAGTACCAAATTATGAAATTTTTAGACGTCTTGCTAAAAGATTTGGTTTTAAAGAAGAATGTTTTAAATGGTCTGACAGTGAATGTCTTGAACATTATATTGATTGGAATTCACCAGCCTGCAAGGGTATTGATTTAGACTATTTGAAAAAAAATGGTTATGCGAGAATTAATGTCGGAACAAAAGATAATCGAGCTCCTCATAAAGAAGGAAAATTTCCAACACCATCCGGTAAATGTGAATTTAGAATAGTTGGGGCTAAGAATTTTGTTGCGGGGCCGTTCAGACAAATGTACGAGGCTTTTCAGCCAGGCGATGATATTCCTGAATTACCTGATTATGTACCCTCAAAAGAAACAGCATCAGCAAATCCTGCCTTAGCTAAAAAATATCCATTAAATATTTTGGCGCCAAAAAGTCATGGCTTCATTAATTCGAGTTATGCCAATATTGAAAATAAACTTAAGGCTCAAGGAGAACAGTTTGTGATGATTCATCCACTGGATGCCGAAGAAAGAGGTATTAAACATGGTGATCGAGCCAAAGTCTTTAATGATCGAGGCTTTTTTGAAGCTGTATCGAAAGTAACGACTGACGTTAATAAAGGTATCGTAGTTACAACCTTAGGTTACTGGAGACAGTTAAATAATGGGGTTGTCAATTCAGTGAGTTCCAATGCTTTTGGTGACATGGGAAACTCACCAACGTCTCATGATTGTTTAGTCGAAGTTCAATTGGCCTGATTAAATTGTCGTCGCAGAATATTCCTCCTCTTAGATTAATAGATCAATTTAATCGAAAGATTAATTATCTTCGTTTATCCATTACCGATCGATGCGATTTTCGATGTGTGTATTGTATGAGCGAGGATATGAAATTTTTGCCTCGCGATGAAGTTCTCTCACTCGAAGAGTCTGCAAGAATTATAAGAATATTCGCTTCTCTTGGCGTCACAAAAGTGCGAATCACAGGCGGAGAGCCCTTAGTTAGAAAAAATATTTCCTGGCTTTTTCATGAAATATCAACTATTCAACCTCTAAAAGAAATTGTCATAACAACTAATGGCAGTCAGTTAGCACAGCATGCGCATATGCTCAAAATGTCTCAGGTTAAACGTATCAATATTAGCCTTGATAGTCTTGACCCCGTTCTTTTCAAAAAAATCACGCGCACGGGCGACTTAAATAAAGTGATGCTTGGTATTGATGAGGCTATCAAAGAAGGTTTTTCGAATCTCAAACTTAATACCGTTTTAATGAAAGGTATCAATGATCACGAAGCAATCGATTTAGTTAACTTTGCGTTACATAAAAAGATGGATATTTCTTTTATTGAAGAAATGCCTTTGGGTGATATTGACCATAAAAGAAAAGATACTTTCATCAGCAATAACGAAGTCTTAAAAAAATTACAGGTTCATTTTAATTTAATCCCTACCACTTTCTCCTCTGGTGGCCCTGCTAAATATTGGCAAATTGCAAATCAATCTACTAAGATTGGTTTTATCTCTCCTCACAGCCATAATTTTTGCGACACATGCAATCGCGTTAGGGTTTCATCTAAGGGCGAATTATTTTTATGCTTAGGACAGGAAGAAAAGATTGAGCTTATGCCTCTTTTACGTCAGTATCCAGATGAAGACTGGCCTATCCAAAAAGCCATTATAGAAAGCATGACCATCAAACCAGAAGCGCACGACTTTAATCTTGATACAACCAAACCTGCTGTAGTGCGATTTATGTCGCATACCGGAGGGTAAATTCACGTGAATCACTCTGTCACTGTGGTCATTTTAGCCGGTGGCCAATCAAAACGTATGCAGGTTCAAAATAAAGCGACTGTTTTATTTGAAGGCAAACCTTTAATAACTCATGTCATTGATCGCATGAAGACTCAGACAAAACATACCGTCATCAACACACATCGAAATCAAAAAGATTTTGAAATATTTCATTTACCTCTCATTGATGACATATTAGATATTCAGGAGGGTCCACTTTTGGGAATCTTAACCAGCCTTCAAGCAATCAAAACTGATTGGATACAATTTGTACCCTGCGATACGCCGAATCTACCAAGCAATCTCATTGCAATCTTAATGAAAGAAGTCGAAGCTGAAAAAACTTTAGTTGCGGTGCCTGAAACTTCTGATGGCTTACAATCAACTTGTCTTTTATGTCACTCATCAACATTAAACAATCTTCAGATTTTTTTTAATCAAGGGGGACGGAAAATTGAAGACTGGATTCGTCAGTTAGCTTTTTCAATTGTGCAGTTTAATGATAAGTCGCAATTTTTAAATGTAAATACTCAAGAAGAATTGAAAAAAGCATATTCATGAAAAAAGATATTCATTTAAGTGATTTAATTTCGGACTCCAGCATGGTAGATGATTACGATCCTAATGCGATGTCTGTTGAAAAAGCCAAAGCTTGGATTGCTAATTTTTTAAATCCCATCGATCAAAAAGAAACGATACATATTAAAGATGCGCTCAATCGTATAGTTGCTGAACCTATCATAGCAACAATGAATGTGCCTAATCATGACAATTCAGCAATGGATGGTTATGCCATAAATATAGATTTACTTAACGATCATGGGCCCTTCAAACTCAAGGTTACGGGCAAACTTTTTGCAGGGAACGTACTAGACGGAAATATAGAAGGAGCTGTGCGCATTATGACCGGAGCAATAATTCCTTCTGGATTAAATGCTGTCATTCCTCAAGAGCATGTTGAACTCTATGAAGGCGTTATTACATTTAAAACAAAACCTCTTACAAATCAAAATATTCGCCGTACGGGCGAAGATATTAAAAGGGGGCAAACCGTATTTCAAAATGGCCGGTTCCTAGAGCCTTGCGATTTAGGCCTACTTGCCTCGTTAGGTATAGATTCGATTAAAGTTTACCGAAAAATTAAAGTAGCTTTTTTTTCTACGGGCGACGAAATTATTTCACTCGGTAAATCTTTGCTACCTGGCCAAGTCTATGATAGCAATCGCTACAGCCTCATTGGTTTATTAAAACGTCTTGATGTAGACATGCTCGATTTTGGGGTTATCCCTGACGATAAAAAAGCTATTGAAGAAACATTGCTCAAGGCCAGCAACATCGCTGATATTGTAGTTACCACAGGAGGCGTTTCTGTGGGTGAAGCTGACTTCATGAAAGACATCTTAAAAAAAATAGGTGAAATTTTATTTTGGAAAATCTCTATGAAACCAGGCAAGCCGCTAGCTTATGGAAAAATTGGTCAGTGCCACTATTTTGGGCTTCCGGGAAATCCTGTATCGACGATGGTTACTTTTTATCAATTTGTAAGAGAGGCTATTCTGTCCTTATCTGGCCAAACTCCCATCCCTAAAATACCACTCATTAAAGCAAAGCTTCTAGGGCCCATTAAAAAAATTCCCGGTCGAACAGAATTTCAAAGAGGCGTTTTTGAGCAAGATGATCAAGGTACATTTAAAGTAAATCCTTTAAAAGATCAAGGGTCGGGTATTTTAAGATCCATGAGCGAAGCTAATTGCTTTATTTTACTTCATGAAGATCTCGCTCATTTAGAAAAAGATATGTGGGTCGATATTCAATTATTTGATAGTCTCTTTTAAGTTTTTATCACTACAATTTTATTCACACGAAAGTTCCTTAAACGTTTAAATATTTTTCTAAAATCCCATCACTTTTTTATTAAAAATCGCTTAATATAGATACGTGGAAATCAATAAAAAAGTACCCTTATTTAAGCTTCCTGGCACCAGTGATCTTCAATTTAATCTATCGGATTACAAAGGTCGTTTTCTCGTTATTTATTTTTACCCTAAAGATGCAACCCCAGGCTGTACAACGCAAGGCGTTGACTTTAGAGATGCTTATAAAAAATTTCAGGCACTTGATACAGAGATATTTGGTATTTCTCGCGACACATTAAAGTCCCACGAAAACTTCAAGGCAAAATTTACATTTCCCTTTGAACTTTTAAGTGATGAGGAAGAAAAAGCATGCGAATTATTCGGTGTCATAAAAATGAAAAATATGTATGGTAAACAGGTAAGAGGTATTGAACGAAGTACATTTGTAATTGATCCAGATGGTAAATTGATTCAGGCTTGGCGAGGCGTCAAAGTCGAAGGTCACATCAAAGAAGTTTTGCAATTTATTAAACAACACAACTCTTAAGTAACTATGGCCAAAAAAAATAGTACGACCAAACTTTTTGTATTAGATACCAATGTATTAATGCACGACCCTTCAAGTATTTTCCGATTTGAAGAACATGATATTTACCTTCCTATGGTGACCTTGGAAGAGTTAGACAATAATAAAAAAGGCGTCAGTGAAGTTGCCCGCAACGCAAGACAAACGAGTCGCAATTTAGAAGAGATTATAGGTACCAATGAAGAAAGTTTAGAAAAGGGTCGTTCACTTGGTATCAAAGGCAACACACATGTCACAGGTAAACTTTTCTTACAAACGACAGCTCTTCCTCATGACTTACCGATGCTCGCTGGTAGCAAAGCAGACAATCAAATTTTAGGGATCGTTGCATATCTCAAAAAAGAACACCCTGATCGCCAAGTCATTCTCGTCAGTAAAGATATCAATATTCGAATTAAAGCGAGAGCCTTAGGCATTGCTGCTGAAGATTATTTTAATGATAAGGTGCTTGAAGATACCGAGATGCTCTACACCGGCATCACTGAGCTTCCAGAAGATTTTTGGGAGAAGCACAGTAAAGATATGGAATCATGGCAAGAACATGGAAAAATGTTTTATCGGCTGACAGGACCTATGTGTCTTAATTTCTCAGTCAATGAATTTATTTTTTACGAATTCGATAAACCCTTCCACGCTATAGTTAGAAAAATTACCGGTAAAACAGCGACACTCGAAGTCATTAAAGATTTTATTAATGGCAAACATAATATCTGGGGTATTAACGCTAGAAATCGAGAACAAAATTTTGCATTAAATCTTCTCATGGATCCTGATATTGATTTTGTGACCCTTCTGGGTCAGGCGGGTACAGGTAAGACGCTCCTTACACTTGCTGCAGGGTTAGCGCAAACACTTGATAAAAAAATCTACAATGAAATTATTATGACGCGTGTCACGGTTCCTGTAGGCGAAGATATTGGCTTCTTACCGGGTACTGAGGAAGAAAAGATGACACCATGGATGGGCGCACTAGAAGATAACTTAGATGTACTTAATAAAACAGATGAAGAAGCAGGCGAATGGGGAAGAGCTGCGACACAGGATCTTATTCGCTCACGTATCAAAGTAAAATCACTTAATTTTATGCGAGGCAGGACATTCCTTCATAAATATCTCATTATTGATGAAGCACAAAATTTAACGCCTAAACAAATGAAAACGCTTATTACGCGGGCAGGTCCGGGGACTAAGGTTGTATGCCTGGGCAATATTGCGCAAATTGATACACCCTATTTAACTGAAGGTAGCTCAGGCTTAACTTATGTCGTCGATCGCTTTAAAGGTTGGGATCATAACGGTCACATTACCCTTGTGCGCGGTGAACGCTCTCGCTTAGCTGATTATGCTGCTGAAACACTTTAACCTAAATGTTTCAAAAGGTTTTGTTCCTTTACTGATTGCACAGTTTTTGTCAGCACTTGCTGACAATGCGCTTTTATTTGCAGCTATTGCATTACTCGCACAACTCAATTCCCCTCATTGGCACCAGCCTCTCCTGCTTCAATTTTTTGTGATCTCTTATATTATTTTAGCGCCCTTCGTAGGTGGCATCGCAGACGCTTACCCTAAAGGTCGTGTCATGTTTTATTCCAATGCTATTAAATTTATTGGGAGCTTATCTATGTTGCTGGGTATGCAGCCCCTTTATGCATATGCGATTGTAGGCGTAGGGGCTGCAGCTTACTCGCCTGCAAAATATGGTATTTTGACTGAGCTTCTGCCGCCTAAAGAACTTGTCATGGCAAATGGATGGATGGAAGGTTCAACAGTCTTCGCAATTATTTTAGGGTCCATTATTGGGGGTGCGCTCGCTCAATTTGATCCTCTTGTTGCCATCATTATAATTACAGGACTTTATTTGCTTGCGGCTGTTTTTAATCGTTACATTCCATTATTTCCTATTGATCATAAACTGACAAAAAAGAATCCTCTATTTATGGTAAAAGATTTCTGGCATGCATTTAAAGTATTATGGAAAGATCCTGAAGGTCAGTTATCACTTGCAGTGACCACCCTCTTCTGGGGTGCTGGTGCTTCATTAAGATTGATTGTCATTGCATGGGCAAGCTATGCATTGCAATTTAATTTAGAAGAGGCAACACGCTTAACGGCTATGGTTGCTTTTGGAATTGCCATTGGATCAGTCATAGCAGCTCGCTATATCAGTCTTAAGGATTCAGTGAGAGTTCTTCCAGCCGGCATTCTTATGGGTGGCTTTGTGATGACTATGGTTGTGATCCATGATTGGCATATTGCGGCTCTTATCTTTTTACTGATTGGCGCATTAAGTGGATTCTTTATTGTTCCATTGAATGCACTCCTTCAACATCGAGGCCATTTACTTATTGGTGCAGGCCACTCTATTGCTGTACAAAACTTTAATGAAAATATTGGAATTCTTTTATTAAGTGGCACTTACACTTGGATGGTAAGAGAAGAATTTTCTATTAATACTATTATTATTCTTTTAGGTTTGTTTGTAAGTATCACGATGCTTGCAATCTATAAGCATTACAAAAAAATAATATAAAACTTACAGGCTTAATCTATTGCTTTAACAATGTCATCAGTAACTTTTTTTGCGTCTCCAAATACCATTATAGTTTTATCTAAATAAAATAATTCATTATCCAGTCCTGCATAACCTGGAGACATCGAACGTTTATTTACAATGATAGTCTTCGCTTTATATGCTTCTAGAATAGGCATGCCATAAATAGGACTTCCAGGTTTTTTAGCTTGCGGATTAACGACATCATTCGCTCCAATCACCAGGACAACATCTGTTTCAGCAAACTCATTATTAATATCTTCCATTTCGACAATCATCTCGTAAGGAACATCTGCTTCGGCCAAAAGCACATTCATGTGCCCAGGCATTCTCCCTGCAACTGGATGGATTGCGTATTTAACCTTAATACCTTTACTGATAAGTTTTACAGTTAATTCTTGTAAGGCATGCTGAGCTCTTGCTACAGCTAAGCCATACCCAGGCACAATAATTACTGAATCTGCATTCGATAATAAAAATGCAACATCCTCAACCGAGCCTGATTTTGATATTTTTTGACTTTGAGAAGCATCGTCTACTGCAGCAGTGTCTGACCCAAAACCTCCTAATAACACAGAAACAATAGAACGATTCATTGCTTTACACATGATATAAGAAAGAATTGCACCTGAAGCGCCCACACACGCGCCTGCAATGATTAAAACAGAGTTGTTAAGAGAAAACCCGATGCCTGCGGCAGCCCATCCTGAATAACTATTCAGCATCGACACTACAACCGGCATATCTGCACCACCGATTGGAATAATAAGGGTTACTCCAAGTGCGAATGCAATAAAGCACATCAAAAGAAATATTGAGGTATTGTGTGTACTATAAAAAAAGATTCCTGCTGAAATCATTGCAATAAATAAAAATAGATTTAAAAGATGCTGACCTTTAAATTGAATCATTTTTGCACTGAATTTTCCAGAAAGCTTTCCAAATGCAACGACTGAAGCTGAAAACGTAATAGCGCCAATAAAAGCGCCAATACATAATTCAACTCTCTGAGCATCGCTATGAACATCGCTTGTATTAAAAACTGCTGCAATTGCAATAAGCACCGCTGCTAAACCTACAAAGGAATGCATTAAAGCCACAAGCTCAGGCATGCTCGTCATTTCAACTTTTTTGGCTGCAAAAATTCCAATCAAAGCACCAATCAATATTGCAATACCTACCATAGGAACAATTAAGTTATGCCCAATATTAAATGTAGTTAAAATTGCAACTGCCATTCCAATCATACCGAGTGTATTTCCTAATCTCGATGTTTTAGGTGAAGAGAGTCCTTTAAGAGAAAAGATAAATAGTACTGCTGAAAATAAATATAATAATGAAGCCATGATTTAATCTTTGTTGGTACGTTCTTTCTTTTTAAACATATCTAACATTCTTTTTGTCACCATAAAACCCCCAAAAATGTTCACTGACGTAAGTAATATCGCAGTGAATGCTAATACACTCGTTAAATTAATTTCATGATCATTGATAGGGACTGCCTGTAAAATTGCACCTACAATCACAATGCCAGAAATAGCATTGGTTACAGACATAAGAGGTGTATGTAAAGCAGGTGTGACATTCCACACAACGTGATAGCCCACAAATATAGCTAATACAAAAATTGAAATATTTTGGATGGTCATTAAATCCATTATGAGTTTACCTTTCTTTCATTAAATAGCTTACCTTCACGAGTCATTAACGATGCGCCCAGTAATTCATCATCATAATTAATCTCTAACTTTCCATCGGTATTGATTAATAATTTTAAAAATTCATATACATTCTTTGCAAAAAGCACTGATGCATCATGGCTCACTAAACTTGGAAGATTTGTATAGCCCACAATAGTAACGCCTTTATGTTCAATGACTTGATCTGCTTGAGTTAATGGGCAATTTCCACAACCGCCTTGTCCTGTTCCTGCAGCAAGGTCAATAATGACGGAACCTTGCTTCATACCCTCTACAGTATCCTTAGAAATGAGCTCTGGGGGAAACATGCCAGGGATAAGTGCAGATGTAATGACAATATCTGCTTTCATTGCATGTTCTGATACAACAATTGCCTGTCTTTTTAACCATGCCGCAGGCATTTTTTGAGCATACCCACCTTGTCCTGATGCAATATTTTTTTCTTCTTCTGTTTCAAATGGAACATCGACAAATTTTGCACCTAGTGATTCGATTTGTTCTTTCACTGCAGGCCTCACATCAGAGGCTTCCACAATAGCGCCTAATCTTTTTGCGGTTGCAATCGCTTGAAGTCCAGCAACACCAGCACCTAAAACCAATACTCGGGCTGCTTTCACTGTGCCTGCTGCTGTCATAAGCATAGGCATAAATTTTTTATAAAATTGCGTAGCTAATAATATAGATTTATAACCAGAGATATTTGCTTGTGAAGATAAGACATCCATGCTTTGAGCTCTCGAGTTTCTTGGAAGTGCTTCGAGCGCAAAACATGTTAAGCCTTGATTGGCCATGATTTCTTTTAGTGGGTAATTAAAAGGCTCTAGTAAACCAATAATAATAGTGTCTTTTTTTAGAGATTTAATTTCGTCGTGACTTGGTGCGCGTACCTTAAGAATAATTTCTGTGTCGATGACCTTGCTCTTAGATTCAACGATTGCACCTTCATTTATAAAGGCCTGGTCTGAAATATGAGCATTTACTCCTGCATCTTTTTCAATTAACACTTGGCATTTCATTTGAATTAATTTTTTAACAATTTCAGGCGTGATAGCTACACGATTTTCTCCATCAACTATTTCTTTAAGAATACCAATTTTCATTTATGACTTCTTTTATAAATTAACTAATGAAGTTTTACTTGGGCTTCTGATCTACGCGTAATCATTCGAGCCAATGACTGCAATGCCATACTCGTAAATCCATGTAAGGCCATTAAATGCATTTTATAAAGTGATTGATACATCAATCGTGCAATTATACCTTCAATAAACATAGAATCTCCTATGAGAGAGCCCATTAAATTACCAACGGTTGAATATGTCCCCAGGTTGACAAGTGAGCCATAGTCTTTATAAACGTAGCGAGGTAAATGTGTTTTTCCTTTAACACGCAACTTCATACTTTTAAAAAGAAGATTTGCTTGTTGATGCGCAGCCTGCGCTCTTGGAGGAACATATTGATCAGTACCATCGATCGGACATGCAGCACAATCTCCAAAAGCAAAAATTGAATCATCCTTAGTTGTTTGTAATGAACTATTCACCATTAATTGATTGATACGATTAGTTTCTAACCCATCAATATTCTTTAAGAAATCTGGTGCCTTGACTCCTGCTGCCCAAACCACAAGGCCTGAAGAAATGATTTTTTTGGTGTGTGTCTTAATACCTTTTGCAGAAACTTCAGTCACACGCTCACCTAAATAAAGATGTACATTTAACTTACGTAATTCCAACGCTACAGAGTTAGATAATTTTTTTGGTAGCGCTGGAAGTAAGCGAGAACTTGCTTCAATGATAGATATTTTTATGTCACGATCAGGATTGACGCGATCAATACCGTATACAGTCATTTCGCGTGTGGCTTTATGAAGTTCTGCTGCAAGTTCAACGCCTGTAGCTCCTGCGCCTACAATCACCACTTCAAGCTGGCCTGGCTGAATCGATTTCTTTTGTGTTTGTGCTTTTAAAATAGCATGATGTAATTTTTGATGAAATACTTCGGCTTGCTCTTGTGTGTCTAATGCAATCGAGTGTTCTGCTGCACCTTTAATACCAAAATCGTTCGTAGTGCTGCCTACAGATATAACTAATGTGTCGTATTGAAAACTTCTTCTTGGAATAATTTCTTTACCATCTTCATCTATATAAGATGCGATCGATATTTCTTTCTTACGACGGTTGAGTCTATCCATACGGCCTAAGCGGAAACGAAAGTGATGCCAATGCGCTTGAGCCATGTATTCCAATTCATGCTTGTCAGGGTTCATACTCCCTGCAGCAATTTCATGAAGTAGGGGTTTCCATACATGCGTCTTCGTACAATCAATCAATGTGATTTCGGCTTTTTTATTTTTACCTAGTGTATCGCCTAATTTAGTTGCAAGCTCTAAGCCGCCAGCACCACCACCTACTATCACAATCTTATGCATTTCACTTCCTTAAATACAGACAAAAAAACCACTACTGCAATTATACAGGAGTGGTTTTTTATTATTTTCCAGAAACTATCTAGATGATTTCAAATTACTCGTTACCTGTAAGTCCTTTTCCTTGCGTACGAACCCAGGCAATAACCTTTAAAAGTTCATCTACCTTAAGTCCGTTTGTGGGATCCGTAGCATCCATAATACCTAAACCTTTTCCACCCATACCACCGTTTGTCCCATACCATAAAGTTTCAAACATACCTTTATTTGTTGCGTCTTTAGGATAGCGGAATGTAGGGCCTACGAGGCCCGGGCCTACTTGACCCTTTGCATCGCCACCATGGCACTGAGTGCATGAGTAAAGTCCGAAAAGCTTTTTACCTTTTGCTTCTGCTTCTGCATTACCAACATATGAATTTTTACCAGTAGCTAAAAATTCTTTTGCTGCCGGCGTATCAAAGAGCGCTGGGTCAAGTTTAAACGTGCTTCCATCTGTTGTTTTTACAAATGTAACATCAGCAGATGCCACGCCTACAATTGTCATCATAGAAACTAAAAGTGATGACATGAGTACTTTTTTTACTAACATAATTTCTCCTAAAAATTGCGTTACCCTGAAGGGCGTTCACTCTAAAATATAAATCCTACAAAGCTGTTTTATCTTCCAAAAATTCTAAGAAAACATATAATACTACTACTCATTTTTTGTTATAAAGTCACCCTTTTGGAGTGACTTTTTTTTGAACTTTACTTGCCTGTCTTGTCGCCCATCACTACTGGCACATGAGGGATGCCGTAATCATCTAAAATCTTCATAATTTTAGATTGGTTTCGATCAAGGGCACCTTGAATCATTTCCATTCGGTCTTTATCTTTCTTTCTTACTGCGAGAGAAACATTAAATTCTGATTTGCCTTTTTGAGTATCAAATGAATTTCTTTCAGATTTAAATTCAGGAAGTGGGACAATTACTAAAGGCTCCTTGGCGGCTTTTGCATAGTAGCCTCCTATAGGTCCCCATATAATAGCAACATCAATTTTCCCCGCGACTAAATCATCGATCATGTGACCTGGTGGTAAATTTAGATCTCTTTGTAATCGGTAAGGACGAGCATTCCCCATAAGATCATGATCGCGCAATGCAATGGTGGGTGGGCTTTCACCTACAATACCAATAATACCTTTTCTTAAATCTTCTGAATCCCAATCTTTAATATTGTAGTTACTTGATTTTCGATACACAAATACATAGCCGGAGCGATAATAAGGTTTGGAAGTGCGCAATGAATCGACATCTGATCCCATCCCAATAATCACATCACAGCGTTGCGCATTAATCGTGTTTCTTAAATAGCCCTGACGATCAAGCCAAAATTCATAACCCAGCTCCTTGCCTAGATCTTTTGCTAAAACTTCTGCAATTTTATTTTCAAAGCCCTCACCTTTTTGATTTGAGTAAGGTAAATTTTCTGGGTCAGCACATACTCTAAATTCTTTATCTACAGGGGTTCGATATGGCATGCCAGGTAAACCATCTTCACGCTCCTGTCCTGCAGCAAACGCATTCCCTACAAAAGCTATATTCATTACATATAAAAACATTATTATTTTTTTAAACATTTTTTTCCTTACAAGTTAAATATCATGGGCCCTATAAAAAAACACCCCACTCGAAAGTGGGGTGTTTATAGGACATACTAACTAACAGTTAGTTCTATAAAAAATCTTTCGATTAATTATAGGCTAAATACTGTTAAAGCACCGCCGCCAGGAGCAGCATTGTACTTAGTAAGTTCAGCATAACCACCAGCAGCGCCAAGAGCGTCTGTTGGGTTAGTTAAGCCAAGGTTCATTGCAACGCCAGCCCAACCACCGATGCCTGATAATACGCCAACGTGTTGTTTACCACCGTTTGTGTATGTGAATGCATTACCAATCACACCTGAACCAACTTGGAATTTCCAAAGTTCTTTACCTGTCTTAGCGTCAAGAGCTTTGAACCAACGATCAAGAGTTCCGTAGAACACTAAGTCTGAAGCAGTATTTAAAGAACCGCCCCAAGCTGAGAACTTCTCTTTGTTGTACCAAACTTTTTTGTTAGTCATTGGATCATAAGCGCCGAAGCCACCCATTACACCGTCTGGACCAGCAAACATAGTTAAAGTTGCACCAACCCATGGTTGACCTGCTACATACTTAGACTCAACTGGTTCGTATGTCATACATACGTGGTTAAGTGGTGAGTAGATAAGGCCAGTCTTAGGTGAGTAAGAAGCTGGTTGTTGATCTTTTGTACCCAATGCAGCTGGGCATACACCCTTAGCATTGTAGTCTTGGTGCGTAGAAGCTGTAGCTAACTTGTTAGGTACACCAGATTTCATGTCAACGTCAGTTGCCCAGTTAACAAATGGATGTACTTTTTCTGCAGCAACTAAAACGCCGTTGTCAGCTTGCCATGTATAAGCAAAACCGTTACGGTCATGGTGCCATGCGTATGTCTTGCCACCATTGTCAAATAAGATCACTTCGTTAATACCGTCGTAATCCCACTCGTCATGTGGTGTCATTTGCATACCCCAGCGTGCCATACCAGTGTTTAAGTCACGTGCGAAAACAGTCATAGACCATTTATTGTCGCCTGGACGTACATCTGGATTCCAAACTGATGGGTTACCTGTACCGTAGTACACTAAGTTTGTTTTTGGATCGTACGGATACCAACCCCATACAGAGCCTCCACCATGTTGCCAACCATCTTTAACTGCTTGTGGTTTCAACCATGTTTTAAGACCTAGATCTTTTTCGCCACCTTTTAACTTAGCAGTATCAATTTTCTTGAATGAACCGCCTTGTTTGTTACCACCATTAACGTCTTCATAGACTGATAATGCTGAGTAAAGTGGTGTGTCTTTGTTGAAGTCTTTGCCGATTAATACTTCAGCATCAGGACCTGTTGAGTATGCTTTCCAAGCTAATGAACCGTCTTTAAGGTTGTAAGCTGCCATAAAGCAACGTACACCAAATTCAGCACCAGAACAGCCTGTTAAGATTTTATCTTTAATTACGTGTGGAGCGTTTGTATTTGTAGCACCAACTTTTGGATCTACGTTTCTAACGTCCCAGATTTTTTTGCCGGTTTTAGCATCTAAAGCAACTACCATACCGTCATTTTGATTTAGGATAATTTTACCGTCACCGTAACCAAGACCACGGTTCACGTTATCGCAGCAAAGAACTGCTTGAACTGAAGGATCTTGTTTTGGGAAGTAAGACCAAACGATTTTTTGATTGTCGTTTAAGTCAAGCGCGTAAACGTTGTTTGGGAATGCTGTATGTACATACATCATGTTACCAACAACAATTGGAGAACCTTCGTGACCACGGTTTACACCGGTTGCGAATGTCCAAGCTGCTTTAAGGTTTTTTACGTTACCTTGGTTGATTTGAGATAATGTGCTGTAAGCTTGATTTGAGTAGTTACCGCGTGGTGCTGCCCAGTTATCAGCATTAGCCATTGCTTTTTCTTGATCAGCAGCTGCTGAAGCAATCATTGGCATTGCCACTGATAGACCAGCTACTAAACCAAGAGCTAACTTGATTTTGTTAATTTTCATATAAATCTCCATAGTTTTTACTAAGGGTTTTAAAAGAAGTAAACTCTCTTGTCACTTTAAAAATTTAAAGTGTTTCGCTTTAAAGACTTTTAAGGTGCTTCGAAGGCTTACTTTCAGCACAATTTGACTTGTGCTTGAATAGTAATATATGCCTCTTTTTTTTAAATTGCAACACTTTCGTTACAATTTGTTAACATTTTTTATGGCTTTTTTGACAAAAAACCTGTTTTCAGTAATTTTTGTTAAAATAGTCAATAAAATCAATAAGAAAGACAATTATTTCCTATGCCTAGTAACTCTTTATATACCTTATATCCGGAGATTTTACCCTATCATGCCACCTGGATAGATCGACCTCACGGACACAAAGTTTATGTCGAACTTTCAGGAAACCCTCATGGAAAACCAATTATTTTCCTTCATGGCGGGCCTGGTGGAGGCACTAATCCTAAACAGCGTCAGTTTTTTGATCCCAAACACTACCAAATCATTCTTTTTGATCAAAGAGGCTGTGGTCAAAGCAAACCTTTAGGTGAAGTCAATGGTAATACAACGGCAGACCTTATATCTGACATGGAAGCCATTCGAGAACATCTTCATATTAAACACTGGATTATTTTTGGTGGCTCCTGGGGCAGCGCTTTAGCGCTAGCTTACGCCAATCAATACCCACAAACTATCAAAGCACTTATATTGCGAGGCATTTTCTTAAGTCGCGAAACTGAACTTGATTGGTTTCTAAATGAGGTCAAAGCTTTTTTTCCAGAAGCGCATCAAACTCTTATTCATTACTTGCCCGAAGATAAACATGACGATCTTATAAAAAATTATAGTGCGCTTGTATTTTCAAACGATTTAAACATCAGCGGGCCGGCTTCCATTGCATGGAATCGATTCGAAGGCGGTCTTTTAAAATTACTCCCTCAAGCAGAAGAAAATAAGACGCTAACAGATGAAGATATACAAAATGAAATTGCGCGTGCGCGCGTTCAACTTCATTACATCAAAGATAAATGTTTTATTGATGGAAAGAAGATATTAGAAGAAGTTAAAAAATTAAAAGATATTCCTACAACGATCGTTCAGGGACGTTACGATATGGTATGTCCGCCGATCACGGCTTATGAGCTTCACCAACATATGCCTCATGCCGATTTTATTATGGTGCCTGATGCAGGACACTCTGCATCTGAGCCATCAATGACACATGAACTCATAAAAGCTACAAATAATTACAGAATATTATCGTGATGATAAAACTTCATCCTCTTTTTAAAAATCTTTATCAAAAAAAAGATGAGTCTCTTCCTATTTTCATGATGAAAGAAACATTGGCAGGATGTAAACGCCACAATGTGTTTGGTTTAACTGCGTCTCTTTCTTTTTTCTCTCTTTTTGCTTTAATACCAATGATTCTTCTCATTTTCTTTTTCTTGAGTCATTGGTTAGTCAATTCAGAATTTGCCTTAGGGAAATTAGCACTTCTCACGAGCAATCTTTTACCGCAAATTAGTAAAAAAATTATGCTTGAAGTCTTCAAGATATCAAGCCACACGAAAGCATGGGGCATCTTAGGCACCCTTATTCTATTATGGGCAGCAACGCCCCTTACCAGCTCGCTACGTGCTAGTCTGCTTATTATCTCAGCCACTGAAGAAAATCCATCATTCTTAAAAAGTAAGATTCGAGATATCGTCTCTATCATTGGGATTCTTTTTCTTTTCTTTCTTTTTACTCTGTCAGGGATGGTCATACAAAAAACCGCTGTCTTTTTTAGTGAGTATTTAAGTTTTTTTAATTCACAAATGATTTATTTTATAAGCTCATTTTCATTTGTTGTTTTATCACTCACACTTTTTAATCGATTTTTCTTTCCAATCAAGGTAGATGTAAAACATATTATTTTAGGTTCACTACTGACAGCATTCTTGTGGCTTATGCTCCGCTCAACGTTTGACATCTTTTTATCCTTAAGCCATTCATACGGAACCTTCTTTGGCGGGATGCGAAATCTTTTTATTTCCCTCATTTGGTTATATTTGAATATTGCTTCTTATTTAGTTGGGGTAGAACTGATGGCGACACTTCACAAAAAAGATATGTTGCTATTAAAAAAATTATTTGATGACTCCATTCCTCTTTCAAGCTCTTTCATTCATTATCTTGCTTCACGTTACGGAAAAATATACCGACAAAATGTAATGATTTTTGAGCAAGGTAATCGCGAACATAATGTATATTTTATTGTTCAAGGCTCAGTGGATTTAATTCAAGACGATCGAGTGATACGCTCTTTAAAGGCTCATGAATACTTTGGTGAAATGGCAGTCTTAAATGAAACGCCAACGATTGCTTCAGCGATGTCAACTTCTAACGAGTCTGAAATCATTGCAATTCCAAAAGTGCATCTTGAAATGATGTTGGCTGATGAGCCAAAAGTAGCGATGAAATTTTTAAGGAAAATGTCTTTGCGATTGCAGCAACGTTAAAAGTTAGCAGGTTTTAAATCAAAAGCAATACAAATTCTTTCTTCATTAGAGCTAAAAGGTATCGTTCGATGAAAAACGGAGGATGGGAAGAAGACAACATCCCCGACCTGCGGTAAGTATAGTTTTTTTTCAAAGTCATCATGCATTCTCGGATAATCATCACCATCGACACTTAATTCAATACCACCTTCGTCAGGATGTTTTTTTTGTTGCGGAATTGACAAATAAACAGCGCCGCTGATCCACCCCTCCTCATGAATATGTGATGCAAGATGTCCGCCTGTTTGCATTTTGACAAACCATGAACTACTAAACTCAATTATTTTTGGAAAAGCCTTAATAAACATGGAGTCTTCATGCTTATAGTGGTCATAGTATTTTTTAATGAGCAGTGTAATTTCTTGCGACAATCTTTTAAATGAAGGATCTTTGCGCTTAAAAAGATTGCCAGATGATTGAATACCATTGACTAAGCGACTTTGCATACGCTCAGAAATATCCGCTTTAGTAATATCACTTAAGAGAGATTGTAATAAGTTATCCTTAGGATCCTTTAATGCATCCACTTGGCCATGAAATACAAAATGGAGTGGATCTGGACAAAAATTGTAGCGATCTTTTTTATGAAAGTTTTTTGCATAATGTGTTGAAAGAGTGGCTAAAAGCGGTGAGGTATTTTTTTTACCTATCGCCACACTTAATTCTTTCTCGAAGATATCGAATTGTTTCGTCTTATATAGACAGTAAAGCGCTCGCTCTTCCCAGTCGTTTAATTGAGAGACTTTATAAAACTCATAAGCATCTTGAAATTTTTTATTGTCATGAAGAAATGTTGCAAGATTGTAGTTAGCGATTGGGTTTTCTGGGTTGATTGATATAGCTTCTCTTAACCAACGATTAGCTTCCACAATTTCACCTTGGTGCCATAATGCATCCCCGATGACTGAACAAACTTCAGCATCTTGCGGATTCTTCTCTAACGCTTTTCGGTAAGACTGGATAGCCTCTTCTAAATGCCCCTGATTACGATATGCATTGCCTAAATTAAAATGACCTCGGGCGTGATCTTGAATTTTGAGTGATTGCTTAAAAGACTTAATGGCTTCATCAAATTCACCTTGCACCAAATAGACAGTACCTAAACTGCCATGTGCCTCATAAAAGCCTGGCTCCAATTCAATCGCTTTTTTATAAGCGCCTAAAGCTTTTTCAAATTGTGATTGACTTTGATAAGCTATGCCAAGATTAAAATAAGCCACTACTAAATCGGGTTTAATCTGAATTGCTTTTTGATAATTTAGAATTGCACCTTCACTATCACCCATCTGATATAAGACAGAACCTAAATTAAATTGCATTTCTGCAAATTGTGGTTGAATCTTTAAAATATTACGATAGCTATCTGCGGCCTCTTTAAATTTTTTCTGTGCCTCTAAAGATACGCCTAGGACATTATGCAAAATTAGTTCTTTTGGAAAATCTTCTAATAAAGCTTTCGCTTTTTTTTCTGCTAAAGCAAATTGATTAGTTTGATGAAGTTGAATTAAATCATTAGCATCTGATGATTTGAATACCTTCATATCGATTTTGTTTAATGATGCGGTGTATCTTCTGCAATTTTATCCATAATCGCAAAAAGAACGCCTGAAACAATAAAGGTCAAATGTATACCCACCATCCATGCCATTTGCGTATTCGTTAAAATTTGGCCTGGTGTAGATGCATGCATAAAAGCTTTTAAAAGATCAATCGCTGAAATAGCTACAATCGAACCAATTAATTTAAGTTTTAACCCCGAGTAATCGACTTTGCCCATCCAATGAGGTTTATCTTCGTGGTTGTCCACATCAATTTTAGAGACAAAATTTTCATACCCACTAAAAATAACCATAATGAGAAGATTGGCCACAAGCGTCATGTCAACTAAAGCGAGTATAGATAAAACGATTTCTCGTTCTGGCGTGTCAACTACGGTCATAACTATGTGAAAAAATTCTTGCCCAAATTTTACAAACAAACATAAGAGACCACCCACTAAACCCAAGTACATAGGTGCTAGAATCCAGCGACTCTTGAATACGACTTTCTCTAGAATTTCTTCAATTTTCATGCAAGCTCCATTGGTTATCGTTAATTGGATAAATCATATCATTACTCAGCCCCCTATATCTTTGAGTAATGATTGAAAAAAACTACTATTAGGATACTATTTTATCTTTACTTTCGTAAGTCATGTGATGTCGAACGATTCAATTATTATCCATGGTCATCTTTTAAAAGAGGCGCGGGAAGATTTAAATCTTTCTCTGGAGGATGTCGCTCGTCAGTTAACTTTAAACGCTAAACACATCACCTCGATGGAAGAAAATAAGAAAGATGGGTTTGTATCTTCCTCAATCAAACTGATTTCTGTTAGAAAATATATAGCCTTTCTTGAGCTGGATATTGATACGGTTATTGAACATAAGAAAAATAAAGCAAAGTCTTTGTTACTGCCTGAGCCGGAAATTGAAGAAGATGTTGATATGGGTGAGCATCCATCGAATAAAAAAATACTTTTTCTATCATCAAAAATAAAACTATTCTTTTTGTGGGCAAAAACACACATTAGAGTACGGTATATTTTTTACTTCATTACTTTCCTTTTTATTTCTAACTTTTTGATTGGCGTATATCAAAAATATGCTGTCGCTCACAAAAACTTTGAAGGGCGAGAAGTCGATTTGCCCAATATTGAATCGCTCCCTAACGATATTGCGACTTATGAAATTAAACCCGGTGAACAAACATCAGAAGCACACGAATCACTCCCCATTCAAATCAAAAAACCAGAAGAAAATAAAAGGGAGATCAAAGATGCTGCAATTAAAATGTGTGGACAAACAGTTTCAAAACCACTTACACAAATCTCATCCCCTACAGACCCACTGAAGCCAAGCGATTACTTCCATATCATCTCAAAAGGCCAACAAACGATTTGTATATTAGACAGCCAGGGCAAAGAGGATAAGTATCTGATGACTGAAGGTCAAAAATTAACTTACCGAGGTAGAAAGGCTCCTTTTAAACTTTTGATTAATCCCGAGCTTAGTGAAATTTTTTATGAAGGCTGGCTAGTTAAACTCAAGCTTGAACAAAGCTATATTCAACTGAATCCTAAAACCTATAATTGAATTAGACTTATTTAAATTTTCTCACAGCGCCTGTTACTACGCCCCATATTTGAAACTGAACCCCTTCTAAAACTTCAATAGGGCTGAATGCTTCGTTTGCAGGAATTAAGCGAGGAGAGCCATTTTTATTTTTAGCTAAAGTCTTGACCGTAAATTCACCATCTAATGATGCCAATACAATATCGCCAATAGAAGCTTCCTGAGATCGATCTACAATCACTACATCGTTGTCATGGATACCAGCGTTATCCATCGAATTTCCTTTAATACGTACAAAAAAGGTCGTATCAGCTTCTCGAATAAGATAATCATTAAGGTCCATTCTTTTCTCAACATGATCATCTGCTTGGGATGGAAGCCCTGCGGGCACCTTGTGTTCAAATAAAGGAATCTTAGTTTTAGTCATCACCTCATTCACCAAATCAATCGATACTACGTTAGAAATTTCTTGAATCTTCCTTTTAGCGTAAGCCTCTAGGATATTTGAAATTACAGCAGTTTGGCTTTCTGGCACTCTGACTAAAGTTGTCTTCTCACCAAATTTTCCGGTGCCTAACTTTCGTCCAGCGCCTGCTCTTTTACCGCCTCGAATAGGAACAATTTTTTTCATTTGAATATTGTAACAAGAATCAAATGAAAAGAAAGCTTTATTTTTAATTAAGTAGATATCGATAGAACCCTTATCTATTGCGAAAAAAATTGAATATGACTGTTGACAAGGCTTAAAAATCAATGCAAAGTACGCCTAGACCTTCTATGACGCTGTCATTTCAATGGTCTTACATATCTTAATTTACATTTGGAGGAATTATGAATAAAGGCGAACTAATCGAAGCAGTTGCAAAAGCAGCAGGTTCAACAAAAGCAGACGCTGGTCGTGCGATTGATGCAACACTTGCAGCTATCACTAAAGCACTTAAAAAAGGTGACGTAGTAACGCTCATCGGTTTTGGTACTTTTAAAGTTTCTAAACGCGCTGCACGAGTTGGTCGTAACCCACAAACTGGTAAAGAACTTAAAATACCAGCACGTAAGGCTCCAACATTCAAAGCAGGTGCTGCACTTAAAGCGGCAGTTAACTAAGCTTAGAATTAGTTATTCATTTAAAAGCGCTTGGGTTTAAACCCAAGCGCTTTTTTTATGGCTTAAAATAAAGTGCTATGCCTTATTACATCAAAGGAAATAAGATTGAATTGCTTAAAAACGGTAAAGATTATTTTGCTGCCGTTATTCAATCTATCAAAAAAGCCCGAAAAAGTATTTTTATAGAAGCCTACATATTTAGCCATGATGCTACGGGCAAGAAAGTGCTAACTGCACTTAAAGAGGCTAGCCAAAAAGGTATTAAGGTTTATTTATTACTGGATGGATTTGGCAGTCGCGATCTTTCGCTAAAAGTTATTAATGAAATCAAAGCTTCAAAAATCTACTTCCTTTTTTATCACCCCAAAATTGCACCCTATCAAATGAAGCGCATTTCATTAAGGCGACTTCATCGCAAAATGATTTTAATCGACCATGAAATTGCTTATATCGGTGGCATCAACATTATTGACGATATGCATGTGCCTAATGGAAAAGCGCCGCGTATTGACTATGCAGCTCAACTAAAAGGGCCTGTCGTTCATCTTATCAGCCGAAGTATGGTAAAACTTTGGAAAAGAGTGTCATGGTCACATTTCGAAAAGTCATTTATTCCAAAAGATTTATACAAGCAAATAGTAGAGTATCCGAATGGCACAAAACTAAATTTTATAGAGCGCGATAATTTCCGCCATAGAAGAGATATTGAAAAAGCTTATTTACATGCCATCGAAAATGCTCAAGATGAAATACTTATTGCAAACGCTTACTTCATTCCAGGCAAGAGATTTGAGAGAGCTCTAATTGCAGCAGCTCATCGAGGTGTATTGGTAACACTTCTCTTAAAGGGTGAAATAGATTATTTCTTATCGAATGCTACACGAGCTTTTTATGGGAAATTTTTAAAAGAAGGTATTACCATCTTTGAATACACTAAAAGTTTTATGCATAGCAAGGTGGCAGTGATTGATGACACTTGGTCGACTGTAGGATCTTCTAATATCGACCCTTTCAGCCTTTTGTTGGCTCGAGAAGCAAATATTTTTATATGGGATAAATCTTTTGCAACTCAACTTAAGAAAAAGATCAAAGAAGATATTCGATTGGGGGGCACTGAGATTCTCTTAAAAGACTGGGATAAATCACACTTAGTTAAGAGAATAAAATCCCGTATTGCATATTTTATTATTCGTATAAGTTTAGGTATCGCTAATATTTAAGGCATCCCACAATCGAAGCATTTACCTTTGACTGTTGAAAATCCTTTTACTGTTGACAACCCTTTAACATTGGTAAAAATGGCACCATCTACAATAGCATCCGTTAAATTTGCATTTGTAAGATCAGCCCCTGTTAAATCTGCTTGACTCAGATCAGCACGATACATATTCGTATTTTTTAAATTTGCTTCCCTTAAATCACCAAATAAAAAACTCGCAATATTTAAATCAGCGCCTTCAAAATTTGTTTTATAAAATTTACCGC
This sequence comes from Candidatus Methylopumilus planktonicus, assembly GCF_006364715.1. NCBI lineage: Bacteria > Pseudomonadati > Pseudomonadota > Betaproteobacteria > Nitrosomonadales > Methylophilaceae > Candidatus Methylopumilus > Candidatus Methylopumilus planktonicus. Next base: position 1,123,321 of record NZ_CP040984.1, read on the forward strand.
CCACTGAATCAAATTTCATTTGTCCCATCGGCTGATTGCCGACGTCTAAACCAAATTGACCATATTTGATGGTAGCGCCTGACATATTGACCGCGCCCAATGTGCCAATCATACGAGCCCTTGTTAAATTAGCACCCTTAAAATTAGTATCACCAAAAATCGCTTGAAAGATGGTTGCTTCAGTTAAGTTAGCGCCTGAAAAGTTTGCTTTTTCAAGACGCGCTAAATTCAAATAGGCTCTCTGCATATTACTGTTTGCTAAATTAGCGCCTATAAGATTGGCCCCAAAGACACTCGTATTAAGCATTTTACAGTGGCTCAAATCTAAGCCATTCATATCTAGATAGCCTAAATCTTTATTCGAAAAGTCACAGTCAGGACTCTTGATTTGTTTCAGGACATCCTCTTGAGATATTTTTTTACGGTCAACTTCTTTATTTTTTTCGTAAAAAACTTCAGCTTTTTTAATAAGCTCATCTGGTGTTTTTAAAAAGATGTCTTTACTCATCTCACTACCAAAGCAATAAACCTTACCTTGATAATTTGAATTGACTGAGCAATCAGTTCTAAGGAAATTCCCTTCAGACAAACTTAAAAGGCAGTAATTACCAAACTCGCCTGCGAAAGCTAAATTTGTAATAAGGAGTAGAAATAATATCCAATATCTTTTTAATAACATGACAATACATCCTAAAGATTTTGATTTATTATAAACCTTTATCATTTCATATTTTTTATTATGTCTAACAACAAATATACAGTTCTTATCACTGGGGCGAATAGGGGATTAGGCCTTGAGTTCGTCAAACAGTATGCTTTAGATAATTATGAAGTCATCGCTTGCACCAGAAAGATAAATAAAAAAGATGACCTTCATCGACTTCAAGCCTCTTTTGAAAATATCTCTATTCACACTCTCGATGTTGAAAATTTTCTATCAATTGATCAATTTGCTAAAACGTTAACAAAACCTATTGATATTTTAATTAATAATGCAGGCCTTTATCCCAATAGCTCATTCGATCATATTAACTATGAAGCATGGCTTAATGCTTTCAAAATTAATACACTTGCCGCATTTAAAATGGTAAAGGCTTTTCTGCCTCACCTTAAAAAAGGCGAGTTAAAAAAGATAGCATCACTCACAAGCAAGATGGGAAGTATTGATGACAATTCGGGTGGTGGTGAATATCTTTATCGATCAAGTAAAACTGCACTTAATATGGTGATGAAAAGTTTATCCATTGATTTAAAGCCTCACGACATGAGTTTTATTACGCTTCATCCAGGATGGGTTAGAACTGATATGGGAGGACCGAACGGACTCATTGATGTGGATGAGAGTGTGACTGGTATGAAACGTCAAATTGATAAACTTTCAATTAAGACTACGGGTCAATTTATTGCTTACGATGGCAAAAAAATTCCTTGGTGATAAAAATACTTTAAATTCATCACGCTAAAAGATCTGTCGAGTTTTTATCTAACCTCGATAAAAAGAAAAAAGCCACTTACAAAGTGGCTTTTTAGTGATAAAAAATTAATCTTTATTTATACTATCTTCAACGACTATCCCTGATTCTGCGTCGCATTCAATTTCCCAATATTTACCGTCAGCACCTTGAATATCAATATCAAATATAGGTCGACCATCCTCTGTTTCCATATCAATTCCTATAATCGCACCAGGATGTTTTGCTAAGGCTGTTTTCATACAACCACTCATTACTTCATTATGTTTTTTAAAGTCCACAATCACTGGCTTATCCTTGTGATTATAATCGTTGCCATAAAATAAAACTGCACCAACCAGAACCGCCACAATCACAAGGGCTAATATCGCTAAATATTTTTTCAAAATAATCTCCTTAATTTAAATGCATTTTAACATTAGATCTGAAATTAAAAAACCACTTAAAAAAGTGGCCTTTTAAAAAAAACGAAGACTGAATCTTTATCTACATTAATTTATTATTAGAGTATTTATTAAAGAATTTTCTGCCCTGCGTATCAACTGCTATGACTTTTAAATCACCTTTAATTTTTGGTGAATCAAAAGAAAAGAATGGATTTTCAGAGGTACTGCCCCCACCAAATTCAGCACTCCAAATTTCTTTTTCATTATCCGTGACACTTACATAACTCAAATGCCACTCTTGCAAGATAAAAAGTCCTGTGTGATTACTTAAGTTAGCCTGAAATCCATTATGTTGAGGATGTTTGATAAAGATAGAAGCTTTATTATCTGTATGCAACACTTTCATAGCCCCAATTTCCTTAGACACCGCATCGGCGTCATAAATAGTCCCGGCAGAACAGCCACCTGCTGATCGAATTGCTACTTGATTGTAAAAAAATTTACCATTTTCATCTTCTGCGATCACATCCACATAACTGTCTTGTTCCATGCGAATATGAGTTTTAAAAGTAAATGGCGCAGTTTTAGGGTGCATCGTCAATGCAAGGGATCCGATGCCAGGTAATTGATGCGGATTACCTTCAACGACTACTGAAATCTTTTTATATTGTTTCTTCACTGTAAAATTAAAAGGGACTTGAGTACCATCTAGCCCTCTCTTAGGGACGTCAAAAGTAATGTCATCTGTTTTAGTTAAAGATTTACCTTTGAAGTATTTATCTATAACACCATCTAAATGATTAGGCGTTTCGGCCTGAGCATTAAAAGCTGCGAAACTGCTTATAATGAACATTGAAATTAAAAAAACTACTTTTTTCATCATTTTGCTTTCCTTAACATTTTCATCAAGCGACTAAATATAATGCTCTCAAATGTCTAAAAGTTCAAGAAAATAGGCCTTTTATTTTATTAATTACGATATCCGGGCTTTACCAATTTAAGATGAATATCACTGATAACTTTTTCTTTGAACCCCCCCTCGCAATAAGCCAGGTAAAAGTGCCACATTCTAATAAATACGTCATCAAATCCTAAAGCCCTGACCTCTTTTATATGTGCAAAAAAAGCCTCTCTCCACAAGGCCAACGTTCTAGCGTAATGATCACCAATATCTTCAACATTATAAATTTTCAAATCAGAAGACTCCGCAATACTATTTTGCAGAGCAGTCAGAGAAGGGATACAACTCCCAGGGAAAATATACCTTTGAATAAAATCAACTGATCTTTTGGCTTTTTCGTAGCGTTGATCAGCAATTGTAATAGTTTGTATGAATGCAATACCATGAGGTTTTAATAAATCAGCACACACTTCAAAATAGGTGTCGAAATACTGATAGCCAACAGCTTCTAACATCTCAATAGAGACTAATTTGTCATAACGACCTTTTAAATGCCGATAATCTGAAAGTAACACCGTAATCTTATGCGTTAATTTTAATTCTTTAATTTTTTGTTTTACATAAAGGAACTGTTGTCTTGAAATAGTTGTAGTAGTGACTTTGCATCCATAATTTTGCGCGGCATAAATGGCAAAGCCTCCCCAGCCAGACCCAATTTCAATCACATGGTCTCGGGCGGACAACTCAAGCCCTTGGCATACTTTTTCTAATTTATGAATAGACCCTTTACAAAGAGAATCTTGGGGATTTTTAAACACTGCGGACGAATACATCATCGTTGCATCTAAAAATAGTGAGAAAAAATCATTACCTAAATCGTAATGCTTAGAAATGTTAACGCGGCTTCCTTTAACCGAATTTTGATTTAGAAAGTGCAAGAATTTAAGAATGGGTTTCAGAAAAACATTAAATAAGCCTTCTAACTGATCCATTGCATTTTGATTGATCGCCATAATACGAATAAGCTTTGTTAAATCATTTACAGACCAAAACTTTTGCATAAAAGCCTCACTAACACCTATAGAGCCACCAAAAGCAAGCGCCCCATAAAATCTTGGATCGTGGAGAGTTATATGAGCACTTAAACTTCCCTTGCTTCCGAAAGAAAATTTCTTATCCCCCTCTTGGATAGAGATATGGCCTATATCTATTTTCTTTAACTGATTGAAAACAAGTGATCTCGCAAAATGATGTAAAAGATTTTTCATGGTCATAATTAAAATTTTAGGGGTGTGAAAAAAAAGCAATACCTTTTATCTTCAAACATAAAGCTTGCCAATAAATTGAAAAAATTGTCTTAAAAGTTTCAGGAGGGAATTTCAAAAGTAAAAAAGTAAGTGATTGCGTCGTTAATGGTTTTTTTTGAAGTCTCATGGATGCATTGAAAATATATTGTTTATCATGGATATTGTTCATAGACACTGCTATCTCTTGCCCTGGCTCCTTAAAACTCCACTGATATTGAATATCCATAGGCATAAAAGGTGATACATGAAAACTCTTACTAAATTCGAAAGTTTTGATCGGGTGCTTTATATTTCTGCAGTCATGAACATAAGCATGATTTTCATTCCAAGGCGTATTAGTAATATGCGACACAATAACTTCTAACTTGTTTTTTGTATTAAAGCAGTAATAAAAACTCACCGGATTAAAACAATACCCAAAATACCGTGGACTTGTAAGTAAATATATCTTGCCCTGATGATTGAAATGAAGCTCTTTTCTAATTTCATCTTGTATAGATTTTTTTAAGTTAGTTTTTTTGTTCCCAAAATAATCTGATCTCAAAAAGCAGCCAAAATTAAAACGGTTATAACTCCAAAAAAAATTATCTGAAAATACATTTTTTAAATTGTCTAAATCAAGATACAGCAAGCGGATCTGGTACTCGAAGGCATGCTTTTTAGGCTTTGTCCGCGTATGTTTGAGTGTACCTTCATAAATGGCATTCATTCTATAGCCCATGCAAGTTATTAAACTGCTGAATCGCATCTAAGGCACTTTTGACGCCATCCTCATGGAATCCGTTGCCCCAATAAGCCCCAGCAAAAGAAGTGCGATTCATGCCAGAAATAAGATGGTAATTTGATTGGGCCCCTATACTTTGCAAACTATATTGCGGGTGGGCATAGGAGAGCTTCTTAATAATTTTCTTCTTATTAATTTTTTCTTGTGGATTTAATGTCACTAATATTGGCACAGTTGTTACTAAATTTTGCAAAATATTCATATTGTATGTAAGAGATACAGGTGAATGAATGTTTTGATTAATATGATAATTCCATGCCGCCCATGCAAGCTTCCTTTTTGGCATAAAGCTCTCGTCATAGTGCAAAATGACTTCATTATCTGTATAGGGTATTGCTCTTAAAGTATTTTTTTCATCTTGAGTAGGACTTTTAATTAACTTTAATGCTTCATCGCTATGGCATGCAAAAAATACCCAATCAAATTTTTCAGCACGATCGTGAAATTGAATTACCACATGATCACTTTTCCTATCAATCGACTGAATTTTTTCATTGAGTTTAATTTTACTCGCAAAAGATGCAATCAACTTTTGCACATAATTCACTGAACCACCAGTTATGGTAAGCCACTGTGGCCTGTCATTAACATTCAACATGCCATGATTATCGAAAAAGCGTATAAAAAATTTTGCAGGGAACTCCATCATAGTTTTATAGTTTGATGACCATATTGCAGAACCCATAGGCAATATATAATATTTTTTAAAAAAATCTGAGTAGGCTTCTTGATCAAGATATTTACCTAAACTTATTTCTTCATTACTATTTAAAAGCAATGTTGAGCTTTTATTAAATCGAAGGATTTCTTTGATCATCTTATAAAAGATTGGGCTTATAAGATTTTTTCTTTGCGCAAAAAGTGTATTCAAATTTGTTCCGTTATATTCAAAATCTTTTTGGCTATCTTTGACACTAAAACTCATAGCGCTATTTTCATATGGCACTTTAAGTTCATGTAAGAGATTTAAAAAATGAGGGTATGTTTTTTTATTGAAGACAATAAAACCTGTATCTACATGAAACTTATTGCTAAACAACTGGATTTCATGGGTATGAGAGTGTCCACCCACTCTTGAGTTGGACTCAAAAAGTGTAATTTGATGATGCGGGTTTAAGTGATAAGCAAGTGTATTACCAGAAATACCTGATCCTATAATTGCTATCTTCATAACTAATGATGAAGATGTTCTATCTTTTTAGATTCTCGGATATTGTCAGAAACAGTGCGAACATCCCATATCACGCCCATCATTGATAGAAATTTCAAAATATAATAAGTTAAATCTACTTCCCACCAATAAAACCCTTGTCTTGCAGAGCCTGGGTAGTGGTGATGGTTATTATGCCAACCTTCGCCGAAGGTCAAAATTGCAATAATAAAATTATTGCGACTCGTGTCTTTAGTTTCATATCTCTTTTTCCCCCATTGGTGCGCCACAGAATTCACTAGAAAAGTAGCGTGATAAAGCATCACTGTAGAGAGTGAAAATCCCCAAATTAATAATTGGAACCCATTCGTATTTAATTGTGGCTCATATTGATTCAGACAATGGCCAATCACAAATAAGCCGATAGATAATGCTAAAGGCATTAAAAGATCAAACCGATCAATGATTCGTAATTCTGGAAATCTTATGAGTTCTCGAATAAATTTTGTATTGGTCACAAAATTTGATTTGGTTAGAAACCATCCCATATGACTCCACAAAAATCCGTGCTCTTTAGGAGAGTGCTTATCTTCCGGCGTATCTGAGTGCATATGATGGCCCCTGTGATGAGCCGCCCACCAGAGAGGGCCTCTTTGCACAGCAGTAGCACCAATCATGGCGAAAAGAAGCTGAACGAAACGAGAGGTCTTAAAAGTTTTGTGAGAAAAGTAGCGATGATAAAAACCTGTGATCGCAAACATGCGAATGGCAAATAGAAATATACATACTGTAAAAGCGGTCCAACTAAATCCTACGATCACAATTAATAAACAAGACAAATGAAGAAGAATGAATGGAATCACTCTCATCCAATCAATTTCCTTGCCAGATGTGATTGATGCATACTTTTCTTCAAGAAAAGAATTATCAAACCAGTAGAATAATTTTTTAAAAAGTTTACGCATCATTAATTTGAATGCTCGATCCAACGTATTTTCTTAATATCGTAACCGTCATCTTCGATTTTTTTTACTAAGTTTTTTAATGTATCTTGATCTATCTTTTTTTGGCGTGACATGATCCACACATAATCACGATCATCTCTTGCAATAATAGTATTTTGGTAATCTTGGTCTAAATAGACGATTTTATACTGTGCTTTGATAGGCCATATAAATTGCATGCCCCATAAAGCATTGCCAGAGCCTTTCACCACAAAACCTTTAGGATGGTATGTTTTAATCGGCCCAGTCAAAGATCCCTCATTGAAAGTGAAGGTCGTACCGATCGTGCCATCTTCATTTAACTCATAAGACTCAATGGCATTAAATGCATTTTTTTCAATAAAGGTTGGAATATGGCCAATAACATACCATGGCCCCATAAATGCCTTTAAATTTACTTCAGGAACTGCTTTGATGGGGGCTTGAGTCATACATCCATTCAGTAATAAAAAAAATGCTACTAATAGGGAAAATTTATATCGCATATTATGCCTTCCAGAATCGAGGAATTAAAGTATTTACTTTTTTCTTGTAAGTTTGGTACTCATCAAATTTTTTAATGAGATTAGCCTCAAGAAGAGTCACGCCTGAAAACCTTAATATTAAAAAGGTCATAAAAAGTGGCGCTACCAAATTAAAATGAACCCCTGTCACAAGAGTCGTAATGAAAAAACCCCACCACACCAAAAGCTCACCAAAATAGTTTGGATGACGACTAAATTTCCATAACCCTGATTGTAGAAGCTTTCCGCGATTTTTTATGTCGTTCTTAAATAGCATTAATTGATAGTCAGCGATTGATTCATACACTATTCCAAATAGCGTCAATGAAAAACCTAATATATCCAACCCAGTTAAAGGATGATCATTTTTTATGGCAATAAAGAGAATCGATCCTACTATCCATGAAAGAATGGATTGAAGTCCAAAAATAATATATACACTTTTATATCTAAAATTAGGTTCGTTATTTTGTCTAATTTTCAAGTAACGCGCATCTTCTGATTTTCCCCAATTTCTTATCGTCAGATAAACCGCAAGGCGAGCCCCCCACAAAGAAACTAATAAAAGAACTAAAGCAGACCTTAATGATGGTGCAAATGCTGTATAAAAATAAAGTGCATTGAATACAAAAAATAAACTCCACATAATATCAACATGATTAACATTATTTTTTTTAAGACTGATAAGCCAGCCAAAGTAAGCAAATAAGATATTAATAAATAATGCATTTAAATATATCATGTGCGAAATCCATTCCATTTTTGGGCAATGTATAAACAAACCGGGGTCAGGATCGCCCAACCAAGCGCTAGAGCATATATTGAAAAATGATTCGTAAGTTGAACAGCATTTAATTGCTCTGCCGCAAAATAAGCTACAGGCCCACCGATAAAGCCAAATAAAATAGCTAATACCAAATTAGATTTAAGCCAGCTCAATGAGAGATTAAGCGTGGTTGCGAATAATCCCCACATAGCGACTATCCAAATAGGAACAAGATAATCAATGAATTGATTCTCATAAGTCACTAAATTTGTAATCAATAGTAACTGATCAAATATCGAGCCTAATAGCATGATAATAAATAGTAGAATCGTGGCTTCTTTTTTCCGCGACGCTTGCATGATATGAATTAATAAAATCAAAGCAACAACTGTCATAGATAAAGGGAGTTTTTGATGAGCGGCTCCCCATACCGAGACAAACCAGCCGAACTGAAAAAGTACAAAATTAATTAATTTCATTTATTTCTTTGGTCTCTCAAATTGATAATGAGCGACCCACCACTCTTGGCCATGTCGGTATCCAAACAATTCAGCACAGGCCATATAAAAAATACGCCATCGATTAAACCATTGCGTCGCATGTTGATTACCGTAAGTTTTTTTGAGGATAGGATAAATATGTGATTTTTTTTGATCCATATTGTCTAACCAAGCATTTGCTGTCTTTTCATAATGCGTTCCATCCCAGCACCATTTTTGATTCAATTTTAAATGCTCTTGAAAATGTAACGGCAGGTCATCGCTTGGCATCATTCCTCCTGAAAAGAAAAATTTGCTCATCCAGTCATCCTTATCTTTTACTTCAAAAGGGTAAGGTGTATGTTGATGCACGAAAATATGCATAAAGAATTTACCACCTGGCTTTAGCCAATCATGAAGCATTCGATAAAGTTTTCTATGATTTCGCATGTGCTCGAACATTTCAATTGAAACAATGCGATCAAAAACTTTTGGAATCTTAAAGTTTTTAGGTTGGAATCGATTCATATCGCATGTGATGACATGAATATTGTTAAGCCTTCTTTTTTTGGCCTCAGTTTCAATAAAAACTCTTTGGCTATTTGAATTAGATACTGCAAATATTCGACTTTTCGGATATTTTTTTGCCATAAAAAGCGTTAATGAGCCCCAACCACATCCAAGCTCTAAAATAGTTTGTCCATTTTTTAAATCAGCATGTTCAGCGCTGATGTTAAGCGCATTAAATTCTGCATCATCTAGATGGTTTGTGTTGCTGTCCCAATAGCAACTACTATATTTTTTATGTTTGCCTAAACAAAAATCAAAAAAAGAAGATGGCACTTCATAGTGTTGTTTGTTTGCAAGGTCCGGCACGAGAGCGATAGGCGATTGATCCATGCTTTTTAAAAAGATACTTTTTAAATCTTGTGATGTTTCTGTATCTTGATGGCTGATTTCATCAAGGCGTTTCTTTAAAAGCTGTCTAATTCCGAAACGGATAAGTGAATCTGGAAGCAACCCTTTCTCAGCAAGTAATAAAGCTTGTTTTAACATAGTGAAATATTTTATTAAAGTTGTAGGTAATAAATCTTACTTTAACTTATCTAGTTTATTCAAAATAACTTCTGCGAGACTTGTATTTAATTGATTGACCTTTTTTTGAATATTTTGTAGGGCGGCTAAATCTTTTTCAGATTCGGCTATTTCTGCTAATCCCATCATGGCATCCACATGTCTAGGATTTATTTTTTCAGCCCTAGAAAATGCGTCTTTTGCAGCTTTCAGATCTTTTTTTCCTTGGCTAGCCAACCCCAAAAAATACCAAGCATCAGATGAATTTGGCTCTTCTTTGATCCACAAGTCTGAAATAGACTTCAGCGTATCCCATTCTTTATTTTGGTAGGGAATTACTACTTTCATAAAATAAGGCTTTTGTTCGAATGGCATAGCCCAAAAAGGAATATCTAAAGTTTTAAGTGATTTAGTATTGGGCTCCTTCATAAGCTTTTTAATCCATTCCACTGGCAAGCTGTAGAAGAATCCCTGTGGTCCCGGACTTTTAAATGTTGTAATTCCAATTAGATTATATTTTTCATCGAATAGGCCGCCGCCACTTGAACCAAGGGCAAAGGCTGCATCCGATCTGATAATGACACTGCTATCCAGTTTATGCATTGCTTTCACAGAGCCATAAGATGGCTGTGGCACATTGCTCCCATTTGGATAGCTAACGCTAAATACATCTTCCTCATATTGCAGTGTTTGACTGTCGCGAAGAGGAACTGGCGTGAATGGTAATTCTTCAAACTTTAATAAACATAAATCATGTTTCCAATCTGCCTTAAATGCGATTGGCTTATATGTATCATCATATTTAGAAATATTAGCGCCCAATGTATTCGCAATCACATGGCAATCGGTCGCAACATACTCCTTACTCACAACAACACCTGTTCCAGTGCCTGAGGAGCCATCGGGAAAATCAACATTAACAACGACAATTGAATTATTAAGCTCTAATAATTTCGCAAAAGTGGGGATTGCTTCTGCTTGTGTCGCAATAAGCAATAAAAATAAACTTATAGTATTTTTCATGGTCTATACGACTCTTAGATTTAAATATCGTTCACAGTGGTGTCTTAAAAAAATGACAATTAAAAATGTTCTCGGAACAAAGTTAGAAGTTTGTAACCTTAACCCCATCACAGGATTCACTCGAAGTGGATGCTGTGAAACAGGCCCCGAAGATGTTGGCCAGCACACAGTATGCGCAGAAGTCACCGAAGAATTCCTTCAATTCTCTAAATTAAAAGGCAATGACTTAACGACTCCAAGGCCTGAGTATGAGTTTGTGGGTCTTAAAAAGGGAGATCGTTGGTGTTTATGTGCCAACCGATGGCTAGAAGCCTTAGAGGATGGTATTGCACCTCCTGTCGTTTTAGAGGCGACGCATGAAAAAGCTGTAGAAATTATTGATCTTGCAGAACTTAAATACCACCAACTAAGGTAATTCATGGCTTATAACGCAAAAGAAATAGAAGAAAAGTTAACACATAAGTGTACATTTTGGTCTTATATTTTTCCTTCGATTGAAAGAAAATTCTTAACACAGAATTTTGATGATTCGATTCGAATAGCAAATGAAATTGCAAAAATTGCGAATCAACTAAATCACCATCCGGAACTCGTATTTAAGCATAATGCGCTGATCATCAGAATTCATACCCATAGCGCGTCAGGGATTACAGATAAAGATTTTGAATTAGCTGAAAAAATCGATCAATTACTATTAGCTTAAATTTGTTATTTAAGCGTTTTTAAATCCTCAATAATTTCTTGGCTATGTTTTGAGGTATCTATGCTGAGATAAATTTTTGCAATCTTGCCTTGAGGATTAATCAGATAGGTATATCTCTTCGCAAGCTTTATCACTAAAAAGTTATTCAATGCTCCGTAGCGACTTGCAACCTCGCCTGAACTATCTGACAGAAGAGGGAAGGGTAAATTATATTTTTCAGCAAATTTCTTATGTGAAAAACTATCATCAATACTCACGCCGACCACTTTGGCACCCAGGCTCTCTAGAAATTTAAAATCATCCCGAAAGTGGCAGGCCTCAGTAGTGCAGCCAGGTGTGTCATCTTTTGGATAAAAATACAGAACAAGCCATTTACCTTTATAGTCACTTAAATTAACTTGATTGCCTTGACTATCTGGAAGTGTAAAAGTTGGTGCGTCATCGCCTATCTTTAAAATAGGCGCTGCCATAACATTTGCTCTAAGCAAATAAAACACTATAGCGATACCAATTAAAATAAAAATCTTCATAAAAATGTATTTACCTGTAAATGAACGAATCTTCCAAATAAGCTGGATTTATAAGGGTCTTACAACATCTACTTCAAACCATGTCGTCTAAGAATGACAGAATTAATTTCTTAGATACTGCATAGTAGCTACGTGAACAGACTTTCAAAAATAGATAGCACCTTCGGTACAGTTCTTCGAAAAAAAAGGCTGACTAAAAAACTCACACAAGAAGCCTTGTCGATTGAATCCAGTCTCTCGCGAGCTTATATCAGTGAATTAGAAATGGGTCATAAAGACCCTAGTCTCTTCACGATATTTAAGTTAGCTACCGCCTTAAAAATTAAGCCTTCCACTATGATCGACGAAGTCGAGCGTCAGATTTAATTTAAATTACTGAGGTGGTGCTGCAGGTGCTTTTCTGCCTGGCGCTGCTGGCGGCGTATAGCCTGCGATACGACACTGAATACCTTCAACGAGTTTACCTTTAGCGCCATGTTGAATAATGGTACATGTCTGAATTAAATTCTTGCTTTGTAATTCTGAAATCGTTTTTCTTAACTCTTTTAAATCAATCCCCGTATCTTTGACGATCTCGTGATCAATTTTTTGTCCGTGTTTTTGTAAATATTTTAATACCACTTCTTTTGTCATATTATTACCTTCCTTTTTGCTTACTTTTTAATTCTAATTTGGTGGGCCCACCTGGACTCGAACCAGGGACCAAAGGATTATGAGTCCTCTGCTCTAACCAACTGAGCTATAGGCCCTCTGATAGATTGGTTTATTCTTTTCCGTTTTCTAAAAAGCTACGTAATCTTTCGGAGCGTGTTGGATGTCTTAATTTCCTCAAAGCCTTTGCTTCAATTTGTCGAATACGTTCACGTGTCACATCAAACTGCTTACCCACTTCTTCTAATGTATGGTCTGTATTCATTTCGATACCAAAACGCATACGCAAAACTTTAGCTTCCCGCGGTGTAAGAGACTCTAAAATCTCTGCTGTCACATCACGAAGTGATCCATAGACGGCGGCATCAATCGGTGTCAAGGTCGCTGCATCCTCAATAAAGTCACCAAGATGAGAATCTTCATCATCACCAATTGGTGTTTCCATCGAAATAGGCTCTTTAGAAATTTTTAAAATCTTACGAATCTTATCTTCAGGCATTTCCATTTTTTCAGCAAGGACTGATGGGTCAGGTTCAGCACCTGTGGATTGTAAAATTTGTCGTGAGATACGATTCATCTTATTAATCGTTTCAATCATATGCACTGGAATACGAATTGTTCTTGCTTGGTCGGCAATCGAGCGTGTAATCGCTTGTCGAATCCACCAAGTCGCATACGTTGAAAATTTATAGCCACGACGATATTCAAATTTGTCGACTGCTTTCATTAAACCGATATTACCTTCTTGAATGAGATCTAGGAATTGAAGTCCACGGTTGGTGTATTTTTTTGCAATCGAAATCACAAGACGTAAGTTAGCTTCAATCATTTCACGTTTAGCACGGCGAGCTCTAGCTTCACCTGTTGTCATTTGCTTATTGATCTCTTTTAAATCTTTAATTGATAAGCCCGCTTCTTTTTCAATCGCAATCAATTGATCTTGCTGATCTACAATGGAATGCTTAAAGCGCTCTAATTTTGCGTTATAAGCTTTGTCTAGCTTTAATTCATCGGTAAGCCAATTGAGATTTGTTTCATTGCCTGGAAAACTCTTAATAAAATGTGTGCGAGGCATACCTGATTTTTCCACACTGAAGTCCATCAATTTTCTTTCGTGTATACGAATTTGATTCACGCGATTTCTAACGGAGTCACAAAGGGCTTCCACTTGTTTTGCCGAGAACCTAAATTCCATAAGTTCTTTTAAAACAGATTCATGAAGTTTTTTGTACGCAGGATCGTCAATGCCTTTTTTAATACGAATATCATTCATCTTCTGATTGGTTTTTCGAATCTTAGCAAAGCGGGTTAAAACTTCTTCACGCAACTTGGCAAGTGCTTCAGCTGAAATTGCAGCGGCTTTGGCGCCATCTGCATCATCATCTTCTTCTACATCAATCTCTTCTTCGACTTCCTCTTCGGCTTCGGCAGCCACGATCGGCGCTTCGACTTCTACATCGATTAAGCCATCTACCACTTCATCCACACTTAATTCATTCGCTTCAACTTTATCTACCATCGCAAGAAGTTCAGTGATGGTCGTAGGACATGCCGCAATCGCTTGCACCATGTGTTTTAAACCGTCTTCAATACGTTTTGCAATTTCGATTTCACCTTCACGGGTCAATAGATCTACAGTGCCCATTTCGCGCATATACATTCTTACAGGATCTGTTGTTCTACCAAATTCAGAATCTACAGTTGCAAGCGCTTGCTCAGCTTCTTCAGCTGCTTCTTCGTCAGTAACAGGGGGTGGCACATCTGCCATGAGGAGCGCTTCTGCATCAGGCGCTTGCTCATAAACCATAATCCCCATGTCGTTGATCATGCTGACAATGCCTTCGATTTGTTCTGACTCTTGAATTTCGTCAGGTAAGTGGTCGTTGATTTCAGCGAAAGTCACATAGCCTCGCTCTTTACCAAGGACGATTAAGGTTTTAAGACGGGCGCGTCGCTCTTCAACAGCCTGCGGATTTGCGTCATTCGCATTTCCGTAGAAATCTTTCATTTTGGGGTTCTTTTTTTGCGACGGGTCTTTTTTTGGTCTGGCCATGCTCTACCTCTTCTTGTTAGGGCTTATTTTGCCTTATAAATCAACAAAATATAAATAAACGCGTAACCTTTAAGTGTACCAAAAAGGGTCTTTTTGGTCAATGAAAGGCTTAAGTTTTAGGGGGTGTTTTGGGTCTTTGGGTCAGGGTTTTAAGGTGCTCTTTTTCTTCATTTGTTAAGCTACTTAAAGGCTTGTCTTTCAAAGCGCTAAAATGGGCCTTCGTTTTAGACGCTTTACCTTGCTCAAGCAGGGTTTTTCTTGCCCCCTCAATTTCAGACTCAAAATGGATCTGGTCATCAAAGTGGGTCAGCTCTTCATTGACCAAATCCATCACCATATTATCTACTTGTGATTTTAGACCATGAAGGATTGAAGAAGGTTTCGATTCAGGTTGATTTAAGGCAATCTCTAAAACTTTTTTAAGTAAATCGTCTTCAAAAGATTCCGTTTGGGCCAAAGCCAAGTCTTCACTCATGGCGAGCTGAGGTTTTAGGATGAGAAGCAAAATAAATTGCCGTTTAACTGATGAAGGCAGTTTTCCCTTCGTTTTAAATTGTGCTTTATGAGATTGAAATTGAGGTTGCCCCACATGAAGCAATTGATCTATTTCTTTATCATTTAAATGTAGTAATTCCGCAAAGCGTTTTCGTAAAAGTAAGCTTAATTTAGGGGCCGTGATTTCTTTTAAGATAGGTTCTGCTTCGTTTAAAAATTTTACTTTGTCTTCTTGGGTCGCTAAATGATTTTTTTCAGTTAAGTGCTGCATCAAGTATTGCGATAAAGGCATTGCATCCTGCATCATTGATTCAAAAGCTTCCTTACTATGCAATCTAATAAAACTATCAGGATCATGTTCTTCAGGTAAAAATAAAAATTTCAAAACAACTTTATCATTAAGGCTCGGTAGTGCATTTATCATGGCGCGCCACGCTGCTGCCTTACCTGCATTATCGCCATCAAAACAAAAAATAATCGTATCAGTTTGACGCATTAATTTTTTAATATGGAATGCAGATGTGGCGGTACCCAATGTGGCCACCGCATGCATCACACCAAATTGTGCGAGACCTACGACATCCATATAACCTTCAACTACAAGCACACAGCCTTTTTCACGAATCGATCGACGCGCTGCAAAAAGACCATAGAGCTCTTGGCTCTTTTGAAAGAGGGGTGTTTCAGGTGAGTTGTAATATTTAGGGGTATCTTCAGGATTAATCACACGCCCACCGAATCCAATAATTTCACCCTTCATATTATGAATAGGGAACATGATGCGATCTCGGAAACGATCATAGCGTTTACCTTGATCATTTTTTAAGACAAGGCCTGCAATATTTAATGCTTCATCATCGTATTTTTTAAAAACACTTTCTAAGTTTTGCCAACCTTCGGGGGCATATCCTAACTGAAATGTTTTAGCAATTTGTCCTGTAAGCCCACGTTTTTTTAAATACTCAATCGCGCGTTCTGATTTTTTTAACGCACTTTGATAATACTGAGATGCAAGCTCTAAGGCTTCACCAAGCGCTAAATTTTTTTCTTTAACCTCCGGTGAAATTTTTTGTGAATCTTGCGGTACAGTGAGGCCCACTGATTTTGCGAGGTCTTCTACCGCATCTACAAAGCTCATACCTTGATATTCGATTAAGAAACTTAAAGCTGATCCATGCGCACCGCAACCAAAGCAATGGTAAAACTGTTTTGAAGGGCTGACTGTAAATGAAGGTGACTTCTCTTGATGAAAAGGGCAACAAGCCACATAGTTACTACCGGCTTTTTTTAATGGCACACTTTTATCAATCACATCAATCACATCGACGCGATTTAAAAGCTCTTGGATGAATGACTCTGGAATCATATGCGTTTAATCATAGCTTAAAAATAAAAAGGAGCCTTAAGCTCCTTCATCATTTTTTTAAATTTTTATATTGAGTTTTTCGAGGGTTTATTAACCGAGCTTTTGTTTGATGAGGGCTGATAATTTACCCATATCTGCTCGACCGACTACTTGCGGTTTAAGGATCGCCATCACTTGACCCATCTCTTTAATGCTTGTGGCGTTTGCAGATTTAATCGCGGCATCTAAAATGGTACTCACCTCTTCGTCACTGAGGGCTTGCGGAAGATAGCTTTGTAAGATCACCCCTTCAGCTTTTTCAACATCAGCTAAATCTTGTCTTTTTGCAGATTCATAGGCTTCAATGGAATCACGACGTTGCTTTAACATTTTTTCAATAACAGCCATGACATCTTGATCAGTCAATTCAATACGCTCATCGACTTCACGTTGTTTAATAGCTGATTGAAGAAGTCTAATCGTGCCAAGACGAACGACGTCTTTAGCGCGCATAGCATCCTTCATGTCCTCAGTAATTTTTACTTTTAAGGACATCTTGAAAAAATTAGAATAATTTGGGGGGGAGCATTTGATTGCGAAGACGACGGTACTGACGCTTCACTGCGGCAGCAGCTTTACGTTTACGTTCCCACGTTGGCTTCTCATAGAACTCACGCGCACGTAAGTCGTTGATAAGACCGGTCTTCTCAATTAAGCGCTTGAAACGACGAAGTGCTACGTCGAATGGCTCGTTTTCTTTTACACGTACTGTTGACATTAAACTCTCTTATTTTAAATAATGCGTTTTTGTGTGTGTTTTCCCAAATGGAATTTCGGAAAAGTCCGTTATTTTAATGCTAATCTACTCATTTATCAATCTTTTTTGAGCCTTAAACCCATGTTGGTACTTGGTATTGAAACTTCCTGTGACGAGACTGGACTCGCCCTTTTTGATAATGAAAAAGGTCTTTTAGGTCATGTCCTTCATTCTCAGGTCGACCTTCATGAAGCTTATGGTGGGGTAGTTCCCGAATTAGCGTCGCGAGACCATATTAGGCTTATTTTGCCCCTACTTGAAAGTCTTTTTAGAAGGACGGGACTTAAAAAAGAGGATGTGGATGCGATTGCTTATACGCAAGGACCAGGTTTATCCGGGGCTTTATTGGTCGGAAGTTCGCTCGCTGAAGCGCTAGCTTTTTCACTTCAAATCCCTACGATTCCGATCCATCATCTAGAGGGTCATTTATTAGCCCCCTTATTGGAAGAAGATCCGCCCACTTTTCCTTTTTTAGCCCTTTTAGTTTCTGGCGGTCACACACAAATTATCCATGTGAAAAAAATCGGTCAATACGAAGTTATTGGCGACACTTTGGATGATGCCGCAGGGGAAGCTTTTGATAAAACAGCGCAATTATTAGGCTTAGGTTATCCAGGCGGATTAGCCTTGTCACTTTTAGCTGAAAAAGGAAAGCCTCGTTTTGATTTACCAAGACCGCTCATGCATAGCAAAGATCTAAATTTTAGTTTTAGTGGATTAAAAACGGCAGTGTTACATTTAATCCGCGCACAAGAAAATCTAACAGATGAAATCAAAGCTGATATTGCTTTTGCATTTCAGGAAGCCATTACAGATGTCTTAACTAAAAAATGTCTCATAGGGCTCGATCAAACACGCTTAAAAAATCTGATCGTATCAGGCGGTGTTGGTGCTAATAAGCAATTGCGACAAAAATTAAAAACTGAATTATCTAAAAAAAATTATGAAGTCTTTTTTCCGCGCTTAGAATTTTGTACAGACAATGGCGCCATGATTGCATTTGCAGGTACGATGCGATTAAAAACTTCTTTAAAATCTGATCTTAGATTCGCAGTGAAACCAAGGTGGCAACTCGCTTAAAAAAATTATTTCTTATCTTTAAAGCTTGATTCGGTGCCATTGATTAAGCGTTTTAGATTATCAATATGACGAAGAATTAAAATGAGAGCAATGATGGATGAAGCAATCAATTGATAAAAATCAATCTCATAAAAAAAGCCAATTACAGGGGATAAGCTTCCAGCAATAATGGCCGCCAAAGACGAATAACGCCAAATCATAAACACACCGAACCATATGGCCAAGACAGTGAATCCCATTACCCACGAAAACATAAAGAGAATACCTGCAGCCGTTGCTACACCCTTGCCACCTTTGAAACCATAATAGATAGGAAAAATATGTCCTAGAAGTGTGGCAATCGCAACGAGCGCCACCATCATGGGAGATAATTCAAAATATTGCGCTAAGCCAACTGTCAATGTGCCTTTAAGCGCATCGCCTAATAGAGTTAATAAAGCGGCTAATTTTTTCCCTGTTCTTAAGACGTTCGTCGCTCCTGGATTTTTAGAGCCTATGGTTCGAGGATCAGGAAGAGAAAATAAATGACTCATCACGATGCCAAATGAAATGGCGCCGATCAGATAACTAAAAAGAATGTAAATCACGTTCATCATTTGAAAATCACTTTATAATGAAAGCTCTATTTTACAATTTTTTGAAGCACTCATGACGGCCCCACTTATTTTTATAGAAGAGATGAAAGTTGAAACTATTATTGGCGTTTCGGATTGGGAACGCGCACTCCCTCAAATACTGTTAATTGATCTTGAAATGGCGCTACCACAAATCACTTCAACGACTTCCGATTTAGTTGGAGATACCATTGATTACGCGATGGTTGCTGAGCGCATTAAATCTATCACATCAAGTCACACGTTTAAACTGCTAGAGCCTTTAGCTCATCTCATTATTGAAACATTAGAAAAAGAATTTAAGTCGCCTTGGATGAAACTGAAAATTTCAAAACCGCACATCTTGCCTCAAGTGAAAGCGCTGGGTGTGATCTTTGAAAAAGGAAGTCGCCCTTAACCCCTCGGGTGATGTGTTTCGTGAAGCTTCTTTAAGCGCTCGCGTGCCACATGGGTATAAATTTGTGTCGTTGAAATATCTGCATGTCCCAATAGCATTTGAACGACTCTCAAATCTGCGCCATGATTAAGTAAGTGTGTAGCAAATGCATGTCGCAATACATGCGGGGATAATGTTTTTTGAATGCCTGCGACTAATGCGTAGCGTTTAATTAAATGCCAAAACGATTGGCGCGTCATCAACTCTCCGCGATGTGTCACAAACAAATCATCCGACACATGTTGATTAAGAATATGAGATCTTGCTTCTTTTAAATAGCGATCAATCCATTCAACAGCCACTTCGCCCATGGGAACTAATCTTGTTTTACTGCCCTTTCCTGTGACGCGAATCACGCCATCACTTAAACTCACTTCAGTCACTCTTAAGCTAATGAGTTCAGTCACACGTAAGCCGCACGCATAAAGAAGTTCTAACATCGCACGATCACGAAGACCCAGAGGTGTTTCAATCTCAGGCGCTTTTAAAAGCGATTCCACCTCAGTTTCATTCAAACTTTTAGGTAGTGATTTCGGTAATTTCGGCGCTTCAATATGAAGGGTAGGATCTTCATTGATATGAAACTCACGCAAGTGATAACGATAGAAGCGTCTAAGTGTTGCGATCAATCTTGAAATACTTCTCGCTTTGACATGACTAAATTTATTGGCGAGATAAGATTGAATATCACTTTGATGAGCCTCCAATAATATTTTTTTAATGTTTCCATTTAAAAATTCGGAGAACTGCATTAAATCAAAACGATAACTCTCTAGGGTATTTTTAGCTAAACCGTCTTCAAGCCATAAATGATCAATGAATTGATCGATGACTTTTTTTTCATCATCAGAAATAACAATGGGATCTCGTGTCTTTTTCATGAATATAAAAAGATTAGCACAAATAAAAAAGCCCCGCTTTAACGGGGCTTTTTAAATTACTCAGCTGCCTTATCGGGAGCCGCCTCAGGCGCTGCCGCCTTAGGTGCTTCTGTTTTTGGAATATCTTGAATAATTTCTTTTTCACGTGCATCTAATTTTTCACGGATACGCGCAGATTTACCTGAACGTTCACGCAAGTAATAAAGTTTTGCACGACGTACATCACCGCGACGCTTTAATTCGATCGATGCGATGAGTGGAGAATAAGTTTGGAATGTACGCTCAACACCTTCACCTGATGAAATCTTTCTCACAGTGAATGCTGAATTAAGCCCGCGATTTCTTTTTGAAATCACAACACCTTCGTAAAGCTGTACACGTTTTCTTGTACCTTCAACTACATTTACACCCACGACGACTGTGTCGCCTGGTGCAAAGTTGGGGATGGTTTTACCTAGACGAGCAATTTCTTCTTGCTCTAATAATTGAATAATATCTGCCATAATCCGTTCCTTTTAGTTATATAGAGTCTTGTTCCTGCTTATCAATTTCTTGAAGCAGCCGAGTCTCTTCTTTAGTCAACAGCCTTGCGGCCAACAAATCAGGTCGTTTGACCTTGGTTAACGCTAACGATTGCTGTAATCGCCAGGCGCTAATTCTAGCATGGTTACCCGACAATAATACATCAGGCACCTTGGATCCTTCATACACCTCAGGCCTCGTATAGTGAGGGCAATCAAGCAAGCCATTCACAAACGAATCCTCAATAGCTGAGTTATCATCGCCTAATACCCCTGGTAGCTGCCTAATAATGGCATCCATCACCACCATGGTGGGCAATTCCCCGCCACTTAATACGTAGTCCCCAATTGAAATTTCTTCATCCACACTACTTTCAATCAGTCGCTCATCAACTCCTTCATAACGACTCGCTAAAAAAATGAGCCCTGAAGTTTTCGACAATTCCATCACTTTTTGATGCGTGAGTGGTAATCCTCTAGGGGATAAATGAATCACTCGCACATCTTTAATACCTTTATTCATTTGCGCTTTTTTTGCCGCATCGATCGCCTTCTTCAAAGGCTCAATCATCATCAGCATGCCAGGGCCGCCGCCATAAGGCCTATCATCTACTGTACGATGTGTATCACTCGTAAAATCTCTTGGATTCCATAAGGTTAAATCTACAAACGCGTCATGAAATGCGCGAGAGGTAATACCAAAATCCTTTAATGCTTGAAACATCTCCGGAAAAAGTGTCACCACATCAAAAGATAAAGGCTTCATTTAAAAATCTTTATCCCAGTCAACTTCAATTTCTTTTTTTCCCATATCCACATTTAAAATCACATGCGGAATAAAAGGGATCAAATGCTCTTTGTCGCCCTTGACGACTAAGACATCGTTCGCTCCTGTTTCCAGAAAAGTTTGCACGACTCCTAAATGTTCTTGTTTCTGGTTAATGACAGCATGTCCCATCAAATCATTCCAGTAATACTCGCCTTTTTCCAAAGTAGGCAATTCATGTTTGGGTATTAAAATTGTTTTATTTCTTAACCCAAATGCCGCATCTCGATCATCAATATTTACTAATTTAGCAACGATACTATTGCCGTGTATTTTTGATGTTTCGATCGGGTAACTTATGGATGATTTTTCATCCCCAATAAGCCACTCTTTTTTGTTCAGAAGTTGATTGATATCTATCGTGAAGGGCTGAATCTTAATCCAACCTTTGACACCGTATGGTCCGCTGATGCGTGCCATGATAAATTTTTCTATCTCACTCATATCACTTGTATCAACAAGTGAATCAAAACATTAAGCGCTTTCAGCTGGTGGTTCAGTCGCCTCTGCTGGAGCTGCTTCAGGAGCTACTGCTTCTGTTGGAGTTGCTTCAGGAGCTACTGCTTCTGGGGCTGCCTCAACTGGAGCTGCTTCTGATGTCACTTCAGGGGTTGCTGTTTCTGCCGGAGCCTCTTCAGGTGCAGGAGCTGCCGCAGCTTCTGCTGCCTTAGCTTTTTCTTCTGCTTCTTTAGCGTCCATCGCTACTTTTAATTCTTCAGCTTTCTTAGCGGCTTCTTTAGCTTTTCTTAGCTCTACTTTATCTGCGTCTTTTTTCTTTAAAGCCACGATTGCTTCTGGTCCTTTTGCATGCAGTTTAACTAAACGGTTAACTGAATCTGAGAGAAGTGCGCCATGACCTTTCCAATGCGTCACACGTTCGTTATCAATACGAAGTGCTTCTGTGCCAATCTTAGCCATTGGGTTATAAAAACCAATACGCTCAATAAAGCGTCCGTCGCGGCGATTTCTTGAATCTGCCACTACTACATTGTAAAAAGGGGTCTTTTTTGAACCGCCTCTAGAAAGTCTAATAATTACCATAATTTACACTCTTCAATTAGTTAAAAAATTTCTTAGGAAAGGGGCGGATTTTACGCTATTTTTGGCATATTTGGCAAGCAAAATCACTTTACCGAAGCACTGCTAGCTTTAAATAAAACCCCGGGGAAACATCATGACTGACTTAAATTAAGTCTTTGAATTAGGCTTTTAAAAAAAGCTTACTCGAAGAACTGTATATATTTCACACAAGGAAAGCGCATAACAGCAGATAAATGACGGCTAGGAAGCAATACCTTAGCCTATAAAATCAGAGAATTAAAAAATGACTAACTTTAAAAGTTATAATCAAGGCGTATTTGATGAAAGTTTATACCAGGGTTTGGATGGTCTATACCGGCATTGGAGAGATGCTGAAGCCTGTAAGCAATAGCAAATGCATCGCGCTCACCAAATTTAATGCCTGCGGCTACGTGATCCCCAAATTGAAAATTTGTACTAAATTGTTTATTTTGTGTAATGGTTTTTTCAGTTAAATAATGGGCCCCTATGCCCAGCTCCACAAAAGGTATAAATTTGTCTGATCCATTCGTCTGAAGTCTTAAAACAGGTGTAATACCAAAGTCACCAACGCTATGCGTACCAGCTGAATCTTTTGTCTGCCAATAACCAACGGACGCATCCCAATATCCTTTTAAAACAACACTATCGTTTTTAAATAGCGGTTCATTCCAGTTCCACTGAACGCCAAGTCGTCCCATATTTGTATCTTTATCTTTATCGGTAAACGTATTTCCAGCTTCAATTGAGACGCTATCAATACCCAATATATTGCTCTCTTGAGCACACAATAAATGGGGAGCTAAACAAAGAAAAAGGCTAGAAAGTGATATGTGTTTTTTCATTTTTAAAATTTTACATCTTTTTTTTAATTAGTGGCAAAAAAGGGGAATTTAAGGTCTCTTTTGGTTTATTGGTAAGGGGTGGGATCATTAACCCCAGCCGCTTTAAAGCCATTTTGCCTTAAACGACAAGAATCACAGACGCCACATGCATGGCCATCTTGATCAGCCTGGTAACATGAGACAGTGAAACCGTAATCTACGCCTAATTTCATACCCTGAAGAATAATGGCTTCTTTAGATAGATGAATCAACGGAGTGTGAAGTTGAATATTTTGGCCTTCTACAGCGGATTTAGTGGCTAAATTAGCCATTTTCTGAAATTGCTCAATGTATTCGGGCCTGCAATCAGGATATCCTGAATAATCCACGGCATTGACCCCTATAAAAATATCATGCGCACCAATGACTTCCGCCCAACCTAAAGCTAAAGTGAGCATTAAAGTATTGCGCGCAGGCACATAAGTAATCGGGATATGGGAAGTTAATTCAGTTGGTAGTTTTAAATCAGGATTAGTAAGTGCTGAAGTGAGCATCCAGCTTAAATCCATCTCAACCGTTTTATGATCTTTCACATTAAATTGCGTGGCAATTTTTTTAGCAGCAGCAAGCTCCGCAATATGGCGCTGATGATAATTGACACTCAAAGTATAACATTCATAACCGTCGTTTTTCGCAATCGCTAAGGTAGTCGCTGAATCAAGGCCTCCTGATAAGAGAACTACGGCTTTAGACACCAGGTTTTTCTCCCCAGAGGAGTTTATGTAATTGAATTTGCATACGCACATGTAGCTGATCTTTTAAAATCCAATCACCTAAATCAGTGACATCTAATTTTTGATAGACAGGGGAAAACAAAACGCTACATTTTTGTGTGAGTTTATATTGATCAAGTATTTTTTTAGCCCAGTCATAATCTTCACGACTACAAAGCACAAATTTAATTTCATCTTTTGAGCTAATCATATCTAAATTTTCCCATTGATTTTTTTTCTCCTCACCTGACTCGGGCGTTTTGATATCTAAAATAATTTTAATACGCTGATCAACTTCTTTAATAGAAAGCCCGCCGCCAGTTTCAATTGACACTTCATAATTGCTATCAGCCAAGGTTTTGAGAAGATGGATTACTTCTTTTTGTGCCAGCGGTTCACCACCTGTGACTGTGACATAGCGCGTATCATATTGTTTGATTGATGCCATGATGTCCTCGATACCCATCATAGATCCCCCTTGAAATGCGTAAGCCGTGTCGCAATAATGGCATCGCATCGGACATCCACTTAAGCGAATAAAGATCGTAGGCAACCCCATACGGGAAGATTCACCTTGCAGTGAATAAAAAATTTCAAAGATTTTAAGTTGTGTCACGCTATGAATTTAAGGCTAAGGAAATTAGGATGTAAAAATTTTAGGGCTTGATACTTTCTAAAACTTTTAAACGCTTTTGTGCATTTTGAATCACATCACTCTTAGGATATTTTTTAATTAAATCCTTCAAGCTTTTTTTGGCTTCAGGGATAAGCGCTAATTGAATTTGTGCATTGGCTAAACCTAATAAAGCTTCTGGATTTTTTTCAAAATCAGGATGCTGATCAAGTAATTTTTGATAAGTACCAATCGTTGCTTTGTAATTTTTTAAATTAAACTGTGCGTTGGCTAAGCTATATTTAGCATCCGGTAATAATGCACTGTTTGGGAATTGCTTAATAAAATCAGTCAAGGCTTGGAAAGCTTCTTTATTTTTCATGCCATCTAAAAGTGCGCTGGCTTGATCATAAACTTCTTGATCCGAAGGCGCTTTGACATCAGGCGTTGCGGATATTTCTGCGACTTTATTAGGCGCGGGAGCGTTGCTTCCGACTGACTTTTCTTCAATTCTTCGAAGTCTGCCATCCAAATCTTGATAAAGATCTTTCTGACGTTGTTCAACCGTAGCATTTAAATGACGTAATGTTTCCATATCACCACGCAATTTGGAAACATCTTGTTTCAATAATTCGATTTGATTCAACATGTCGTTGAGGCTACCACTCTTAATGACAGCCTCAAGATTGACAATACGCGTTTCCAACTCGGTTTCTTTTAATTGCATCTCTTGAAGTTTTTTTCTAGCGTCTGTATCTTCAAAGAGTGCAGCATGGAGAGGTGTGACAAATAAACATGCTAAAAGAATAAGTTTTTTCATTAAAGCTTAACTATTTACTCTTTTTCGTAAGAGATATCAACGCGACGATCTTTTCCATAGCATGCGTCATCTTTACAATTTGTATCCGCACGCTCTTCACCGAAACTCACTGTTTCGATCTGTGTATCTTGCGCACCTAATACATTCATAGATTTCTTAACCGATACAGAACGTTTTTGGCCAAGTGAGACGTTGTATTCACGAGAACCACGATCATCCGTATTGCCAGTTAAAGTCATTTTTGCTTTTGAATGTGAAGCCACATATTTAGCATGTGCTGCTAAGAGGTCTTTGTATTCAGCTTTCACCACATCTTTATCATAGTCAAAATAAATACTACGTTTAGATAGGATGTTATTTGGATCTCGTAAGCTTGCTAAATCAAGATCTTTTTCATCGTTCGAATCGTTCGATGCAGAAGGGCCCGCAGGTTTTGACACATCAACAATTGGTGTTGAGCTACAACCTATCAAAAATAGTGAGAGTAATGATGCAAGAAATAGTGACTTTTTCATTTTCCAAATCTCCAGTTAAGTTAATTTATTTTACAAAAGGTGCCCATGCGGGCTCTCTAATATCATCAGCGTTAATATTGAATGATTGACGAACCACCCCATCAATCGATACGGTAGAAAGTTCGCCCGATCCGCTGATCTTGTGTGCATATAGTATCACATGCCCATTTGGGGAAAATTTAGGTGCTTCATCAAAAGGACCATCAGTAATTTTCGTAATTTGTCCTGTTTGTAGATCGTGTAAAACCACTCTGAATCGACCTTCATCTTGAGTGACGTAAGAGAGCATTTTGGCATCGGGTGAAACGTTAGGATTTAAATTTTGGTTCCCTTCGAATGACACGCGTTGTGGCTCGCCTCCAGTTGATGAAACTTTGTAAATTTGTGGGCGACCGCCGCGATCAGATGTGAAATAAATAAAACGTCCGTCAGGCGACCAAACTGGCTCCGTATCAATGTGCGTACTTTGGATAAGGGGTTTTAAATTAGACCCATCAGCATCGATGAGATAAATTTGTGAGTTTGCGTTATAGGTTAAAACAATCGCCAAACTTTTGCCATCAGGCGACCATGAGGGAGAGCTATTATTGCCTTTAAAGTTAGCCAAGACCGTTCTTTGTCCTGTCACTAAAGACTGAATATAGATAATAGGTTTTTTCTTTTCAAAAGATACGTAAGCAATCTTTGTACCATCTGGCGACCATCTCGCAGAGATAATAGGCTGAGGTGAACCCACTACTGACTGCACATTAAATCCATCTGCATCAGCCACATTTAAAGAGTAGCGGCCTTTATTTTTTGTAATGTAAGAAATTTTGGTGCTAAAGACTCCCGGGATACCAGTTAACTTTTCATAAATGGTGTCAGAAATTTTATGGGCGATTGCTCGGTATTGTGCGACTGGACCCGAGTATTCCATAGTGGTTAAAATCGTTTTTTTATTGATATCAACTAAAAACCAATTCACCTTCAAACGATTATTACTGATCTCCACCTGGCCTAAAGTCATCACTTGAGCCTGAATGGCAGTCATTTCAGCATAATTAATATCGCTTAAACTTGATGGCTTATTCACTAAGCCATTCACCTCTATAGATCTAAAAAAACCAGAGCGATAAAGATCCGCTGCAATGATTTGATGCATACGACTGCTGGTTTTATCAATAATTATTTCTTTATAAGGCATGACTGCAATATTAATTTGCTTGGTACCGCCTCCAGAAATCTCAATCGTTTCAATTGCAAATGCATGGATAGATATCAAAAAAAGTAAACATAAGGAAGTAAATGTTTTTAACATATGTACATTATATTTTTTCATTGGGTCTAAAGTTAAGTTTTAAATTTTTAAATTTCGAAAATAAATCGGTATCTGTTGGCACTGGTAAGGGTTGTGATTGAAAAATAGCACGCTCCACCGATTCATCACATACAGGAATACCACTTGATTTTAACATTTTAGGGTTACCAATCAATTCTCCTGTAGGCATTAATCCGATTTCAAACTGAAGCTCCACAGCACTCGTGCCACATAACTGCTTATTCACATTCTGTTGAATTTTTCTTTGAATCAATAATTTATATTTATCCATTTCACCTAATTTAGCACCTCCTTGGGTAGGATTAGTATTTGATTGTTTCACGTCTTCATGACGATTTAATGAAGGCTTTGATTTGTCTTGTAATAATTCTTGTTGAAGTTTAGCCAATTGATCTTGCTTTAAAAGTTCCTCCTGAATTTTTTTCAAATCATCTTTCTTTTTTTGATCTTCTAATTTTTTACGATCCTCTTCTTCTTTTTTTTGTTTCAAGCTAATTTCGGCCTTATCACTAGTCAGTGATTTAATAATTTCTTCTACCTTAGATGGTTTAGGCTCAGGCTTTGGAGGTTCTGGCTCAATCTTCTTTTCAACAGGCGGTGTGTCAACTGCTTTAACACTTGGCGCAGGAATCGAATCCCATAATTCCACTTCAGCTACTTGGGGTAACTTTACTCTCCATTCAAAACTGACAATCATGATCGCGATTAAAATAATATGCACACTCGTTGCATAGATCGCAGCTCTTCTTGCTATGATTTTTTCTTGGGGTCTAATCACGTCTAAATTTATTTTTGTGGCTTAAGAAGTAAGCCCACTTTGGAAACGTTATTTTGTTTTAAAAGATCCATGACACTTATCACTTCATCGTATTTCACATTTTTGTCAGCAGCAATTACAAGCGCTCGATCAGGAGTTGTTTTAATTAAAGACTGCAAATGACTTAATAATCGATCGCGCGTATAACTCTCACCCTCAATCTCAATGGTGCTATTAAGTTTTATGGTAATCACTATGGGCGCTCCTGTTTGTTTTAAAGTTTCACCCACCTCAGGTAACTCCACGACACCAGGATTCGTCATGGGGGCTGTCACCATAAAAATAACAAGTAAAACTAAAGTCACATCAATGTAAGGCACCACATTGATCTGATTCATTAAGCGACGTTTACGCATCACTTATCCTTTTCTTTGTAAGATATTAACGAACTCTTCCATGAAGCTTTCATATCTCACTGATAAACGATCAACTGAAGTTGCAAAACGGTTATAGGCAATAACCGCTGGAATCGCTGCAAATAGACCAATGGCGGTTGCGATTAATGCCTCTGCAATACCAGGAGCCACTTGAGTTAAGGTCGCTTGTGCCACATTGGCTAATCCTCTAAAGGCATTCATGATGCCCCATACTGTTCCAAATAAACCAATGTAAGGACTTACAGATCCCACTGATGCTAGAAAAGGTAAGTGTGCATCTAAGAAATCGAGCTCACGATTGTATGTGGCACGCATGGCACGGCGCACTCCTTCAATCACATCACTCATGTCACTTTTTGATGTTTTATGACGATTAAATTCTTTATAGCCTGCTTCAAAAATAGTCGCTAAGCCCTGGTTCTTGATGCGGCCACTATGAATGCTGTCATGAAGCTTATTAAGATCCCCACTTGTCCAAAATGTATTTTCAAATTCATCCACTGCAAGTTCTGCACTCTTTAATACAGAGACTTTAATAAAGATATACCACCAAGAAAAACCAGAAGCAGCCAATAAAATTACCATGACAAGCTGAACAGGAATGGTCGCCCCTGTAATTAAACTTAAAAAAGATAAATCATTCACTACATTCATAAAGACTCCATAATTTCTTTAACGGTGGATGGGATTCTGACAGGTTTAAATTTTTCACTATCAATACAAGCAATATCGACACTTGCATCAATCAACATTTCATTTTCACGATAAATCATTTGTCTAAACTCAATTTTGCTAGAGCCTATGTCTTTAAGCTCACTCTTAACGATCAAATCATCATTAAAACGTGCAGGAAGTTTGTATTGAATATCAATGCGATGAACCACAAACATAATATGGTCATGTTGTTTTAATTGGTGCTGATCAATGCCAACACTTCTCAACCATTCCGTTCTAGCGCGCTCCATAAATTTTAAATAGTTAGAGTGATAAACGACTCCCCCACTATCGGTGTCTTCGAAATAAATACGCACTGGTAGCGAAAAAGTTTTTATTCCTGCCATAGGGTATCAGTAGGCTCTTGTGAAGGTGGTTTCATACCAAAGTGAAGATATGTCGCTTGTGTCACAACACGTCCTCGCGGGGTGCGCATGAGATAACCTTGTTGAATAAGATAGGGCTCTAATACATCTTCAATGGTTTCCCGCTCTTCACCAATCGCTGCAGCTAAATTATCAATACCTACGGGACCACCATTAAATTTTTCTAGAATCGCTTGGAGGAGTTTTCGGTCCATGACGTCTAGCCCTAATAAATCCACATCCAACATTTTTAGTGCGTCATCTGCAATTGACGCGGTAATTTTTCCATTTGATTTTACTTGTGCGTAATCACGTACACGTCTTAATAAACGGTTTGCAATGCGAGGCGTGCCTCGTGAACGTTTTGCAATTTCTAATGAGCCTGAAGGATCAATATCAGCTTCTAAAAGACTGGATGATCGATCCACAATTTTTGCTAATTCGATTTCGCTATAAAATTCTAATCGGGAGACAATGCCAAAACGATCACGGAGTGGATTGGTGAGCATACCTGCTCGTGTGGTAGCACCCACTAATGTAAAAGGTGGCAAATCAAGTCGTACTGATCTAGCCGATGGACCTTCACCAATCATAATATCAAGACGGTAATCTTCCATCGCGGGATATAAGATTTCTTCGATGACAGGTGATAATCGATGAATCTCGTCAATAAATAAAACGTCATTAGGTTCTAAATTAGTAAGAAGTGCTGCGAGGTCACCTGCTTTTTCTAAAACAGGGCCTGATGTTTGGCGAAGATTGACGCCCATCTCTTTTGCAATGATGTGAGCTAAAGTCGTTTTGCCTAAACCAGGTGGGCCAAAAAGTAATACATGGTCTAAGGCTTCGTTTCTATTTTTAGCCGCTGAAATAAAAATCTCTAATTGGCTTCTGACTTTTTCTTGACCGACATATTCTTGAAGTTCTTTGGGGCGAAGTGCGCGTTCAATAGATTCCTCAACAGGCTCATTCACGGTACTTGCTACAAAACGATCAGATTCAATCATGCGTTTTCATTAGCCTTTGGATAAATATTTTAAAGCTTGTTTAATACCATCATTCACAGTGAGATTTATATCTAAACTTTTTATAGCATTTAAGGATTCGCGTTCATTGTAGCCTAATGCAATGAGGGCATTGAGTACATCTTGGCTGATCGATGTGATACCAGAACCCTTAATGCTTAAGGCTGAATCAAGCGTGAATTTATCTTTAAGTTCTAGAAGCAATCGTTCGGCTGTTTTTTTGCCGATACCGGGTACACGGGTTAAGAGTCCTGCTTCTTGCAATGACACTGCTTGAATCAATTCATCAATCGATAAGCCGCTTAAAATCGCGAGTGCGGACTTAGCTCCAATACCGTTTACTTTCAAAAGCTGTCGAAACATTAAACGTTCGGGGTTAGTGCCAAAACCAAATAGAAGCTGTACATCTTCACGCACCACAAAGTGCGTGAGCAAAGTGACTTTATCTCCCACCTGAGGAAGTAAATAAAAAGTACTCATAGGGACTTCGCATTCATAGCCCACTCCATTGCAATCAATTAAAGCCAAGGGTGGCGTTTTATCTAAAAGAATGCCGGAAATTTTTCCTATCATACAAGCCTACCTTTTTTCATACGGTAACTTAAAGCATCCATGCTTTGTAATTGGTTATAAGCATGCGCGTGACACATCGCACATGCAAGCGCATCTGCAGAATCGGCTTGCGGTAATTCGGGTAATTTTAAAAAACGTTTGATCATTTCTTGCACCTGCTCTTTTTTGGCATGGCCTGAACCTACCACTGATTTTTTAACTTGTAAGGCTGTATATTCATACACAGGTAATTTTTTGATTACAGCAGCGCTGATGGCAGCTCCTCTTGCTTGACCTAATAAAAGAGTGGATTGTGGATTCACATTCACAAAGACTTTCTCAATAGCAACTTGTTTTGGCTTATATTGATCGATCACTTCAAAGAGTCCTTCTAAAATAATTTGAATGCGCTCAGGCAAACTATCACGCGCCTCTTGTTTAGCGCTGACAGTTTTTATTACGCCACTTCCAAGATAAAGAATCTTATCACCACTTTTTTCCACGATACCGAACCCAGTCATTCTTAAACCAGGATCAATACCAAGGATGATAATAGGATCACTCAATGATGAATTTAATCTTCAATCACTGCGGTGGTATAAACTTCCTGAACATCATCTAGGTCATCAAGCGTATCTAGAATTTTTTGCATTCTAATACCATCATCTCCACTCAAAGCATTTTCTAATATAGGACGCATCGCGACTTCTGCTAATTCTATTTTTAAACCTGCATTTAAAAGCGCTTCTTTAATTTGAATAAATTCTTGAGCGGGGGTGATCACTTCAATACTGCCATCTTCGTCATTGATGATATCTTCAGCACCTGCCTCTAAAGCCAGTTCCATCACTTTATTTTCATCTGTGCCGGGAGCAAAAAAGATGCGTCCACAATGTTTAAATAAAAAAGCGACGGATCCATCGGTACCTAAATTGCCGCCATTTTTAGTGAGCGCATGCCTTACGTCAGCGACAGCTCTTTGTTTATTATCCGTTAAGCAATCAATAATAATGGCAGCCCCACCAATGCCGTAACCTTCATATCTAACTTCCTCGTAACTCACACCCTCTAATTCTCCCGTACCTTTTTTAATTGCACGCGTGATATTGTCTTGTGGCATATTTTCTTCTTTTGCCAGCGCCACAGCAGCTCTCAATCTCGGATTGAAGTTGACTTCTCCGCCACCGAGTCTTGCTGAAACCGTAATTTCTTTAATGATTTTTGTGAATACTTTTCCGCGCTTAGCGTCTTGGCGACCTTTGCGGTGTTGGATATTTGCCCATTTGGAATGTCCTGCCATGCTTAGCCCTTTCTAGACTTTCATTTTATCATGGGTTCTTTTCTAAGCCACGGCTGGACAAGCTCTTCTTTGTGTTTTTTAATGCGGTCGTAAGAAATCATCAGGAGAGAGATTCCAATGAAAGACATACCTACAAATTCAAAAGGTTTAATTAGCTCATGAAGTTCAATCGACGATGCAATGACTGCTATCACAGGACAAACCGTTGTGGTCATGGTAGCTATGCCTGCCGATAAATGTCTTAATGCATAAAGCCATAATAGCCATGCAATGGCATTCCCAAAGACTGCGTTATAAATGAGCGCTCCTATAAAATAACTATCCCACTCAATTGAGGCCGTATGTGTCATGAAAGCCAAAACCACAATAGGTATTGAGCCAAAAAGCATTTGCCATGCGGTTAAGGAAATCAAATCAAGATTAGGTGAACGAGCTTGAAGTTTTTTAGCTAAAATCACAGCCAACGCCCATGAAATGCCAGACACAATGGCTAATATCATGCTGAATACATCGGTGCCCAAATGAAGGGGATCCAAAATAAATAAAATGCCCATCAATGAAAAAAAAGCTGCGGGCCATTGCCATCCGCGCAATTTTTCCCCTAAAAGTGGCCAAGCCAAAAGCATGGTCCAAAAAGGCATGGTGTAGGTAAGTACCGCTGTTTTACCAGCACCACCTTCAACCAAGGCCCATACTAAAAGCCCTGTAAAGCCAGAAGTTTGAAGAAGACCTAAAGCGATCAGACTTGGAATTTCTTTGATGCTAAAAGGTTTTTTTAAGATAAGCATCACAATGAATAAACAAAGTGTCCCTAAGACGGTTCTAAGGGCTGCAAAATCAAAAGGACCTGAGAAATGAAGGGCATTTTTCATAACGACCCAGTTGTAACCCCAAATCAGACATAAAAGCATAAGGGCTAAAAAAGCCATCAGGCTTTGATTTTTTTTAAGGAGCATTTTTATACTTGTTTAATGTAGAGTCATTATTATAAAGTGTATATTTAGATTCTAAGATTTCAAAAAAGGTACCTTATGAAAACAGCTGCTCAACTTATTGCTGATAAAAAGCATAAAGAAGTAATTACTATTGCCCCAAACCGTCCCGTGATTGATGCGCTCATTATCTTAGCCGAATATAAAATTGGCGCGCTCATTGTGATGGACAAAGACAAAATGGTCGGTATTTTTTCTGAGCGCGATTACGCGCGTGAAGTTGTTCTAAAAGGTAAGTCATCTAAAGTCACTTTAATTGAGGAAGTGATGACTAAAAATGTACTAGTGGGCCACGGTAAAGATACTTTTGAAAAAGCAATGACGCTTATGACCGAAAAACATATTCGTCACTTACCCATTATTGATGGCACCAAAGTCATTGGTATGTTGTCTTTAGGTGATGTGGCTAAAGAAATGATTGTGTATCAAAGAAACCTAATCAAAGAGCTAGAAGCTTACGTTAAGCAATAACTGCCAAATTAATGATTGTAATGACGGTTACTCCTAAAAAACAAAGTCACGCAGCGCCTGATTCAAAAAAAAATTATTTTTCAATTTTTAATTCTTTAACTTTTCGGGTTAAAGTATTTCTTCCTAATCCCAACATCTCAGCTGCCTCAATTCGCCTTCCTTTAGTAAACTGAAGTGCTTCCTCAATTAAAATCTTTTCAAATGTTTGATTGAGATCGGTCAAAATATCTTTTTGATTTTTGTTCAATGCTAATTGCACTTCTTGCTTTAATCCATCTTTCCAATTGGCTGATACTTCTTTATGCATATCATGATTTTTCAATTCAGGTGGTAAATCTTTAATGTCGATATTTTGACCTGGTGCCATGACGGTTAACCAATGACACACATTTTCAAGTTGGCGCACATTGCCACTCCAATTAAGGTGCGATAAATAACTTAAGGTATCTTCAGATAGAATTTTTGTTTCAACACCTAATTGCTGTGCACTTTGTTGCAAGAAGTAGCGTGCTAAATCTGGAACATCCTCTGCACGCTCTCTTAAGGCTGGTAAGCGCAAACGAATGACATTTAAACGATGAAATAAATCTTCACGGAAGAGTCCTGATTTAACTCGCTCTTCTATGTCTTGGTGAGTCGCTGCAATGACTCGTACATTTACTTTAATAGGGTTATGGCCACCGACGCGATAGAACTGACCGTCACTTAAGACACGTAAAAGTCTTGTTTGAAGATCCGCTGGCATGTCACCAATCTCATCTAAAAAAAGTGTGCCACCATCCGCTTGTTCGAAACGACCTTTTCGCAGAGCTTGCGCTCCAGTAAAAGCACCTCGCTCATGACCAAAGAGTTCGGACTCCAATAAATCTTTTGGAATCGCGGCAGTATTTATTGCAATAAAAGGTTTATCTGCGCGAGGTGAATGTTTATGAAGCGCACTTGCAACCAACTCTTTACCACTGCCCGATTCACCATTAATAAGAACCGTGGCATGAGAGCGGCTAAGACGTCCGATGGCACGAAAGACTTCTTGCATGGAAGGTGCATGACCAATCATCTCGGTCGAATTTTCAAAAGAAACTTCTTGATTGTTTTGTTTCAATGACTCATCAATAGCACGATGAATAATTTCAATCGCTTGATCCACATCGAAGGGTTTTGCCAAGTATTCAAAAGCCCCTCCTTGGAATGCAGCGACTGCACTTTCTAAATCAGAATAAGCCGTCATGATGATGACAGGAATATGTGCATATTTTTCTTTGATGACTTGAAGGAGTTCTAAGCCTGAACCTTGCGGCATTCTAATGTCACTCACAATCACTTGTGGCTCTTCATCTTTGATCGCTGCAAATGCATCTTTAATCGAACTAAACGTTTTAAAATTTAAGTCAGTTCGTGTAAGTGCTTTTTCAAATACCCATCGAATAGATTTGTCATCATCGATAATCCAAATTGCTTTCATAGTGAAGATCCTTGTGATTCTTTATTGGGAGTAGAAATTTCTTTTGTATCTAAAACTTTAATAGGCAATAGAATTGTGAATGTGGTATGCCCTGGCTCACTCTTACATTCAATCATGCCCTGATGTTGACTTATATAGGTTTGCGCTAAAGATAAGCCTAGCCCTGAGCCACCTTCACGGCCTGAGACCAGCGGATAAAATATTTTGTCGCGAATGCCTGGAGGGATGCCAGGTCCATTATCAATGATGTCGAGTTTGATACCCACACGGTAACGTTTTTTAGCGAGCATGATTTGTCGTTCAGCTCTCGTTTTAAAAATGATTAAACCTTGTTGTTGTTTTTCATGCATCGCTTGAACGGCATTACGCGCAATATTAAGTACCGCTTGAATCAGTTTTTCCCGATCGCCAATAATATCAGGCAGGCTTGTATCGTAATCGCGTTGAATTTTTATTTCATCAGGCGATTCGGCAAGCAATAAACTTCGAACGCGCTCCAACACTTCATGAATATTGGTTGGTTCATATTTAGGTTTTTGGTGGGGGACAAGTAATCGATCCATGAGCGATTGCAGGCGATCTGCTTCTTTAATAATGACTTGTGTATATTCTTTTAATGAAACGTCAGGCAATTCATGCTCTAAAAGTTGCGCAGCCCCTCTTAAGCCTCCTAATGGGTTTCTAATTTCATGTGCTAAATTTCGAATCAATTCTGAGTTCGCTTGTTGCTGGATCAACATACGCTCTTCTTTTGCGATTCGTAATTGCTGATCCATTTGCTGGAACTCAAGAATATATCGAATCATTTTGCTTTGAATGGGTGTGATGGTGCATGTCACAGAATAGGACTGATGTTTTAAAGTGGTAATTAAAAACTCATGCTCACGATAAGGTGTATCGCTATTTAAAGCTTGGCTGATGGCTATTTTTAAAATGTCAGAATGAGGAAATGCTTCATCCAAGGTCATCATGTAAATATGTTTAGCACTGAGCCCAAATAAAATTTCCGCCGATGGATTCATATACAAAATATGGCCTTCAATATCGCATAGCAATACTGCACTTGCTAAGTGTTCAATCCCTTTAAGTTCTGGACTTAAGGATGGTATAGTGTTTTTATTCATGAATTTTCCATTTTCATTTATATAGCAAGCAAAACTTGAGCCAACTTTGACAGATGGTCTTAAGGCCTATTTATTAGGATGTGTTGGGATATTGTAAGGAATATTAAGCGGTAATGCACTAAAATAGTGCATATATGGATTTAGCCCAAAATGAAGGCATAAAAAAGACGGCTATCAAAGCCGTCTTTTTAATTTTTTCAAAAGAATTAGCAGCTGTAATACATGCCGAATTCGATTGGATGCGGCGTCATACGCATCTTAGTGACTTCTTCCATCTTAAGATCGATATAACTATTGATCCAGTCATCGGTAAATACACCACCGCGTGTTAAGAACTCGCGATCTTTATCTAAATACTCAAGCGCTTGTTCGAGAGATGAACATACCGTTGGTACTTGTGCATCCTCTTCAGGTGTTAAATGGTACAAGTCTTTTGTAGCGGGTTCACCTGGGTGAATCTTATTTTGAATACCATCTAAACCTGCCATCATCAATGCGCTGAATGCAAGATATGGGTTCGCTATCGGGTCTGGGAATCGCGCTTCGATACGACGCGCTTTGTCCCCTTCGACGAATGGAATACGAATCGACGCTGAGCGGTTCTTCGCAGAGTAGGCTAATTTCACTGGAGCCTCATAGCCTGGCACTAAACGTTTATATGAGTTTGTACCCGGATTAGTAATCGCATTGAGTGCGCGTGCGTGTTTAATCACACCACCAATGTAGAACAACGCGAGTTCACTTAAACCAGCGTAGCCAGAACCAGCAAATAAATTTTTACCATCTTTCCAAATAGATTGATGCACATGCATACCTGAGCCATTATCACCTAGGATTGGTTTTGGCATGAATGTCGCTGTTTTGCCATAGTTATGCGCGGTGTTTAAAACCACGTATTTAAGAAGTTGTGTCCAATCAGCGCGCTGTGTGAGCGTACTAAATTTAGTACCGATTTCACATTGACCTGCAGTGGCGACTTCATGGTGATGCACTTCAACAGGCACCCCCATCGCTTCTAATGTAATCGACATTGCTGAACGCACATCTTGAAGTGAGTCAACGGGTGGCACTGGAAAGTAACCGCCCTTAACCCCTGGACGGTGTCCCGTATTGCCACCTTCGTGTTGTGTTGCAGAATCCCACGCACCTTCTTCTGAATTAATTTTAACGTGACATCCATCCATACCCTGAGACCAAGTGATGGAATCAAAAATAAAGAATTCTGGCTCTGGGCCAAAGTAAGCTGTGTCACCTATGCCTGTTGATTTTAAATAAGCCTCTGCACGGCGCGCTAAGCTTCGTGGACAACGCTCATAACCCTTCCCGTCTGTTGGGTCTACGACATCGCATGTCAGAATAAGAGTTGGCTCTTCCATGAATGGATCGATATTAGCTGTATCTGGATCTGGCATTAGCAACATGTCGGATGCTTGAATGCCTTTCCAACCTGCAATCGATGAACCATCGAATGCGTGACCTTGTTTAAATTTATCTTCATCAAAAGCTGAGACAGGCACGCTGACGTGCTGTTCTTTGCCTCGCGTATCCGTGAATCTAAAGTCCACGAACTTAACGTTGTTATCCTTAATCTTTTTCATTACATCAGCGATTGCCATTTCATTCTCCTAAAAGCGTCAATTGTGATTCAATCTGTTGTTCATTAATGCATTTCAACATATTAATAGTAAGCACAAATTGTGCCAATCGAATAATGCTATAAGGCTCTGTTATTGCTTGAGATTTAAAAGGGAAATGCCAAAAAATGCACCAAAAAAATGCATATATGAGTTTTATGCACTTTATAAGTGCATAAATGAGTTTGATGGCAGTTTTTACAAAAACACTTATACTCGAAACCTTAATCAAATCGATGTGATAGCGCACCATGACTGAACTTAAAAAACATTTTGCCGTGATTGGTAATCCAATTCATCACAGCCTATCTCCTCAAATTCATAGTGCATTTGCTAAAGAAGCTGGACTCCATATTGATTACAAAGCTTTGCTCTCGCCTCTCGATGAATTTAAAAATACAATTCATCAACTCATCGCACAAAAATTAAGCGGGGCTAATGTCACCTTACCTTTTAAAAAAGAGGCTTATGAATTAGCGAGCCAGCATTCCAGTCACTCTAGAATCGCTGAGGCTGTGAACACGCTCGAATTTAAAGGTGATCAAATCATTGGGCACAATACAGACGGCATAGGGTTAGTAAGAGACCTCGAACAAAACTTAAATGTAGATTTAAAGCGTAAGAAAATTTTACTCATCGGTGCGGGCGGTGCTGCCGAAGGCGTGATTTATTCCATCTTAGAAAAAGAACCATCTGAATTAACACTCACCAATCGCACGATTGAAAAATCACACGTGATTCGAAATAAAATGGATGTGCATGCAAAAAGTTTTAATGTGAATTTAAATGTGATTGAAATGGCAAAATTGCCAGATCAATATTTTGACATCATTATCAATGCAACCTCAGCCGGTTTAAATAATGCTGAATTTGATTTGAATCATAAAGTTTTTCATGAAGGATCTTTAGCTTATGACATGATGTATGGCAAAGAAACATCCTTTATTAGAGAAGCTCAATCACAAGGGTCTAAAACATCAGATGGTCTGGGCATGTTAGTTGAACAAGCCGCAGAAGCTTTTTTTATTTGGCATCACATTAAACCAAAAACAAAATCTGTGATCGAATCATTAAGAGCGCTTTAATTGCAAGCACGATTAAAAAATCTATTTTGGAATAATCGATCCTTCAAAGGAAAAGTTTTATCTGTTTCGTTTCTTTTTTTCTTTTTCTATCAGCTCTGGATTTTACTTCACATTATTTTATGGACGGTTGTCAATCCAGGTGAAAGTGCTTTCATGGAAACGAGACTCGAGCACCTTCAAGAAAAAGATGAAAAAGCAACGCTGCGTCATCAATGGGTCAATTACAACCAAATCTCGATCAATATTAAACAAGCCGTCATTGCAGCCGAGGATGCCAAGTTTATTGACCATGAAGGTTTTGACTGGGAGGGCATTGAAAAAGCTTATGAAAAAAATAAGCGACGTAAAAAAATTGTAGCGGGAGGGTCCACTATTAGCCAGCAGCTTGCTAAAAATTTGTTCTTATCCAATCAAAGAACGCCTTGGCGAAAAGCAGAAGAAACCATTATCACCCTAATGCTTGAAACAATTTTAAGTAAACAAAGAATCTTAGAAATTTATTTGAATGTAATCGAGTGGGGAAATAATGTCTATGGGATTGAAGCTGCATCCCTTCGTTATTTTTCATTCCATGCAAGAGATTTAAATAGTTTTCAGTCGGCTAAGTTAGCCTCCATGATTCCTAACCCTAAATATTATGAGCACCATCAAGATGCTTCAGGATTGATTGAGCGAAGTGGAATCATCCTATCTCGAATGAATTCGGCTCAAGTGCCATAATTTATTTGAGGTAAGTTTTTAGATATTTCCCCGTGTAACTCTTCTTGTTGTTGGCCACTTCTTCAGGTGTGCCTTCTGCAATAATTTCACCACCACCATCACCACCTTCAGGGCCTAAATCAATCACCCAATCTGCCGTTTTAATCACATCTAAATTGTGTTCAATGATAACAATGGTATTTCCTGCATCACGAAGCTTATGGATGACGTCGAGTAATAGTTGAATATCTGCAAAATGAAGTCCAGTGGTTGGTTCATCTAAAATATAAAGTGTTGTACCTGTATCACGTTTTGAAAGCTCTAACGCTAATTTAACGCGCTGCGCTTCACCACCTGAAAGTGTCGTCGCATTTTGACCTAAAGTGATATAACCTAAACCCACTTCAATGAGCGTACGTAATTTTTTTTCAACTGCAGGAATAGCATTAAAAAATTGATGGGCTTGTTCAACCGTCATCGATAAAACTTCATGAATATTTTTACCCTTAAATTGAATCTCTAAAGTTTCACGGTTATAACGTTTCCCTTGGCAAATATCACAAGGGACATAGACGTCAGGTAAGAAATGCATTTCAACTTTTATCACACCATCTCCCTCACAAGCTTCGCATCGGCCGCCTTTGACGTTAAATGAGAAACGGCCTGGGCCATAACCTCGATTTCGGCTTTCATTAAGTTGTGCAAAAAGTTCTCGTGTGGGTGTAAAGAGTCCTGTATATGTTGCAGGATTGGATCGAGGTGTTCTTCCAATTGGGCTTTGGTCCACGTCAACAACCTTATCAAAAAAATCTAAGCCTTTAATTGATACATGCTCAGCAGGTTCGGCATGGCTTCCATATAAATGATGTGCGACGGCACGATAAAGGGTGTCGTTAATAAGGGATGACTTACCACTGCCTGACACACCTGTGACACAAGTGAGGAGCCCAATCGGTAATTTAAGATG
The DNA here is from genome assembly GCF_006364715.1 of Candidatus Methylopumilus planktonicus. Taxonomy (NCBI): domain Bacteria; kingdom Pseudomonadati; phylum Pseudomonadota; class Betaproteobacteria; order Nitrosomonadales; family Methylophilaceae; genus Candidatus Methylopumilus; species Candidatus Methylopumilus planktonicus. The sequence continues at coordinate 1,164,631 of NZ_CP040984.1, forward strand.
CACATCTTTTAAATTGTTTCCCTTAGCACCTTTCAACTCTAACCATTTCAAAGTGCGTGGCAATACTCGCTTATTTTTATATTTGATTTCTTTAAGGCCGCTGATGTATTGACCCGTGAGTGATTTCGGATGTTTGGCAATCATTTTAGGTGTGCCTTCAGCAACGATATAACCACCATGCTCACCCGCACCTGGACCAATATCGACCACATGATCAGCTGAAAGAATCGCATCTTGATCGTGCTCAACAACGATCACGGTATTCCCCAGATCGCGCAACCTTTTTAAGGTTTCAAGTAAACGGTCATTGTCACGTTGATGAAGACCAATGGATGGTTCATCGAGCACATACATGACGCCTGTTAAGCCACTACCAATTTGTGAAGCTAGACGAATGCGTTGTGCCTCACCACCTGATAAGGTTTCGGCTGAACGAGAGAGGGATAAATAATCTAACCCGACATTGACTAAAAATTTTAAGCGGCTCGTAATTTCATAAATGATTTTCTCAGCGATGGTTTTTTTAGCGCCCTTAAGTTTTAGCGACTCAAAAAAATGTACGGTTTCTTTTAAAGGGGTATTGCATATTTCATGGATATTTTTTTTACCTACTTTGACATGTCTAGCTTCACTCCTTAAGCGAGCACCCTCACATGAAGGACAGGTTTGCATATTCAAATATTTTGCGAGTTCATCTCGCACAGTCCCTGAATCGGTCTCGTGATAACGACGTTTTAAATTATTTAAGATACCTTCAAAGCTATGCATCTTTTTATTAATTTGACCGCGTTCATTCATATATGAAAAACTAATCTGCTCACTCCCGCTGCCATTCAAAATCACATTTTGAATTTTTTCAGGGATGTCTTCAAACACAGTTTCTAAATCAAATTTGTAATGCTCACTCAATGATTGAAGAAGTTGGAAATAAAATTGATTGCGCTTGTCCCAGCCTTTAATAGCACCTGATGCAAGAGATAAATGTGGAAAAGCCACCACGCGTTTTGGGTCGAAGAAATTTATATTACCAAGTCCATCGCACTCAGGGCAGGCTCCCATTGGATTATTAAATGAGAAAATACGCGGCTCTAATTCTTCCAAAGAATAATCGCAAAGTGGACATGCAAATTTTGCTGAGAAAAGATGGGATTTATTGATATCCATTTCGATCGCAATCATCTTGCCATCGGCCAGCCTTAATGCAGTTTCGGTCGACTCTGTAATACGCTGTTTAATTTCTGGGTTAATTTTAATGCGATCGACCACCACATCCACCTGATGCTTTTTAGTTTTGGTGAGTTTTGGTAGAGCATCAATTTCATAAATCTCACCATCAATGCGCAAACGAATAAAGCCTTGCGCTTTTAAATCTTCAAATAAATCTTGTTGCTCACCCTTTCTGCTATTAACAATGGGAGCTAACAACATAATTTTTGTGTCAATAGGGAGGGCTAATAATGTATCCACCATTTCGGATACTGTTTGAGATTCTAACGTGTGAGCGTGCGTGGGGCATTCAGGCTCACCCGCTCTTGCATAAAGAAGTCTTAAGTAATCATGGATTTCAGTGACCGTGCCGACTGTGGAGCGAGGATTATGTGAAGTCGATTTTTGTTCAATCGAAATCGCAGGGGATAAGCCTTCGATTAAATCGACATCCGGTTTATTCATACGCTCTAAAAATTGACGTGCATAAGCCGATAAAGACTCCACATATCGACGCTGTCCTTCAGCATATAGCGTATCAAAAGCCAAGGATGATTTGCCGGAACCGGATAGGCCTGTAATCACAATCAATTTATTACGTGGTAAATCGAGTGAAATATTTTTTAAATTATGGGTTCTAGCCCCGCGAATCTTAATCGTATCCATGCAACTTAAGCTTTTTAAAGGTAACCTGCTAATATACGAAATTATTCGAAAATAAGAAATATCTAATTCAAGTTTATGAAGATAGAACAAGGCATGACCCCGCTCGAAATTCGATCCAGCTTAAGTTTGGCATCGATCTACGGCTTAAGAATGTTAGGCATGTTTTTAATCCTGCCTATTTTTGCTATTTACGCGGAAGGTTTGCCCGGAAGCCCCTCGGCTTTTCAAGTGGGACTTGCATTAGGGGCTTACGGCCTCACTCAGGCTTTATTTCAATTGCCTTTTGGCATGCTCTCCGACCGTTATGGACGCAAAAAGATTATCTATATTGGCCTTCTTTTATTTGCCCTAGGCTCATTTGTTTCAGGGTACTCAGACGATATTAATATCATTATTTTGGGCCGTGCCATACAAGGGGCGGGGGCGATTTCGGCCGCGATCACAGCGCTTGTAGCAGATTTAACAAGGGATGAGCATCGTACCAAAGCAATGGCTATGATTGGAGCCACGATTGGCATTACTTTTGCCTTGTCTTTGATGGGCGCTCCGCTATTAAATCGCCTCATAGGCGTGCCTGGTATTTTTATGCTGACAGGTTTTTTATCATTGTCAGCTATTTTAGTCGTGCGTTTTGTGGTGCCCACCCCCTTAAATATAAATACTTCTAAAACATTAAAAGAACCAGCACCTTCCTTTCAATCTATTCTAAAAAATAAAGAGCTCTCGCGTTTGAATTTTGGGATTTTTGCGCTTCATGCGGCTCAAATGGCCATGTTTATTGTGGTCCCCATAGCGCTTGCTACTTCAGGTGGTATGGATGTGAACCAACATTGGAAAGTTTATCTGCCTGTGCTCCTAAGTTCTTTTGTCTTTATGGTACCTATCATCATCATCAGCGAAAAATTTAATAAATCTAAATTCGTATTTATTAGCTCTATTTTTCTAATGCTCATTGCTCAACTAATGTTTGGTATTTTAATTAATATTTTTTGGGGTCTAGTGGCATCCCTTTTTGTCTACTTTGTAGCTTTCAATGTTTTAGAGGCAAGTCTGCCCAGTTTGATAAGCAAAATTGCCCCGCCAAGCGCTAAAGGTACGGCGATTGGGGTGTATAATACCTGTCAGTCATTAGGTGTCTTTTTTGGTAGTTTGTTAGGTGGTTTTTTAGCGGATTTTGGTGGCAGTTTTTCAGTATTTTCGTTTTGTGCCATTTTGATGACGTTGTGGGTAGGCTTTGCATTTTCAATGAAAGCACCACCCGCAATTAAAACCTTAATGTTTATGATTCAAAATAAATCATTACTCAAAAGCCCGAAACAATTAGCATCAGTGCAACAACAATTAAAAAAAATAAAAGGCGTGCGTGACGTCATGATCTTGCTTGAAGAAGGCAAGGTGATGCTCAAAGTCAATAAACACGAAACGATTCATGAAGCATCAATTATTAGGTTACTAGGAGGTAAACATGGCGTCAGTTAATAAAGTGATTTTGATGGGTAATTTAGGCAAAGATCCTGAAGTGCGATTTATGCCGAACGGAGACGCGGTATGCAATTTTAGTATTGCAACGACAGACAACTGGAAAGATAAGAACGGTGAAAAGCAAGAGCGCACCGAATGGCATAACATTGTCATGTATCGAAAGTTAGCTGAGATCGCAGGCGAATATTTAAAAAAAGGTCGTCCTGTATTTATTGAGGGCAGACTTCAAACACGCAAATGGCAAACGAAAGAAGGACAAGATCGCTACACTACGGAAATCATCGCAGATAGTATGCAAATGTTAGGCGGTCGGGATAGTGGCGGAGGAAGCTCTTCAAGTGCCTCATCCAGCGCACCAAGTCAAACAGCATCACAAGGTAATGATGAGTTTAATCAAGCCCCTCAAAGAACAAGTGGCGCACCTCAGGCAGCAGCTGCGACAAACTTTGATGATTTTGAAGACGACATTCCTTTTTAATATATGCCTATTTTTGATTTCACATGTGAAGCTTGCGGATGCTCGAAAGAATTGCTCCGTAAAATTTCAGATCCGATTTTGATGGAATGTCCTGAGTGTAAGAAAGGGACTTTTAAAAAACAAGTCTCGGCACCAAGCTTTCAACTGACAGGCTCTGGATGGTATGTCACAGATTTTAAAAATAAAACAAAAGAGAGTTCAGCAAAAGCTGATACAAAAACTGAAACCAAAAAAGATGCGAGCGCATCTCCAACCTCGAGTTAATTTTACATATGTTTAAACGTTATTTTTTAACAGGCTTACTTGTTCTTGTACCCCTAGCGATTACGATATGGGTGCTTACTTCACTTATTCATTTCCTAGACCAAACACTTATTTGGTTACCCTACGATTACCAACCAAAAAATCTTTTTGGATTTGATATTCCAGGCTTAGGTGTTCTTTTAACAGTCGGTGTGATTCTAGGAATCGGACTATTGGCGTCTAATTTATTTGGCCGTCAATTTTTAAAGCTATGGGAATTATTGTTATCAAGACTTCCATTTGTGAATTCTATTTACTCAAGTATCAAGCAAGTATCCGATACTTTATTTTCAGAATCAGGTCGTGCATTTAACAAAGCGGTGCTCATTTATTATCCTAATCGTGATACTCGGACGATTGCATTTTTAACAGGTGAGCCTAGTCCTGATATTGCAAAACATTTAAAAGGCAAACATGTGAGTGTGTATGTGCCTACTACACCCAATCCCACCTCAGGATTTTTCCTGATGGTCGCTAAAAAAGATATTGTGGAACTTGATATCAGTGTGGATCAAGCATTGAAATATGTCATTTCCATGGGCGTTGTTCCTCCTAAGCAAAAAAACAAAAAAATTAATTAACAATTTACTAAAGAGACTTTAAGAATGATGCGCACGCATTACTGTGGTGATTTAAATAAAACACATATTGGAGAGATCGTCACCGTATGTGGCTGGGCTCATCGTCGACGTGATCATGGAGGAGTCATTTTTATTGATCTTCGCGACCGTGAAGGAATTGCACAAATTGTGATCGATCCTGATACAAAAGAAACATTTGCCACTGCAGAGTCAATTCGTAATGAATTCGTATTAAAAGTCATATGTAAAGTAAGAGCTCGCCCAGAAGGCACGGTTAATTTAAATATCCCAACAGGTGAAGTTGAATTGCTAGCTTCCAATATTGAAATTTTAAATCCTTCATTAACGCCTCCATTTATGCTCGATGACGACTCCATTTCAGAAATGATACGTCTTGAGTATCGCTTTATGGATTTACGTCGTCCAATGATGCAAAATAATTTACGTCTTCGTTATAGGGTCACTAAAGTATTGCGGGACTTCTTAGATGAAAATGGATTTATGGAAATTGAAACACCAATGTTGACTCGCAGCACACCTGAGGGCGCTCGTGATTATTTAGTCCCTTCCCGTGTTCATGCAGGTGAATTTTTTGCCCTCCCTCAGTCTCCTCAGCTGTTTAAACAACTTCTTATGGTGTCAGGTTTTGATCGCTATTTCCAAATCACCAAATGTTTTCGCGATGAGGATTTAAGAGCAGATCGTCAACCAGAATTCACGCAAGTTGATATTGAAACTTCATTCATGAATGAAGAAGACATCATGACGATTGTAGAAACGATGATTCGTGAGATGTATAAAAAAGTTGCATCGATCGATTTGCCATCAAAATTTCAACGTATGACTTATCAAGAAGCGATGCATAAATATGGCTCCGATAAACCTGATATGCGAGTGGCACTAGAAATTACTGAATTGACTGACGTCATGCAGGATGTTGATTTTAAAGTCTTCTCATCAGCAGCTACTATGAAAGGTGGCCGTGTCGCAGCATTAAGAGTGCCCAATGGTTCCGCGATTACACGTTCTGAAATTGATGCTTATACCGAGTTTGTCAAAATCTATGGCGCTAAAGGTTTGGCGTATATTAAGATCAATGATGTTAATGAATTGAATGAGACAGGCCTTCAAAGCCCTATTGTTAAAAATATTCATGCAAATGCATTAAAAGCGATGATTGAAAAAACGAGAGCTACAAATGGCGACATTGTTTTCTTTGGTGCTGATAAAGAAAAAGTTGTAAATGAAGCACTTGGTGCATTACGTCTCAAAATTGGTCACGAAAAAAATCATGTCGACGGCAGAGCATGGGCACCTTTATGGATAGTTGATTTCCCTATGTTTGAGCACGATGAAGAAACAGATCGTTGGGTTGCCATTCATCACCCCTTTACGGCTCCTAAAGAAGGTCATGAAGAATTATTAGGAGCAGATCCTGGGAAGTGCTTATCTAAAGCTTACGATATGGTGATTAATGGCTGGGAAGTTGGCGGTGGATCAATTCGTATTCATGAAGAAAAAGTTCAGTCCAAAGTATTCGACGCATTAAAAATTTCAAAAGAAGAGGCTAAAGAAAAATTTGGATTCCTTCTTGATGCGCTTCAATATGGAGCACCTCCTCATGGAGGCCTAGCCTTTGGCCTTGATCGATTGGTCACTCTGTTAGCAGGGGCTGAATCGATTCGCGATGTGATTGCTTTTCCAAAGACACAACGCGCGCAATGTTTACTCACTAAAGCACCTAATGCAGTTGACGAAAAACAATTGCGTGAGCTTCATATTCGTTTACGCACACCTCAACCCACAACTTAAAAAACAAGTACATGATTTTATCCATCAATCACATTCAGCTTGTTGCAGAAAAAGATATGGTGTTGAAATTAAGAGATTTTTATTGTGATGTGGTAGGCCTAAGCGAAGGTTTTAGGCCAGCGTTCGAACGCTTTGGATTTTGGTTATATATAGGAGATAAAGATGTCCTCCATATCATCACACCCAAAGAAGGTGACGGTCGCTCACGGCAAAAATCATCTTTTGATCACGTTGCATTTAAAACCGCTAACTACCAGGCTGTTTTAAAAAAACTTGAATCACTCAATATCACTTTCGAAGAAAAGCCTATTCCAGGAATGACTGCCCATCAAATCTTTTTACGTGATCCAGCAGGAAACCGCGTTGAACTAAATTTTGATGGTGATTAATATTAATTAAATTTTGTAAGGATATCTTCATATGAAAAACTATCGTAAAGAACTTTGGTTTAATGCACCAGCTAGAATGCATTTTACAAACATCACACCTGATGTTAGAGAATGCTTAGCAGAAAGCGGCATTAAAGAGGGTCTTGTATTGGTCAATGCCATGCATATTACAGCCAGTGTATTTATTAACGATGACGAATCAGGCTTACATCATGACTACAAGGAATGGCTAGAGGCTATTGCACCTCATGAGCCTGTGAGTAGCTATCGCCATAACGATACAGGTGAAAATAATGCAGATGCTCATATAAAGCGTCAGATTATGGGTCGCGAAGTAGTTGTGGCCGTGACTTCCGGGAAGCTTGATTTTGGTCCTTGGGAACAAATTTTTTATGGTGAATTTGATGGGCGCCGCAAAAAAAGAGTGCTCGTCAAGATTATTGGGGAATGAAGTTAACGATCAATCTTCCTCAAAGAAAAAATAATAATCCCATCGTCATATTTCATTTTATCGTCCTCATCCAAAAAAGATTCTATCTGCTCAATTTCAAGCCCCAATTTTTTAAAATTTAAATGAAATAATTTAATTGCCCCCTCAAAGCCATCGCAAATAGATTTACCATACCTCTGATTTCCTTTGAAAAATGCATTTTGAATTATTACCTTAGGATAACTGTTTGAAGGATGAAATAAATTAATGATATTTTTTGAAATAGTCTCGATATCTTCTAATATATACCACAAAATATTAGATAAAATTACGGCGGACGGAGTTGCAAAAGATTTTTTTTCTATAGAAATATCATGGACAATAAACTGATTATTAGGGAAAAGAGATTTTGCTTTTTCGATTGCTGTCTCAGAAATATCTAATCCAATAACATTTATATCGAGATTGGTTGAGATTAAATTAACTACATAGCCTAAGCCACATCCTATTTCTATCATAGGCTGGGCTTTGTTAATGATAGGTTTAATTAATTTTAATCTTTTCAGCAAATTAGATCTTGATCTAATATAAAATTCATCCATTTGTTTATCATCGGATAAACTCGATTGACCCCAGGGGTCACCAACTGATTTATAAAAACCTTCGAAATCGCCTATAAATTTAAATTCGCCATCGATCTCATCAAAAATAAATTTGTCACTCATTTTTGGAGAATTACGACCATATTTCCAGCTTCCCTTTGGCCAATTAAATAAGATGCAATTGAATCAAATATTAAAGGGTTTTCAAGAAGTGCCTGCTGATAATTAATAAAATTACTTAACTGCTCATTTATCTGATTTTTACTTACTATTAAATCGATCTCTTTCTTCACATAAGTTAAATCCAGGGATGCATTTAAAGTTAACACATCTAGAACATTAAATTTATGTCTCGTTGCGAGCAGTTTAATATTATCTTTGTTGTATAAATTTACATGGCCTGGCGGTAATAATTGAATATGTTCTTTATTCATTATATTCCACTCATAACTTGCGGTATTGGGAGTGCTAAAAATAAAAAAACCATTAGGCTTTAGTAAATTTAAAATCTTTTCTAAAAGCTCTTTTGGAGAAACTATATGTTCAAATGTATCCCATAAAGTAATAATTTCAAATTTTTTTGTTTCTTCTATTTTAAGGACGTCGCTATGAATAACTTTAATATCTTTATATTTTTGTTTTAATTTTTCACAAGACTCTATATTTAAATCACACGCTGTTATTTCTAGCTTTGTATGATTTCTCTTAAGCCCCTCTATGAATATGCCAATAGACGAGCCAACATCAAGAATAGCGCCTTCACCTAATAGCTTATTTATGATTTCTATTCTTTTCGTAAAAATAGGTATTCTTTTTTCGAAAGAATCCTCAAAGAATTTATTTTCAAATTTCTTCAAATCGCTATTGTAATAAAAATTTAGCGCATCTTCAGATGGAAATGGATTTGTAAAAATGTGATTACAATCATTACATCTGTCCATATTAAAGCCAAATTTGTTAACATAAAAATTGATCTTTTTTGATAAACAAACTGGGCAAGTATGAACTTTTTCTGGCAGGCTGTATTTTTTATGAATAAGCTCAGCTACCTCATTCATTTTAACCTTTAGTAATTCCTGCTTTTCCTTTGTGTGCACCTGGTCATAGGTAATATCTTTATTCATTTATTTGATACTCATCCATTTTTCTACATGATTAAAACCATGAAACGTACCGTCTGTATTGCAATCCTTGCATGGGGAATCTGATCGATCGCCTTGAATTAATTTGTTTCTCAGCTTAGTAATTCTTGGGCTTTCCCAGACATCCAACAAGTTGTCTTGGCTTGCATTACCTAATTTAATTTTTTTTTGCCAGTCTTGAACGCAAAGAACCATGTCTCCATTCCAATCGATTGCTAATGAATATGCGAGGTAAAAACATGGCTTCTTAACACCGGTAATAACTTTTTCACCAAAATTAATTGTACCCCCTCTATTGGTAAGCTTTAATCCAAACTGATCTTCCTCTGTATGCCAACGATCTCTTAAAATATACTGATCATTATTTAAGCCAGCGCCATTCATCATGTCAGTAAAGTATTTAACCTGATGAGGTCCATCATACATACTGACGCATAAGAAGCTTAAGCCCCTATCAAATAAATCGAGAATTAGATCTACCGAAAGCTTGTCACCATTTGTAACTATCTCTGTCCGTATCTCATTTCCAAAGATACTAATTATCTCTTTAATTTGTGGGTGAAGAAGCGGCTCTCCATAACCACAAAATACAACTCCACCCCGATACTTTAAATTCACCAATTCTTCATTAATTTTATCTAGCAGTCCTAAGCTCATATGTAAATTCTGGTTTGGATACACATTTGAATCGATTCGCGGACAGAAAACGCATAATCGATTACATAGCTCCGTTAGACTAATATCAATCCAGCTAAAAAGTGGCGTACCTTTATTCGTAATTTGAACATCATCAACAAAATCAGATTTTCTGATAATATTCATTTTGGTTTGTTCAGTAATTTTCACGGAGTCTATTTTTGTTTTTTCAATTTTCATTTTAAACAATCTCGAATATTAAATATCGATGGAAATATTAACCCATTCCTATTAATAAAAATTTTATTTTTTATTAATAATTCTGGGGCAGTAACATCTACTTTATTCCTGAAGCCTCTTGAGGTTAAATCCTCATTTGTTGAGGGCTTCACATAATAAATTCTTGCAAATCCACTGTTAGCTTTTATTTCACTTTCGCTATCAATCAGAATATCTCGCAAATACGCTACAAGATCAGTTAAATTTTCCTTAATCTTAGAGTAGTCAAGGCTCTTCAGTCTTATAAGATTTAATTTTAAAGCATTTAATTGAATCGGTGATGCAGCAAACGTTCCTCCCCAGAAAAAATCTTTTTCAGAGAGCCTTTGTTCAATTTCTTCGTTAAATGCCACTACGCCACAAGGAAATCCTCCGGCAATGACCTTTCCGAAAACTATAATATCTGGAATAATTTCTCTAGAAGGCAAAGATGCTCCATATTGAGATCTAAATCCTGTAATGACTTCATCTGCAATTAATATTATATTTTTTTCTTTTAATTGAGACCTTAATTCGCTTGTGACTTTAATGGTTTGTATTGAAGGATCTGACCCTTGGTAAGGCTCAAATATTAAAGCTGCAAATTCCGAATGAGATTGACTTAAAAAATCATCTATTGAATTAAACCAAACTATTTCAGCTTGAGATGATAAAGGAATACCTAAAGATATTTGCTTTTTTTCAGGCCCACTAAATAGGAAGCTATCGTCTGATCCATGCCAAAAATGAGAAAAAACAGCAATCTTTTTTTTCTTTGTAATTGCTCTTGCTATCCTACAAGCTCTATGAATTGCGGCAGAGCCACTTGTTTGAAAGCCAAATCCGCCTGGATTAAAAGGACATGCCTCAGATAATAAATTGATTATCTCCTCTAAATGTTGAGGGCCTTCTGGAAGCAAGGTTGTGTGATGAGGAGATAGATTTAAGGGTTCATGTCCGAAAATTAATGTGCCAGAACCTAACCAGCAATCAAAAAATTGATTCTCTTTTACGTCTATGAGCCAAGGACCATTGGCATCTTTAAATGTTGGATTTAATGAAAGATTTGAATTAAGTAACTTCATAAAATTTTTCTAGCCTCTCACAATCCTAAAGCCAGATATATATAATATATCTAACGTTGTATTAACTAAAAAATTAAGTGCATCTAGTGCGCTCTCAACAATGGGCTCTCCTGGTCCATTGAATGAAGTATTCAATACAATAGGCACCCCTGTTAATTTATCAAAAGTTTTTAATAAATTATAAAAGTCTCCGCAAGACTCATTTACACTTTGAATGCGGGCTGAGCCATCAATATGTGTGATAGCAGGCACTTCTTGCGAAGTGACATGTCCAGTAAATAACATATAAGGGGAGGTTTGAGGGCAGCCTAGAAACCATTTATGTAATTCTGATTCCAAGCATGCTGGGGCAAAAGGGCGCCAATGTTCTCTTTTTTTTACATCATTCACTTTTTTCCAGTTATCTTTTTGTCTTGCATCGGCCAATATAGATCGATGTCCTAATGCTCGAGGTCCCGCTTCACTTCTTCCTTCAAACCATCCAATAATTTTATTATTCGCTAAATCTGTTGCAGCACTCTCGCTTGCGTTATAAATTTTTTTATATTTAATATTATGAGTTTGACTAAATTTATTAATGACTCCTTCGATACTTTCTTTTGAATACTTTGCCCCATAATAAGGCTTCACAAGTTTTCCTTGAGGCGACTCTACTAAGGGATTATCTAAAATATTATGATAGAGATAAAAAGCAGCTCCAACTGCAAGTCCTGAATCATCACAATTAGGCTCTATCACAATCTTCTCAAAAGGACTTTCTCTGTGTAATCTTGAGTTTGCTGGGCAATTTAAAGCTACACCGCCTGCAAAACATAAATTTTTTGTATTCACTCCAACGCCAAACATTAGTCGGTGAAGACTTTGAGAGGCAAGCACTATGGTCTCTTCAAATACTTTTTGAGTGCTTGCTGCAATGTCGGCATTTATGGGATCGGTAATTTTATCCAATTGGCTCAAAGATGAGAAATTATAGTTCATCATTTTAGCCATCTGGAGACAGTGATCAATCCATGCTTGAGCTGTTGAATCGCCTAAATTATTTTTTAAAAGATTGTACGAGTTACCTACAAATTTTTTATCAAAAAATCTAGGCTTGCCGTAGGGTGCCAATCCCATCAATTTGCCAGCAGCTCCAAAGAGGTCAAACCCTAAAAAACTTCCAACTTGATCATAAAAATCACCCACAGCTAAGTGGTGGGGTGTAATTGGATAAATTTTATGATGGTCGCCATAAAAGTACATCCCATTATTATGACCAAATCTATAAAAAGCCCCATCGTGCGTCATGATAGCTGCATTATTTAATTCAGATAAATAATAAACAGAAGCAGCATGACACGCATGATGCTGAATCATAAAACCTGCAATTTTATGGTCTCTAAAATTTAAAGTTATTGGATAGTGAAATCCATGGCGAGCCTGTTCATTGTTTTTAAAGAATTCATAATTAGTTTGACCCATTTCCTCTAAAGTTTTACGGACTCCCCAAATACCAGGAAAATCTATATAGTCTGAAAGATATGGGAGAGAATTAAAATCATTTATTTTTTTGCCTTGAGATTCTGGAAATAGTTTTCTATGATAGTCAGATTCACTATTAAATACAGCACTTAAGAAAGAGGATCCATTGCATAATTTTTCTATTGTCTCATTATTTTTTTCCAAAAGATCTCTTAAGCTACAGGGTATGTTTGTGACTGATTTATTCCCATACGCAACCGAAAAACTACTAGGCTCATTAGTAATAATTTCATAGCATTGGGTTGAAGTAATAGCTGCATAATCAATATTATTAATTTCTAATCCTGCTTCATTTAGAGCTTGATCTACTAAATTTATATCTAATGTTGCAGCATGCTTAACTCTATTATGACGCTCTCTATATAAATTAATTAACAATTGTCCATCTTGAATAATTGAGACACTTGCATCGTGACCAAAATGAAGTCCTAGTATTATCATACTAATTCTCTAACCTGACTGTAAAATTTTTAAGACGCTTATTTAAATAAATTATCACCTCTTTCCAGTCATTAATTTTTTTACTTCTAATTAATTCTATAGATGGATAAAGAGAATTAAACTTATGTTTCATTCCCCATCTAAAATCGGCAACTTTTGGAAGTAAAATAAAAGATCTCTTATTAATCGCGCCGGCCAAATGAGCGGTAATATTATCTATTGTTACGACATAATCGCATACATGCATCAATGATATTAATTTATCAATTTCATGAAACTTATCAATTTCACTAAAATCTAAAAAAGTAATATTATTAAATTTGGTAAGAGTGAATATTTCATCTTTTGTTAATTCACCATACTGTAAATTTATTATCGTTACATTTATACCCTCAAATATTTCTAAAAAATTTTCAAGTTTAAGGCTCGATCTTTCACCCATCGTAATACTTTTACTTCTCCAGGAAATTCCAATTACAGGTGAAGATTTAAATGGTTGACTAATTACAATCTCATCACTCACAATTAAATTCGTAGGTTTAATTTCATTTAAATTAATCTCATTTTTAAGATTAATTTTTGCTAATGAAGCCAGAGGAATAAAATAATCAAACTCATTATCTATATGATCCGGATTTGAATTTATAAATTCAATTTTTTTATCTTTATATGTTCTTTTAAAGATTGGAATCAATCTTTCATCTATGCAAATAGTCAATTTTGATGCAATTTTTAAAATATAATCTATATATCTACTATAATAAATCTGATCTGCAATGCCCTGCTCTTTCAATATCTTAATTGATGAGTTTGGTTTAATATTTATCCAACTATTTGGATCTAAATTATAAATATTTAGTATGCTGGTTTTTATGTTTAATCTGGATTCATAAAAATCAAAGCCTTGCAGATAATTTCCTTTTCTTATTAAGCTTGATGCTAACGCAAGGCGATGGTTGTTTTTATCCTCAGATTTATACCTAGTGTTTTTTTCTTGATTTAAGTTTAATTTATCAATGTTTATAGCCCTCCAAAAATGAGTTGTTGCTTTTTCAAAATGGCCTTGCGCGTCATACATAATACCCAACATATAAATTGGATTCGAGTAGAATTGATTTAATTTATTGCTCAAGTGGAAATATTTTTTTGCCTCTTCGAATTTACCTAAATGGTAATATGCTCTGCCAAATGAACATTGTACTGCAGGCAAATTTGGAGTCAGATCGTTAATCTCATTTAAGAGAATTATTGATTCAAAATACTTGCCTTCATTAAGATAAAGATTAGCTAAATTCAGATAAGCACTCTCATGACTTTTATCTAAATCTATAATTTTTTTATAAATCTCTTTTTGTTCATTTTTTTTATTCTGAAACTCGTATATGTTTGCTAAATGTTCATAAGCCTCAAGATATTCAGGATTAATTTTTATTGCTTCCTTGCAATGAAAAATTGCATCTTCAAGCTGATCTAGTTCAGCTAAGGCAATTGCGCATCGATAATGTATAAGATAGTTTTCGGGATCTTGCAGAAGTAACTTTTTTAAAAATACAACGGACTCAGATTTTTTATTTTGTGCAAACAATATTGTTGCAATATTACTTAATGCATCAGGATGATTAGGATAATTGTCTAAAATAGATTTTAATATTTTTTCCGATCCGTCAAAATCCCCTACAGAAAAGAAATTCTCTGCTTCTTTAAATAATAGGTCTAAATTTATTTGATTCAATTTTAAATCACTCACATTAAAAAAAACGGCATCTTTAAAAGATGCCGTTTTAGTTATTTAAACTACTAGGAAATTAATCTTAGAAGAATAAAATCGCACCTAAAGAACCAGTGTAAGACTTGTTCTCAGCACCAGCATGGCTTTCAGATGTGATGTGGTTATACTCAGCTACTAAATTTAAATGTTTAGTGAGTGGGTGATAAGCACCAAGTGTCACTCTGTCATTAGTTTTTAGGAGAGTATTAACATCATTACCTGCCATGTCAAGTCTAGAGGTACCATATGCAAGTCCCAACTTCGTTTTAACTGGGAGTACATACGTTACCTGAGCATAGCCACCATTTGAGTCTCTTCTTGCACCGTCAGCACTGATTGCGGCTGCGCCGACAAGAGTTGTACCTACGCCTCGACCATCATAGTAGTAACCTGTTAAGCCAAATCCTGCAACATTCAAGTTAGCACCAATATCAAATACACTTGCTGTGTATTCATATGCAGGAACTGCAGCTACACCAGCACGAACTTCAGTAGTGATAGCTGAACCGGTACCTAATGCTGCATAGAGTGTTTCAACCGCATCAACTGCATTAGTGTTAACTTTATTTGAAAGACCTGAAACCCAGATCTTACCTGTCATATCGTTTGCTGCAAATGAGTAAGAAGCCTTACCTTCAAAGCCAAAACGATCTTGGCTAGTAGTTAAACCGCCCATATTTGGGTTAGTTAAACCAACTGTTGCTTGGAAACCATTCATATTTGGCGTTGTGTAAGCAACTTGACCTTTCCATGCAGCGTAAAGGTAACCGGTACCGATACCACCGTTAGTTGTGTTTGCTGACGAGCCTGAAAGACCAGCACCAGAACCCACACCTAATAATGTCATATCATTCAAGATTGCGTCTTGAGCAAAAATACCAATATCTTTACCTAGCTTGAAAGAACCCCATGACTTATCACCAAATGATACGTATGTTTGACGATTAAGCATTTTAGAGCCGTTTGATGCTGTTGTGCCATCAACGAAAGCACCGTCACCAGAGATATCGTTTGCTGAAACACCTGGTTGCAAGCTGATTGTAAATTCAACATCTAAATCGTTTTGACGTGTTTTACCAGTAAAACCAATCCATGCTGGTAATAGACCTGTGTTAATGCCTTTTACTGTGCTGCTTCCAGTTGCTTCTTCTGTTCGTGCAAGGGCAACACCTCCAGTTATGTCATTATTATCTTTACCTTTAGTAAAGTTCATGAAAGCGTTCACGTTACCGTTGATGTCCAATGTCCATTCACCTGCTGGAATGATAATACCAGCATTAGCTGCTGTTGCTGACATTGCTAAAACAGCACCAGCCACTGCTAATTTAATATTCTTGTTCATATATTTCTCCTATTGTTTTTAAAACCTCATCAATTGCTTGATGAGAAAGTTCGCGAACTTTCCCAATGAATAAAAGCTTCATCAAGAAGGTAGATGAAGTATGAACCATCAAATGAGTGCGTCGCAAGTATTTTTAGTGTTTTTTACGACATTTGTGAAGTTTTGTAGGCTTTTGTTGCAAATTTACAACAAAATTATTTTAAGTTATTGATTTATAATAACTTTTCATACTCACGAATTGCATAGCGATCCGTCATACCCGCAATATAGTCCGCAATAACCCGCGGTTTTTCCTCTTTGCCGATAGATTGGTAATCAGAAGGGATTAAGTTTAAGTCGTCCATATATACCTTAAATAAACCCTCAATGGTCTTTACTGCCTTGTCCGTCATCTCGGTCACTTTAGGGTGAAGGTATAAAGACTTTCTTAGGAACTGTTTTAGCTCAAGCTGTTTTTCTGCCATATCGGTCGAAAAATCGATCATGGGACCATTGAGCCTTACCTCGTCCACAGTTTTGGGTTTTGATACCTTTATATATGAGAGGCTGGTTCGACATAAATCATCGACTAAATGATGGATCATGCGTCGAATGGTTTCATGGACAAGTCTTTTTTGAGATAAATCGGGATAAAGTGCTTTTACTTTTAAGGCGTGCTCTTTAAAAAGAGAAACCTCAATCAATTGATCGATCGTTAAAAGTCCTGAACGGATGCCATCATCAATATCGTGATTGTTGTAAGCAATCTCATCCGCAAAATTTGCAATCTGCCCCTCAAGCGTCGTTTCTGTTTTATCTAAAAACCTTTGACCTACATCGCCTAATTTTTCAGCATTTTTAATAGAACAGTGTTTTAGGATGCCTTCCCTTGTTTCAAAGGTAAGATTTAGTCCATCAAATTCTGCATATCGCTGTTCTAAAAGATCAACGACACGAAGTGACTGAAGATTGTGTTCGAAGCCACCATATTCTTTCATGCAACGATTTAAGGCATCTTGTCCTGCATGTCCAAAAGGTGTGTGACCTAAATCGTGCGCTAAGGCTATGGCTTCTGCTAAGTCTTCATGAAGATTTAAGGTTCTGGCAATACTTCTAGCAATTTGGGCGACTTCTAAGCTATGCGTTAAGCGCGTTCTAAATAAATCACCTTCATGATTGACAAACACTTGAGTTTTATATTCAAGCCGCCTAAAGGCAGTCGAGTGGATGACGCGGTCTCGATCGCGCTGGAAATCATTTCTTATAGTTGAGATTTCTTCTTTAAAACGCCGGCCGCGAGATTGTTCTGGATGCGCGGCGTATGCTGCCAACTTCATCATGCTGAAAAATTTGACGTTTGAAGTGTGGTCTTTAAATGTTTCGTATCGTAATCACTTGTGATCACAGCGTCGCCAATACCTTTTTGTAACACCAATCTAATTTTTCCATCCACGACTTTCTTATCCATACTCATGAGTTCCATATATTGATCCTCACTTATCTTTGGGGGATCAGTTGGAAGCTTGGCTTCTTTTAAAAGTTTAATGATGCGAGTAAATTCTTCACCCTTTACCCATCCCATGAGTTTTGATAAATGAGCTGCCATCACAATACCGGTTGCTACCGCTTCACCGTGAAGCCACACACCATAGCCCATGGCATTTTCAATGGCATGCCCAAAAGTATGCCCCAGATTTAATGTGGCTCGTATACCCGATTCATGTTCGTCTATTTCCACCACATCGGCTTTGTTTTGGCATGAGCGCTCTATAGCTTCAATCAAAAGTGATGGATTTAATTTCATGAGGCCATCAATATTTTTTTCAAGCCAAGTAAAAAATGTTTCATCGCGAATCAATCCGTACTTAATCACTTCTGCCATGCCTGCTGAAAATTCTCTTTGAGCTAATGTTTTTAAAGTGTCAATATCTGCAATCACACATTGCGGCTGATAAAAAGCACCAATCATATTTTTACCCATGGGGTGATTGATACCCGTTTTGCCACCGACGGATGAATCTACTTGTGATAAAAGTGTGGTGGGGATTTGTATAAAAGGAATGCCTCTTAAATAAGTCGCAGCAGCATATCCTGTCATGTCACCTATAACACCGCCCCCTAATGCAATGAGCGTCACAGTGCGTTCACATTTTTCTTTTAAAAGTGCGTCGTAAATAAGATTTAAGGTTTCTTGATTCTTATAAGATTCTCCATCGGGCAAGATAATCGGAAACGCTTTAATGTCATGCTTTTTTAAAAGAGATAGCAATGGATCAAGATATAAAGGTGCAATTGTTGTATTGGTCACAACCGCAACATGTTTTTGTTTTAAGTGAGATTCGATGAGTTTAATTTGAGACAGCAAGCCCTCTCCAATGTAAATGGGATAGGATCGATTCTCTAGTTGAATATGAAGTGTTTGCATGTACTTAACTTAATAATGACTCAATTTTATTAATGATCGTTTGGGTTTTTTGCTGTCCAGTATCGACGACAAATGACGCCACATTTAAATACAAAGGATGTCTATCTTTATATAACTGATTTAAGGTCTCTAACATATTACCCTGCTGTAAAAGTGGGCGATCCTTATCGTAAGCCATGCGCTTTGCTAAGTGTTGAGGTTTGGCATTTAGATAGATGACCTTACCTCTTTCTTTTAAAAGCACTCGATTTTCTTCACTTAATATTGCACCCCCGCCTGTAGCTAAAATAATATCTTTTTTACTCGAAAGTTCATCAATCATTTGCGTTTCTCTTTTGCGAAAGCCTTCTTCGCCCTCGAGTTCAAAAATCACAGAAACTTTAACACCTAATTTTTTTTCAATTTCATGATCAGTATCGTAAAAAGTTTTTTTAAGTTTTTTGGCTAACAATTTACCTATGGTCGTTTTACCTGCGCCCATAAGTCCCACAAAAAAAATATTGTCATTAATCGTTGCCATGACGAACTAGCTTTATATTCAAGAATACTGATTATTTTAAGGGATTAATGAAGTTCTGGTTCGAATTGCCTACAAATAATCTTCAACACCTTTTATAATAAGGTCCATTCATCCATCTTAAATCTCATATAAAAAGACTTATGGCAAAACCTACTCTCATTAAACGTCTCATGATGTGGTTTTTCATAAGCTTGGCAGCCATGGGAGCATTGATTGCCTTAACTATTGCTTTAGTCATGCCCTCATTACCTTCCCTCGAATCGCTGACAGAATACCGTCCTAAACTACCTTTAAGAGTCTATAGCTCAGACGGATTTCTGATGGCTGAATTTGGTGAAGAGCGTCGTGCCTTTATTAAGATTCGTAATGTGCCAAAAAAAATGAAGAATGCCATTTTGGCAATTGAAGACCGTCGTTTCTATCAACACAAAGGGGTTGATGCCGTTGGAGTTGGACGGGCGATTGTCAAAAATCTAGCAGGTGCCTCTCATGAAGGAGCGAGCACGATTACGATGCAAGTTGCGCGCAATTTTTTTCTATCATCCGATAGAACATTACGTCGTAAGATCAGTGAAGTTTTTCTTTCCTACAAGATAGAAAAAAATCTGAACAAAGATCAAATCTTAGAGCTTTATATTAATCAAATTTATTTGGGTCAGCGTGCCTACGGTTTTGGCGCAGCAGCTCTCGTCTATTATGGCAAGCCTTTAGAAAAATTATCCTTGGCTGAATGTGCTCTTTTAGCCGGCCTTCCTAAAGCACCTTCAAACTACAACCCATTTACCAATCCAAAACGCGCCATTCAACGTCAACGTGAAGTCTTAAAAAATATGTTGCGTTATGAATTTATTGATCCAAAAGCTTTTGAAGAAGCGATGAATCAAACGCTTCATTTCAAGGAGTCACGACAATCTAGAGATTTAATGGCTGACCATGCATCCGAAATGGTAAGACAAGTACTTTACGATCAATATAAAGATGATATCTATACAAGCGGTATTAAGGTTTACACCACCATCAAGAAAGCCAACCAAGAGGCGGCTAATGAAGCGGTATTAAGAGGCATCTTGGATTACGATCGTCGCCATGAATATCGAGGCCCTGAAAAAACGATTGATTTGGAAGGAAAAAAATTCGAAGATCAAAAAAATAAGATAGTCGATACACTTGATAGCATAGAAGAATACAACGGATTTATTCCAGCCGTGGTTATTAAAGCTGAATCTAAATATATTCAAGCTTTCACTAAAAAAGGTGACATGGTTGATATTAAAAATGATGGCTTAGCGCTTATTCAAAAAACTTTAATCGACAAAGACCCTAAAAATAGAAAAGTTAAACCAGGCTCTATTATTCGTGTGATTCAAAAAAATAAACATTGGGAGGTGGTGCAACTTCCTAAAGTGGAAGCCTCATTAGTCTCAATGGATCCTCAAACGGGTGCCATTTCAGCACTCGTTGGCGGCTTTGATTTTAATCGGAATAAATATAACCATGTCACTCAAGCGAAACGCCAGCCTGGCTCAACTTTCAAGCCTTTTATTTATTCTGCAGCCTTGGAAAAAGGTATTACACCTGCCACCATTGTGAATGATGCGCCACTTCATTTCTCAGCAGCTGAAACAGGAAGCGGTATGGATTGGGATCCACAAAATTATGATAATGATTTTGATGGGTATATCAGACTTCGTAATGGTTTAGCAAAATCTAAAAACTTAGTCGCCATTCGTATACTCAAATCAATTGGCGCTCCCTATGCGCAAGACTATGCATCACGCTTTGGTTTTGATCCTGCAAATCATCCTGCGTACTTATCTATGGGGTTAGGTGTTGGCTCTGCCACGCTTATCGAAATGGTAACTGCATATGGTGTATTTGCAAATGGAGGTTATCTTAAAAAACCTTATCTTATTGAAAAGATGGTTGATAGTCAGGGTCAAGTCATCGATCAAACCAATACGATGTTTCAAAATGAAGAAACGCCGCGTGTCATTGATCCTAGAAATGCATTTATCATGACGACCCTTTTACAAGATGTGGTCAATAAAGGAACCGCTCAAAAAGCTAAGGCATTAGGTCGATCAGATATTGCAGGCAAAACAGGTACCACAAATAATCAAGTAGATGCCTGGTTCGCAGGTTACACGCCTTCACAAGTTGCCATTGCATGGATTGGATTTGATCAGCCTAAATCATTAGGTAGGGATGAAACAGGCTCTCAAGCTGCACTCCCTATATGGATTAAATATATGCAGACTGCTCTCAAAGATGTTCCTGTACAAAATTATGCGATGCCTGATGGCGTCATGATTCGCAAAATTAAATCAGATACTGGTACCCCGGCTAACGAAAATGAAGAAGGTGTGAATGAATATTTCTATTCAGAATTTCCACCACATAACGAGATACATCTCCTCAATTAATTTTTAAAAAAGTGTTTTATATGGCAAGGCAAAGTAAACACATTCGATTCCAAGTTGCACATAAAGCCGCTCAAATGATGGCCGAAGAAGGGATCAGCGATTACGCATTCGCAAAACGTAAAGCAGCTAAATTTTTTGGGCTTATGGATGGGGACGCTTTGCCTTCAAACGATGAAATCAATGACGCTATCAAAGAGCATCAGGCCATTTTTTTTGATGAAGAACATGAGGAGCGTCTTAAAGTATTAAGACTTGAAGCATTAAGTTTGATGAAAAGATTAAGTGCTTTTAATCCGCATTTAACAGGCGGCACTTTAGATGGCACGGCAGGCCGATATCCTACTATTCATATCCAGATCTATGCGGACTCAATGAAGGAAGTAGAGTTTTTTTTACTCAATCACAATATCGCATACGAAACACGAGACCGAAAATCTCGCACCAAAGATCCGATGCAAGATAAAAAAATTATTCCGATATTAAAACTTGAAGGCTCCATGGGGCCTATTGAACTGCTTATTTATCACGTCGATGATTTAAAAATAAATAAATTAAAAGCATCGATTGAAGAAACCAAGATGTTACTTAAGCTTTAAGCCAGCGTGCAACTTCCATCGCATAGTAACTTAAAATACCATCAGCCCCTGCGCGTTTAAAAGCCAAGAGGGATTCCATCACAACGGCTTTTTCATCTAACCAACCATTTTGTGAAGCTGCTTTAAGCATCGCATATTCACCACTTACTTGGTAAGCGTAAGTTGGAACACCAAAGGCAGTTTTCACACGATACACAATATCAAGATAAGGCAGTCCCGGTTTCACCATCACCATGTCGGCACCTTCATTGATATCAAGCTCGACTTCGCTTAAAGCTTCATCGGTATTTGCTGGATCCATTTGATAACTATTCTTGTCACTCTTACCTAAATTTTTTGATGACCCTACCGCATCTCTAAACGGACCGTAGAATGAGGACGCATATTTAGCGGAATACGCTAAAATTTTTGTGTGAACAAACCCTTCTCTTTCTAATGCCTCGCGAATTTTGCCAATGCGGCCATCCATCATGTCAGATGGTGCCACAATATCAGCCCCTGCTTTTGCATGACTTAAAGCTTGCTTGATAAGGACTG
The DNA here is from genome assembly GCF_006364715.1 of Candidatus Methylopumilus planktonicus. Taxonomy (NCBI): domain Bacteria; kingdom Pseudomonadati; phylum Pseudomonadota; class Betaproteobacteria; order Nitrosomonadales; family Methylophilaceae; genus Candidatus Methylopumilus; species Candidatus Methylopumilus planktonicus. The sequence goes on from NZ_CP040984.1 coordinate 1,187,253, forward strand.
CTACTGTTTCGTCATTCAGCACATAACCTGATGCGTCAATTAAACCATCTTGACCATGGCTTGTATAAGGATCGAGCGCTACATCTGTAATGACACCAAGCTGAGGTACATGTTGTTTTAATAAAGCTACCACTCTTGGAATAAGACCTTCCGGGTTATAAGCTTCTTTTGCATCTTCTGTTTTTAATTTTGCATCAATAACTGGAAATAATGCAATCGCAGGGATGCCCAATTTAAAACATTCTTTTGCGGTGTCAATAATAAGATCAATACTTTGACGTTTAATGCCTGGCATGGATGGAATCGCCTCTTCTTTTTGATGTCCTTCCATGACAAACACAGGATAAATTAAATCATCCGTACGCAAATAATATTCGCGCATCAATCGACGAGAGAACTCATCCTTGCGCATTCGTCTCGGCCTATTGTTTAATATAGTCTTCATTTTGAAATTGGTTTTACTACAAGCCAGAAAGATCCTTTTTTCGATTCTAAATGTAAAAGATCAAAATATTTAATAAATTTAGCCAGCCACCAAGAATTAGGTTTTTGGATTAAATGTGCGTTTCGCCCATCAGAAAGAATTTTCATAGCAGGCATTGTATCAACAGTAAAAAATCCAAATTCTGTTGTAATTTCTGATAATTGCTCTATAACATTATCAATTAGCTCTGGCTCTATATGTTCCAAAACATCTATACAACAAACAAGATCAGCAACTTTAGGCTCACCGTATTCTTCAAAGGCTGGATCATAAGGATAGTAATCGTCTAAAGTTATGCCTTCTTTAGTCAAGCCTTTAAATAAATTTTTCTTGCCTGCACCATAATCAGATAAAGATTTGATATTTAACGCTCTAATTAAGTTGGCAACTATAGGAGCATAATGCAGGGAAGCTACTCCGTAATCCGGATTTAAATGCAATTCTTTTTGTAATTCTCTATAATTTTTACTAATAACTTCCATATCTCAACTTTAATTACAAAAATTTAAATAGAGTTTTTAACGATTGTCCTGGATCAAATTCTCTCATAAAAACCTCTCCAATTAGAAAAGTATTAACATCATGGTCTTGCATCAAGCTCACATCTTTTTTGGTAAAAATACCAGATTCAGTGACAATAATTTTATCTGAACTTATATTTCTTATTAAATCAAAGGTTGTTTGCAAAGAAACATCAAATGTTTTTAAATTACGATTGTTAATGCCTAGAAGACTAGTCTTTAGTTGCAATGCTAAATCGAGCTCTTCCTGATTATGCACTTCAACTAATACATTCATACCTAGGCTATGTGTAATTTCTTCGAGCTCTTGCATCAAATCTAAAGGTAAAGCTGCAACAATAAGCAGAATGCAATCAGCGCCCATCGCGCGTGCTTCATAAATTTGATATGGGTCCACCATAAAATCTTTGCGCAATACGGGAAGGCTGCATGCAGCTCTCGCTTCTTTTAAATAATTAGCATGGCCTTGAAAATATTTTTGATCAGTAAGTACTGATAAACAAGTAGCACCGCCTTTTTCATAAGAGATGGCGATCTCTTTTGGATTAAAATTTTCTCTGATGACGCCTTTAGAAGGACTCGCTTTTTTAATTTCAGCAATGACAGCCGCTTTATTTTTTAAGAGTTGCGTTTCAATTGCCTTAATAAAACCTCTAGGTTGAGAAGCGCTTTTCACTTCATCTTGTAATTGATGAAGTGATTTAATTTTTTGCGAGTCTTTAATTTCTTCGAATTTAGTGGCAATGATCGTATCAAGAATATTAGCCATGGGATGCCACCTTCAGTGCTTCTAATTTTTTCAAAGCTAACCCTTGGTCAATCACTGACGCAGCTTTTTCAATACCTTCATTTAAAGTTGAAGTAATGCCGCTGACATAAATGGCTGCGCCTGCATTAAGAGTGGTGATATTGCGATGGGCACCATGACTACCATTTAACACATCGATCATCATAGCCTTTGATGCATCTGCATTTTCTACCTGAATCGTTTTAAGATCTGCTAAATCTAATCCAAAATCAGTTGGCTTGATGGTATAGGTTGTAATCGTTTTATTTTTTAACTCTGTTACAGTGGTGGGGCTTGCGATAGAAATTTCATCCATACCATCTTCGCCATGCACTACCATGACATGTTCACTTCCTAATTTTGACAACACCTCTGCCATGGTTTGCGTGAGCGACTTATCGTAAACACCCAATACTTGTCGCGTTGCGAATGCTGGATTAGCTAAAGGGCCTAAAACATTAAAAATCGTTCTAATGCCTAATTTTTTTCGAACGGGTGCTGCATATCGCATCGCTGGATGAAAATTCGGTGCAAACATAAAGGCAATGCCAATCTCGCTCACAAGGGAAGCCACTTTCTCAGCCGTTAAATTCACTTTAACACCTAATGCTTCTAATACATCAGCACTGCCGCATTTAGATGAGACTGAACGGCCCCCATGTTTGGCTACTTTCACACCCGCACTTGCTGCAACAATTGCACTTAAGGTTGACACATTAAAAGTTTGTATGCCATCGCCACCTGTGCCACAGGTATCTACTAAATATGTTTTATCCTTAATCACCACTTGCTTTGAAAATTGACGCATCACGGTTGCTGCATCAAAAATATTTTCTGCGGTCACTCCTTTTTCATTAAGAGCCAATACATAAGATTCAATAATGTCATCACTTAATACGCCTGACATTAAAGAATGCATAAAATCTTTCACAGATAATTCTTTTGAGTCTATGTTAGCCATATGCTTTTAAAAAATTATTTAATAGATCGTGGCCATGTTCGGTAAGGACTGATTCTGGATGAAACTGAACACCTTCGATCGGTAATGTTTTATGACGGACACCCATAATTTCTTCATCATCGGTCCATGCCGTCACTTCTAAACAGCTAGGAAGTGTTGCGCGATCAATCACAAGGGAATGATAACGTGTCGCTGTAAACGGATTTTTTAGGTCTTTAAAAACGCCTTGATTTGTATGGTGAATTTGTGAAGTTTTACCATGCATTAATGTTTTGGCATGAATAATTTTTCCACCAAATGCTTGGCCAATTGTTTGATGACCTAAGCAAACCCCTAATATTGGAATCTCGCCTTTAAATGTATTCACCACTTCCAAGGAAATGCCTGCCTCATTCGGTGTGCAGGGCCCTGGGGACAATACAATATACTGAGGATTCTTTTTTTTAATCTCGTCAATCGTGATCTCATCATTACGATACACTTCAACCTCTTGTTTTAGCTCAGCCAAATACTGAACAAGGTTATAAGTAAATGAATCGTAATTATCAATCATGAGTAACATAATTTATTTTCCTGATTGCACAATTTCTGCAGCACGTAATACGGCTTTCGCTTTGTTTTGTGTTTCAACCCATTCGTTATTGGCAATAGAATCCGCCACAATACCTGCACCCGCTTGTACATAAAGCGTTTTATTTTTAATCACGCCTGTTCTAATAGCGATGGCTACATCCATATCGCCATCAAAACCTAAATAACCTACAGCGCCGGCATAAATACCTCGCTTACTAGGCTCTAGTTCATGAATAATTTCCATAGCACGCACCTTCGGTGCGCCACTGACTGTGCCTGCTGGAAAAGTTGCTTTTAAAACATCCATAGCATGCATGTTTGGTTTTAATATGCCTTCTACATTAGACACAATATGCATCACATGTGAATAACGTTCAATCGTCATATTGTCCGTCACTTTTACAGAGCCTGATTGTGAGACTCGTCCAATATCATTTCGACCTAAATCCATGAGTTGCACATGCTCTGCACATTCTTTAGGGTCAGCCAATAATTCTTCTTCTAACTTGAGATCTTCTTCTTCAGTTTTACCTCGAGGACGCGTGCCTGCAATGGGTCTGACTGTGACAGTTTCATCTTCGAGTCTCACTAAAATTTCAGGGGACGCACCCACCACATGATGATCATCCATATGGTAATAAAACATATAAGGGGAAGGATTTAACATGCGAAGCGATTCGTAAAGCGCTAATGGGGGAGAATCAAATCTTTGCGACATCCTTTGAGATAAAACAACTTGCATAATGTCGCCTTCAAAAATATAAGACTTTGCTTTTTCAACGGCTTTTTTAAATGCATCTTCACCAAACTCTGAATGCGCCTCTGTGAGATTTGATGTTTGAAGTGACTGTGTCTTCATTGATTCATGTAGTTGATCATAAAGCTTATCTAATCTTGCAACACCTAGAGCATAAGCATCAGTCATAAATGGATCTGCATAGCTCACAATAAAAATCTTTTTTGCTACATTGTCGACCACAATCAGCTCATCAGATAGCATCAATAAAATATCAGGCACGCCCAGAGTATCTTTTGTTTTTTTATGTTTTAAACGAGATTCAATATATTGAATCGTCTCATATCCAAAATAACCAGCTAACCCACCTGCAAACCGAGGCAATTCTAAATCGTGAGGTACTTTAAATTGGCTTAAATAATTTTGAATAAAATCGAGTGGATTTTGTGTGTCTTCTTTTTTAATAACTTTATTTTGATCAATCACTTCAATCACATCACCACGAATGACAATTCTTTTTTTAGAGGGTAGTCCAATAATCGAATAACGACCGAAACGCTCACCACCTTCAACGGACTCTAAAAGATATGAAAAGGGAAGATTAGCTAGCTTCTGATAAATCGATAAAGGTGTTTCATGTCCCACATCAAAAGATTTGACTAAAGGAATAAAGTTAAAGCCTTCAGCCTTGTAGGTGTTAAATTTGTCTGATGTAATTAAAGTGGTCATGATAGAAACGCACAAACATTTGTGAGTGCGTTTTTAAATTAAACAGCTGCAAGTGATGCGCGTAATGATTTCACCACGGTATCATAACGATTAGGGTCGGTATCTTTACCTGCACCAAAAATAGCGGAGCCTGCAACAAAGGTATCTGCACCCGCTTTTGCAATTTCTGCAATATTATTAGTGTTCACTCCTCCATCAACTTCTAGCCAAATTTGACGGCCGGTTTTTTCATAATAAGCATCAATTTTTTGACGAGCAATTCTAAGTTTATTAAGTGTTTCAGGAATGAATTTTTGGCCACCAAACCCTGGATTCACTGACATTAAAAGTATCATATCGATTTTATCCATGACGTGATCAAGATAATCAAGTGGGGTCGCAGGATTAAACACCAAGCCTGATTTACAGCCTGAGTCACGCACCAATGAAAGACTCCGATCAATATGGTCTGAACCTTCAGGATGGAAAGTAATGATATTGGCACCTGCTTTTGCAAAGTCAGGAATAATCCGGTCCACTGGCTTTACCATCAAATGCACATCAATAATGGCATCTGTGACTGGACGAATTGCTTCGCAGACTAAAGGGCCAATCGTTAAATTAGGGACGTAATGATTATCCATCACATCAAAGTGAACGATATCGGTTCCTGACTTAATGACGTCGGCAATTTCTTGACCAAGTTTTGCGAAATTCGCTGAAAGAATACTGGGGGCAATTCTAAATGTTTTATCCATATTTCTAGTGATCCCAAATGAAAGTTGAGTGAGATATTGTAAAATAGCTATTTTAACTCTTAAATGACGCGAAGCTAAAGCGTCGGATTAAGAATATTCACATGCAGCTTTATACCGTAGGCATTAACCACACCACTGCCCCCATCGCGATCCGCGAAAAAGTCGCTTTTGATCCTGATCGTTTAAGTCAAGCCTTACTTGACCTCATGGAGCATAAAGTGAGCGAAGCGGCGATTTTATCAACCTGTAACCGCAGTGAAGTCTACGCCAAAGCGCGGGACCCGAAAATCATCATCGATTGGCTTTGTAAATATCACGGTATCAAATTAAAAACCATTGAATCCCATCTTTATGTCTATGAAAACCAAGAAGCTATTCAACATGCATTTCGTGTAGCTTCAGGTTTAGATAGCATGGTGTTAGGTGAACCACAAATTTTAGGCCAAATGAAACAGGCCATTAAAACTGCTGAAAATACTGGAACGTTAGGCGCTCTCCTCAATAAGCTTTTTCAAAAGACATTCTCTGTGGCCAAAGAAGTCCGAACCAAAACAGATATAGGTATGAGCTCAATTTCGATGGCAGCAGCTTCAATTAAGCTGGCCGAAAGTATTTTTGGAGATTTAAAAACTTCGAAAGTACTTCTGATTGGTGCAGGTGAAATGATTGAACTTTGCGCTGAACATATTAAAAATAGACGTCCTAAATCCATGACGGTCGCTAATCGGTCTCTCGATCGGGGCTTGGCTTTAGCTAAAAAAATTAAGGGGGATGCCTGTCTTATTTCAGAACTCTCTGATCGTCTTCATGAGTTCGATATTGTTTTAAGCTCTACTGCAAGCCAATTACCTATTGTAGGCTTAGGCATGGTGGAGCGTGCACTCAAAACAAGACGAAATCGCCCTATGTTTATGGTTGATCTTGCGGTGCCCCGAGATATTGAACCTGAGGTAGGGGAACTCAGTGATGTGTATCTTTATACCGTCGATGATTTATCTCACCTCATTGAAGAGGGCTTAACCAACCGCCAGTCTGCAGCTATTGAAGCCCAAAAAATCATTGATCATCACGTAAAAGACTTCGCGCAGTGGTTGAAAACGCGTACTATCGTGCCTACAATTAAAGCGCTTCGCAACCATGCTGAGAGCTATCGCGTCACTGAACTTAAAAAAGCACAAAAACTTCTAAATCAAGGCATGAAGCCAGAAGAAGTTTTGGAAGTGTTAAGTAAGGCTTTAGCTAATAAGTTTGTCCATCATCCAAGCCAAGCACTCAATGAAGCTAAAGATGAAGAACATGAACTGCTCACCAAAACATTAAAGAAAATTTACCCACTTAAAGATTAAATGCCATGAAGCCTTCCATGCAAAAAAAATTAGCAGGATTAAGTGATCGCATTCAGGAGCTTAATACCTTACTGAGCACTGAAACGATTACCAATGACATGGACCAGTATCGCAAAATTACTAAAGAACATTCAGATATCACGCCTATTGTGGATGAATATCACGCCTACAAAAAAAATGAAGCCAATTTAAACGAAGCGCAAAGTATGCTTTCTGACCCTGAGATGAAAGAATTTGCGCAAGAAGAAATTGAGCAATGCAAATTAAAACTTGTCACGATTGAAGATAATTTACAAAAATTATTACTACCAAAAGATCCAAGTGATGAAAAAAATATTTTTCTAGAAATTCGTGCTGGCACCGGTGGTGATGAATCAGCTTTATTCGCAGGCGATTTATTTAGGATGTATTCTAGATATACGGAACGCCAAGGCTGGAAGATGGAAATTGTGTCATCAAGCGAATCTGAAGTCGGTGGCTACAAAGAAATCATTATGAAAATAATTGGGCATGGGGCTTACTCCAAGTTGAAATTTGAGTCAGGTGGCCATCGTGTGCAGCGAGTACCTGATACAGAAACACAAGGCCGTATCCACACCTCGGCTTGCACGGTTGCAGTATTACCTGAAGCCGATGAAATTAGTGATGTCATTATTAACCCAGCCGAAATTAGACTTGATACCTACCGCGCATCAGGTGCAGGTGGTCAGCATATTAATAAAACCGATTCGGCTGTCCGCATTACACACCTACCGACAGGCATTGTGGTGGAATGCCAAGACGATAGATCACAGCATCGCAATAAAGCGCAAGCCATGAGCGTCCTAGCAGCGCGTATTCGTGATGCACAAATTCGCGAACAACAATCTAAATTAGCATCAGATCGTAGATCTCTCATCGGAAGTGGTGATAGAAGCGAACGTATTCGCACCTACAATTACCCTCAGGGTCGCATTACCGATCATCGAATTAATTTAACGCTTTATAAAATAGAAGCCATTACAGATGGTGATATGGAAGAACTCATTAATGCATTATCGAATGAGCATCAAGCTGATCTTCTTGCAGGCTTTGCAGAGGATTAAAATGTGGCGACAATTCGTGACACATTAAAAAATATTCAAAATAAACTTTATCTAAGCATAAGCTATTCGTCAGATGAGGCAAAACTTGAAGCCCGTTTTATTCTAGAGCACGTCTTAAAGATTAATCAAAAAGAAATCATCCAAAAAAGCGATGAAAATATCCATACAGATAACCAAACTCAGATTGAATACATCACAGAAAAAAGAATGGGTGGCACGCCTCTTCCCTATCTTCTGGGTGAATGGGCTTTTTATGGAAGAATCTTTAAAGTAAATCCTCATGTACTTATTCCAAGAGCCGACACAGAAACTCTCATTGAAAGAGCGCTCTCAAAAATAAACCCGCGGGATCATTACGACATCCTAGATCTTGGATGCGGTACAGGGATTATCGGCGTCACCATAGCTCTTGAAAGACCGCTTTCAAAAGTGACACTCATTGATCAATCTGCAGATGCCATACAAAATACAAAAGAAAATCAATCGCTTCATCATGTCACTAACACCACGATTCAAAAAAGTGATTGGTTTAGTGCATTAGATCAAAAAAGATTTGATGTGATCTTAAGTAACCCTCCTTATTTGGAAGAAAATGATCCTCACTTATTACAAGGCTTAGAGGATGAGCCCCTTGATGCTTTAGTCTCAGGACCTTTTGGAACAGAAGCCATACATCATATTATTGAAAATGCTAAAAATTATATCAAACCTTCAGGTTGGCTTTTCATTGAGCATGGTTACAATCAAGCAAAAATATTAAAAGATTTATTCGAAAAAAATGGCTATCGGCATATTGAAAATGCCAAAGATATTCATGGTGTTCATCGTGTTACTTTCGCGCAATATTCAATAGTATAATCATCAACATGAGCGAAAAAAATTCAGTGGGTCTTGTTAAAGCAAAGCTAGTAAAAATTACAAAACCCCTTAAATTAACGAGCGGTAAAAAATTACCGAGCTATGAGCTCGCCTATGAAACCTACGGCAAATTAAATGCTAAAAAAAATAATGCAGTACTTGTATGTCATGCATTATCAGGAAATCATCATGTAGCAGGACGTTATAAAAAAGATGATAAATACCCTGGTTGGTGGGATAACCTCATTGGTCCTGGCAGGCCACTTGATACCGACCGCTTCTTTGTCATCGGAGTAAATAATTTAGGTGGCTGCCACGGCACGAGTGGATCTATGAGTATTAATCCAAAAACAAAAAAACTATGGGGTTCTGATTTTCCGATTGTGACTGTGGAAGACTGGGTGAACACACAAGCAGCTCTCATAGATCAATTAGGGATCGAAAGTTTAGCAGCTGTCATTGGTGGAAGTATAGGCGGCATGCAAGCTATGCAATGGGCACTTTCGTACCCTAAGCGTGTTCGTCACGCCATTGTGATTGCCGCAGCTCCAAATCTCACGGCACAAAATGTCGCTTTTAATGAAGTCGCGAGACAAGCGATTATCACTGACCCTGATTTTTATGATGGAGATTATTATCGTTTTAAAAAGAAACCTAAACGTGGACTCCGTGTTGCAAGAATGTTAGGTCATATTACTTATCTATCAGATGACGCCATGGATTTGAAATTTGGTCGTAAACTTAAAAATAAAAATATTGAATACTCTTTTGATGTCAATTTTGAAATGGAATCTTATTTACATCATCAAGGTGATAAATTTGCTGAAGAATTTGATGCAAATACTTATTTGAGAATGACGCGTGCATTAGATTACTTTGATCCTGCAATAGAGTATCAAGGTAATTTATCTAAAGCTTTCAAAAAAGTGGAGGCTGACTTTTTAGTGGTTTCATTTACGAGCGATTGGCGATTTTCTCCTCAGCGCTCAAAAGAAATTGTCAAAGCGCTTTTAGATAATGAATTGACTGTGAGCTATGCTGAAGTTACAGCACAGCATGGACATGATGCTTTTCTGATGTCTGACCCCCATTATCACGGCATACTCACGACTTATTTTAAAAAGATCGCAGATCAATTATGAGCGCACAATTTAGACAAGATTTTGCCGTCATTGCCAATTGGATTCCCTTCGGTGCCAAAGTCCTCGACTTAGGCTGTGCAGATGGGTCCCTTTTAAAGTTTTTAGAAGGCTCTTTAGAAGTAAAAGGATATGGTATTGAAAAAGATGATGCACATTGGCTTAACACTTTAAAATACGGTCTCAATGTCATTCAAATGGATCTGGAATCAGGCTTATCAGGTTTTGAATCTCAATCATTTGATGTCGTTGTTTTATCTCAAACGTTACAAGCCATCCATAACATCGAAAAAATTGTATATGAAATGCTACGTGTTGGAAAAGAAGTGATCGTGACGTTTCCTAATTTTGGTTATTGGCGACATCGTATACAACTCATTCAAGGTCAAATGCCTGTCTCTAAAGCCTTGCCTTATGAATGGTACAACACGCCCAATATCCACTTATGCACGATCAAAGATTTTGATGAGTTTTGTATTAAAAATAAAGTTGGTATTAAAGAGCGCCTCGTTCTGACTCATGGCAAACCGGTTCATTTCATGCCCAATCTCATGGGTGAGTTAGCGATGTATCGTCTCGTTTCAAAATAATTGCTGATGCAACTTAGGAATCGATTCTGGCAAGACATCCTTTCCAAAAAAATGTTGGTATGTATTTTTACTGGCTTTACTTCAGGGCTCCCTCTTTTTATTCTGATCAGCTTATTGCCTGCATGGTTGAGATCTAATCAATTAGATCTCAAAGCGATTGGTCTTTTTGCATTAATCCAACTGCCCTATACATGGAAATTTTTATGGGCGCCTTTCTTTGATCGCTTTAGTTGGCCAATGGGTCGCCGTCGTGGCTGGTTATTATTTTTTCAAGCGCTTCTTTTAATCAGTATTCCACTGTTAGGTTTTTATAACCCTCAGACTGATCTCACGATGATTGTAGTGATTGCCACGCTCATTGCATTTTTAAGCGCAAGTCAGGATATTGTCATTGATGCTTATCGTCGAGAATTGTTATTAGATAAAGAATTGGGTTTAGGTAATGCAGTTCATGTAAATGCTTATAAGATTGCGAGTCTTATTCCTGGCTCTTTATCCCTCATCTTAGCCGACCATTTTGATTGGCAAACTGTATTTATAGTCACAAGCCTTTTTATGCTGCCGGGTCTTGTTTTAACTTTTGTAATAAAAGAGCCTAAAGTGCCGCAAATGAAAAAGCGTGATTTAGCATCATCAATGCTGCTTCCTTTCCAAGAATTCATGCATCGACATGGTTTAAAAAGTGCTTTAACCATTCTTCTTTTTATCTTTTTTTACAAACTAGGTGACAGCATGGCGACTGCATTAGCTACGCCTTTTTATTTGGATCTGGGATTTAGTAAAACTGAAATTGGTTTAATTGCAAAAAATGCTGGCCTTTGGCCAAGTGTCATAGGTGGACTCGTGGGGGGTGTTTGGATGATGAAATTAGGTATCAACCGCGCCTTATGGATCTTTGGTTTTCTGCAGATGATCAGTATTTTAGGTTTCGCTTGGTTAGCTCATATCGGCTATAGCCCCGAATGGCTAGCCATTGTCGTAGGATTTGAGGCTTTCGGGGTAGGTTTAGGTACCACAGCTTTTGTGGCTTTTATTGCAAAAACGACTCATCCACTTTATACCGCCACACAATTCGCCCTTTTCACAAGCTTAGCAGCCGTGCCTCGAACACTTGTAAATGCTTCTACCGGCTACCTTCAAAGTCTTTTTGGCTGGGAGAATTTCTTTATTCTTTGTTTTCTTCTGGCTATTCCTGGCATGGCATTGCTTTATAAAATCGCACCGATTAAAAATTAAATCGTATAGTCAATGATCAATGGCGCGTGATCGCTAAATTTTTCTGACTTATAAATGGAAGCTTTAGCAATCTTATCTTTTATAGAAGGATGAGCAATTTGATAATCAAGACGCCATCCCACATTTTTAGCATACGCTTCCCCTCGATTGCTCCACCAAGTATAAGAAGCGTCAGTCGCATCAGGGTAAATTTTGCGATAAGTATCTATCCAACCGGCACCTTCAAATAAATCAGTCATCCATTGACGCTCTTCAGGTAAAAAACCTGAATTTTTTTTATTGCCTTTGTAATTTTTTAAATCAATTTCTTTATGTGCAATATTGATATCTCCACAAAGAATCATCGGCAAATTTTCTTCCATACGTTTTTTTAAATAAGGGAGTAAATAATCTAACACTTCAAATTTAAATGTTTGTCGTTCTTCACCGCTTGAACCTGAGGGTAAGTAGATTGAAATGACGCTTAAATTATCATACATAAGTTCGAGATAACGACCCTCGCTATCAAAAAGCGGGAGCCCTATCTCGCGAATAATTTTATTAGGTTTTCTTTTGGCATAAATACCTACCCCGCTATAGCCTTTTTTCTCTGCAAAACTAAAATAGCTCATATAATCACGATAGTTTTTCATGTCATGACTTAAATCACTCTCATGCGCTTTCACTTCTTGCACGCAAATGAAATCTGCTCCTTGAGAATCAAGCCAGGCGAAAGCACCTTTATTTGAGGCGGATCGAATTCCATTCATGTTTAGCGTTATAATTCTCATAATTCATCTCTACCGATTTATCTATGGATCATTCAAGTCAAGAGTTTATCGAATTTGCCCTAAAAAAACAGGTTTTACAGTTTGGTCAGTTTAAAACTAAGGCCGGTCGTCTAAGCCCTTATTTTTTTAATACAGGTCTCTTTAATGATGGTGAAAGCTTAATGAAGCTCGGTATGTTTTATGCTAAATCTATTGAGGCCTCAAAAATTCCGTTTGATATGCTTTATGGTCCAGCTTATAAAGGTATTCCGTTAGTTACGTCCATTGTCATTGCATTTGCCAGCCTTGGCCGCAACGTGCCTTTTGCATTCAACCGTAAAGAAAAAAAAGATCATGGTGAAGGGGGCGTTATTATTGGCACTCCTTTAAAAGGGCGTGTTCTGATTGTCGATGATGTAATCTCTGCAGGCACTTCTGTAAATGAGTCTGTAAATATTATTCTAGAAGAGGGCGCTAAATCTTCGGGCGTTGCGATTTCGATTGATCGAGAAGAAAAAGGTACAGGATTATTATCAGCGGTCGAAGAAATAAAAGAGACACATCATTTACCAATCTGCCATCTCACTTCTTTACAAGAAATTATGCGTTATATCGAGCATCACGAAACTTACGCATCTCATATGGGCGCCATGCGCGATTATCAAAAAGTATATGGTATTAAAGCTTAGCTTAATTTTTTCTTAAGCAAGTCATTCACCTGACCTGGGTTTGCCTTACCTTTAGATACTTTCATAATTTGCCCCACAAGCGCGTTAAAGGCTTTTTCTTTGCCTGATCGATATTCATCCACCATCGCTTGATTATTTTTTAAAACTTCATTGATCATCGTTTCAATAAGGCCGCTATCTGAAACTTGTTTTAATCCTTCTGACTCAATTAATGCATCAATTTGAAGATCAGGGCTCACCCATAACTTTTCAAAAAGTTGTTTAGCGCCGTTATTCGAAATCGTACCATCTTGAATACGTTTCAAAAGTAAACTCAATACTTCAGGCTTAATCGGTGAATGTTCAATCGATAAATTATATTCATTTAATTTGGAAAATAATTGCCCTAAGATCCAATTAGCAATTTGTTTGGGCTCAGCCCCTTTTTTTAAGGTCGCAAAGAAATAATCTGCGACATACTTAGCGCTTGTAATGGCAGCAGCATCATAGGATGACAACTGATAATCTTGTTCTAATCTGGCTTTCATGAGATGAGGGAGCTCAGTCATACCTGCTCTAATTTGACTAATTTTCTCATCGGAAATTTCTAATGGTAAAAGATCAGGATCTGGAAAATAGCGATAATCATTCGCTTCTTCTTTAGAGCGCATCGCTTTTGTTTCTCCTGTTTCAGGATTAAAAAGCACGGTGGCTTGTTGAATCGCTTTACCTTCTTCTAACATTTCAATTTGCCATTGCATTTCATAATGAATGGCTTGCTCAATAAATTTAAATGAATTCAAATTTTTAATTTCGCGACGTGTGCCTAATTTATCTGTGCCCTTTCGCTTTACGGAAACATTAATGTCGCATCGGAAACTTCCCTCCTGCATATTGCCATCACAAATACCTATCCATTGGACGAGCTCATGTAATTTTTTTGCATACGCCACAGCCTCTAATGCTGAAGACATATCAGGCTCAGACACAATTTCTAAAAGTGGTGTTCCTGCACGGTTTAAATCGATGCCTGTGCCATTTTCAACAGCGCCATGAGATGATTTGCCTGCGTCTTCCTCTAGATGCGCACGTGTAATGCGCACTGTTTTTTTAATCTCACCTACTTCAATTTCAAGCGACCCTTTGCCCACCACAGGTAATTCATATTGGCTAATTTGATAACCCTTAGGCAAATCTGGGTAAAAATAATTTTTACGCGCAAAAATAGATCTCGACGCTATGTCAGCATTAGTTGCCAATCCAAATTTAATAGCACATTGAACTGCCTCATAATTTAAGACGGGGAGTGTGCCTGGAAGTGCAATAGATAATACGCACGCTTGTGTATTAGGTTCTGCTCCAAATGCAGTCGATGCACCTGAAAAAATTTTAGTTTTGGTTTGAAGTTGCACATGCGTTTCAATACCAATCACGACATCCCAGCTCATGAAAGCGCTCCTTCGGGCATAGCTTTATGCCAATCAGTCGTTTTTTGAAATTGATGCGCCACATTAAACATACGCGCTTCATCAAAATAATTACCAATAATTTGCAAACCTACTGGGAGTTTATTAACGAACCCTGCAGGAATGCTCATGCCTGGTAGTCCTGCAAGATTAGTCGCAATGGTATAAATATCTTGCAGATACATTGTCACTGGATCATCAATTTTTTCATTTGCTTTAAAAGCAGTGGATGGTGCAGTAGGTCCCATGATCACATCGCATAATTGAAAGGCTTTTTTAAAGTCTTCTGAAATGAGATGGCGTATTTGTTGTGCCTTTAAATAATAAGCATCGTAATAACCAGCACTTAAGACATAAGTGCCAATTAAGATACGACGTTTCACTTCTTCCCCAAATCCTTCTTGGCGAGTTTTAGAGTACATATCCATAAGATCATCATATTGACTTGTTCGATGGCCATATCGCACACCATCGTATCGGGATAAATTGCTTGAGGCTTCAGCGGGTGCTAAAACATAATAAACAGGAATTGATAGATTGGTATTAGGTAAACTCACATCGACAATCGTGGCACCTAATTTTTTGTATTGATTAATCGCGGCATCAATCAATTTTGCAACGTCGCCGTCTAAACCTTCTGCAAAATATTCTTTAGGCAATCCAATTTTTAAGCCTTCAATCGGTCGATCAATATTTTTTGTGTAATCTTCTTTTTGATGATCAATCGATGTAGAGTCTTTGGGATCAAAGCCTGCCATCACATTCATCATCATGGCACAGTCTTCGGATGATTTTGCCATGGGTCCTGCTTGATCTAGGCTTGACGCAAAAGCAATCATGCCGTAGCGAGAGACTAATCCATAAGTTGGTTTTAAGCCTGTGAGTCCACATAAGGAAGCTGGCTGCCTAATAGAACCTCCTGTATCTGTCGCCGTAGCGCCAGGACACATGCGAGCCGCAATTGCTGCTGCACTGCCGCCCGAACTTCCTCCAGGCACGCATGTAAGATCCCAAGGGTTTTTAACAGCGCCAAAATAAGATGTTTCATTCGATGAACCCATAGCGAATTCATCCATATTCGTTTTGCCTAAATTGACAGCGCCCACTTCGTTAAATTTCTTAACAACCGTCGCATCGTAAGGCGCCACAAAATTATGAAGCATCTTGGAGCCGCAAGTGGTGAGCCAATCTTCAGCACAAAAAATATCTTTTTGCGCTATAGGGACACCTGTGAGGACATCACCTTCGCCTTTTTGAATTCTTTGATCTGCAAGCTGAGCCTGGGCTATTGAGCGATCTTCATCAACTGTAATAAACGCATTAATCTCGGGGTTCTTTTTTTTGATGCTGGCAAGATAATCTGTCGTGATTTCGACACTTGATATTTTCTTTTCTCTCAAAAGACTTGAGAGTTCTTTAATGCTCCAGTCTTGCATGATTATTCAATCACCTGAGGCACGATATATAAGCCACCACTTACTTCTGGTGCTATTTTTTGTAATTTTTCTCTTTGATTTGCTTCTGTGACAATATCTTCACGGAGTCTTTGTGTGACCGATTGGCCATGGGACATAGGAGAAATATTGGTGGTATCTACCTTTTTCATATCCTCAATAAGATTTAATATGCCCGATAATTTTTTAATCGTCGCATCCGCTTCTTCTTCCGTAATTTTGATCCGAGCTAAATGGGCAATTTTTTTGATTTCGTCATGTGTAATCGACATACAAATAGAATTCCTGTTTTTCTAGAGAAAAGCTGTTAATTTATTGATCAATATCATGTATTATACCCTGATTCTATTGACCTTTCTTGGGTTTGAAGCGCCACTTTTTTAAAGAAATCCTAACGATTAACATGCTTAAAAAATTATTTAGTTTTGATCAATTTATGGCTAACGATATTGCCATCGATTTGGGCACTGCAAATACACTCATCTATATTCGAGGTAAAGGTATTGTCTTAGACGAGCCTTCTGTTGTAGCAATTCGTCATGAAGATGGTCCTAATGGTCCCTATAGCAAAAAATCTTTATTGGCGGTCGGCATCGAAGCTAAAACGATGCTAGGTCGATCACCTCAAAATATTCAAGCGATTCGTCCAATGAAAGACGGCGTGATTGCTGACTTCAATATCACTGAAGACATGATTAAGTTTTTTATTGCAAAAGTGCATGACACCAGATGGTTTGTGCCAAGCCCACGTATTATTATTTGCGTCCCTTACGGCGCCACTCAAGTGGAGCGAAGAGCTATTAGAGAGTCCGCTGAAAGAGCTGGTGCTAAGCAAGTATTTTTAATTGAAGAGCCTATGGCAGCTGCGATTGGTGCAGGACTTCCAATCAGCGAAGCTACAGGATCCATGGTGATTGACGTAGGTGGTGGCACGACTGAAGTCGGTATTATTTCTTTAGGCGGTATTGTATATGCCAAATCTGAACGTGTGGGTGGCGACAAAATTGATCAGGCCATTATTGATTACTTAAGACGAAACTATGGCACATTGATTTCTGATCCTACGGCTGAAATGATTAAGAAAAAAATTGGTACTGCATTCCCAATGTCTGAAATTTTAGAACTCGAAGTGACGGGCCGAAATCTTGCTGAAGGACTCCCTCGTCGACTTAAAATTAATAGCAATGAAATTCTAGAAGCTCTGCAAGAGCCTTTAAATCAAATTGTTAGTGCTGTGAAATCTGCACTCGAACAAACGCCGCCTGAATTGGGTGCTGATATTGCCGATAATGGTATGGTATTGACCGGTGGTGGTGCCCTACTAAGAAATCTCGATCGCTTACTTATGGAGGAAACCGGCATTCCTGTTGTGACTGCAGATGACCCCCTTACTTGTGTTGCGCGAGGCTGCGGTAAGGCACTTGAATCTCTCGATCAATTCTCGACCGTATTTGCTCACGAATAAATTCTTTTTTTGCTACTTCATTAATAGTTAAAGCTTAATGATTAAATCTTATCAACGTTCATCTAAGCTTTTTAATAAAGGCCCCTCACTTTTATCCAAATTATTATTGCTCATATTCATATCGATTGTATTAATGGGTGCGGATTATCGTTTTCATTATTTAAAAAATATTAGGCAGGTTACGAATATATTCACCAAGCCTTTTCATACATTACTGAACTTGCCAAGTGATATATACAACTTCACAACAGAATACTTTTCTAATCAATCTCGTTTGATTGATGAAAATGAAGCATTAAAACTCAATATAGATAGGCTTCATGCTGATCTTCAACGCTTAGATTTTATAGACCAGGAAAATAATCAATTAAAAAATTTACTCGAAGTAAAAAATGCGTATAAATTCAAAACTGAGGCTGTCAGTATTATTTATTCGCGCTTTGATCCTTTTAATCAAAAAATTATTATTGATGGCGGTCAAAATAAAGACTTTCAAGCAGGACAGCCTGTCATTAACGCACTAGGTCTTGTAGGACAAATCAGCAGTGTTTTTCCAGAGACAAGTGAGGTGACACTTATTGTTGATAAAAAAATGTCTGTGCCTATTCAAATACAAAGAAACGGTTTAAGAGCAATTACAAATGGTAATGGCCAAAACGAAACGATTTCGCTCTCTCACTTACCCAATAGTATCGATGTAATCATTGGAGATGTTTTAAAAACATCAGGTATTGATACGATCTACCCAGAGGGCATTGCTGTTGCTGAAGTATTAGAGATTAACAATAATCCTAATCTGCCTTTTGCAAAAATTATTTGTAAACCTACCTCGGCGATTCGTAATCACACTCATGTCCTTGTGGTGACGCCCATTAACAAAATTGCAAATAATGTAGCACCTATAAAAAATGATCAAAAAAAATAAATTATTTATTATTTCTTTAATCATTGCTGCAATGATTAATCTGATTCACATTAATATTTTTAATACTGACATAATGCCTGATTTTATTTTGCTCACACTCATATTTTGGTTCTTTAAAAGTCCAAATGCAGTATCTATCTCAACATTTTGGCTTGTAGGCCTCATCACTGATATCTTTATAGGTGATCTTCTAGGACAACATGCCCTCACTTATGCTTCCTGTTATTTTATTGCTCAATATTTTATAAGTAAAATCATGCTTAACAATAAACATCAGAAATTACTTTATATATTTTTAATATTTTTAAGTGCTCAAATGATTATATTAATTATTAATTTGACACACGATCTTCACTATCCAGGTCTTGGCTATTTTCTTCAAAGTATTACAGCCGTTTTTATCTGGCATGCATTTTCTAAATTTAAATTTTTTAAATTAGATCGCTAAAGACTTTAGGCCATCTTAAGATGTCTTATACTAAAAATAATCAAAATATTTATAAGTCGCGCTTTTTCTTTAAGCAAAGATTAGCGCTCCTTACTGCCTTAATATCCATTGCTTTTTTAGTCATCATTGGACGTTTTTTTTACCTTCAAATTTTTAAATACGATTTTTATAAAGGCTTATCCGAAAATAATCGTATCGCTGTGATTCCAAACGTCCCAAATCGAGGGCACATTTTGGATCGCAATGGCATCATCATGGCAGATAACTATTTTGTTTATAGTTTAGAAATTACGCCTTCAAAAGTCGCTAATCTCAACAAAACTATTGACGACTTAAAACCTATTGTCGAATTTAGTCCTGGCGATTTAAAGCAATTTAGAAAAATTTTAAATGAAAGCTCTTCCCTGGATAGCATTCCTATCAAAACAAATTTGTCAGAAATTGAAGCGGCGAGATTTGCAGCAAATAAATTACGATTTGACGGGGTAGAAATTAAATCCAGATTACTTAGGCGCTATCCTAAAGGTGCGTTTGCTTCGCATCTTATAGGCCATATTAATCGTATTAATGAAGAGGATAAAGAGGCCATTAAAAAATTAGGCTGGCAACAAAACTATAAAGGCACTGACTCTATAGGTAAGCTAGGTATTGAAAAATACTATGAGGCTAAGCTTCATGGTACCACTGGATTTCAAGAAGTAGAGATTGATGCTAATGGTAATTCAGTTCGTATTTTAAATAGCACCCCTTCTATTGAAGGTGATGCCATTTCATTATCTATCGATTCAAACCTGCAGGAAATTGCTGAAAATGCTTTCAACAAATATCGAGGTGCGCTCGTCGCTTTAAATCCAAAAAATGGAGAAGTGCTTGCTTTTGTAAGTCGGCCTAATTTTGATCCCAATCAATTTATTGGTGGCATTGATGTAGATGAATGGAAAGTGCTGAATGAGTCACTGGATAAGCCTATGCTTAATCGTGCCATAAATGGCTTATATCCTCCGGGTTCTACCATCAAACCTTTTGTGGCATTAGCTGCACTTGAAAACGATATTCGAAAACCGCCTTTTAATATTAAAGACCCTGGTTTTTTTACGCTACCCAACTCTGGCCACACTTATAAAGACTGGAAACCCTATGGGCATGGTGTTGTAGATATGGTGATGGCGATTACTATTTCATGCGATACATTTTTTTATGGGCTCGGTGTCGAATTAGGTATTAAGAAGTTATCTGAATTTTTATCCCAGTTTGGTTTTGGTGAAGCTACCCATATTGATATGTTTGGTGAAACCCCAGGCTTATTGCCTTCGCCTGAATGGAAACAAAAAAGATTTAAACAGCCTTGGTATTTAGGAGAAACTGTTATTACAAGTATTGGTCAAGGCTATATGCTCGTCACGCCAATTCAGCTTGCCCAAGCAGTGGCAACAATCGCTAACGGAGGATTAACGATCCAGCCTAGACTTATCCAATCGATTAAAAATAATCAGACTGGTAAAGTAGAAACATTTAAAAGTAAGCCTGTTCGAGAGCTACATTTCAAATCTGAAAATCTAGCACTCGTCAAAGAAGGCATGATGAATGTCACGCAACCTGGCGGAACTGCAGCAAGCGTGGGCGCTGGGGCCCCATATAAAATTGCTGCTAAAACAGGTACTGCCCAGGTTGTTGAGATGAAGCGAAATCAAAAATATGACCCTAATCGAATGAATGAAAGACATCGGGACCATGCACTTTTCATCGCATATGCGCCTGCAGAAGACCCTACTATTGCTATTGCAATCATTGTTGAAAATGGTGGCCATGGTGGATCGACGGCGGGGCCCATTGCAAGAAAATTGATGGATTATCATTTGCTTAAAAAAATAACCTTAAGCAAAGAAAATAATAAGGGAGGCTCTCTTGAATCTGAATATCGTGATTAAAATACAATCATTATGTTAGAACGTTTATTTCTTCGCCTACAAAAAAATATTGATTCTACTTTAATGGTCTTTATTAGCTCGGCATTAGTGGTTGGTCTTTTTACTCTTTATAGCGCTTCGGGGCGAAATATTATTTTGGTGCTTAATCAGCTTTTTTATATTGGGCTGGGTTTTATTTTGCTTTGGATCACAGCGAAAATTCATCCTAAATATTATGAGAAATTAGCGCTGCCTATTTATATCCTAGGTTTGTTGCTTCTTCTTGGCGTCATGTTTTTTGGGCAATCGAGTCATGGGGCTAAACGCTGGTTAAATCTAGGTTTATTTAAAATGCAGCCTTCTGAAATTATGCGTATTGCTGTGCCTATTGCTATGGCTTGGTATCTTTCTAAACGAGAAAGTAACCGTCACGCGATCGATTATGTTGTCGCCTCCCTCTTTTTTATTTTGCCCGTCATCCTGATTATCAATCAGCCTGATTTAGGAACGGGACTCTTAATTGCCGCATCAGGTTTTTATATTCTTTTTTTAGCAGGCTTAAATTGGAAATTTATTGTAGGGGGTAGCATCGGTCTTTTTTCCTTAGCGCCCATCATTTGGTCGCATTTACATGATTACCAAAAAAATCGAGTGCTCATTTTATTAGATCCAAGCCAAGACCCATTAGGCTCAGGCTATCACACGATTCAATCTTCTATTGCAATGGGATCAGGCGGGCTTATTGGTAAAGGCTGGCTTAATGGCTCACAAGGCCAGCTTGATTTCTTACCTGAACGAACCACTGATTTTATTTTTGCAGTCTTTAGTGAGGAGTTTGGTCTTTTAGGCAATTTATTACTGTTAGGACTTTTTGCGCTCATTATTGCTCGAAGCCTTATGATTGCTTCACAAGCCAAAAATACATTTACACGCCTTCTAGCCGCTAATATTGGGCTTACATTCTTTACCTATATCTTTATTAATATTGCGATGGTAAGTGGCATCATGCCTGTAGTTGGCGTGCCTTTACCTCTCATTAGTTTTGGTGGCACATCGATGACGATTATTTTAATTAGCTTTGGTATATTAATGAGTGTACATACACATAAAGAACTTGTAGGGTCATCTTAATGTTTAGAGTCAGTTTTCTTGGTTTTCTGCTCCTTTCTGTCTTAACAGGTTGTGCAAGCGGCCCTTCTTTCAAAAATGATAGTGTATCTTCGACTGCAAAAAAAGGTGGGGGCTATTACCTCGATGACGGTCCAGGCGATCATCCTCCTGGAGATATGGATGCAATTCCCGATGCAATACCTAAAGTAGAGCCCTTTCATTCACGCGCGAATCAGTCTTATATTGCACTCGATACCAAGTATGTCCCGATGACTTCTTTTTATCCTTATAAAGAGCAAGGTGTCGCTTCGTGGTATGGCAAGCGCTATCACGGAAAAAAAACATCGATCGGTGAAGTCTATGACATGTATAGCATGACGGGCGCTCACACTACACTTCCTATTCCCTGTTATGTACGAGTGACAAACACTGAAAATAATAAAAGTGTTATTGTCAGAATTAATGATCGCGGTCCATTTAAAAAAAACCGTATCATCGATTTATCATATGCTGCAGCTTACAAATTAAGATTATCTGATAAGGGAAGTGGTCCAGTAGAAGTGGAGCTTATTGACCCAAGACAATTTAGTGCGCTTAAAAAAACAGCTGATGTCATTAGTGAAAAAATAAAAGAAAAAGATGAGTTACCAACTCAAGCGAAGCTAGCTGAAGTCGTAATATCAAACGAGCCTCTTTATATTCAAGCAGGGGCTTTTAAAAATGAAAAGAATGCAGACCTTTTATTAAAACAACTGTCAGACATGGGGCTAGAAAATTCGCCGCCATTTAAAAAACAATTTTCAGAAGATTTATTCCATGTGGTGATTGGCCCTTTTAATTCGAAAGATGAAGCAAATAACATCGCAAATCTTATTAAATCAAAAATAAAAATTAGTATTTTTGTAGTCACTAAAGAAAAAAATTAAATGCCCGATCATAATACGCCTCCAGAAACCCTGATTGAGTTTCCATGTCATTTTCCGATTAAAGTGATGGGCGAAGTCCATGATGAATTTACATCTACCGTTATTGAAATCATTAAACATAAAAACGATAGTTTTGATCCGAGTACAATCGAGATGAAAGGAAGTCGTGAGGGTCGTTATATCAGTCTTACATGCTTTGTTTATGTCACAAGTAAGCCAGAATTAGATGATATCTACCGATCCCTTTCAACGCACCCGATGATTAAAGTCGTTCTATAAATTTATGTCAATCGATGTGAAATATCTCGGCATCACCCCTTACGAATCTACATGGAATAAAATGAAAGTTTTTACTTCCAATAGAGCTGCCTCTACGCAAGATGAAATATGGATTACAGAACATGAGGCTATTTATACAGTAGGTTTAAATCGAAAAGATTTTAACAAACCCTTAAGAACTGATATTGCAGTTCTCCCTGTTGATCGAGGCGGAAAAATTACTTATCACGGCCGAGGTCAGCTCATCATCTACCCCCTTATCGATCTTGAACGCTATCAACTCACCATTAGATCTTTTGTGACTTTAATCGAAAAAAGTATTGTGAGTTTTTTATCCCGTCGCGATATCAAAGCCAGTGCTAGAATAGAAGCTCCTGGAGTCTATATTGAAAATAAAAAAATTGCTTCATTGGGATTGCGTATCAAAAATCATGCTTCATATCATGGTTTAAGCATGAATATTGATATGGATTTGTCGCCTTTTGAAGCGATTGATCCTTGTGGTTTTAAAAACTTACAAATGACACAATTAAAAACATTTACAAATGATGTATCGGTTGAAGCGATAGGTTTCGAAATTGCGAACGATATTAAACATCAGCTACTCAATTTAAAATGATAAAACCTCATACTTCAAAACCTATAGGTGTCAAAGAAATTAATTTTGAGAAAACTTCTAAAAACCCTATCAAAATTATTGAAGCTCCTCTCAAAGCCAAACCGCATTGGATCAAAATGCAGCTGCCTCAAAGTCAGCGATTTAATGAAATTAAATCAATTTTAAGAAAAAATAATCTTCATAGCGTATGTGAAGAAGCCAGTTGCCCCAATATCGGCGAATGCTTTAGTCAAGGTACTGCTACATTTATGATTCTCGGTGATCTTTGCACAAGACGCTGCCCATTTTGTGATGTCGGCCATGGAAGACCATTGCCACCTGATCCGGATGAGCCCAAAAAATTAGCCCAAACCATTCAAGAGCTCAATCTGAAATACGTAGTGATTACCAGTGTGGATCGTGATGATTTACGAGATGGCGGAGCACAACATTTTGTCGATTGCATTAAAGAGATTCGTAGCATTTCACCCAACACTAAAATAGAAATTTTAGTACCTGACTTTCGAGGCCGCCTTGATAAAGCGCTTGATATTTTAAGCTTGATGCCACCTGATGTGTTTAATCACAACCTTGAGACCATTCCACGGCTGTATAAAAAAGCACGCCCAGGCTCAGATTATCAGCACTCACTTAATTTGCTATTAAATTTTAAAATAAAGTTTCCTGACATACCAACGAAGTCAGGTCTTATGCTAGGGCTGGGTGAAACAAATACTGAAATCATTGAAGTGATGAAAGATTTGCGAGCTCACAAAGTTGAAATGCTGACCCTTGGGCAATATTTACAACCAAGCGTTCATCATCTGCCTGTTGATCGTTACGTCGATCCAAAAGAATTTGATGCTTTAAAAGAAGAAGCGGAACGCATGGTATTTTTATCGGTAGCAAGTGCCCCTATGGTGAGAAGCAGCTATCACGCAGATGTGCAAGCGCATGAGGCCCACAACTAAATGGTTCCTCATTTAAAAACCGCACTCACAGGACCTCTTCTTTCATTAGAAAAACATCTCATTCATGAAATGGCAAACATTGAACATTGGTTTCGCATTCAATGGTTAGAGCACGCAGCTCCCTTTTATGCATCTGTTGACTTAAGAAATGCAGGATTTAAATTAGCGCCTGTGGACACTAATCTTTTCCCAGGGGGTTTTAATAATTTAAATCCAGATTTTTTATCACTTTCTGTTCAAGCAGCGATGGTGGCAATTGAAAAAGTATGCCCTGAAGCTCATCGCCTTTTAATTATTCCTGAAAATCACACACGCAATATTTATTATTTAAAAAATTTATTTGAATTACAAAATATATTAAGAAAATCAGGTCTTGACGTACGCATAGGTAGTTTAGATATAACGATTTCTGAACCGATAACAATTGCAGTTGAAAATAATAAGTCTTTACTTATTGAGCCTTTAAAACGCATCAAAAATAGGCTAGTACTTGAAAATAAGGCGCTCGGTAATTTCGATGCATGTGCCATATTATTAAATAATGATTTGTCTGCCGGTATTCCTGATGTATTAAAAAATATTGAACAAAATTTAATACCCCCTCTTCATGCAGGATGGTCATCACGCAGAAAATCTCAACACTTTAAAGCTTATGACGAGGTCGTGAAATCATTTGCTGAATTTATTAAGGTAGATCCCTGGCTCATAAACCCTTATTTTGATCACGCAAGTGGCATTGATTTTCATGCAAGACAAGGCGAAGATGAGCTTGCGATAAAAGTAGAGCAAATTTTAAATAAAATACAATCAAAATATAAAGAATATAAAATTGAGCATGAGCCATTTGTGATTGTTAAGGCGGATGCTGGCACTTATGGCATGGGCATCATGACAGTGAAACATGGAGACGAATTAAGAAATTTAAATCG
The DNA here is from genome assembly GCF_006364715.1 of Candidatus Methylopumilus planktonicus. NCBI lineage: Bacteria > Pseudomonadati > Pseudomonadota > Betaproteobacteria > Nitrosomonadales > Methylophilaceae > Candidatus Methylopumilus > Candidatus Methylopumilus planktonicus. The sequence continues at coordinate 1,212,930 of NZ_CP040984.1, forward strand.
AAAATCCCGTAATAAAATGTCTGTTGTGAAAGAGGGCTTGGAAGTTTCAGAAGTGATTATTCAAGAAGGCGTCTATTCTGAAGAATGTATTAATGAAGCGGTCGCAGAGCCTGTCGTCTATATGATAGACCATTTTGTTATTGGTGGTTTTTATCGTGTGCATACCACACGAGGCAAAGATGAAAATCTTAATGCGCCTGGTATGCATTTCGTCCCTTTAGCCTTTGAAACTTCGTGCTCGACGCCTGAGATAGATGAGTCGCCCCTTTCAACGCCCAATCGATTTTATGCTTATGGTGTGATCGCTAGATTAGCGCTTCTTGCAGCGTCCATTGAACTCGAAACTCATGATCCAATAAATCAGTAATGTTGCCTATTCTCTTTATCATCGACCCACCACAGTCACTTCATTTAAAGAAGGATTCAACCTTTGCCTTAATGAAAGAGGCTGTTAAACAAAATCATGAAGTTTATTTTTGTTTGCAACATGACTTATATATTGATGCCAACCAATTATTCTGTAGAACACATCACTTTGATGTAAATATTTTTCCGAATCATGCAAAAACTTATGAAACTCATCCTGTTTCATTTTTTAATGCGCTCTTTATGAGAAAAGATCCGCCAGTTGACCAGGCTTATCTTCATACGACTTTCTTATTAGATATTGCTAAAAAATCAAATGTGAAGGTATTTAATAACCCTTCTTCTATTAGAAGTTGGAATGAAAAAATATCCATACTCCAGTTTGGTGATCTCATACCTAAAACTTTAGTCACAGCCAATTCAGAGATTGTGAAGCAGTTTTTTAAAGATCATGGCGATATCATTTTAAAACCGCTTGACGGCATGGGTGGCAAAAATATTTTCCGCGTCAGTGAGTTTGAAAAAAATCTTAATGTAATTCTAGAAATCATGACCAACCATGGCCATCAAATGATCATGGCCCAGCAATATATTCCAGAAATTAAATTAGGTGATAAACGTATCGTCATTATTGAAGGAAAACCTTTCCCTTATGCATTGGCTCGAATTCCTATGGAAGGCGAAACACGCGGTAATTTAGCATCAGGGGGCCAGGGCGTCGCACAAGTTCTATCAAAAAGAGATGAAGAGATTGCCATGATTGTAGGTAAAAAACTATTAAGTGAGGGGCTTCATTTTGTGGGGATTGATGTTATTGGTGATTTTTTAACAGAAATCAATGTAACAAGCCCTACCGGTATTGTGGAACTTTTTGAACAGACAAAACAAAATCCTGCAGAACTTATTATTAATGCGCTTCATTAAGTTTTTTTTTATAGTTTTAGGCTTTTCTTTTCTTCAGTCTTGCTCTAATCCATCCTTATACCAATCTAAACATTATGTATTTGGAACCATTGTAGACATTTCTATTTACGGTGAAGATGAAAAAAAAGCAGAAAAAGTCACCAAAGCTGTTCTTGAAGAATTTACAAGACTTCATAACTCTCTTCATGCTTGGGAAAAAAGTGATCTTACTAATCTCAATGAGTCTATTGCAAAAAATAAGCCTTATAGAAATGCCTCTTCAGAACTTATTGAAATTATTAAAAATGCGAGAGAACTAGAAAGGGCTTCAAACCATCTCTTTAACCCAGCTATAGGCGAACTCATCGATTATTGGGGATTTCATCAAGATGAATTTAATCCAATGCATCCAAATCAATCGAAAATAAAAAATCTTGTTGAAAGAGGTCCCTCGCTAGATCAGGTTCAGATTTCAGGATCAACCATTAAGAGCGTAAATCCTCACGTAAAAATTGATCTTGGTGGATATGCAAAAGGATATGCGCTTGACCAAGCTAGTAAAATCATTCATGCACATCATATTAAAAATGCGCTTATAAATATTGGTGGCAATATTATGGCAATCGGCCAACATGGTAATAAGCCTTGGCGTGTTGGCATACAAGACCCTAGAGGAGCGCAAGCGATTGCAAAAGTTGATTTACTTGACGGGTGGGCTATCGGGACATCGGGCGACTATCAACGGTATTTTATTAATGATGGCAAGCGCTATTGTCACCTTATCCACCCATTTACAGGGTACCCGGTCCAAGGTGTTTATTCTGCGACTGTCCTTATAGAGCCATCTCAAAATGCTGGTACTTTATCGGATGTATTATCTAAACCACTATTTATTAGTAAAAAAGAAGATAGAAAAGATATAGCGAAAAAACTTCGAATCTATCACTACTTAATTATTGAAGATAAACACATATCAATGACTAAAACGATGGCAGATAAAATTCAATTCTTAAATCCCAATACTCAACAAAATAATCAAATTGAAATTACGCTCTAAATTTTTTCTTGGTGATAGTCTTATTATTTTAATAAGTCTTGTCTTTATTATTTTTGCATTTAAGACTTTCTGGCATTTTGAAACAGGCAGTGTTGTGCAAGTAAACTTTCAAGGAAAAACATATGGAAATTTCAGTCTATTTCAAGACAAAAGAATTAGCCTGATAGGCAAGGAAGGTGAAAGCATGATTGAAATTAAAAATGGCCAGGCTCGCTTTAAGTCTGCTCCATGTAAAAATCAATATTGCGTTCAACAAGGCTGGATTAGTTTCACAGGACAAATACTGATTTGTATCCCCAATGAAATAAGTATTGAAATTTTAGGTAAAACGAAAGCTTATGACTCGCTCAATTATTAAAATTAAAACGACTTTGCTTGATCATCAAATTGCTCAGTTAAGCGCGGTTGCCATAGGGCTTAGCCTTATTGAATCGGTATTGCCATCTCCAATGCCAGGGGTAAAACCAGGCATAGCCAATATCATCACGCTTTACGCCTTATATCGTTTTAGTTTTAAAACAGCGGTGTGGGTGAGTATCTTAAGAGTCTTTGCAACAAGTCTCATATTAGGACAGTTTTTAAGTCCTACCTTTATGTTGAGCCTTACCGGATCAATCCTTAGTCTTTTGACTTTATATATTGGTATTAAATTACCATCTAAAATTTTTAGCCCCCTAAGCCTTTCCATTCTCTCTTCTTTTGCCCACATTGCAGGCCAACTTATCCTCGTTCGTTTATGGCTTATCCCTCATGCCAGCATCTATTATTTGATACCTATTTATAGTGCTGCTGCACTTTTATTTGGATTCATCAACGGATGGATTGCATACCGCTTACTCAAACAGCACAATTCCATATAACACTTCCAGAAAATGCTAAAATAAACAAAGTCAAAAAAGGTATAGACATCATGAAAAAATATCTATGTATTTATGTAGGCTTCTTCTTGCTTATTAACTTAGTTGGATGTGGAACTAAAGGTGGTTTATATATGCCGGATCATCCAGAAGTAAAATATCCTGGTGAATATAATAAAAATAAAAAAAATCCTACATGACATTTATTAGTTTAAAAAATGGCGCGTTACATGCCGAAGAGATTTCGCTTGAAGCTATTTCAAAACAGTTTGGTACGCCCACTTATATTTATTCAAAAAATGTGCTGATTAAAACTTTTGAGTCTTTTAAAAAAGGCCTTCTCAAAGTGGATCACCTTATATGTTTTGCAGTGAAAGCTAACTCTAATATTGCGATTCTTAATCTTTTTGCAGGCTTAGGAGCTGGCTTTGATATTGTCTCAGGCGGCGAACTTGAGCGTGTCATTTATGCGGGTGGTGACCCACAAAAAATTGTCTTCTCAGGTGTGGGCAAAACTGAATCTGAAATTACAGCCGCCCTAAAAGCGAATATATTATGTTTCAATGTGGAATCTAAAAGCGAACTTATTCGTATTCAAGAAGTTGCAGAGAAAATAAATATCAGAGCATCTATCTCTATCCGTGTAAATCCTGATGTCGATGCCAAAACTCACCCTTACATTTCAACAGGATTAAAAGACAACAAATTTGGTGTCGATTTTAATCAAGCGCTTTCGCTCTACCTTGATGCGAAAAGTATGAGTTATATTACTACTAAAGGCATTGATTGTCATATTGGCTCACAAATTACAGAACTTAAACCTTTTTTAGATGCACTGGATCGCGTACTTTCTCTTGTAGATCAACTTAAAAAAAATAATATTCATTTAAGTCATATTGATATCGGCGGCGGAATTGGTATTTGTTACCAAGACGAATCTCCACCTGACTTTGAAATTTATACAAAAGAAATCTTAAGTAAGATTAAAGACCTTAATGTCAAAATTATTTTTGAGCCTGGTCGAGCGCTTGTGGGTAATGCAGGTGTACTTTTATCTAAAGTTGAATATTTAAAACAAAATGATATCAAACACTTTGCCATCATTGACGCTGCCATGAATGATCTCATGAGGCCTACTTTATATGATGCTTATCATGAGATTAGGTTAGTTCGCGAACATGACGCGAAACCTCAATTGTTTGATGTCGTTGGTCCAGTATGTGAAAGTGGTGACTTTATTGCAAAAAATCGATCTTTGAAATTAAAAGAAAATGATCTTATTTGTATAATGTCGGCTGGAGCTTATGGCATGAGCATGAGTTCAAATTACAATTCACGTGGGCGCGCAGCGGAAGTAATGGTAGATCAAGATAAGCTTTATGAAATTAGAGCACGTGAAAAATCGAGCGACTTATTTAAACTCGAAAAGAAGCTACCGCTTTAATCAAAAATAACAGTTTTATTCCCATAAATAAGAATACGATTCTCTATATGCCAACGCACTGCTTTATATAAAACGATACGCTCTAAATCTCTGCCTTTTTGAATGAGATCCTCTACTTGGTCGCGATGTGAGATGCGATCGATATCTTGCTCAATGATCGGTCCCTCATCTAAGACCTCGGTCACATAGTGACTCGTGGCCCCAATTAATTTAACACCTCGCTCAAAAGCTCGATGATAAGGTTTGGCGCCAATAAAAGCAGGTAAGAAAGAATGGTGAATGTTAATCACGCGTTGTGGGTAACGTTTTATAAAATCTTCGCTTAAGATTTGCATATAACGAGCAAGGACTATGAAGTCGACGTGATATTTATCAAATAATGCAAATTGCTCTGCTTCAGCTTCTTTCTTTTTATCTTTTTCAAGAGGGATATGAAAAAAGGGAATGCCATAAAATTCAGCAAGCTTTTGTGCATTTAAATGATTACTAATAATGAGGGGAATATCACATTGAAGCTCATTATTTTTATAGCGATGAAGTAAGTCTGCTAAACAATGATCGTATTGTGACACCATAACCGCCATGCGAGGTTTGTCTTTGGACAGCTTTAATTCCCATGTCATCTTATAAGTTTTGGCAATAACCTCAAAAGCTTGCGCAAAAGAGGCTTCATCTAAAGAAAAGTCTTTTAAATCCCATTCAACACGCATAAGGAAAAGACTATTTTCAGCATCTTGATGTTGGTCAGCATGCAAAATATTTGCATTATGTTGATATAAAAAATCTGCGATAGCTGCCACAATACCTTTAGCATCTGGGCAAGTAATTAATAAGGTCGCTGAATTTTTCATAGGATTATGTGTCTATTTTGAATAAAACGAATTATACATGGACAATCAGGAATAAAATAATGGGTCATCACTATCAAAACCCCTAAAATATAAACCTATGACAGATAAAATTAATATTCTTTTAGCTAACCCCCGCGGCTTTTGTGCGGGTGTTGAACGTGCCATACAAATCGTAGAAGAAGCGCTTATACAATATGGAAAGCCCATCTATGTGAGGCACGAGGTCGTTCATAATCAATATGTCATCAATGATTTGAAAAAAAGGGGTGCTATTTTTGTAGAAGATATCAATGATGTACCGAAGGGTGCACATGTGATTTTTAGTGCGCATGGTATTTCAAAGGTCATTCGCGAAGAAGCGAAGTTACGTGAACTTATTCCTATCGATGCGACCTGCCCATTAGTTACTAAAGTCCATGTAGAAGTAAACAAAATGCTTAATCAAGGCATGGATATTATTATGGTAGGACACGATGGCCATCCTGAAGTGGAAGGTACGATGGGTCAAATCGAAAAACATCAAGCAAACCGAAAAATGTATTTAATCGAAACTATTGAAGATGTCTCGAGTTTGATTGTTGATCGTCCAGATAAACTGGCCTATGTCACTCAAACTACACTTTCAATTGACGATACAAAAATAATAATCGACGCATTAAAAATAAAATACCCAAATATTCAGGGGCCTAAAAGTGATGACATTTGTTATGCCACACAGAATAGGCAAGATGCAGTCAAGACGATAAGTAGCCTTTGCGATCTTATTATTATTGTAGGCTCCAATAATAGTTCTAATTCAAGCCGCCTTAAAGAGCTGGCTCAAAGAGAAGGGGTGGAATCTTATCTGATTGATCATGAAGATTCACTTCAATCATCTTGGCTTCTCAATAAAAAAAATATTGGTATTTCTGCTGGGGCTTCCGCACCAGAGGAAAGCGTTAAAAATATTGTAAGTAAAATTGAAACACTTACAAAAGCATCCATTACTGAACTTTCAGGTATTGAAGAAAACATTATTTTTAAATTGCCTAAGATTTAAACATGTCTTTCAAAAAACCCATTTCATCTCTTGTGCTAATTTATACAGAGGATTTTAAAGTACTTCTTATGGAGCGCTCTGACAAGAAAGCCTTCTGGCAATCTGTGACAGGAAGTTTGGAAGAAAATGAAACACCAATAGAGGCTGCAGCAAGAGAGGTATTTGAAGAAACTGGGATTAATACAAATCAATACTTGCTCGAAGATTGGCACCTATCTCACGTCTATGAAATTTATGCCCATTGGCGATATCGTTATGCTCCTAATATCACGCACAACACGGAACATATTTTTGGTCTTAAAGTTCCATCTGTCATTCCAATTCAACTATCAGAGCATGAGCATGTTCAATACCTATGGGTAGATTGGAAAGAAGCCATGGATAAAGTTTTCTCTTGGACTAATGTTGAGGCCATTAAAAAATTAGCCGAAATGCATCAACTAAAACTGTAAAATAGGTGGTCTATGCAACTTGCTCAAATAAAATTTAATACGTTTGAATCTATCAGCGATGAAGATTGCCAACAAAGAATTATTGCAGCCAAAAATAAACTTGGTAAAAATTTAGTGATCTTAGGCCACCACTATCAGCATGAGTCTGTTTATAGACACGCAGGCTATACGGGTGACTCCCTTAAACTTTCTCGTGTTGTTGAGACACTTGACGCTAAATATATTGTGTTTTTAGGTGTGCACTTCATGGCAGAAGTCGCTAATATTTTATCAAGACCTGACCAATTGACAATTCTTCCAGACTTAGCTGCAGGTTGCTCAATGGCAGACATGGCCAATTTAAGCAAAGTAGAAAGAAGCTACCGAGAGCTTTCAAAAGTACTTTCATTTGACGAGGTTATCACTCCTGTCACTTATATTAATTCTGCAGCCGACCTTAAAGCTTTTTGTGGTGAACATGGGGGCATCGTTTGCACTTCAACGAATGCAACAAAAATTATTGAATGGTCATTTAAACAACGTGAAAAAGTTTTATTTTTTCCAGATCAAAATCTAGGTCGTTGGAGTGGTCACAAAATGGGTATTCCCTTAGATGAGATGCCTGTATGGGATCCAGATCTCCCACTTGGAGGTCTCACTGAGGCAGAGATTAAAAAAGCTAAGATCTTTTTATGGAAAGGTCATTGTGCAGTGCATCAAATGTTTCGCCTTCAAAATATTGAGCGCTTTAGACAAGAGCATCCGGATGGCAAAGTAATCTCTCACCCTGAATGCCCCTTTGAAGTTTGTGCTCATTCGGATTATGTGGGATCGACTGAATATATTTTAAAAACTGTCACAGAGTCTCCTAAGGGGACTAAATGGTTGGTGGGCACTGAACTTAATTTAGTCAATCGCCTTTCAAATCAAATGAAAGCTGAAGATAAACTTGTACAATTCATGTCGCATGTCATTTGTGAATGTTCAACTATGGCGCGAATTGACCCTCAACATCTTGCATGGTGTTTAGAAAATATTGTAAATAATGAGCCGGTTAATATTATTAAGGTACCTGAAGATGAGGCGAAGTTAGCTAAACTTACCCTAGATCGTATGCTTCAGGTGTCATAAATGACCTCATGCACGATTTGTAATCTTATTGAGGGTGAAATCATCTGGAGCGACAACATCCTTCGCGTTGTTCTTTTAGATCATCAAGATTACAAAGGTTACTGTCGTGTTGAATTGATTAGTCATACAAAAGAAATGACAGATTTAGATGAAACGCTTCAATTTAAAGTCATGCGCTGCGTATTTAAAGTGGAAGAGGTTTTAAGAAAAATCTTTAACCCTGAAAAAATTAACTTAGCAAGCTTAGGCAATAAAACGCCCCACATTCACTGGCATGTTATTCCTCGATTTAAAGAGGACCCGCACTTTCCAAATTCACATTGGGGAGAAAAGTTAAGAGAAGGCATGCATCAAACTATATCAACAAAAGAAAAAAAAGACTTGATTCAATTTTTAAGCCAATCCTTAGGCCAATAAGCGCGTTACTATTTTCCCTTGTTGAATATGGCTTTTGATAATTTCATCGATATCTTCCTCATCTATAAAGCGATACCAAGTAGCTTCAGGGTAAATTACAAGCAAAGGTCCTTCACCACATCTATCAAAACAGCCTGCTCGATTAATTCTCACTTTTGATTCACCATTTAGATCGAACGATTTAATTTTTGCTTTCATATACATGAACATGCTTTCAGCTCCCTTGTCGGAGCAACAAGCTTCACCATCCTCACGTTGATTTAAACAAAAGAAAATATGATGTTTGTAATAATTCATTTATTGGGATGACAAATGTTCGTCTTTCGTGAAAGTCCATGTTCTCGTTATGCTCAAAATATCTACTTCCTTTCTAATATCTTCAGGAAATGTAGCATAGGGAGCGCCTAATTCCACAATTTTTTTAGCCGCTTCATCCAGTATTTTAAATCCTGAGCTTTGATTAATTTCAATGCTATCGATTCTTCCATCAGGCTTTAAGGAAACCGTCATCCTTAGTTGGCCTGAAAATTTCTTTTCACGAGCTTCTTCTGGATAATTCATATTACCTAAAGTTTCTACTTTTTGCCTCCATGCTTCGGCATAAAGTGCATATTTATATTCTTTGGTCCGAGCGCCAATATATTTTCGTCTAGGTTGTTTTTCAAAATTAGAGATTTGATTTGAAAGTGCTGCATCTGATGCGCTAATTTCACTCGCGCTTGCTAGAACATCTTCCTTGCTAATAGATTTATTGATAGCTTTTGACTCTTTAGGCTGCTGAACTGCTTTAGGCTCATTCAATACTTGCGTGTCTTTTTTTACAATTTTTTCTTTTGACAAACTTGAAGCTCTTCCTTCAACTGCTTGATTGCCACGATTATTTAATTGAAATGTATTTTTATTCTCAGTAAGAATTGGTAGTGGCGATTTTTTATGAACATCTTTTTCTGTGTTACCACCCTTATCAGAATTACTTTGCGCTAGAACATCTGCATCTGTTTGATAGTTATTTTTAGAGTTTATTAAAATGACATCAATCTGAGAAAGCTTATTTTGAAATGGTTTAATAGGCTTAAAATGTATGAGTTGGATCGCAAGGAAATGGAGCATAAAGGATAAAAGAATTGAAAGCTTAAGAATATTATTCTTGTATATACTTTCATCCATAGGCATAAATTAAGCCAATCCCTTTAGTAAGGTTTGATGAATACCGTTGAAACTGCCATTACTCATCACAAGTATATGGTCACCTGATTTAGTCTCTTTTAAAATAGCTTCAACAAAAATTTTCATGTCTCGCCCTACAAATGATTTATTTTTTATAGGCGCTAAAGCTTCTTCGGCATTCCAAGTTAATTTCTCGCCATAACAAAATACTTGATCTGCATCTTTTAAACTTTCGGGTAGCGCGCTTTTCATCGTACCTAATTTCATTGTATTAGATCTTGGCTCTAAGACTGCAATAATTCTCGCTTTGCCAACTTTAGCTCGTAATCCTGCAAGCGTTGTTGATATCGCTGCTGGATGATGAGCAAAATCATCATAAATTGTAATACCATTTTTTTCACCGATACATTCCATTCTACGTTTTACATTTTTAAATGTTTGTAACGCTTCTATCGCATCTTCTAACGAAACACCGACGTGGTGAGAAGCAGCAATTGCGGCTAATGCATTCATACGATTATGATGGCCTAAAAGATCCCAAGATAAAGCACCTATCAATTTACCAAGATTTAAGACTTCAAAAGATTGATCTTGATTAACTTTACCAACTGATAAGCCTTTTTTACTCCCGATATATGCTTTTTCAGACCAGCAACCTTTTTCAATCACTCTTTTTAAACTGTCTTCTTCATCATTAATAATGACGCGTCCGATACCGGGTACCATACGCACCATATGATGAAATTGAGTTTCAATCGCATGAAGATCAGGAAAAATATCTGCATGATCATATTCAAGATTATTTAATATCGCAGTTTTGGGATGGTAATGCACAAACTTAGAGCGTTTATCAAAAAAAGCTGTGTCATATTCATCTGCTTCAATCACAAAAAAGGGTGAAGTTTCATTCGACGCATTTTTTTGTGGCAAACGAGCTGAGCCATCAAAATTGAGTGGAACACCGCCAATAAGAAATCCTGGTGCATAACCATTAAACTCTAAAATCCAGGCAAGCATGGATGTTGTGGTTGTTTTACCATGTGTCCCTGCAACTGCAAGTACCCATTTGTCCTTTAGAATCGCTTCATAAAGCCATTGCGGCCCTGATATATAAGGCAAGCCTTGATTCATAATTTCTTCCATCAAAGGATTTCCACGGGATACCACATTACCAATTACATAGAGATCTGGCTTTAATTCAGTTTGTTTTTTATCAAAACCTTCGATGAGTTCAATACCAATGCTTTGTAATTGGGTGCTCATAGGTGGATAGACATTCGTATCGCAACCTGTCACTCGATACCCTGAAGCATTGGCTAAGGATGCCACGCCACCCATAAATGTTCCGCAAATACCTAAGATATGAATGTGCATTTTTTTTATGATAAATTAGGTGCCAACCATTTTTTTAAATATTCAATCGATACATCTCGACGCTTAGCCATATCTTTTAATTGGTCATCCCCAATTTTATCAACGCTAAAATATTGCGCTTCTGGATGTGCAAAATAAAAACCTGACACGGAAGCAGCAGGTGTCATCGCGAATGAATCGGTAAGATGCATATCGATTTCATCTAATCTTAGATGCGTAAAAATGTCTTTTTTAACCGTATGATCCGGACATGAAGGATAACCAGGTGCAGGACGAATACCCTTATAAGCTTCTTTAATAAGGCCTTCTTTATCTAAATTTTCTTCTGCTGCATAACCCCACAAATCTTTTCTTACTCGCTCATGCATATACTCAGCAAATGCTTCAGCTAAACGGTCAGCTAGAGATTTAAACATGATGCTACTGTAATCATCACTTTTACTTTGAAATTCTTTTTCATATTTTTCCATGCCTAATCCACTCGTCACAGCAAAGACACCGATGAAATCGTTAATGCCAGACGATTTAGGTGCAACAAAATCAGATAAGCATTGATTAGGTTTTTGTATATTATCCACTTTTGGTTTTTCAGATTGTTGCCTTAAGCCATAATATGTAAATAAAGTTTTAGTTCGTGACTCATCTTCATAGATTTCTATATCATCATCGATACTATTCGCTGGATAAAAAGCCACTACGCCATTGGCAACTAGTGCACGGTTGTTGATAAGTTTTGTGAGCATAGCTTGTGCTTCATTAAAAACTTGTGTCGCACTTTTTCCCACAACAGGGTCATTTAATATCGCTGGATAAAAGCCAACCAAATCCCAAGTCTGAAAGAATGGGCTCCAATCGATATAAGGTGCAATTAAATTGAGATCAATATTTTTAAATGCACGTTTACCAATAAATTTTGGTACTTTAGGTGTATATGTTTTATCAAATTGAAGTTTTGATTTATTAAGTCTTGCTTCTTCAAGCGATAATAATTTCACACCTTTTTTATTAGCATGTTGTTCGCGCGCGCGCGCGTAATCTTTTTCAATATCAAGAATGTATTGATCTTTTTGTTCAGGCGTTAAAAGAGATTGCATGATTGCTACAGATCTTGATGCATCAGGCACGTAAATGACTGGGCCATCATAATGAGGCGCAATCTTCACCGCGGTGTGAGCACGTGAGGTTGTAGCACCCCCGATAAGAAGTGGCGTTTTTAACCCTCTAAAGTGAGGGTCTCGCTGCATTTCTTTTGCGACATGTGTCATTTCTTCCAATGATGGCGTAATAAGTCCAGACAAACCAATAATGTCAACATTCTCTTTTTTAGCCATCTCTAAAATTTCCGTACATGGCACCATCACACCCATATTGATGACTTCGAAGTTATTGCATTGCAAAACTACTGATACAATATTTTTACCGATGTCATGCACGTCACCTTTCACTGTGGCAATGAGCATCTTGCCTTTAGGTTTTGAAACGACACCAGTTCTTTTTTCTTCTAATTTTTTTTCTTCTTCAATAAAAGGCACTAAATGAGCGACAGCTTGCTTCATCACTCGCGCGGATTTAACCACTTGCGGTAAAAACATTTTACCTTGGGCAAACAAATCACCAACCACATTCATACCATCCATCAATGGACCTTCAATGACATGAATAGGTCGCCCTTCTTTTTGCATCGTTTCTAATCGCGCTTCTTCAGTATCCTCTAAAATAAAATCTGTAATGCCGTGGACCAGCGCATATTCAAGTCTTTTATGGTTGCTCATTGGTTCAGTATCTGTCCCTCGCCAGTTGAGTGTTTGAACTTCTTTTTTACCCCCTTTTAAGGTACCGGCAATTTCGATCATTCTATCTGTAGCATCGGGTCTTCGATTAAGCACAACGTCCTCAACACGCTCTTTAAGTTCAGGATCTAGATCGTCATAGACACCCATCATGCCTGCATTGACAATCCCCATGGATAATCCAGCTTTGATTGCATGATATAAGAAGACTGTGTGAATCGCCTCACGAGCTGCATCATTACCTCTAAAGCTAAAACTGACGTTAGATACACCGCCTGAAATTTTTGCATGTGGGAGATTTTCTTTAATCCATCTCGTAGCGTTAATAAAATCAACAGCATAATTATTATGTTCCTCAATGCCTGTTGCAACAGCGAAGATATTGGGATCAAAAATTATATCCTCAGGAAGAAAATGTATCTTTGATGTTAATAAGTCATAACCACGTTTACAAATTTCTATTTTTCTTTGGTATGTATCAGCCTGACCCTTTTCATCAAATGCCATAACGATCACTGCCGCACCGTAGCGTTGGCATAATTGTGCTTGACGAATAAATTCAGTCTCACCTTCTTTTAGTGAAATTGAATTAACAATTGCTTTACCTTGTACACAACGTAATCCTGCTTCAATGACTTCCCACTTGGATGAATCAATCATGATGGGAATCCTAGCTATGTCAGGTTCAGAGGCGACCAAATTTAAAAAATACTTCATGGCTTTGAGTGCATCAAGCATGCCCTCATCCATATTGATATCAATGATTTGTGCGCCATTTTCAACTTGGTGTCGCGCTACTGATAGCGCCTCATCATATTTTTCATTAATAATTAAATTTGCAAATACTTTTGAGCCTGTCACATTCGTTCGTTCACCCACATTCACAAATAAGGAATCATCTCTAATTAAGAATGATTCGAGCCCTGAAAGTCTGGTCACAGTTTCCACGTTTGGAATTTCGCGAGGTTTGATATTTTGTATTTCATCCACAATTGCCTTGATATGCTGAGGCGTTGTACCGCAACATCCTCCTGCAATATTGACAAAACCACTCATCGCAAAATCTTTAAGTAAGGATGAAGTATCCTTGGGGGTTTCATCAAAACCTGTATCTGACATCGGATTAGGTAAGCCTGCATTGGGATAAATACAAGTATATGTGTCTGCAATTTTAGACAATTCTTCAGCGTATGGTCGCATGAGTGCCGCCCCTAACGCGCAGTTTAAACCGATCGTCAAAGGCTTTGCATGTCGCACTGAATTCCAAAAAGCTTCCACTGTTTGTCCTGATAAAATACGACCTGAGGCATCTGTTACTGTGCCAGATAACATAATCGGCAAACGTAATTTGTTTTCTTCAAAATATGTTTCGATTGCAAAAAGAGCAGCTTTGCAATTCAAGGTATCAAAAATCGTTTCAACAAGAAGAATGTCAACGCCGCCTTCAACCAAAGCTTTCACTTGATTGAAATAACTATTTTTTAATTCTTCAAATGTAATATTACGCACTCCAGGATCATTTACATCGGGTGAGATCGATGCAGTTTTAGGGGTAGGGCCAACAGCACCTGCTACAAATCTTGGTTTATCTTTAGTTGAAAATTTTTCCACCGCCTGGCGAGCTAATTTGGCTGACGCCACATTCATTTCATAGGCTAAATCTGACATTGAATAATCGTCTTGCGCTATTTCTGTTGCACCAAAAGTATTAGTTTCAATGATGTCAGAGCCTGCTTCTAAATAAGCTTCGTGAATACTTTGAATGATTTGAGGTTGAGTGAGACTTAATAGCTCATTATTGCCTTTAAGAAATAATTCTCGCTGTCCTTTTGGCGCTGAAAATTTTGCAAAACGACCATCACTACCCCCGCGATAATCCTCTTCCGTGAGTTTATGTTGTTGAATCATGGTCCCCATGGCACCATCCATAAATAGAATTCGCTCAGCCAAAAGCTTTCTTAATATTTTTTCTTGATCAGTCATGAAATCCTGTGACATTAAGTTTTTAAAGATGTGTTACGCATATTTGTTTTGCATAGAGTGTAGCAAGAACCCAAAAGGTCATTATTTTTTACGCGCTTCAATCTCGGACAGTTTCTTTTCTAGCTCTTCTAATTTTTGACGGGTACGTTTTAAGACTTCCGTTTGAACATCAAACTCTTCTCGAGTGACAAGCTCCATTTTAGTGAACATGCCCTTTAATAGTGCATCGATATTCTTTTCAATATCAGGCAAAGGCGAATCTTTCACTATCTCTCTGATTTTATTAGATATTTCGTTTAATTTTTCGTTATTTAACATGGTAAATTTCCTTATGATTCAAGAGTTTATCAGATTTAAACTCACATTAAGTGCATACCATCCTAATGCTATCTATCGCGGTATTTACTAACTCATTGATTTTAATATAATAAGTGAGTTGGCACAGTAATTGCTTATATTATTGTGTGAATATAACAATAATTTAGTCACATTATTTTTCAGGAAATTTTTACTCAAAGGAGTTTTAAAATGCGTAAATCGCTTATTACAACAGCAGTATTAGGGGCTCTTGCAGCACCTTCGTTCGTATTTGCTGCCGATTCTGCACCTGGCCTTACAGTTGCATATAACGTTGGTCTTTATAGCCAATACATTTTCCGTGGTTTAACACAAACAGATCGTGGCCCAGCCGTTCAAGGTGGTGTTGATTTAACTCACTCAAGCGGGTTTTATCTTGGTGCTTGGGCAACCAACATCAGCTGGTTAAGAGACAATTATGGCACTGATCCAGCTATTGCGGTTCCAGCTTACACAAGTGGTGGCCGTGTTGAGCTGGATTTATATGGTGGCTATCGTTACACATTTGGTTCTGGTGTGGGTATTGATTTAGGTGCTCTTCAATATGTTTACCCAGGTAGCCGCGATTCAGCTAATTTCGCTAAAGCTAATACTACAGAACTTTACGGTGCTCTAAGTTATGGCTGGGTCCAAGCAAAAATATCAACAGTAGTTTCGCCTGGCGCTTGGACAATCGGTAATTATCCAAATGCGCTTCCTGGTGCGAAAAATGCGCACGGCACTTACTACGCAGAACTTAATGCAACAATTCCTGTAAGCGACTTAATTGGTGCAAAAGATGGTGCTGCATCAGGTATTACAGGCATTGCTCACATAGCTCGTCAAGACTTTAATGCTGGCTCGCCAAACGATGCAGCATCTTACACTGACTACAAATTAGGCCTTCAAAAGTCATTTAGCGAAGGTGCTTTGAATGGGGTTAACGTTGGAGGCTACTGGACTTATGCAAACACCAAAGATGTTGCATGGACATTTGCTGGACGAAATATTGGTGACAGCACCGGTACAGTATTTGTACAAAAAACGTTCTAGAAGTAATTGTTAAGATAAGAGCCTAAGGCCAAGGCCCTTTCTTAATTTTTTTAAACCTTAAGGGGAATTAACATGAAATTTGTAACAGCAATCATCAAGCCATTTAAGCTAGATGAAGTTCGTGAAGCTCTCTCCTCTATTGGAGTTCAAGGAATCACAGTGACCGAAGTCAAAGGTTTTGGTCGTCAAAAAGGCCATACGGAACTTTATCGCGGCGCCGAATATGTCATCGACTTTTTACCTAAAGTAAAAATCGAAGCAGCCATCCCAAATAAATTACTCAAACGTGCAGTCGAAGCGATTCAAAAATCGGCACTCACCGGCAAAATTGGTGACGGCAAAATTTTTGTGATGGAACTTGAAGAAGTTTATCGCATACGAACTGGTGAAGCCGGAGAGGACGCTCTTTAATCAGAGGACTAAAATTATGAAAAAATTATTATCAACTTTCGCACTAATTAGCTTTTTATGCCTAAACTTTTTAGGTATGACGAGTATGAGTTTTGCTGATGAAGTAACTTCAGCAAAAGCTAGCGATGCTGTCACTTTAGTTGCAGATGCAGCGCCAGCTGAAAAACTTGCTGAAGCAAATGACGAGCCTCCTGCACCCACACCTAACAAGGGTGACACTGCATGGATGATCGTTGCTACGGCTCTCGTGACTTTAATGGTGATTCCGGGCTTAGCACTCTTTTATGGTGGCTTAGTTCGCTCTAAAAATATGCTCTCTGTATTGATGCAAACTTTCGTTGTATTTTCACTCATGGCTGTTTTATGGGCTATCTACGGTTACAGCGTTGCATTTACAGGTGGGAGTCCATTCTTTGGTGGCTTTAGTAAATTATTCTTAAGCGGCATTACACCAGATTCAGTGGGCGCTACTTTTAGCAAAGGCGTTGTGATTCCTGAGTTTATCTTTGTAGCTTTCCAATTAACTTTTGCGGCTATTACGCCAGCTTTAATTATTGGTGCATTTGCTGAGCGTATGAAATTTTCAGCGATACTTTTATTCTTAATCATCTGGTTTACATTTGCTTACTTACCGATGGCTCACATGGTTTGGTATTGGGACGGTCCAGATGCAATCACTGATGCTAAATCATTAGAAACTGTGATTGGAAATGCAGGCTGGTTATGGGCTAAAGGTGCGCTAGATTTCGCAGGTGGCACAGTCGTTCATATTAATGCGGGTATCGCAGCGCTTGTAGCTGCCATCATGGTGGGTAAAAGAATTGGGTATGGCAAAGAAGCCATGCCTCCTCACAGTCTTACACTCACGATGGTTGGTGCATCTTTACTATGGGTGGGTTGGTTCGGTTTCAATGCAGGTTCAAATCTTGAAGCGACAGGATTAGCAGCGTTAGCTTTCGTAAATACAATGCTTGCTACTGCAGCCGCAACACTTTCTTGGATCGCATTTGAATGGATCTTAAAATCAAAACCATCTATGTTGGGTGCAGCATCAGGCGCAGTCGCTGGTCTTGTAGCAATTACTCCAGCATGCGGATTTGTAGGTCCAATAGGTGCGCTTATTATCGGTGCAGGTGTATCTCCGATCTGCTTATTCTTTGTATCTAAAGTTAAAAAGGCTTTTGGTTACGACGACACACTTGATGTTTTTGGTATACACGGTGTGGGCGGTATCTTTGGAGCAATTATGACCGGCGTATTCGTAAGCCCAGCCCTAGGTGGTACCGGTGTTTATGATTATGTTGCAAATAAAGTAGGTGAGTTTGATATGCATACACAAGTCATCTCACAATTATGGGGGGTAGGTACAGCGATTGTGTTATCTGCAACTGTATCTTATGTTGCATTGAAACTGATCGATATGACGATTGGTTTACGTGTAAAACCCGATGCTGAGCGTGAAGGCTTAGACATCTCTGAACACGGCGAACAGGCTTACTATAAATAAAATATCCTGGAAGTAGTGACTTCTCAAGGGCGCTTTTTTTAGCGCCCTTTTTTTATCCATAAAATTTAATCGCTTAAAGTTATAATAGAGCCCATGTTTAAAAAGTTTTCTTTTTTCAATCACGCATTTCTTAGGAATGCTTTTTTACTTATTTTAAGTCCCAAGCTTTTTTTCAATCACGGGCACATTCCTCCTAAGAACCATAAAATTCCAAATCGCTTTTTTGGATTAAGTCTCACCATTGAAGATTTAATCGAAGACCCCATAGGTGTTGTTGAAATGTGTCGTCAGCATAAAATTCGAGACGTGACACTTCTTATTCCATCCAATCGTATCAGTGAATTTAGTGCAACATTTATGGATGACCTCATTGGGCATGACATTAAATTTAATCTCAAGCTAGTCCTGATTGATGAGGAAGATATCTATCTTCAATGGCGAGAGATTTTAGATCTTACCTTGCTAGGTTATCAAACTCATATTGCATCCATAGAAATTGAAATGACGAGCTTTACTCAAAAAGCATTGCATATGTTCTTAAATATTTGGACCATGACGTTTAATATTGCGAGACTTAAAAAGATTAAAGTCGCAGGCCCATCTATTCCATCATTTAGCCCCTTCTTTAATGACATGGTATTTAAGCTCTTAAAAGACAAATATCAACTACCGGATATTCACACGATTAATTTAACCAACGAAATGGATAAAGAGCCTGAGCTTATTTATTCAAATTTCTTAATCCCCAAATTAGGTAAACTTTTTAGATTCAATCTCATAAAAAAATTAGCGCTCATTCAAAGAATTGCTGAAAGTTTTAATATCAAAACCGTTTATGGGACGATTGAATTAAAGCGTCATGAAATTACTTCCTATACCCTGCGAGCGATTTCTTTGCTGATTGCCTCTGGCCGACTCTCAAAACTATATGTGCCTTACAGGAATGCTGAAGGTATTCTTTTTCTAGTGGATCGTATGGAGGGCATGACTTATCTGGGTTCTTTATTTCATGATGCATCTTTCGAAATTCATCACTTCAAAAATGAGAAAGAACAAATGCATGCCATATGGGCGCGAGATGATAAGACTTTAAATCCAGAGAGTTTTTATCATATTGAAGATATCTATACAGCTAAAATCTATGACAGCCATGGTGACATGATTGATCGCAATCAATTCAAAATTACAGATACGCCGATCTACCTGGTCTGGAGATCGATGGATCCTATTATCTTCATTGATACACCAAAAGCCTTAGATCTTAATGTCACCAATATCATGGCTCTATCATGAAAATCATGAGGTCCAATTCATTACCTGTTCCGTGTATTTAATATTGATGCAGCCTATAGTTCCTTCAATGCATCTTGAATGCAGATCGTTTAACCCTTATAGGAGAAATATTATGTGGACAACTCCAGCAGCTACAGAAATGCGTTTTGGCTTTGAAGTAACTATGTACGTAATGAACAAGTAATTGTTCGTTAACTACGGTTACATAAAAAAGGAAGCTTAGCTTCCTTTTTTATTTGGAAGCTTCCTCAATACGATTGCGTTTCATGGAAAATTCTTGCGTCGCGATTGGGAATACATAATCCTTAGGGAGTAATGCCCAAATTTTTCCCTGTTGTTTCATCGATCCCGCTTTTCTTCCCGCCTCTTCCCCAGTGCCCCAATAGAAATCTGCGCGAACACCGCCTCGAATTGCCCCACCTGTATCTTGAGCAACCATTAAGCGATCGAGAGAATCATTGGTATTAGGTTGGGTTGTAGATAAGAAAATAGGCGCGCCTAATGGAATAAATTTAGGATCGATCGCAACACTTCGCTCAGCTTCAATCGATACCCCTAAAGCGCCAATCGGACCTGGTAAATCATTTGGTAATTTTCTAAAAAACACATAGCTAGTATTCATATTTAAAAATACTTTAAGTTTCACAATATTTTTTCTAGCCCAATTTTTGATACCTTCCATCGAAGCTTCAGCCATAGTGATTTCTTTTTTCTGAATGAGTGCTGAACCGATCGCTTTAAATGGATGGCCATTTTGATCGGCATACCCAATTTGCATAGTTTCTCCATTATCAAAGTGAATAATGCCTGATCCTTGAATCTCTAAAAAGAAAGCCTCTACAGGATCTTCTACCCAAACAATTTCATTACCTGCCAAAGGGGTGCCTTGCCCATCAATCTCGGCTCTTGATAAGTAAGGGACTAATTTGTTTCCCACTACTTTCCCACGCAAACGTTTTGATTTAAGTTCTGGATAAACTTCACTTAGATCCACAGTAATCAAATCTTTGGGCGTTGTGTAAAGTGGGATTTTGTAATGCGACGTTTTAACCTTACTACCTTTTAAGATAGGCTGATAATAACCAGTGATCATGCCGGTTTCAGAGCCATCGATATTACTTGCGATATAAACATTAAAATAGTTTTTAAAATAGTTTTGTATATTTTCATCACTTGGCTCTTTGATATCATCCGCAAGATCACATACTTTTTTCCAAGCATCTTTTTGTTTTAAAGCAGAACAGCTTCTAAGCCATGCCGTCCAAGCAGGTAAAAGATTGTCATTTTCAAATGAGGATTCAATTGTGCTCCAGTCTGATTTCTTTAGAAGGCCGTAATCAGGAATTTTTGTTAAATCTTCTTTTTCTGTTTTAATTTTTGGGCAATCACAATTAGATTTTGTAACAGAAACTTTTTCTCCCTTATTGGGAACATCTACGCATGAGACAAGAAATAAAGTAAGTAAAAATATAATGAAATGTCTCATTTAATGGAGCGTCCTTGGCATCGATAAAATAAACATAGGAATTTCTGCATCAAATGATGTGCCATCTTCGGACACCATCTGATAACTGCCGTGCATGGAGCCTACAGGTGTGTTAATTTCAGTCCCGCTTGTATAAGTATACGACTCATGCGGTTGAATCAGAGGCTGTTCACCGACTACCCCTAAACCTTTCACTTCAAAAGATTCTTCATTAGCGTCTGTAATAATCCAATGACGGCTCACAAGCTGCGCTGGAATCAATCCATCATTGCTGATCGTAACGGTGTAATTGAAAAAATAACGGTTATGCTCAATGCTAGATTTTTCTTCTACAAAATGAGTTTCAACATTAATACGAATCGCATGTAATTTTGAAGATCCCATAATATTAGGAAATCATGCCTTGTGTGGGGGAGGTGGGAGATGCTGAATATAATTTCTTAGCCATTCGTCCTGCAAGGTATGCTTCGCGCCCAGCCTCAATGGCTTTTTTCATAGCACCTGCCATCATGATTGGATCATTCGCACTTGCAATGGCTGTATTCATGAGGACACCTTCGCAACCTAATTCCATCGCAATCGCAGCATCTGATGCGGTACCCACACCTGCGTCTACTAAAACAGGGACTTTTGCATGTTCAATAATAATTTGTAAATTCCATGGATTTAAAATGCCCATGCCAGAACCAATGAGAGAAGCCAAAGGCATGATGG
Source organism: Candidatus Methylopumilus planktonicus (assembly GCF_006364715.1). Taxonomy (NCBI): domain Bacteria; kingdom Pseudomonadati; phylum Pseudomonadota; class Betaproteobacteria; order Nitrosomonadales; family Methylophilaceae; genus Candidatus Methylopumilus; species Candidatus Methylopumilus planktonicus. Next base: position 1,234,540 of record NZ_CP040984.1, read on the forward strand.
CACAGCAACCAATATTTTCAAGTTCTTTTGCCACAATCGGATCATCTGATGTGTACACCATCACATCAAAACCTTCTTTAATTAAAACTTCTGCGGCTTTTAAAGTTTCCATCACATTGGGATAAAGTGTTTTAGGGTCACCTAAGACTTCTAACTTGACAAGCGTATGGCCATCTAATAATTCTCTGGCCAAACGAAGTGTTCTCACCGCATCATCGGCTGAATAACAACCTGCCGTATTAGGAAGATAAGTAAAATGATTGGGTGGTACAAAATCAAGAAGGGATGGCTCGCCTTCATTTTGCCCAATATTAGTTCGGCGAATCGCAACTGTAATAATTTCTGCACCACTCGCATCAATCGCGAGTCTTGTTTCCTGAAAATCTTTATATTTACCAGTACCTACCAATAGTCTTGATTGGTAACTTTTACCTGCGATGATAAGTGAATCTTTTTTTTGTGCCATCTTAACCACCACCAACTGCGCCAACAATTTCTAATTGGTCGCCATCTTGGAGCAAGATATTTTGGAATTCAGATTTTGAAATAATCATACCGTTCTTTTCGATTGCAATTCGCTTACCTAAAAGATTAAGTTGTGTGACTAATCCTTCGATTGTCATCGAAGTGTCATCAAAAGATTTTATATTACCGTTAATTTTAAGATTCATGGATATGGCTTTATTCGTCAAACATTGAATTTTTAAATAAATTTAGAGTCCTAATTCAATGGAACACAATTCCATAGAGTTAAATACAATCCCAAAAGGAAAAGCTATATGCAAAATTATAATACAGATTCGCTGAATACATTGCCTCAGAACAAAGACGAGACAGATCATTTAATTTCGTTGGAAAAGAAAAACACGCCGATTGAATTAACTACCGATGAAAAGCTTCGCCGTAAACGTTGGCTCGAGTCGATCTCAGATTGCGTTTAAGCAAGTTTGCGTTGGAAAAGTTTTAAAGCTAAGTCATAACCTAAAAGTGCCAACTCAGGATCATAGCGCTCACCTTCGTCACGCATAAAGGCATGTTGGCCATTAAACTCATGCCACGTAAATGCTAATTGAGCATCAAGCATTTTTTCATAAACGACTTTACGACCTTGTTCTGGAATATGGTTGTCTTGTTTGCCCCAAATCATTAGAAGCTCACCCTTGATGTCTTTTAAGCGATTCATGGAATGCTGATTAGGTTTGTTTGGAATCACATTGGTATGTAAATCTGTCGCATAAAAACATGCGGTGGCTTCAATTTCAGGTTGTAGTGCTGCTCTATAAGCTAAGTGCCCGCCGATACAAAATCCCATAGCCCCGATATGACCTGAAAACCAAGGTTGTTTTTTGATCCATGCAATCATTGCTTGATTGTCAGCGTCATAACCCTCAACGTCTTTTGCTGACTTATCCGCATTACCTTTATCACGTCCTGCGTCGTCATAAGCTAAGACTGTACCAATCGGATTTAACTCGTGAAAGACTTCAGGCACTAAGACAGTGAATCCATGACCCGCAATGATTTTGGCTGCACGTTCAATCGGACCTGTTTGCTGAAAAATTTCTGAATAAAAGAGAATTGCGGGGGTCTTTTTATGCGTGAGAGGCTTATGCACATAAGTACGCATAATGCCTGTAGGGGTATTTAAATCAACAAATTCTGACTGAATTAACATGCTTCATCCTAAGCTTAATAAGGGGTTAATAGAAAAACGGAAGCCCTTATTTTACTTGATTCGAAGCGAGTTTAAAGTGAATTTTAGTAATCTGAACTGCGGCCTGTGGAGTAATTTAAAGGGGCATCATTTTGCCACTCACCGCAGTCGACGCATTGATGATCTTCCATGGTCGGGCAATATTGCAAATGAGTTGCCTTACACTTAAAACAGCTTGAAGCCTTTTCGTGGCGATCATGAATCTCCGCAGATACTTTATCACTTCCAAGACCATACTTATTATCCATAAGACCCCCTTAAAAAATCAAATGGTGATGAAGCTTTAATGTACGCCTCGTTTTTATGAAGCGCAAGTGGCTATTTTAACTTTTGTACCTGACATTTTTGATAGGTTAAAACATCACCCTCTTTAATGTAAGTCTCAGGGTCATTGATCTCTAATGTGGTCGACTCATTGGTATAAGTATTTTTTAAGGCGTCTACTTGTTTCAAACCAAATTCACGATTCGGGAAAGTAATCCACATCTCTTTTCCGCCCTCGAGTGCTTTTATATAAAACTTCTTATTTTTTTCACACTGATATAAAGAAGCCCCTAGAGGAGCAGTCGAGAGTTCACGATAATCACCGTTCAGCATAGGTAAATTTACTTCAGGTATCTTCACGCTCCCACAACTTGAAATGAGAAATGACATACTTAACAATATCAATTGTTTAAAACTTAGTTTCATTGTGCTTCCTGCAATAGGGATTCATCTAACTGACTTAACAATGTCTCAATCGCCAAAATTTGATTGGTATCATTATTAACTTTTGCAATCTTTAATAAGTAAAACTGTGCACGTGCATGACGAGAATTTTTCTTGACAACCTCGTCTAATACTTTCTTTGCTCCCACATAATCTTTTAGCTCAAATTGAGATAAAGCTTTAGTAAAAATTGCTTCGAGAGATTGAGGTTCACTTTTAAGCCAAAGGCTTGAAATCTCAAATAAACGGCCCCATTGCTTCTCTCGCTCAGCATCATAAGTTTGCATAAAATAAGGGCGTTTATCTAAGGGCGCATCCCAGAAAGGCAATTCAGTTTGAGCAGTCAATTCTATATCTTTACCTTGCTGCAATAAATTTTTTATCCACTCCACAGGAATACTATAAAAATAAGCAAAGCGTCCTGGGCTTTTAAAAGTAGTCACTCCAATCAGTTGCCCCTCGTCGTCGAAAAGCCCTCCGCCAGAAGCTCCCATAGCAAAGCCAGTTGAGGAGTGAATGATATTTTCATTATCGAGAGAATATAAAGCTTTAATTTGCCCATACGACACAACTGGTTTAACAGCATTGCCACTATAACTTTTTGAAAAAACTGATTGCTCGTATGTGAGTTTTTTAGTGTCACCCAAAACAACCGGTTTAATATTTAAAAACTTAAATTGGAGTATGCATAAATCATGGCGCCAGTCTGCTTTCATGCTGACAGGAGCAAATCGCTCACCATATTTTGCAATTTGTACCCCTTGAGAGTTAGCTATAACATGACAATTAGTTGCAACTTGATCTTCAGCTACAACAATGCCTGAACCAACTCCATGGCCCCCTTTAGAATCAAGCACATGAACCTTCACGATTGAAGGTGAAACAGCAAAAGTAACCTCACTTGAAGCCATTGCAAACACTATTTGAGGAATGAAAAATAGTAGGGTTAAAAATCGATACATAACGAAAAAAATTTAACTTAGGAAACAGTAGATGACGAACTAGAAAGCTTAGTTCCATAAAAATTCAAAACTTAACCACATTTACTGTCGCCACAACTTAAGCATGTGAGACATCCATCCATCATGATGACTGCTTTAGTTTGGCATTTGCTACAAAGTTGTGAGCCTTTTGGATATCCTGTGCTGTCCATTTCTTCAGAATTTTTTACCATATATTCAGCACGCTTTTCCTCCATCAATTTTTTTTGATGTTCATCAGGTAAAGCTTTTTTAAGCATACCAATATCGATTAAATGTTGTTCAACCACTTCTCCAATTTCAGCCACTAAACTCGGCACGTACTTACCGCCTTTTTTAAAGTAGCCGCCATTAGGATCAAATACGCTATGAAGCTCTTCGACCAAGAATGTCAAATCGCCACCTTTTCTGAATACAGCAGACATGACACGCGTCAAACCTACAATCCATTGGAAGTGATCCATATTTTTTGAGTTGATAAAAATTTCAAAAGGCCTGCGGTGTTCTTGCGGTGTGCCTTCATTCATGATGATGTCATTGATTGTGATATAAAGTGCGTGCTCAGTCACAGGTGTTTTCACTTTATAAGTGGAGCCTGTAATTTTTTCAGGACGGCCTAGAGGCTCACCTAGCTGCACAACATTTTGGTTTTCTTTCTGAGTTAGCGCATTCGCTTTATCTTCTTCAGAAACAACGTTATAACCTACGATTTTTTTTTCAATTTTAATTGCCATTATTTTCCTTTAATTTCTTAAGTCTTAGAACTTACCGTAATAACCTTCTTTTAACGCATCGTAAAGATTCGCTGCTGAATGGGTCTCACCATCATATTCAATCTCTTCGTTACCCTTCACTTCAACTTGAGAACCATCGTCCAAAGTAAATTTATACGTGGTGTTCTCTAAGTCTTTTTCCGTCACTAAAACACCTTGGAAAGCCTCAGGATTAAATCTAAAAGTTGTACAACCTTTAAGGCCTTTGTCATAGGCGTATAAATAAATATTTTTAAAGTCTTCGTAGTCGTAGTCGGTTGGCACGTTGATCGTTTTAGAAATCGAACTATCAATCCACTTTTGTGAAGCCGCTTGAATATCGACGTGCGCTTTCGCTTGAATCGTTGAGGAATCTAAAAAGTAATCTGGTAATTTTTCATCTTCTTTTTCTGAGAACGGCATCGCATTTGAATTAATCAATTCGCGATACGCTAATAATTCGTATGAGTAGACATCCACTTTTTCTTTTGATTTCTTACCTTCACGAATCACGTTACGACTATAGTGATGCGCAAAAGAAGGTTCAATTCCGTTACTTGCATTATTAGCTAAAGACAATGAAATTGTGCCTGTCGGTGCAATTGAACTATGGTGTGTGAAACGCACACCTTGTTTAGCAATCTTATTACGAAGGCCTTCAGGGAATTGCTGCATATAGCGACTATATTTACCGAGCAATACCTTGCCTTTCACTTTAGCGCCCACTTTAATACCATCGGCTGCCATCTCAGGTCGCTTAGCTAGCATGTCGGCAGTCACTAAAAACTCTTCTTCCATAATGGGAGCGGCACCTTTTTCATCGGCTAAATCAATCCCTGCTTCCCAACCCACCTCGGCCAAAATACGGCTCACTTCGTCAGTGAATTTTAAAGAAGCATCGTCACCATATTGCATTTTAAGCATCGTGAGTGATGAACCTAAACCTAAGTAACCCATACCGTGACGACGTTTACGTATGATTTCTTTGCGTTGCTCTTCTAAAGGTAGGCCATTAATTTCAACCACGTTATCTAACATACGTGTAAAGATCGCAATCACTTCTTTATATTCCGCCCAATCAAAAAATGCTTCATCGGTGAAAGGTTTTTTAACAAATTTTGTTAGGTTCACAGAACCTAACAAACAAGCACCATAAGGTGGGAGAGGTTGCTCGCCACACGGGTTGGTGGCTCGAATGTTTTCGCAGAACCAGTTATTGTTCATTTCGTTCACGCGATCAATCAAAATAAAACCAGGCTCAGCAAAATCGTAAGTTGATGACATGATGATGTCCCACAAACGTCTTGCTTTAATAGTTTTGTAAACGCGGCATGCAACTTTACCTGCGTCAATACCTTCCGCCTTAGTGAGGTACTTACCTTTAACAGGCCACTCTCTCCAAACCACTTGGCTTTCGTCATTCACATTTAAACCATCAACGATGGATTCTTTTTCCGTGACAGGGAATGCTACTTTCCAATCACTGTCTGCCTTGACCGCCTCCATAAATTCTTTAGTGATCAAACATGAAAGATTAAATTGACGGAGTCGACCGTTTTCACGTTTTGCTTTAATAAAGTCAGTGACATCTGGGTGGGCAATATCGAAAGTTGCCATTTGCGCGCCACGTCGGCCACCAGCAGATGATACGGTGAAACACATCTTGTCGTAGATATCCATAAATGAAAGTGGGCCACTTGTATAAGCGCCTGCGCCTGCCACAAAAGCACCTTTCGGTCTTAAGGTTGAAAATTCATAGCCAATACCGCAACCTGCTTTTAAGGTGAGTCCTGCTTCATGCACTTTATCTAAAATGCCAGACATGCTGTCTTCCACGATGCCTGATACCGTACAGTTAATCGTCGAGGTCGCTGGCTTATGTTCTAGTGCCCCCGCATTCGAAGTAATACGACCTGCTGGGATAGCGCCGCGTCTTAATGCCCATAAGAATTTTTCATACCATTCTTCTCTTTTAGCTGGAATTTCAACATCTGCTAAAGCTCTAGCCACACGCACAAAGGAATCATCAATACTTTTATCAACATGCTCGCCCTGTTTTGATTTCAAACGATACTTTTTATCCCAGATATCTAGTGAAACATCTTGAATCGGTATTTCGTGGTCTTGATGGTCACTTAATGTGGACTTTGGACGAACAGCTTTGAGCATGAATTTCCCCTGAATTATTCTTTATTTAAATATATTTACTAAATTTGGTGCTACATGGTATTTTTGCCTAAAACCACAATATATAGTGGTTTTGTAGACATATTATCCATGGTCTAGTAGTCCGTCAATTGAAATCTATGCACAAATTTAGGGCAAAAGTTAACCCCTATTTTTCGAGGTTAATTTTTAAAACTTAAGCAAGACCTTTCTTTAAAAATAAATTAAACACAAGTTCATCAAGATGGTTTATGCGAAAATATCCTCATGATTCGCTTTTTCTATAGCCTTTTAGTTTATTTTCTTCTGCCATTCACCTGCTTTAAGCTGATTTACCGCGGTTTTAGACAGCCTGACTACCTAAAATATTGGGGTGAACGCTATGGTTTTTATAGCGCTTCTACAAAAAAAATCTGGGGCGCACGAAAAATACTTTGGATCCATGCTGTTTCTGTCGGTGAAACGAAAGCTGCAATTCCATTGATTAAACTTTTTTTAAAAAAATATCCGCGTCATTATTTACTCATCACACATGGAACACCAACAGGAAGAGCGACTTCAATTGATATTAAAGATTCTCGAATTAGCCGTATCTATCTTCCTTTCGATACACCCGATGCCACAAAAAGATTTTTAAGTACCTTTAAACCAGAAATGGCACTCTTACTTGAAACAGAGCTTTGGTTTAATTTAACTCATCAAGCCTTTCAAAAATCCATTCCACTTTACTTAGTGAATGCGCGATTATCTGAAAAATCTTTTCAACTTTATAAAAGAATTTCACTCCTTGTGAAACCATCCCTTCAAGAACTAAAAGGTGTGCTAGCGCAAACAAGGGATGATGCGAAACGCTTTGAAGCGCTTGGTGCGAAGAACGTTGAAGTGATGGGCAATTTAAAATTTGATGTGACTCCTCCGCGTGATACAAATAAACAAAGTGCAGCACTCAAAAAACATTTGCATTTAAAAAATCAGTCGGTACTTTTGATTGCGAGCTCAAGACAAGATGAAGAAGAAATTATTTTGCAGCACTTATTAAAACTTCAATATAAAAATCTCGTCACAATTTTTGTACCGCGACATCCGCAACGTTTTAAAGAAGTTGAGCTCTTGTTAAAAAAATATCGTGCATCTTTTATTAAGCGCAGCGATAAAAAAATCAAAGTCAAACCTTACCAATTTATTTTAGGCGACTCTATGGGTGAGATGTACAGTTATTACACCTTAGCAAATATTGCGCTTATGGGTGGCACGATATTGCCTTATGGCGGACAGAATCTCATTGAGTCCATGGCGATGAAAGTGCCAGTGATTTTAGGTCCTCACACTTATAACTTTCATTATGTATCGAATGAGGCCATCCGGACTGGTGCGGGATTGAGAATTCATACATTGGATGAATTAGAAAAAGTCTTACCTCAAATGCTTAAATCATCTTCTCAATTAAAAATGAAGCAAGCATGCAGCGAAATGATGCATTCACATCAGGGCGCTACATTAAAAATCTTAAATAAAATTAAATCTATGATTTGATAAGTTTTGCGATAATTTTAAAGTGATCCCCTTCGGCCGCACGCAACCATTCAAAAATCACCGACTCTATATTAGTTACCACAATACCTTCTAATCTTAATCGCGCGATCGCATTTTGGTGATGAAGGCTCGATCTTGAAAGTGTTGCATCTTCTAGCACAAACACTTCTTTGCCTGCTGCTTTTAAAGCTAATGCTGTTTGTAAAATACAAATATGTGTTTCTAACCCACATAAAATAATTTGTGGTCTTGATTTCACCAAGGCACTTTTAAATTTAGATTCATCAAGGCATGAGAATGCTTTTTTTTCAATGGCAGGATTGAGTAGTAATGTTTTTAATTTTTTGACTGTTGATCCCAAGCCTTTCGGATATTGCTCCGTATAAAAACAAGGCACTTCTAAAATTTTTGCTGCTTGAATGAGAACGCTTGATGCATCAATGACTTTTTTAATTTCACTTTTGGGCATGACATCCACAAGCTTGTCTTGGATATCAATCACCACAACCTGACTTAAAAGTTGATCATTAATCATTTGAAATTAAAACACAAATGTATTTTCATGTTTAATGTATAAAGAAGGCACAACTGTTTCAAATAAAACTTCTTCTTCAAAATCTTGATTGCTCGATCTTGTAATTAAGGTCGCTTGCATCGAGGGTGCTTCGCCCAAAATGGCTAAGAGTCTGCCATTCACATTCAATTGATTTCGAATACTTTCTGGCAGAAGAGGTAAAGAACCCGCAAATAAAATAGCATCATAGGGTTGATTTTTTAGCCAGCCCAATGAACCATCACCTGTCACAAATGTAATATTGTTAAGTTTTATTTTTTGACAGTTTTGTTTAGCAAGTTTTGTGAAATAAGGATTGATGTCCACTGATACTACGTTTTTAACTAAACTTGCCGTGAGCGCTGTGAGATAACCACTTCCAGAACCCACCACCAAGACATGGTCTTTTTTTTGAAGTGACAAAGATTGAATGAGTCTTGCTTCTAATTTAGGCGACAACATGCACACATGATCATACAAAGGAATTTCAGTATCCGCGAAAGCTACTCCCTGATATTCCGTCGGTACAAATTTTTCACGCGGCACTTGATGAAGTAAATTAAGCACTTCGGGATCTAAAACTTCCCAAGTGCGAATTTGCTGCTCAATCATATTAAAACGATGCTGTTCAATAGGGTTCATTGTCATGTGCCCATTATAACCAAAGAAAAGTTCATCATTTTGATATAGATTAAATATAAATCTAACTTGCATTTCATGGGGGTTTCGCGTAATTTTATGAGGTGCTAGGGGTCCACCTTTATAAGGTGGTGAGAAAAACCCTTTGAACCTGATGCGGGTAATACCGCCGTAGGGAATGCAGTCCTCTAAAAGACTCCTTACGGTATGACAAAAAATTTAAGGAGTAATTCATGAACGCCACCGATAAAGAATTAAAAAAAAATATTGATCAATTTTTAAATGAAACAGCGTCTCTCGATCCTGAAGCGCTCAAATCTTTTGCAAAATCTAAAAAAGTCTATATCACGGGTTCGCGTCCTGATTTAAAAGTTCCTTTTAGAGAAATATCTTTATCCGATACACCTTCATCTTTTGGTGCTGAAAAAAATCCGCCAGTCATGGTCTATGACACTTCAGGCCCTTATACCGATCCTGATTATCAAATTGATATTCGTAACGGACTTCCCTCATTACGGTCTCAGTGGATCAATGAAAGAAATGACACCGAATTTTTAGACGGTCCTACATCTATCTTCGGACATGAACGTAAAACAAATCCTGATCTTGCCAAAATGCGTTTCAATTTATTAAGACAGCCACGACGTGCAAAAACAGGTAAAAATGTGTCGCAAATGCATTACGCTAGACAAGGGATTGTCACGCCCGAAATGGAATACATTGCCATTAGAGAAAATCAAAGGCGTGAAGAAATGTCTGCTTTGTTACAAACACAACATCCAGGTCATGATTTTGGCGCTGATATTCCTCAACTTATCACACCTGAATTTGTCAGGGATGAAGTAGCTCGCGGTCGAGCCATCATTCCTGCCAACATTAATCATCCTGAAACAGAGCCCATGATTATTGGTCGTAACTTTTTAGTGAAAATTAATGCCAACATAGGTAATTCGGCACTAGGTTCTAGTATCAGTGAAGAAGTTGAAAAAATGGTGTGGGGTACCCGTTGGGGTGCGGATACTGTGATGGATTTATCAACAGGAAAAAACATTCACGAAACACGTGAGTGGATTATTCGTAATAGTCCTGTACCAATTGGAACCGTACCTATTTATCAGGCACTCGAAAAAGTGGATGGTAAAGCTGAAGATCTTACTTGGGAAATTTTTAAAGACACGCTCATCGAACAAGCAGAACAAGGTGTCGATTATTTTACGATTCATGCGGGTGTGAGATTGAGTTATATACCGATGACGGCAAAACGTATGACTGGTATTGTCAGTCGCGGTGGGTCAATTATGGCTAAATGGTGTTTAGCACATCACGAAGAATCCTTCCTCTACACACACTTCGAAGACATTTGCGAAATCATGAAAGCTTATGATGTCAGCTTTAGCTTAGGTGACGGCTTAAGACCTGGCTCGATTTATGACGCGAATGATGAAGCTCAGTTTGCAGAACTTAAAACTTTAGGTGAGCTCACACAAATTGCATGGAAACATGATGTGCAATGCATGATTGAAGGCCCAGGACATGTGCCGATGCACCTCATTAAAGAAAACATGGATCTTCAGCTTGAACATTGCGGCGAAGCTCCTTTTTATACATTAGGCCCACTGACCACCGACATTGCTCCAGGTTATGATCACATCACATCTGGTATTGGTGCCGCGATGATTGGTTGGTATGGGTGTGCAATGTTATGTTACGTGACACCTAAAGAGCATCTAGGTTTGCCTGATAAAGAAGATGTAAGAGTAGGCATCATCACTTATAAAATTGCAGCGCATGCGGCCGATCTTGCTAAAGGTCATCCAGGCGCACAAATCCGTGACAATGCTTTATCGAAAGCACGTTTCGAGTTCCGTTGGGATGATCAATTTAATTTAGGTTTAGATCCAGAAAAAGCAAAAGAATTTCACGATGAAACCTTGCCGCAAGAAGGCGCTAAACAAGCACACTTTTGCTCCATGTGTGGTCCGCATTTCTGTTCCATGAAAATCACACAAGACGTCAGAGACTATGCTGCATCTAAAGGCATGAAAGAAGATGAAGCATTGAAAAAAGGTATGGAAGAAAAATCAATTGAGTTTATTAAAAAGGGCGTTGAGATCTACCAAAAAACTTAAATGGATCTCTCACTTTATTTTTCAAGTTTGATTCTAGGGCTTATTGAAGGAGCTACTGAATTTTTACCTGTGAGCTCTACAGGGCATTTGATTATTGCGGGTGAGCTTTTAAATTTTAAACAAACTTCCGCCAATGTTTTTGAAATCTTCATTCAATTAGGTGCCATTCTTGCAATTGTGGTTGAGTATCGCAGAATACTTTTTAAAGTCGCAAGTGGGGCCCTTCATGATAAAACTTCTCAAGACTTTGTCTTACGTCTCTTCATTGCATTTTTGCCTGCAGCAATCTTAGGTCTTTTATTTCATAAACCGATTAAAGCTTATTTATTTTCACCGCTTTATGTCTCACTCGCGCTCATTTTAGGTGGCATTGTGATGATAGCCATTGAAAAACGTCCATTAAAAGTAAATACAAAAAGTACAAACGATATCAACAGGATGCAGGCATTTAAAATTGGTTGTGCGCAATGTTTATCATTAATTCCTGGGGTTTCCAGAGCAGCTGCAACAATCATGGGTGGTATGCTCACAGGATTAAATCGTCAAACAGCCACTGAATTTTCTTTTTATCTTGCGATCCCCATCATTACGGCAGCATCCCTTTTTGATTTACTCAAAAATTTCCAAGATTTAACCATGCAAGATTTACCTATTTTTGCGATAGGTTTTGTCACTGCATTTCTAAGCGCTTATGCTGTCATTAAACTTTTTATTCGTTTTGTAGCAACACATACCTTTATTTCTTTTGCCTGGTATCGCATCATCTTAGGCATTCTTGTTTTTATTTATTTTAGTGGATGATCATGTCTAACCATCGAGCACTTATTCAAAAAATCCATGGCATAGCTAAAAAAGCGGCACGTCAACCTGTCACCATCGAAGAAGGTTTGTCAGCACTCAATCATTTTGGATTTTCACTCATTAGTTTTTTATTAGCACTCCCGTTTATGCAGCCATTTCCAGTGGGTCCTATCAGTGTATTAGGAGGGGTTACTTTCGCAGCATTTGGCTGGCAAATTTTAAAAGGGTATACCGTCCCGCATTTGCCTCAGAAAATAAACGGGATTGTTTTAAGTGCTGATAATTGGCGACGCATTACAAATGCTGCCATTAAAATTATTCAGTGGACTGAAAAATTTACTAGGCCACGTTTAGCTTTGTTAATTCGAGGTTCTTTAGGTGTCAAAATTGAAGCTTCTATTCTCATTCTCTCAGGTGTCCTCATGGCCGTTCCTTTTGGCATACTCCCATTAAATAATTTCTTCCCAGGCCTTGCCATTTTATTTTGTGCATTAGGTCAACTCCATAAAGATGGATTTTTTATTTTGATTGCATTCTTTTGGATTCTTTTTACCATTCTTTATTTTGCTGCATTTTTTATAGGTCTCTATCTTTTAGGGCTAGAAGGACTGCATAATTTCAGCCACTGGCTCCATCAACTCGTTTCATGAAATCATTTGCTGACCTCTTAATTACTTGGCATGCCAAGTCAGGTCGGCACCATTTACCCTGGCAGGAATCAAAAAACCCTTACAATGTTTGGGTATCAGAAATCATGTTGCAACAAACTCAAGTTGCAATTGTCATTGATTATTATCATCGATTCATGAAAAAATTCCCGACCATTAAGGCATTGGCAGATGCCGATGAAGAAGAAGTCATGCAATTATGGAGTGGTTTAGGATATTACCGCCGTGCGCGTTTTTTACACGAAGGTGCTCAAATGATTATGGAAGAGATGGAAGGTGTCTTTCCTTCTCAATTCGATATGATGATGAAAATACCTGGCATTGGACGCTCTACCGCAGGTGCCATTTCAGCATTTTCGTTCAATCAAAAAAAAGCAATTCTCGATGGTAATGTCAAACGTGTCTTGAGCCGCTATTTTTTAGTTAGAGAATGGACAGGATTACCTAAAACAGAAAAAAAATTATGGGGTTATGCTGAGTCGCTTCTTCCAGATAAAAACATTGCAACTTATACGCAAGCACTGATGGATTTAGGCGCTACCGTATGCAGCAAAAAAACTTTGTGTGAAACTTGCCCATTAAAAAAAACATGCCTTGCATTTCAGAAGAATAAAGTGCATCTGGTACCAGCTTCTCGACCTCATAAAAAAATTCCAAATGAAACAACACACATGGTCATTGTTAAACATCATGACGAAGTTTTACTTATTAAGAGACCTCAGGGAGGTATATGGGGTGGGCTATGGTCGCTACCTCAGTATGAAGATCAAGCTGCGACATCTAAAGCTTGGATTAAAAAACATTTCGGATTAGAAACGAGCTTGATAGAAAAGGATCTTAAAGCTTCAACGACATTCACGCATTACAAGCTCGATATTACTTACAGTATATTGGAAGCTAAATCACAGCGCGCTAAATCTCCTCACACGTGGCTCTCAATAAATACTCTTGAGGGTGCAGCCATTCCTGCCATCATCAGGAAAATACTTTTAAAACTCTAATGTCATATCGCGGTGCAGTATTTCAGCATCCAAATATGTGTCGCCCGTAACTTCAAATCCAAACTTCACATAAAAATTGATGGCGTTACATTGAGCACTGATATGAATACTAGAGAGTTGTTTAAGTTTTGCAGTCACAATCGCATTTTCTATTAAAGTGCTCCCAACACCTTGACCTCGATATTTTTTTAATACTGCCATGCGTCCTAATTGCATTTGACTTTTAATTACAATAGCCCTCGCACACCCAATAGCTTCCTCATCTTTAAAAACTAAAAAGTGTATTGCCTTTTCATCCATGCCATCCCACTCTAATTCAGGCGTCACTTTTTGTTCTTGAATAAATACTTTCTCGCGAATATTCTTGAGTTGCGCATGGCTATCTATCCACTTTACGATCTCAACTTTCAGATTATTTTTCATAAGTGAAATGCTTGCATCTTAATGCTGTTAGAGGCATGATGTGTTTTCTTTATATCTAATTTTAAGGATTATATGAATAAATTTTTACCTGCTATTGGACGTGTATTTATTGCACAAATTTTTCTTGTATCCATTCTTATATCACTTAACGGCATTATGAACACACCTGATGGTTATATTGCCTACCAAAATGGATTGATGAGTCATGGTCTTCCAGGTATTTTTGCTCCGATCTCCGTCATTGTGCAACTTTTTGGTGGCTTTGCTCTCTTTGTGGGTTTTAAGACAAGACTGTTTGCACTTATATTAACGGTTTATACATTTATCAATGCATTGTCTTATTTTTATACCGCTACATTACTGCCCTCTCCGGTGTTCCTGATTCCGCTTCAACAAGCACTTCAGTACACAGCGATTACAGGCGGCCTTATTATTTTAATGCAGAATCCGGTCACGATCTTTGCGCTTGATAATGTAACAAACACAAAAAAACGTAAATAAGATTTATGAGCATTTAAAAAAGCAGCCATCAAGGCTGCTTTTTTTATATTGATCTATGTCACATATTGTTATCAATCATGGTTAGCATTAAAATATCTCATTAAGTTAGAATAGAACTTATAGTTTACTAATATTAAGGAATTTATTATGGCAGCAGCATCCACAAAATATACAAAGACCGCGATCGTCCTTCATTGGCTCATTGGTTTTGGCATTATCTTTATGTTTTTATTAGGCTGGTATATGGAGGGCTTACCGAAAGAAGCTCCTAAAGCTATGAGTTTTGATTTATTTGATTTAGGCATTTATACATGGCAATTATCTGAAGAAACTTCACCGCGTTCTTTTTACTTTAATTTACATAAATCAATTGGTATTACGATCTTAGCTCTTATTGTATTTAGAATTTTTTGGAGAATTACACATCCAGCACCAGCGCTTATTAAAACCATGAAAGCTTGGGAAAAGAAATTAGCGAATGCTACCCACCATGCTTTATATCTCATTATGGTGTTATTGCCTGTATCAGGTGTAGTAATGGCACTCTCTAGTAAATACGGCATTAAATGGTTTGGTATCCCTTTAGCAGAAGGCTTTGGCAATGAAAGTGTGAGAGACTTCTTTAAAGTGATACATGAAAATATTGGTATATTACTACTCGCTCTTTTTGCCCTTCACGTGCTTGGTGTTCTTAAACATACATTTGTGAATAAAGATGGCACTTTAAAGCGCATGACGTTTAAATAAATTTATTGATATCTTAAAGCTTCAATTGGATGAAGCTTGGCGGCCTTAGTTGCTGGATAATAACCAAAGAAGACACCCACACTCGCGGCCACTGAAAAAGCTAATACGATGGATCGCATTGAAATTAAAATTTCAGCGCCCACCATTTTTTTTACAATAAGTGCACCGCCCAATCCAAGCGCAATTCCAATCACGCAACCTACAATAGAAATCACACACGCCTCTAAAAGAAACTGAAGCAGAATATCTTTTTCACGCGCGCCTATCGCCATACGAATGCCGATTTCACGAGTGCGCTCAGTGACGGACACCAACATGATATTCATAATACCGATGCCACCTACAAGAAGCGAGATAGAAGCAATGGCTCCCAATAACATCGACATCGTTTTTGCAGTTTCACTTGCAGTTTTGGCCATAGCCGTTAAATTTCTCACTGAAAAATCACTTTCTGCATTTTCACGGATATTATGTCGCTGACGAATCAAATCGTTAATCGCATCTTCAGCAACCCCCATATATTTTTCTGATTTGGCCTGCGCCATGATCATACGAACACTTCCTGGAATTTGATTACCAAATAATTTTCTCTGCGCTGTTGTGATGGGGACAATAATAGTATCGTCCTGATCTCGGCCATCGAAGCTTTGTCCTTTACTTTCTAATACACCCAAAATCATAAATGGGCTTTTTTTAATACGAATCGTTTTACCAATAGGATCTATATCATCACCAAATAAATTTTCAGCAACTGTTTTTCCAATGAGTGCCACACGATTTGCAGAGCGAATATCAGCATCTGAAAATAATTCTCCGCTATCGACATTCCATCCGCGAATAGAAAAATAGGTAGGGGAAGTGCCAATAATCGATGTATTCCAATTGTTACCTGAAAAAATGATCTGTGCATTGCCAGTACTTATCGGCGCAATGGCTGCAATATCTTCCAAGTCCCCAACCGCATTCGCATCATTTATATTGAGCGCTGAAGAATTGCCTGACCCACTTCTTGAGCCTGAGGCGCTTGAAGAGCCCGACAAAATCACGAATAGATTACTACCCATCGAATCAATAGAACGTTTAATAGATTGTTGAGCGCCTTCCCCGATGGCCATCATCAATACCACAGCGCCTACACCAATCACCATACCTAACATAGTTAAGAATGTGCGAAGACGATTTGCACCCATGGCATGCCAAGCTTCGCTCAACATGGGAAAAAACATTTAAGCCTCTACCTTTTCTTTTTTATTGCGGTGATCTTCTACAATTTTTCCATCTAAGAAACGCACTTGTCGGCTCGCGTGATCAGCAATATCGTTTTCATGAGTAACAATAATAATGGTGTTTCCAATTTGATTAAGCTCATCAAATATTTTCATAATTTCATCGCTCGTTTTACTGTCTAAATTACCTGTAGGTTCATCAGCCAAAATAATGCGCGGTTGATTAACAAGAGCTCTTGCAATAGCGACTCGCTGCTGCTGTCCCCCTGAAATTTGACTCGGCTTGGAATCAAAATAATTGCCTAGCCCCATTCTTTCTAAAATATTTTTAGCTATCTTTGTTCTTAATTCTTTTTGATCTTCAGCATAAACTAATGGCAATGATACATTTTCAACTAATGTTGATCGCGCAAGTAAATTAAATCCCTGAAAAACAAACCCAATGGTTTTGTTACGAAGTTTTGCTAGCTCATTACTACTTAAAGATTTAACAGAATGTCCATCGAGCATGTATTCCCCTTTGGTAGGCCGATCTAGGCAACCTAAGATGTTCATGAAAGTTGATTTACCTGAGCCTGAAGGGCCCATGATTGCAACATATTCGCCATCATCAATCGCAAGATTCACATCTTTGAGAACAGGAAAAACGCCTGCAGCAGTATCGTAATCTTTATAAAGACCCTGAATCTCAATGACTTTTTTTGTCATAGATTAAAAGACTCGTGGCGGACGACTAGGGCCTTGTGCATTTGAACCGCCCGGTTTTTGATCTGTTGACATGTCAGCCGTAATCACAAATTCATTAGGCTTAATATCTGAAGTCACTATCTCAGTATATTTGCCATTCGTAATGCTTGTTTTAACCCTAATCATTTCAGGCTTGTTATTTCTTAAGACATAAACTTTGCCAGAACCTAAACCGTCGTTCTTTGTTTTAGCTTTATTGTCATCTGATTTTTTATCTTTCTTCATGGCTAATTTCATTTCTTCATTTTTAGGTCGATAACGTAAAGCCGCGTTAGGTACCAATAAAACATTGTCATGTTTTGCAAAATTAATATTCACGTACGCTGTCATGCCTGGTAATAAAAGTTGATCTGGATTGTCCACTGAAATCACGACGTCATAAGTCACAACATTCGCTGTATTTGTTGGATTGAGTCTAATTTGTTTAACCATACCTTCAAAATTTTGATTAGGAAATGCATCTACATTAAATTTAGCTGTTTGGCCGACTCGAATACGGCCAATATCTGCTTCCGCATAACTTGTATCGATTTGCATCTTGGATAAGTCTTGCGCAATTTTAAATAAAGTCGGTGTTTGTAAGCTTGCTGCCACCGTTTGACCGACATCCACCACACGGTCCACAACAACACCTGCAACAGGTGACTTAATAATGGAATAGCCATAATTCGTTTGATCACGTTTGAGTTGTGCTTTGGTCGTACTTAATTGTGCTTCGGCAGATTTTAGAGCTTGAATCGCTTGATCGAGCTCTTGTTTAGATACATATTCTTGTTGTAATAAGTTTCGCATTCTTGCTTCATTCGCTTTGGCTAATTCGAGTGAAGCTTCATTATTTTTTACATTACCTTGAGATTGTGCAATTTGTGCTTTAAATAATTCATCTTCAAGCTCTAAAAGGATTTGGCCTTTTTTTACCTGATCGTTATAGTCTGCGTAGATTTTTTTAACACGACCTGAAACTTGGGTGCCCACATTCACAAGCGACACAGGATTGATCGTACCATTGGCTGTCACATTTTGTTCAATATCGCCCATCGTGACTGGCTGGAGTCGATATAAATCTTCAGGTTTCTTTTTATTCGAGAGTTGATACACATAATAAGCACCAAATAGAAAAGCTAAAATTAAAGCAATATTAATTAAATGGGTGGCTAATTTTTTCATATGTTTTACTGTCTTTTCTTTTCGGGCAATTTTTGAATCATTGCATTATCAAGGACGCCTATCGATTGAGCAAGAGTTGTTCTTGCAATATTCCAATTTAAAACCGATTGTATTTTTTGTTGTTTTGCATTGGCTAAAGCGCTTTGTGCATTGAGCGTATCAATAATATTTCCAACGCCTTCTTTGTAACGTCCTAATGCTACGCGCGAAGATTCTTCAGCGCTTAAAAGTAAGACATTAGACGCAGTAATCGATTCATTTGCTGTCTTTAAATTTTGATAAGCCGTCCAAACATCAAGGGATACCTGAAGTTTTAGCTGGTCTCTTTTTGAAGCATTCAGTTCTGCAGTGGCTTCAGCTGAACGAATAAGATAAGTAGGTTTATATCCTTCAAAAAGAGGAATACTTAAAAAAATGCCGAGTTGCGAAGTATTTTGAGAGGTTTGTCCTAATAAATTTTCATCATATTGATTGGAAGCGTCAATCCTAACTTTAGGTTTAGCATCTGCTTTGACGGACTCAATTTTAGCTAATGAAGCTTTTAGTTGTGCTTCACTAGCCATTAAGTCAGGCCTTTGAAGTCTTGCCTGCTCAATTAAAGCATCAATATCTTGATCTATTAATTCAGGAATATCATCAAGCTTGCTGTCAGCAATTTGAAAATTAATATTTGCAGGCGCTCCCATGACATTAGCAAGATTTCCATAAGCCACTTTCAATGTGCCTTCGTTTCTAAGTTTAGTCAGTGTGGCATTAGCAAATGAGGTTTGCGCTTGAAGCTTATCTGCAGGGGTGGCAACACCTGCAATATACTTAGCCTCGGCTGATTTAAAACTTTCTTGGGAAAGGCGCTCAGTCTCAATCGAGGCATTGAGAATTGCTCGACTTGCATGGACTTGATAAAACGCATTCACTGAAGCTAATAGAACAGTTTGGACTATTGCATTTTGAGTAGCGCTTGCTGCTTTTAAAAGCTGATTAGCATTTTCAAAATTAGCATCGCGACTGCCGAAATCATACAAAAGATAAGATGCAACAATTCTGTTTGTAGCATTTGAATAGTTCGTTGTCCTATTTTTATTTTCTGTTGCGGATAATGTATCTGTCACTGATGGAAAGAAGAGTGATCGCGCTACGCCAACTTGTGCTGCTTGAACTTTAGCGTTTGCATAAACTTCTCTTGTTTGAGGGTTATGACAAAGTGCCGCTTCGGTGACTTCAACCAAAGATAAAGGTTTGTCATAAGCCTTCTGACTGCATGGGTCACCTCCTGATGAATCGATATAACCATCTGGGATAAGTTGAATATTTCCTTCTTTTAAATCCTTGTCTGAATACCATATTGATTCAAGCGCGTGAGCTGGAATAAGGGCTCCTAATAAAGAAAAGGTAAGAAAAAAACGAGGAAAATTCAAATGTGAAAATCTTTTTAAAAAAAGCTTGTTAAGTGCTTCATATAGACAAAATCTTAGCATGGGTTGTGACAAATAGACTAGATTCAAGCCTATTTAATTCAAAAAAAGGGGTAATTACTTGGCTAAACTTTAATAATGATCTTGGGTTATTAAATCGACAAGATAAAAAAGGCAATTTTTTTATGCCTGTTTTAAGCTCAAAATTTAATTCTGATTCGTTGTTAAAAGCCTTAATTTTTTAGGGATTAAAAACCTCGAGAATCAGTGTTAAAATCAATTATTCCTAGTATAATTTTTTGTAACATGTTGAAAAATCTAAAAAAAATCCTATATATTGCTTTAATTAATTTAAGTCTAAGCATTTCAGCAATTGCATCACCCAACTTTACTTTGCAGGACTTAATAGATATTGCAAAAAGGGAAAATCCTATTTTAGATGTTCTTAAAGCTAAAGAGGACGCAGCCAGATCAAGTGTTGTGACTGCTGAATCTTATCTTAATCCAGAAATTGAGCTCGGCACAGGGCCCTCTCGTTTTAGAACGCCGAATTACAGTGCTAATCAACGAAGAAATTATGGGGTAAATATATCCCAACCTCTTGAGTTTCCAAACGTTCGTGGCGCAAAAAAAGCGGTTGCCGAATCCAGAGTCAATTACGCTTCATCTGTCACCGAGGCCACAATGATTAATTTGTCGTTACAAATTAAAAAGGCTTTCTATGATGTACTTCAAAACGAAGCTGTCTTAAAAATTGCCGAGGGTGATCGTGATGCATTAAAAAATATCCGCGAAAAGGTTGCTCTCCGAGTCGAGGTTGGCGAAGCACCGAGATATGAATTAATTAAAGCAGATACAGAATTGGTTGCAGCACAAAGAGATGCGGATGCCGCGTTATTACGAATTTCTGAGAGTAAATTTTATCTCAGAGGCTTGGTCAGTAAATCACTTACTGATTCATTTAGTTTAGTAGGCTCACTTCCTCCGAGTGATATTAATCTTAACGCTGATTTATTAAAAAATGAAATTACTAAAAGTCCAAAATTAAAACAAATCAAAGCCTCAGCAGATATTGCAGAAAATCGATTGCGATTAGAAGAGAAACTTATCAATCCAGGATTAACGCTTAATGCTGGCGTTGATCAAGATCCTGATATTACAAGCTATCGTTTTGGCGTAAGCATCCCCATTCCTATTTGGAATCAAAGACAAGGACAAATAGGCGAGGCGGCGGCTGGATATAGAGAACTACAAGCGCAATATACAGACCAGGAATTGGCTCTAAAGCGAGACATTGAGTCTGCTTTTCAGCGCTACCTCATTGCTCAACAGCAGGTTAAAACTTTTGAGTCAGGCCTTCTGAGTCAAGCAGAATCAGTCTTAAAAGTAGCTGAGGCAGCTTATCGCTATGGGGAGCGAGGTATTCTCGAATACTTAGATGCACAAAGAACTTTTCGTTTAGTTCGCAAAGACTATCTAGCATCAAAATATGATTACATTGTAGCTATTTTAGAAATTGAACAACTATTAGGTATGGATATCCTGGAGAATAAAATTTAAATGAAAAAACTTGTTAGCCAATTATTTTTAATTTTCGTGAGTACATTATTGCTTTCGGCTTGTTCGAAATCAGAGAACGTGAGTGAGCAAAAAAAATTAGATCCCTTAGAGATTATGATTACTCCAGAAATCCAAAAACAAACTAAAAATGAAGTAGTCAAGTATCAAGATGTCGGGGAAACACTAATGATTCCGGGTCGCCTTGAAACACAAAATCGAAAGCTTGTAAAAATTGGCTCCCCTATAACAGGAAGAGTGAGCGATCTTTATGTCAGCCTTGGCGATGTTGTAAAAAAAGGCCAGGTGCTTGCAAAAGTAAACAGTATCGAACTGACTCAAACACAACTGACCCTTATTAAATCAACGCAGCTCATTGGACTAAAAACCAAAGCAGTTGAGCGAGCTAAACTTCTATTCGAAGCAGATGTAATTAGTAAAGCTGAAATGCTACGCATTGAAAATGAGCTTGATGCAGTTAAAGCAGATTATAGGGCGAGTCGCGATCAGCTTATGGTGTTGGGTATGAATGAAAAGACGCTAGAAAAATTAGAATCTTCAGGTCAAATCAATTCATATGGTGACGTGATTAGTCGATCTGATGGCATTATTATCTCTCGCGCAATTAATTTAGGTCAAATTGTTAATCCTCAGGATAATTTATTCCATGTAGCTGATCTTTCAAAGCTATGGGCCGTTGCTAACATTCCTGAGCAGCAAGCTTCTTTTATTCAAAAAGATGAAATCGTGACCATTGAAATTCCTGCGCTAGAAAATAGAAAAATTGAAGCAAAAATTATATTTGAGGGAAGTATTGTTGATCCAGAAACTCGTACTGTTTTGGTTCGGACTGAAATAGACAATCAAAGTTTATCTTTGAAGCCCGATATGCTCACTTCAATGTATATTCAAGCAAAGAAAGTTTCAAGGCTTGCTGTTCCAACTGCAGCTATTGTAAGAGAAAATGATCGAAATTATGTGTTTATTCAAAACAGTCCAAAAACTTATAGATTGCGAGAAGTTCAATTAGGGCATAAAGATGGAAATCTCATCACCATACTAAGCGGCTTAGCTGAAGGTGAAACCATTATTTCAGATGGCGCTTTTCATCTGAATAGTGAACGCAAGAAAAAAGAGCTTGAATAGTTATGATTGAAAAAATTGTCAGGGGATCTCTCCAGCAAAGACTCGTAGTTTTAGTCTTTGCATTTGCGCTGCTTGTCGCAGGA
Organism: Candidatus Methylopumilus planktonicus; assembly: GCF_006364715.1. Classification (NCBI taxonomy): domain Bacteria; kingdom Pseudomonadati; phylum Pseudomonadota; class Betaproteobacteria; order Nitrosomonadales; family Methylophilaceae; genus Candidatus Methylopumilus; species Candidatus Methylopumilus planktonicus. Next base: position 1,257,193 of record NZ_CP040984.1, read on the forward strand.
TTTTTTGGTGTCAAAAAATTATCTGTAGACGCGTTTCCTGACGTCACAAATATTCAGGTGCAAATTGCAACACCAGCACCTGGAAAATCACCGGAAGAAGTCGAACGATTTATAACAATTCCTATTGAAATAGCAATGACCGGCTTGCCAGGCGTGACCGACATGCGCTCACTCAACAAAAATTCACTTTCGATTATCACGTTAGTTTTCAATGACAATACAAACGTCTACTTTGCAAGACAGCTGGTCATGGAAAGATTAATGGAGGTGATGGAAAAAATGCCTGATGGCATTGTGCCTGTCTTAGGTCCTGTATCTACAGGCTTAGGTGAAATATTTCAATACACCCTGGATAAGCCAGGTGATGAAAACAAAGAAATATCTCAAGAAGAGCTTACAGAGAGACGGACTATTCAGGACTGGGTAGTGCGACCTATGTTGAGAAGTATCCCCGGGGTTGCTGAAATTAATTCATTTGGTGGTTTCATTAAACAATATCAGGCGCTAGTAGATCCTGATCGTTTAAATCATTATGGAATAAAACTACATGACGTTTATGTGGCGTTAGCCAAAAACAATGCCAATAGTGGTGCAGGGGTTCTTCCTCAGTTTGATGAACAGTTTCTAATTCGCGGTGTAGGCCTTATTCAAAATTTAGATGATATTCGTTCTATTGTTTTAAAGGAGCGCAATGGTGTACCTGTCTTCATGAAGGATGTCGCGGAAGTCAAATTAGGTCATGAAGTGCGTGTAGGTTCTTTAGTTAAAAATGGTGACACCGAAGCAGTCGGAGCTATCGTCATGATGATTAGGGGTGGTAATGCGAAAGAAGTTGTGACACGTATCAAAACTAAAGTCGATGAAATTAATGAAAAAAAATTGCTTCCTGGTGGCCTTCAAATCAAATCGTTCTATGATCGAAGTAAGCTTGTTGATTCTGCATTATTTACTGTGGTTAAAGTGCTCATTGAGGGTGTGATCCTCGTTATTGCAATTCTATTTTTATTCTTAGGTGATGTGAGATCAAGTTTAATTGTGGTCATGACTTTACTTTTAACGCCACTTATCACATTTATTGCGATGAATTATTTAGGTATCTCAGCAAACCTCATGTCGCTCGGGGGTCTCACGATTGCAATCGGTCTCATGGTGGATGGCTCAGTGGTGGTGGTAGAAAATACGTTCCATCGGCTGGGGCATGACAAATCTAATAGCAAGCTTCGTGTGGTATTGGAATCCGCCACAGAGGTAGGTAAGCCAGTTCTATTTGGTGTAGGCATTATTATTCTTGTATTTATTCCGCTCATGACTTTAACTGGGATGGAAGGAAAAATGTTTAGCCCTTTAGCAATCACAATCGCCATAGCACTTTTCATTTCACTCGTTCTTTCTTTCACTCTCACTCCTGTGTTGTGCTCATATTTTTTAAAAGGGGGTAGCGGTGAGGATACTAAAATTATTCAAGTGATCAAGGCGCCTTATCTTAAATTGCTTGATCTATCATTGAATAATGAAGTCAAAACCATTTTGATTGCAGCAAGTGTTTTCGTACTATCTATTATTGTATTACCATTTTTAGGTACTTCTTTTATTCCTGAAATGAAAGAAGGAACGCTTGTGGCCAGCATTACGCGTATGCCCAATATTTCTTTGGACGAATCCATTGATATGGAGAAAAAAGCGACCAAAGAAATAACAAGTGTCCCAGGTGTTTTAAGCGTTGTATCTAATATAGGTCGGGGCGAAAGTCCTGCAGATCCTCAATCACAAAATGAATCACAAGCAGTGGTAAGTTTAAAAGATAAGGGTGAATGGCCTAAAGGCTGGACGCAAGACACTATCTCTCAAGAAATCCAAAGTAAATTGAAAACGTTATTGGGAGCACAAATTGTCATGATGCAACCTATCTCTGCAAGAGTTGCTGAACTGTCTACCGGTGTGAGAGCTGACGTAGCAGTTAAAATATTCGGAGAGGATATAAAGCTTCTTAAAGCTAAGGCAGATGAAGTGGCAAGATTAGCAGGACATATTAAAGGTGCGGCAGACATTAAAATTGAAAAAGTATCAGGGCAAGGATATCTAAATATCAATCTAGATAGGCAAGCTCTTGCGCGCCATGGATTCAATGCGTCTGACGTAAATGATCTGATTGAAACTGCGATTGGTGGAAAGATTGCAACTCGAGTTTTTGAAGGCCAAAGAAGCTTTAGCGCCGCAGTAAGGTTTCCTGAAGATCATCGTAGTGATGTCGAAACTATTAGCAATACACTTCTTACCTCTCCTAACGGATCTAAAATTGCATTAAGAGATTTAGCTTCTATTGAAATTAAAGATGGTCCAGCTCAAATCAGTAGAGAGTATGCGAAAAGAAGAATTGTTGTGGCTATGAATGTTAGAGATAGAGATCTGGGTGGTTTTGTAACAGAACTGCAGACTAAATTAGAGTCTAAATTAAAACTTCCTGATGGATATTATTTTGTGTATGGCGGGCAATTTGAAAATATGCAGCGTGCATTAAATCATCTTGCACTCATTGTGCCCGTGACTATTCTGGCAATCTTTTTCTTACTGTTCATTTTATTTAATTCAATTCGCTATGCCACTATGATTATTACTGTTCTGCCATTCGCTGCTATTGGCGGAGTATTTGGCCTAGCTGTTACAGGCGAATATCTCTCGGTCCCTGCGTCTGTTGGTTTTATTGCCTTATGCGGTATTGCTGTTTTAAATGGCGTTGTTTTAATCACATGCATTCAACAATTACGCATAGAAGGGATGTCTCAAGTAGATGCGATTCGAGAAGGTTGTAAACAAAGATTAAGGCCTGTCCTCATGACAGCAACAGTTGCTCTTCTTGCGCTCGTCCCATTTTTATTCTCTACGGGCCCTGGCTCTGAAGTTCAAAAACCCCTTGCTATTGTTGTCATTGGCGGTCTTATTACTTCAACCCTTCTCACGCTTCTTGTTTTACCGACGCTTTATAAAAAATTTGAAGAAAAAAATATTGAAGCTTAAATTGATAGGACAACTACTATGAAAGAAATTAAAGCAATCATTCCCCCTCATCGATTACCTAAAATTCGCTCAGCAATGAGGAATCTTAAAAATTTCCCTGGCATGACAGTCACCAAGGTTGATGGTTGTGGTCACGGCTTAAAAAAAATCACTGATGATTTAAAACAAGATCTAACAGACTACACACCAAAAATTCTCATTCAAATGCTAACACCTGATGATCTGGTAGAAGGTATTTTACAAATTATTGTCGAAGTTGCACATACAGGCCAACAAGGCGATGGTTTGGTATGGGTGACCCCCATTGAACGTATGATTCGTCTCTCTGAAAAAATTATTGTAGAAGAAGATTAATTTTTTATAGAGTTGAACTTAATGTATTAATGATTTATCTTATTCATATATAACACAAGGAAATGTCATGAAAAAAATCGCGGTTGTTTTATCACTTCTTACGAGCACTTTAGGTTATGCCGCTGATTTTTCTGATATGGCAACTGTTAAACGAGTGACACCTCGCTATATCGAAGTCAATCGTCCTATTTCTTCATGCCAAACAACCACTGAAGCCGCTCCTCCAAAAGAAAAAGGTATTGCAGGTGCCATTATTGGCGGTGTCGCTGGTGGCTTACTTGGCAGTCGTGTAGGTAAAGGGAGTGGAAAAGTAGCTGCAGGTGCAGTAGGTGCAGCAGTCGGAGCAGTTGTAGGTGACCGTATGCAAAATGACGATACAACGGCGGATGCTCGCAATACTGAACGTTGCACACAACGTGACAATTACCAAAGAGTTCAAGAAGGGTATATCACTGTGTTTTCATATAACGGTCATGAGTTTGAAGAAGAAACAGAAACAAAATACCGTGTAGGTCAAAAGGTGCCAGTGCAAGTGAACGCAATTGTTGATCAAACTAACTAACGAAAGCTTATTTTTAAGATGAAGCGTATCTTTTATTTTCTGGTTACCAATCTTGCAATTGTTTTAGTACTTTCAGTGACCATGCGACTGCTTGGTGTAGAGCCTTTTCTTAATGCGAACGGACTTAATTTAAATAGTCTATTAATTTTTGCAGCCGTCATGGGCTTTGGCGGTGCTTTCATTTCTCTTGCTATTTCAAAATGGTCAGCTAAAAAAATGTCGGGTGCTGTGACGATTGAAAATCCTAAAACGCCTGATGAAATTTGGCTTATGAATACGGTTAAAAAACAATCGGAAACCGTTGGCATTCAGATGCCAGAAGTTGCCATATTTAATTCACCCGTCGTCAACGCGTTTGCCACTGGCATGAGTCGCAATAGCTCTCTTGTAGCTGTTTCTTCAGGCTTACTTGAAATGATGACAAAAGATGAGGCAGAAGCAGTCATAGGTCATGAAATATCGCATATTGCAAATGGCGACATGGTCACACTCACTTTAATTCAAGGTGTCGTAAACACTTTTGTATTATTCTTTTCTCGTGTCATCGGTTATACGGTGGATAAAGTCGTTTTCAAGACCAGACAGGGCACTGGTCCTGCATTTTTTATCACAATGATTATTTCAGAATTGCTTTTAGGTGTCTTAGCATCCATCGTTGTCATGTGGTTTTCTCGTCAACGCGAATATAGAGCTGATATTGGCGGCGGGCAACTTGCAGGCAACCAAAAAATGATTGCAGCACTTCAACGCCTTAAATCACAATACGAATCAAGTGCTTTACCAAAATCAATTGCAGCATTAGGCATTTCAGGCGAACAAGGGATGGGACTTAAAGAATTATTTTCAACTCATCCAAGCCTAGATGATCGTATTGCTAGACTTAAGCAAAATACAAATTAATTATTGAGTGTGAAACTGCTTACTATATTCACGCACAGTGGTAAGCATGACATCTACATGTTCAGGTGGTGTGTGCTCTGTAATACCGTGACCTAAATTAAATATATGGCCATGGCCATGGCCATACCCATCTAATATTCTTTTTACCTCTTTTTCAATAGCTTCGGGTTTCGAGAGCAGAATGGCTGGATCTAAATTACCTTGAATGGCCAAGCGATTGCCCTCTTTTTCTCTTGCTATTTTAATATCGGTTTGCCAATCTAAGCCTAAGGCATCTGATCCTGCTGAGACTTGGTCTTCTAACCAGAGACCACCACCTTTAGTAAACATAATAGATGGAATTTTTTTGTCGCTCATCATTTTTAAGCTCGACAAAATCACTTTCATATAAGGTAATGAAAATTCTAAATAGCCTTGATGAGATAGTGCTCCACCCCATGAATCAAAAATCATAATCGCATCAACACCCGCTTCAATTTGCGCGTTCAAATATTGCGTCACTGCTTCTGTCGTTGTTTTTAAAATGTGATGGAGTAAATCAGGACGGCTATAAGCCATTTTTTTAATAGTTAGAAAATCAGTCCCACCTTGACCTTCTATCATATAAGTCGCTAGCGTCCATGGACTTCCAGAGAATCCAATTAAAGGTACGCGTCCTTGCAATGCTTTTTTAATTTGCGACACAGCATCGACCACGTACTTCAAATCTTTAGCAATATCAGGAATTTTTAATTTATAAATATCTGCTTCTTCACGTAACGGCCTTTCAAACTTAGGCCCCTCACCTGCCACAAAATATAAACCTAATCCCATCGCATCAGGTACTGTCAAAATATCTGAAAATATAATAGATGCATCAAGAAGTGGATATCGATCAAGTGGTTGTAATGTCACTTCAGTTGCAAAGCTTGGATTTTTACAAAGGCTTAAAAAGTCTCCGGCTTTTTGACGTGTGGCTCGATACTCCGGCAAATAACGACCTGCTTGACGCATCATCCACACAGGTGTGTATGTTGTAGGTTGTCGATGAAGCGCTTTTAAGAAAGTGTCGTTTTGAAGTGTAGTCATAAATGATTTTTAAAACTTTAAAAGTAAAGTTTTAAAAATTAACGTGGAAGAGTAGATGTTCCCATTAAGAATTCATCTACAGCGCGAGCACATTGGCGGCCTTCACGAATAGCCCACACAATGAGAGATTGTCCGCGACGGATATCGCCTGCTGCAAATACTTTAGCTTTAGATGTAATGTAAGCCTCCTTACCTTCGGTTGTTGCTTTCACATTACCGCGCTGATCTTTATCTACACCAAAAAGATCTAGCATTTTTTGTTGGGGACTTACAAATCCCATTGCGAGCAATACGAGATCTGCTTTCATTTTAAATTCTGAATTAGGTACTTCTGTCATCTTGCCGTCTTTCCATTCAACTCGAGCTGCGATGATTTCTTTGACATTACCATTTTCACCTACAAAACTTTTTGTGGTGACTGACCAATCGCGCTCACAACCTTCTTCATGTGAACTTGATGTACGAAGTTTTAAAGGCCAATTTGGCCATACCATTTCTTTATTTTCTTTGACTGGAGGCTGTGGCATCAATTCAAACTGTGTGACTGATGTTGCGTGATGACGATTCGATGTGCCCACGCAATCAGAACCAGTGTCACCACCGCCAATCACGACCACATGTTTACCTGTCGCCAGAATTTGGTTTTGCAATTTATCCCCTGCCACTACTTTATTTTGTTGTGGTAAGAAATTCATTGCAAACATGACGCCATTAAGTTCGCGTCCAGGAACGGGTAAGTCACGTGGATGCTCAGCACCGCCCGCTAAAATGACTGCATCATAATTATTTGTAAGTTCATCAGGCTTCACATTTTCACCAATGTTTTGGTTCACTTTGAAAACAACGCCTTCAGCTTCCATTTGTTTCATTCGGCGGTCGATGTGTGTTTTTTCCATTTTGAAGTCAGGGATACCGTAACGAAGCAGTCCGCCAATACGATCATTTTTTTCATACACAGTCACTGCATGCCCGACGCGAGCAAGTTGCTGTGCCGCTGCCATACCTGCTGGACCAGAACCCACAATAGCAATTTTTTTATTGGTTTTATGTGTTGGAATTAAAGGTTTTACCCAATTATTTTCCCAAGCCTTGTCAATAATGGCATGTTCAATCGATTTAATACCAACGGCATCATCATTAATATTTAGTGTACATGCGGCTTCACACGGAGCCGGGCAAAGACGGCCCGTAAATTCTGGAAAGTTATTTGTGGAATGTAAAACCTCTATCGCTTCTTCCCAATTTTGGTTATAAATTAAATCATTCCAGTCAGGGATGATGTTATTAATTGGGCAACCTGTTGTGCAAAATGGAATACCGCAATCCATACAACGTGCACCTTGTTTTTTCGCTTCATCGTCACTTAGGTGAAGTACAAATTCTTTATAATTTTTTAGGCGTTCTTGTGGTGGTATATTTTGTTCGCTAATGCGATCAAATTCCATGAAGCCGGTGACTTTTCCCATTATGCAGCTTCCTTTGTAAGTGACGCATGAAGTTCATTCAACGCACGTTTATATTCGTTTGGCATCACTTTAATAAATTGCGCTCTTTCCTTATCCCAGTTATCTAAAATAAATTTCGCACGTTCACTGTCAGTGTATTTGTGATGTTTTTCAATGAGCGTTTTTAAAATCACTTCATCGGGTTGATTTAAATGTTGAGGCACATGAGCCTGCGCTTGTTGTGTCTCTACTTTTTCTAATGACACCATGGATGGATTGCAACGTTTTACAAATAAACCATCTTCATCATATACATAAGCAACACCGCCTGACATACCTGCTGCAAAATTTTGTCCAGTATTACCTAATACGACCACAGTACCACCTGTCATGTATTCGCAACCATGATTTCCTACACCTTCAACTACTGCAGATGCCCCTGAATTCCTCACACAGAAACGCTCTCCTGCCACACCACTAAAATAACTTTCTCCTGTCGTAGCACCGTACATGACTGTGTTACCTACAATAATATTTTCATGTGACTTCACTTTAAATGCTTTCGGAGGTTTAATTACGACACGTCCGCCACATAAACCTTTAGCTACATAGTCATTGCCTTCGCCAATAAGTTCCATAGAAATACCTTGTGCCAAGAAGGCTGAAAAACTTTGTCCAGCAGTACCATTTAAAGTAATTTGAATGGTGTCTTGCGGTAAGCCTTCATGCCCATAACGTTTTGCAATTTCATGAGATAACATGGTGCCGACGGTACGGTTTGTATTTTGAATCGGTAAATTAATAGTGACTTTTTCACGTTTTTCTAATGCGGGTTTTGATAATTTAATAAGTTCATTATCGAGCGCATGTTCAAGACCGTGTGACTGCTCTTCGCTATGTCGGCGAGACACTTCTTTTTCAATATTCGGCTGATAGAAAATTTTACTAAAATCAAGTCCTTGAATTTTCCAGTGCTCAATACTAGCTTGTGTATCAAGTAAGTCAGTACGACCAATCAAATCATCGAATTTATGGATACCGAAAGATGCCATCAGTTCACGCACCTCTTCGGCGACGAAGAAGAAATAATTCACCACATGTTCAGGCTGACCTGTAAAACGTTTTCGCAATTCTGGATCTTGTGTGGCTACACCTACTGGGCATGTATTTAAATGACATTTACGCATCATAATACAACCTTCAACAACGAGCGGTGCTGTAGCAAAACCAAACTCATCTGCACCTAGGAGTGCGCCGATCACTACATCGCGACCTGTCTTCATTTGTCCATCCACTTGAACAGTGACACGTCCACGCAAACGGTTTAGCACTAACGTTTGTTGTGTTTCAGCGAGTCCAATTTCCCAAGGCGTCCCTGCATGTTTAATCGATGAAATAGGTGATGCACCTGTACCGCCGTCATGGCCTGCAATCACAATGTGATCAGATTTTGCTTTTGCAACACCTGCAGCCACAGTTCCCACACCCGTTTCAGATACCAGTTTGACTGAGATACTTGCACTTGGATTTGCATTTTTCAAATCGTGAATAAGTTGTGCTAAATCTTCGATGGAATAAATATCGTGATGCGGTGGTGGTGAAATAAGACCCACACCCGGGACTGAGAATCGAAGTTTTGCAATATAAGCACTCACCTTATGGCCTGGAAGTTGTCCGCCTTCACCAGGTTTTGCACCTTGTGCCATTTTGATTTGGATTTGATCGGCTGAACTTAAATATTCTGCAGTCACACCAAAACGACCTGACGCTACTTGTTTAATCCGTGAGCGCAGTGAATCACCTTTTTTAAGTTTAATATCACTTTCAATTAAGTTAAGACCAATGACATTTGCCACCGTATTATCTTTGTCTAAAGTTAAGAAACGTTTTGCGTCCTCGCCACCTTCGCCAGTATTTGATTTACCACCGATACGGTTCATAGCAATTGCTAAGGTGGTGTGCGCTTCTGTTGAAATCGACCCTAATGACATCGCACCAGTTACAAAACGTTTAACGATTTCTTTTGCAGATTCCACTTCATTTAATGCAATTGCTTTGTCATTCGTTTTTAACTTAAATAATCCGCGCAAAGTCATCTGACGTTTTGTTTGATCATTAATTAAGGCTGCATATTCTTTATACGTGTCGTATTGATTAGTTCTTGTCGCATGTTGTAATTTGGCAATCGAATCAGGTGTCCACATATGATCTTCACCGCGCACTCTAAATGCATATTCACCACCTGCATCTAATGCATGGGCTAATACGGGATCAGATCCAAAAGCAGATTGATGAATGCGCATGCTTTCTTCTGCAACTTCTTCAATGCCAATACCTTCAATATTCGTAGCTGTTCCTTTAAAGTATGCATTAATGAGTTGAGAGTTAAGTCCCACTGCTTCAAAAATTTGAGCGCCACAATAAGATTGGTAAGTTGAGATACCCATCTTAGACATCACTTTGTAGAGGCCTTTGCCAATCGATTTAATAAAGTTCTTGTGAGCAAGAGCATGATCAGACGACATAGCATTCATCGATTCATAAGCCAACCACGGACAAATTGCTTCTGCACCATAACCGCCTAAAAGTGCAAAGTGGTGTACTTCACGGGCAGAACCAGTATCTACAACTAAACCAGTATTCGTTCTTAAACCTTCACGCACAAGATATTGATGCGTCGCCGAAGTCGCTAACAATGCTGGAATCGCAATACGATCTTTGGATTGATTGCGATCAGATAGGATCAGAATGTTATAGCCATCCTTCACAGCCTTATGTGCAGCCTGACGGAGTGTATCGATGGCTTTTTTCATGCCATAAGCATCGTCTTTTTTAAGGCCTTTCACATCGTAAGTAATATCAAGTACGAGTGATTTATAGGCATCTTTTGTGAGCTTAGAAATATTTTTCAACTGCTCTAAGTCATCGAGCGTTAAAACTGGTTGACTTGTTTCAAGGCGGGTAGTGGGTTTTGTTTCTTCCACCGCTAGTAAATTCGGTTTGGGTCCAATGAATGTTACAAGCGACATCACTAACTCTTCACGGATCGGATCGATCGGCGGATTAGTCACTTGCGCAAATAATTGTTTGAAGTAGTTGTAAATGAGTTTTGGTTTTTTTGAGAGAACAGGGAGCGCAGCATCATTGCCCATAGAGCCTGAATTCTCTTCACCGTTCGCTACCATAGGTTGCAAAATAAATTTGATATCTTCTTGTGTGTAACCAAAACTTTGTTGCGTATCGAGAAGTGTAGCTTTAAGTTCTGTCTTACTATTTGTTTTTGGGAAGTCACCTAAGAAATAACGTGAGCTATCAATCCACTGACGATAAGGTTTATGCGTTGCTAACTCTTTTTTGACTTCCTCATCATCGACGATGCGGCCTTTTTCAATATCGATGAGAAGCATTTTGCCTGGTTGTAAACGCCACTTCTTAATAATTTTTTCTTGAGGAAATTGCAACACACCCATTTCGGATGCCATCATGACGACTCCGTCGTCGGTCATTAAATAACGTGCCGGACGTAATCCGTTTCGATCAAGTGTCGCACCAATCATTCGGCCATCCGTAAATGCAACAGCTGCTGGGCCATCCCATGGCTCCATGAGTGCAGCGTGATATTCATAGAATGCTCGACGATTTTCATCCATCATAGGATTACCGGACCATGCTTCTGGAATCAACATCATCATCGCGTGCGGAAGACTATAACCACCGGCAACGAGTAACTCTAAACAATTATCAAAACATGCGGAGTCAGACTGGCCTTCAACAATGAGTGGCCATAACTTTTCTAGGTCATCACCCAATAATTGGGACTGCATACTTTCATGTCGTGCACGCATCCAATTTATATTACCTTGCACCGTATTAATTTCACCATTATGCGCAATCATTCTAAATGGATGTGCTAAATCCCAAGCGGGAAATGTATTCGTTGAGAAACGCTGATGCACTAAAGCTAATGCTGATGTGACACGCTCATCTTTTAAATCTAGGTAATAAGTATCCACTTCATTTGCAAGGAGCATGCCTTTATACACAATCGTGCGACTTGAAAGTGAAGGAATATAAAACTGTGCGGGATCATCGAGCCCTAATTTTTTAATACTATGTTCGATGCGTTTACGAATGACAAAAAGTTTTCGTTCAAAATGATTTTGATCTTTGACTTCCTTGCCTTGAGCAATGATCACTTGTTTAATATTCGGCTCTAAAGCCTTCGCAGCATCTGCGATATTAGAATTATTGGTGGGCACATCACGCCAAGTTAAAAATGTTTGGCCTTCTTCTTTGATAATGTCAGTGATAATCTTTTCACATTGATTGCGGTGTTGAGTTGATTGTGGAAAGAAAATAAGACCGCACGCGTATTGCCCAGAGGCAGGTAAATCAATAGCTAATTTTTTAGCCTCGTCTCGAATGAGGCTGTCTGGCATTTGAATTAAGATGCCGGCGCCATCGCCCAATTTTGAATCATAACCAGTCGCACCTCGGTGCGTTAAGTTGGTTAAGATTTGAAGTCCCTGCGACACAATGGTGTGACTTTTTGTGCCATGGATGTTCGCGACAAAGCCTAAGCCACAGGCGTCATGCTCATTTTTAGGGTTATAGAGACCTTGTTGCTCAGGTCTTTCGAATTGAGTCATAAACTACATTAAAAAGATTAAACGGAACCTTCAATAATAAAGCCTAACGCCCCGTAATTCAACAATTATTGAGCTTATTTCAGAGCTTGAAATGCTTTTTTTGCAGCATCAATCGTTTGATGAATATCCTGATCTGTATGGGATATAGATACGAAGCCTGCCTCAAATGCCGATGGGCCAAAGTAGAAACCAGAGGAAAGCATATGATGAAAGAATTGATTGAACTGTTCTTTATTGCTTTTCATGATTTCGTCAAAGCTTGTGGGTGCTTTTTCACTAAAGTACATACCAAACATGCCGCCTACTGACTGCGCACTGAACTTAACATCTAAGTCATGTGCGGCTTTTGTTAAACCATCCACCAATGATTTGGTTTTCTTAGTTAATTCTTCATAGAAATTTGGAGCTTGCACGAGTTTGAGTGTTGCAAGTCCTGCCGCAACTGCCACAGGGTTTCCAGACAATGTGCCCGCTTGATATACAGCACCTATGGGTGCTAAACATTGCATAATATCTCGTCGCCCACCAAATGCACCAACAGGCAAACCGCCACCAATCACTTTGCCAAGTGTCGTCAAATCCGGCGTAATGCCATAGAGTGCTTGAGCGCCACCTAAATGAACTCGAAAGCCTGTCATCACTTCATCAAAAATAAGCACCGTACCATGTTTAGTGCATAATTCGCGGAGTGTTTTTAAAAATTCGATATGAGGAATAATGAGATTCATATTGCCTACGACTGGCTCAATAATGACCGTCGCAATCGTGTCCCCTTTTTCTTTAAAGAGCGTTTTTAAAGCGTCCACATCGTTATAAGGCAACGTTAAAGTATGTTTTGCGACATCTTCTGGAACCCCTGCGGAACTTGGCTCTCCAAAGGTTAAGAGTCCTGAACCTGCCTTCACTAATAGCGCATCTGCATGACCGTGATAACAACCTTCGAATTTAACTAAAGTATCTCGCTTGGTGAATCCTCGTGCGACACGAATCGCACTCATCGTCGCTTCCGTACCTGAACTCACGAGTCGAACTTGTTCGATACTAGGGACAAGTTCGACGAGTAATTCCGCCATCTCAAGTTCTCTTTTTGTTGGAGCACCAAAGGATAAACTATCGAATGAAGCTTCTTGAACCGCTTTTAAAACTTGCGGATGCGCATGGCCCAATATCATGGGGCCCCAGGAATTGATATATTCAATATATTCGCGTCCATCTTCATCCCATAGTTTGCTACCCAAACCTTTTTTGAAAAAAATTGGTGTGCCGCCAACAGACTTAAATGCTCGCACGGGCGAATTGACGCCACCTGGGATGACTTTTTGTGAGCGTTCAAATAGCGTTTTGTTTTGACTCATATCGATTTAATGAAACATCTTTAAAAATGTTTCTGCAGTTTCCTTAATTGATTTAGCTTCGTAAAGACTTGTAATGACAGCAATCGCGTCGATCCCTGTCTCAATCACATCATGAGCATTATTCACGTTGATGCCCCCAATTGCAACGATAGGGATATGAATCTCACGTTTTGCTTCAATTAGAAGTTCTAACGTGGCGCTCCTGGCGTTAGGCTTTGTGGAAGTTTGGAACATCGCACCAAAAGCGACATAGTTCGCACCCTCTTTTTCAGCCTGTTTTGCACGACTTAATTGGTCATAACATGAGCTTCCAATGATGGCATCTTCGCCTAAAATGAGCCTAACTTCGGCGATATTGTCATCATTTTCACCTAAATGAACACCATCTGCCTCCAAATTAAGGCACATTCCCACATCGTCATTCACAATACATGGCACAGCATATTCGCGACAAAGACGTAAAATAGCAGCACATTGCTGCATTTTAACGTCACGATCTTGTATTTTACTGCGATATTGCACCATAGAAGCCCCACCTTCAATAGCTAATTGCGTTTTATGGATAAGTGTATTTAAGTCAGCCATATCAGGGGTTATGGCGTATAAACCTTTAATGATGAATGAATCGCGCATATTCCAATTCATCATCATGGGCCCAAAAAAGTCGATCCGGAATAAATTGGCCCATACCAGGCTTATACCCATGCTTTAAAGACTGCCAAGTAAAGCGCTGTCCTTCTTGAATGGCTTCTTCTAATGTGGAACCTAATGCCATACAACCAGCGATGGCTGAAGCTAATGTGCAACCTGAGCCGTGATAGCTGCCTACTAATCTTTCCCAGTTGTAACTTTTCACTTTGCCGTTCTCGTTATATAAAGTATTAATAACCTCGGTCGTCACTTCATGGGTGCCTGTAATTAAAGCCAGTTGGCACCCCGTATTAAGAAGTCGTTCAGCACACTCATCTAAACTTGCTTCACCAAAATCGTCACCATCTTTAAATGCTAAGCGTCTTGCTTCAATACTATTCGGTGTAATAAGTGTGGCTTGAGATAACAATAAGTCTGACATCGCATTAATCATTTCATTGGTAACTAATGCATCGCCCCGTCCGGATGCCAATACAGGATCGATGATGAGGGGAATTGTGGGATAGTCCGCCACAATTTCTGCAATCATCGCGATTGTTTCAACACTCCCTAATAAGCCTAATTTAAATGCGGAGACCTCCATGTCCTCTAATAAAGTGCGCGCTTGATCATTCACCCAATCTGCATCGAAAGCCATCATACTTTCAACGCCTGACGTATCTTGAACGGTAATAGCTGTAGTGATTGATAAAGGATGACAACCTAAGCTGGCTAGTGTTAAAACGTCAGCTTGAAGTCCAGCGCCGCCCGTTGGATCGGTCGCTGAAAATGTCATGACACAGGGAGGATTTTTTTTCATGTCTTTATTTTAGTGGGATTAGAGTTTCAGTCATAGTTAAAATTAAAACTCAAGCGGATCAACATCAACGACCCACTTAACTTTCTGACCCATTTTATTTTCACGTAAATATGGCACCCAATCATTAAGTAATTTTTGCAATGCTACGCGAGAGCTTGCTTGAAGCACTAACTGCCCGCGTTCCATGCCTTTTAATCTTTCCATAATAGGTCGCACTGGATTATAAACAGTCACGTGCGCACTTAAATTTTGTGCATTGATCATTGCATCATTCAGGAATTGCATCACATGCGCCAATTGATGCGCTTCTGCTTTTAAAAGAACGAGGAATGCAAAAGGACTTAACTCTACTAATTCTCTTTCCTTTAAAAGCTCATTGGCAAAGTTTTCATAGTCATGCGTTTTCAGAGCTTCAAATATAGGATGGTTTGGGAAAGCGGTTTGAATATATACTTCGCCCTTGATGTTAGCTCTCCCTGCGCGGCCACTTACTTGCATCAATTGTGAAAACAAACGTTCACTTGCTCTAAAGTCGGGACTATATAAAGCCTGGTCTGTATCTAAAACACCCACTAAACTTAAATGCGGAAAGTCGTGACCTTTAGATAGCATTTGAGTGCCTATCAAAATATCAATTTCACGATTTTTCATTTTTAAGAATAAATCATTGAGCGCTTCTTTAGTTTTTGTTGAGTCTCGATCCACTCTTAAAATACGCGCTTCAGGAAAAAATTCTTTTAATGTTTCCTCAACTCGCTGTGTCCCTAATCCTGTTGGATATAAATCTGTATTGCCACATGAAGGACATTGCAGTGGCATTTTTTCATCATGGCCACAGTGGTGGCAACGTAATCGTTTCTGATTTAAATGAACCACCAAGCGGGAGCTACAACGATTGCACCGACCTGTCCACTGACACGACGAACAAAGAAGCACGGGCGCGAAACCACGCCTATTAATAAAAATTAGGCTTTGTTCTTTTTTATGTAAGCGGCTCCGAATCGCTTCAATGAGATAAGGTGAGAAACCTTTTGAAACTGTTGACTTGGCAACATCAATACATTTAATTTCAGGAAGCGTTGAGTCTTCAACCGCGCGGGATGTTAATTTTAGAAAGCCAAATTTTTTGGTGTCTTTTGTCTTGGTCGCGTTGAACCAAGTTTCAAGGGATGGCGTTGCCGTTCCCATCACGATCGGAATGTTTTCGGATTTTGCGCGGAAAATTGCGACATCCCTCGCGTGATAACGCAACCCCTCTTGTTGTTTGAATGATGCATCGTGCTCTTCATCAATGATGATGAGAGATAAATGTGGCATGGGTGTAAAAACACTTAAACGTGTCCCAATGATAATTTGGGCTGCCCCCTCTTTAGCAAGTCGCCAATGGGTTAAACGTTCGTTATCCGTTAAGTGGCTATGGAGTGTCACGAGCGTATATTTTTCAAAACGAGATCTAAAACGACTCTCGAGCTGGGGCGTTAAATTAATTTCAGGCACGAGGACTAAGACTTGTGCATCTTCTTTTTTTAATGCCTCTTCAATTAAACGAATATAGACTTCGGTTTTACCGCTTCCTGTAATGCCATAAAGTAACCAAGCTGCAAAAGTTTTATTTGTTTTTGAAATCTCATCGAATGCTTTTTGTTGTTCATCATTCAATGATGGAATGGGCGCTTGTGTATAAACTTTATCATCTAAGGTTACCTCTTCTTTTTCAATCCAACCCATCTCATCCAACGTTTCAATTGATTTTTTCCAAGCGCCACTGATCGCGCGAAGACTTGCTTCATCAAGGAGGGTCGCATCAATTAAAGCCATCACGATACGTTTTAGTATCGTTTGGCGAGGTGGTAATTGATCGACGCCTAAATCAATGGCTTTGGGAGTTAGGCGATATAGATATTTTTTCGCCATCGCCTTTGTATTTAATTTTTTTAATCTAGATGGCACAGCGGACAAAATCGTTTGCCCTAAGGGATAGTGATAATACTGACTACAAAATTGAAAAAGCTTAAAACTTTGCTCATCAAAAATCACTTCAGGGTCTAGCCGAATAATAGACTTTAATTTTTTAGATTCAATGGCTGTCGTATCAGAAATGCCGACCACGACACCGATCATTTTGCGAGCACCAAAAGGGACCACGACATACTGTCCAATTTGAGTATTGGGTTTGTCCGTCCTATAGTCAAACACCCGATCGAGTGGCACATCGAGGGCGACTTTTAAAATATGAAGTGCATCAGTCATGGTGTTAGTTTTTAAGGGGAGACCATCAATTCTAAGTTAAAATAAACGCTTTAATCGTTACCTATCATTCTAAGACGTGAAATCACATCTTCTACAATTATTGTTGCCTGTTGCACAATCGATACATCCTGAGATTTTATCGAATTCTATTCAATTAGATCGTCCTAAATCGATCGAGCATGGAGATTTTTCGAGTAACTTGGCGATGGCACTCGCAAAGACTTTGAAAAAAAATCCGCGTGAATTAGCCACCCTCATTATTGAGAAGTTGCCTGCCTCACCTTTTATTGAAAAAGTTGAAATTGCGGGTGCGGGTTTTATTAATTTCTACTTGAACGAAAAAGCACGCACCTTCATTATCCATGAGATTTTAAAAAATCCTGAAGTCTATGGACAAAATACTTCAGGGCATGATGAAAAAGGCAAGCCTCAAAAAGTCCAAATTGAATTTGTATCCGCTAATCCTACAGGCCCTCTTCATGTCGGTCATGGTCGAGGCGCTGCGATTGGCGATTCATTAGCGAGACTTCTCAAATTTAATGGCTGGGACGTGACGCGGGAATTTTATTACAATGATGCAGGTGCGCAGATTGATAATCTTACAAAATCAGTGCATGCCCGCTGTCATAATATAGATCCCTCGGATCCTGCATTTCCTGAAGATGGTTATCGAGGTGAATACATTGTCGAAATTGCGAATGCTTTTTTGAATGAAAGTAGCATTGAGTGCGAAGGTAAAACTATTCATGCATCTGGCCAAATTGACGACTTAGAATCTATTCGACAATTCAGTGTCGCTTATTTAAGACATGAACAAGATCAAGATTTAAATGCCTTCCAAATTAAGTTTGATGTGTTCACTTTGGAATCTTCGTTCTACCAAAATGGTCACATTGAAAAAGTCGTGGCATCTCTTATTAAAAATGGTTTTACCTATGAGGAAGACAATGCCCTGTGGTTAAAAACGACAGATTTTGGTGACGACAAAAACCGCGTCATGAAAAAATCTGACGGAAGTTATACCTATTTCGTTCCTGATGTGGCTTATCACTTCAATAAATGGGAGCGTGGATTTAAACGCGTTATTAATGAACATGGTTCAGATCATCACAGCACCATTACCCGTGTCAGGGCAGGTCTTCAAGCTTTAAAAATCGGCATTCCTGAAAGCTATCCTGAGTATGTGTTGCATCAAATGATCACAGTGATGAAGGGCGGGGAAGAAGTAAAACTTTCTAAGCGCGCAGGTAGTTATGTCACCTTACGCGATCTTATTGATGAAGTGGGTTGCGATGCCACACGCTACTTCTTAATTGCTCGAAAATCTGATTCACAACTCGTCTTTGATATTGATTTAGCTAAAACACAAAATTCAGATAACCCTGTGTATTACATTCAATATGCACATGCGCGTATTGCAGGCGTTTTAAGACAATGGGGTGGAGATATTAATCAATTAAATCACGTTAATATTGATCATCTTAAATCGATACAAGAACTCGTCCTGGTTAAACGCTTAAGTGAATTTCCAGAAATGGTTTTACATGCCGCTACTGAATTAACACCGCATACGATTTCAAACTATTTAAAAGACTGTGCGGCCGATCTTCATAGCTATTATAATGACACTAAGTTTTTGGTTGAAAATGAAGATGAAAAGTTAGCACGCTTAAGTTTAATCCGTGCCACACAAATTGTATTAAAAAATGGTCTATATCTTCTCGGTGTGAACGCTCCGGAAAACATGTAGCTTAAAAGGTAAATATGGAAAAAGGAAAATCAGGTAGTTCTTTTATGAACGGTCTTTTTATGGGCGTTCTAGTAGGTATTGGATTATCCATTGCTATTACCGTCTTTATTACTAATGGCAAAAGTCCTTTTGTAAGTAAAGATACGAATGGGGCTTGTATTGAAATTCAGGGGGCTAAACCTGAAGGAGAGGTTGCAGCAGATAATGCTATCCAAGATCAACCGACTAAATTTGATTTTTATAATATCCTGCCTAATAACGATAAAGATATCTCAGACCGAGAAGCAACACAGGCTTTAAAAAATCCAGCCAGCATTCCACAAAAGGAAGTGTACTTCTACCAAGTGGGTGCATTCAATTCGGATAAGGAAGCTGATAACACTAAAGCAAAATTGGCACTTTTAGGATTTGAGGCAGTCGTACTCACAGCCCCTTTACAAAATAATGAAGTGGTTCATAAAGTAAGGGTGGGCCCTCTGACCGATGATGCACAAATTATGAAAACCAAAAATGATCTCACTAAAAATGGCTTTAAGCCCATTTTAGTGAGGGCAACACTTAACAATACAAATAATTAAGGATAATTTATGAAAAAAATCTTAATCACTTTTTTAATGCTTTTTAGCTCACTTTCCTTTGCGGTAGCCCCTGAGGTTGGTGTTAATTTTGATAAGACAGCACAAGTGGTCCCAACAGATAACAAAGATAAAATTGAAATCACGGAACTCTTTTGGTATGGATGTATTCACTGTTACCAAATGGATCCTATGTTGAGTGACTGGGTAAAAAAATTACCTAAAGATGTTTACTTTAAACGTATGCCTGCCATTCCACGTCCTGATTGGGCACCGATGGCCCGAGCCTTTTATGCCATGGAAACATTAGGTGTAGCTGACAAACTTCATATGGCGATATTTGAGGCTGTGCATAAAGACCGCACACTTAACCCAAGTGACGAAAAAGCCATTCTTCAATGGGTTACATTAAAGTCAGGTCTTGATCGAAAAAAAGTGGAGGATGCTTTTAATTCATTTTCGATGAATGCTTCTTTAAATAAGGCTGCTCAAGTTTTTAAGGCGTCTGGAGCAACCGGTGTCCCTACTTTAATGATTGATGGTAAATACATCACCTCAAGTACGATGGCGGGTGGCAATAATGAAGCATTGCAAATTGCTGACTTCATCATCAGCAATGTCAGAAAAGATCGTAATAAAAAATAAAGCTTTAAAAGTTTTTATCACTGGTGCCACAAGCGGTATCGGTGAATCATTGGCTCATCAGTATGCTAAAGAAGGTGCAACCTTAGGTTTGGTGGGGCGACGTCTAGAACTTCTTACAAAAATAAAATCAAACATCAAAACCAATTGTGAAATTTATGCAGTCGATGTCTCAGATCAAAAAAAACTTCAAGAAGCTGCAAATCATTTCATTAAAAAATATGGTCCACCTGATATTGTGATTGCCAATGCAGGTGTGAGCACTGGAACCCTTGCCGGTGAAAAGAAAGACCTTGATACATTTAAACGTGTCATTGAGATTAATTTGTTTGGTGTCATACACACCTTTCTTCCTTTTATTGAAGTTTATAAAAAAAAGAAGTCGGGTCAGTTAGTTGGAATTGCAAGTGTAGCTGGCATTAGAGGCTTGCCTGGTTCGGGGGCCTATAGCACTTCAAAAGCGGCTTTAATCAATTATCTGGAAAGTCTACGTATTGAGATGAAACCTTTCGGTATTCATGTGACAACAATTGCACCTGGCTACATTCGTACGCCCATGACACAACATAACCTCTACACCATGCCTTTTATTTTAGATTTGGATGATGCGGTATCTCGCTTCATGAAAGCCATTCGAAATAAAAAATGCTTTGTGATCATTCCTTGGCAGATGAAAATCGTAGGCACTATTATGAAATTTTTACCTGCACCTCTATGGGACTTTTTAGCTAAAGGAGGTCCTAAAAAAATCAGAAAAATGATTCAGTAATTACCCCAAATTCCCTGTATCCACAAAACGTAAAATAAATTAAAATCTTATTTATGTCGAACCTCAAATACAACGGCCAAGTCCTGGCAACAGCGCGTGGTGAACTCAAGCTTAAAGCAGGCGATATCGCAACAGAGCTATGTTTATCTGTTGAGCAAGTCAACTCGCTTGAAAATAATTTAAACGCTTTTTTCCAATCAAATAAATTAAAACAAGCAGTCATCAAGCGCTATTGTCGCTTCCTTAATATCGATGTGAATGCTGTCATTTCGCAGTATGAAATAGATATTACCGACAATAGTTTTCAAGAACCTAAAAAGAGTAATCTAGGTAAGAGCTTTAAAAAATATCTTTATATTTCTATTGCGGCATTTATGACGACAATGGTTTGGAAACTTTTTGCGTAATGTTAAAAAAGGCAAAAGAATTATTTTTCAAATTTAGAACTCGACATTTTAAATTTATAGAGTGCAGAAAGTCGTTGAGTTTTGATAAGTCTGGCTATTATCCTTACCAAATCATGGATATTGGTGAGAGCTTTTTAATTGATAATGCAAATTTAGAGACGATTCATAAAAAGCATAAGACGATTAATAAAGAGTTAAGTAAAACTTTTTTAGCTAAAATAGAAGCTGACGCTGTCCGAATAACCCGCATTAAATAATAAGGAAAAACAAAATGGAATTTGATCAAAAAGAAGAAACACCTTTTAATATCCCTGAAAAAAAGAAGACAGACAAAAAAACATTGGCTGTTTATATTGGGGCGGGTGTAATAACGGCCAGTTCGCTCATTTTTGGGTACGCAAACTACCAAGCGACTTATTTCAAGGACATGGAAATTAAAAATCTTAAAACACAGCTAGAGGATGCCAATACTAAATTACAGCGTATTGATGTGCTTGAAACTCAGGTCAAGGAATTGGAAGCATCGTTAGCTGCTAAAAGTGCAGTTAAACCAGCTGTAGTTAAAAAAACAAAAGTATTACCGAAAAAAGAGACTAAAAAATTAGCCCCTACTAAGAAGACAGTCAAGAAAACAAAACTGATTAAATCAAAAGAAAAGAAACAGGTAAAAAAATAAAGTTACCAAAGTCGGCCCGCACAAAAAATTTCGCGGGGCACTGAAATAAGATTATACCGATTACCCTTTTTATAGCAGCTAGATAATTTTATTTTTTGTAGGTTTTCTTATTAAAGGTTTTTTAGGTTCATCGCCTAAATGAAGATCGACGCCTTTCACTAAATTCTTAAATTCATCCGTGTAGGTAATTTTTTTATCTTGAGGTGGTCTGCCATAAAGTGAAATGGCAGAGAAAATAATGGAATATAAAAGAATCACTGTCACAACAACCGTAGTCTCAAAAAAATAATCACGTACTAAGCTCAAAACAGGGTCTAACCAGGCCCAGCCTTGCTTAATTTGGTACTCAAGATTGTCTACCCAAACTAATTGAATGGCATGTAAATATTCAAATAAAGCCGTCATGATGAACTCCTCTTATATTCTTTAAATTATAAGTGAATTCCTTATCTAGAAAAGACAAGCCTTTAACAAAAGAGGTAAAATATAGCTTTAAATACAACAAATTATTATGAAAATTACTGTTGTTGGTACAGGATATGTCGGTTTAGTGGGTGCTGCATGTTTAGCCGAGGTGGGTAATCACGTTTTAGGTCTTGACGTAAATGCAGAAAAAATTCGTATTCTAAAAGAAGGTGGTATTCCTATTCACGAGCCAGGCCTTTTAGAAATTGTTCGTCGTAATGTTGAAAATGGTCGTCTTTCTTTCACCACCAATGTCGAAGAAGCGGTAGGCTTTGGTGAAGTCCAATTCATAGCCGTTGGCACTCCTCCCGATGAAGACGGTTCTGCTGATCTGCAATATGTGACAGAAGCTGCTCGTAATATTGGTCGCTTTATGAATTCAGCCAAGGTGATTGTAGATAAATCAACCGTTCCAATTGGAACAGGTGACATGGTCAAAGCGGCAGTGGCTGAAGAACTAAAGAAAAGAAATCTCGATATTCATTACAGTGTCGTTTCTAACCCAGAATTCTTAAAAGAAGGCGCTGCAGTTGAAGATTTTATGCGGCCTGATCGAATTATCATTGGGACTGAAGACCCAAAAGCGATTGAAGTTTTGAAACAAGTTTACGCTCCCTTTCAAAGAAATCACGAAAGGCTTGTGGTCACCAACCTTAGAAGTGCTGAGCTTATTAAATACGCAGCTAATTCAATGTTAGCTACTCGCATTAGTTTTATGAACGAATTGGCTAATTTAGCTGAAATTGTTGGCGCTGATATCGAAATGGTGAGACAAGGTATAGGTTCCGATTCACGTATTGGTTATCACTTTTTATATCCAGGGTGTGGTTATGGCGGTTCATGCTTTCCAAAAGATGTGAAGGCTTTAATCAAAACTGCTAAAGATGTTGCTGGTTTCGATTTGAAATTACTTAAAGCAGTTGAAGAGGTGAATGACCTTCAAAAATTTGTATTGCCTAAAAAAGTTAAAAAGCAATTTGGTGAAGATTTAAAAGGCAAACATTTTGCATTATGGGGTTTGGCTTTTAAACCGAACACCGATGATATGCGAGAAGCTTCAAGTCGTATACTGATTAATGAATTAATCAAAGCAGGAGCCTCGATCACAGCTTACGATCCTGTAGCGATGGATGAAGGAAAGCGTATTTTTAAAGATGAAAAACATTTAACTTTTGCTGATACGCAAGATGAGGCACTTAAAAATGCGGATGCGCTTATCATTGTCACAGAATGGACAGAATTTAGAAGTCCAGATTTTGCATTAATTAAATCTTCACTAAAATCTCCCATGATTTTTGATGGTAGAAATCTTTATGATCCAAAAGCTGTTCGAGCACTTGGATTTAATTACTATCCTATTGGACGTTAAATGAAAATCTTGGTGACAGGTGTAGCCGGTTTTATTGGCATGCATTGCGCCAAAAAACTTCTTGATGATGGTCATGAAATTATTGGTATCGATAATCTGAATGACTATTACGATGTGGCTTTAAAAAATGATCGGCTTAAAATATTAGAAAGTTATAAGCATTTTCGTTTTCTAAAGCTTGATATTAAAGACCAAAAAGACGTTCTTAATCTTTTTAAAAAAGAAATACCTCAACGAGTTCTTCATCTTGCAGCACAAGCAGGCGTGCGTTACTCCATTCAAAATCCGTATGTTTACATTGATTCCAACATACAAGGATTCATTAATATATTAGAAGGTTGTCGCACAATTAAAGCTGATCATCTTGTCTTTGCAAGCAGCTCGAGTGTATATGGCGGAAATGAGAAAGTGCCATTCAGCGAACACGACAATGTCGATCATCCAATAAGTCTCTACGCTGCGACTAAAAAAGCCAATGAACTCATGGCCCATACTTATAGTCATCTTTATCAAATTCCTGCAACAGGTTTACGTTTTTTTACGGTGTATGGTCCATGGGGAAGGCCTGATATGTCACCTATATTATTCACGAAAGCTATTTTAGCTAATGAGCCTATTCAGGTATTTAATCATGGCGATATGATGCGTGACTTTACTTATATTGACGACATCATAGTATCTGTCAAAGAAACATTATTTAAGTCTGCAACACCTAGTACCAATTTTGATTCGAAAAATCCTGATCCAGCTTCAAGTCATGCACCTTATCGTATTTTTAATATCGGCAATAGTCAGCCCCTGCCCTTGATGCACTTCATTGAAACACTTGAGGATGCTTTAGGTAAAAAAGCAATTATGAAAATGACAGATATGCAACCAGGGGATGTCAAAGAAACTTCAGCAGATACGTCGGAACTTAATCGTTGGGTCAATTTCAAACCTAACACCTCCATCAAGGAAGGCGTTAAGCAATTTGTTGACTGGTATAAAACCTACTACTAAGTTATTTCTTTTTAGAAGCCTTATGCGCTTTATGAGCTTTTTTATTAGTCTTAGTTTTAGCTGAAGCTTTAGCTTTTGCAGACGCTTTTGTTTTTGTCGCTAATTTTGTTTCTAAATTTTTCACTTCCATTTGAAGCGCTTTATTTTGATTGATCAGCTCTTCATTTTGAGCTGCCTGATCAGTTAATACGGCCACTTGATTTTGTAATGCTTTAATTTCACTTGCTTGACCGGTAATTTTATCTTGAGCATTGTAAGCCACGAATAGTGAGCCTACTACGATAACGCCAGCGACTACATACTGCACAATTGTTTTAGTTTCCATTTAAATTAATGCCCTTTTTGATGTAAATAAACTTCTAGTTAATATTTTATCCTTTTTACGAAAAGACCTTAAGTTATATTTTTAATATTTTCTATAGGTGACATATTAAGTTGTTTATTACTCAACCGTGACAGACTTTGCTAGGTTACGGGGTTTATCTACATCTGTACCTTTAATAAGTGCGACATGATAAGCCAATAACTGAACTGGAATAGAGTGAATAATCGGAGACAATACGCCAGTATGTCTTGGCGTTCTAATCACTCGAACACCAGGACTTTCCGAAAAATGACTGTCAGCATCTGCGAACACAAAAATTTCACCGCCACGCGCTTTGACTTCCTGCATATTAGATTTTACTTTTTCGAGTAAATTGTCGTTTGGTGCAATCACTACGACTGGCATATCATGATCCACCAAGGCTAAGGGTCCATGCTTTAATTCGCCTGCAGGATAAGCTTCTGCATGAATATATGAAATCTCTTTTAATTTCAGCGCTCCTTCCATAGCAATCGGGTAATGAATACCTCGACCCAGGAATAGTGCATGGTGTTTATCAGCAAATAACTTTGCCCACTCTTTAATTTGCGGTTCTAAGTTAAGCGCTTGTTGGATGCTACCTGGTAAATGTCTTAAACTTTCTAGATAATTTTTTTCTTCTGTCTTGTTAATAAGCTTTTTAAAAGTAGCAATCGCCACAGCTAAACTAAAAAGGGATACCAGTTGTGTTGTAAAAGCTTTAGTAGATGCTACGCCAATTTCTGCACCTGCCCTTGTATATAGAATAAGTTTTGATGCACGCGCAATCGTACTTTCCTGCACATTACAAATTGCTAAACTTAAATGCTGGCCTAAAGACTGGGCATGCTTTAAAGCTTCCATCGTATCTAAAGTTTCGCCCGACTGAGAAATAGTGAGGATCAATTGATTAGCATTAGGTACTGAGTCGCGATACCGATATTCGCTTGAGATTTCTACCGTGGTTGGTATTTTTGCAATACTTTCTAACCAATACTTAGCCGTGACTCCTGCGTAATAACTTGTCCCTGCCGCCAAAATTAAAATACTATCTATTTTAGAAAATACGTCCTTTGCGTCTTGCCCAAACAAGCTTACGTCAAAATGACCTTGATCAATGATGGCTTCAATCGTATCGGTCAAAGCGCGAGGTTGCTCATAAATTTCTTTTTGCATAAAGTGATCATATGGGCCTAATTCCATGGAGGATAAAGTTACTTCACTAATATGTGTTTTACGTGTAATCACCTTTTTATCTTTACCAAAAATTTGAATCCCATCTTTTTTAACTTGAACAATATCACCGTCTTCAAGATAGATTACCTTTCTAGTGACGGCTAAAAGCGCTGAAATATCTGATGCAATGAAATTTTGTGTATCTCCTAATCCGATGATAAGAGGGCAGCCTAGACGTGCACAAATCATTTCATCAGGATTTTTAAGCGAGATCACAGCAATTGCAAATGCACCCCTTAATTCTTCACCCAGCATTTGAGTTGCTTCAAGAAGAGTTTTATTTTTATGTTTGATAAAATAATGAATGAGATGTGCAATGACTTCCGTATCTGTTTGTGATTCAAAGTGGTAACCTAATTTTTTAAGGTGCTCTCGTTTTTCTTCATAATTTTCAATAATCCCATTGTGAACTACTGCAATCTCGCCCTCTGATACATGTGGATGTGCGTTAAGTTCAGTGACGCCGCCATGTGTTGCCCATCTAGTATGACCAATACCTAAAAATCCTTCCAATTTCTGATCTTTAACCATTGCTTCAATCTCAGAAACACGTCCTACGGAACGAACTCGCTCAATGCCATTTCTTACCACTGCAATACCGGAAGAATCATAACCACGATATTCGAGACGACTTAATCCTTCGATTAAATGTGGAACGATATTTTTATTTGAAATTGCACCTACAATGCCGCACATATATTTCTCTCTTTATTTCTTTGTAGGTTTTTTCCAGCCAGAAATGCTGGTTTGTTTTCCACGTGACACGGTGAGATCTCCTGGTGGAGCATCTTTAATAATCGTCGATCCTGCTGCAATCGTAGCGCCCTTACCAATTTTAACGGGTGCTACTAATGCTGTATTTGATCCTATAAAAACATCATCCTCAATAGTAGTCGGATGTTTATTTGCACCATCATAATTGCATGTAATAGTTCCGGCACCTATGTTGACTGATTTGCCTACAAGGCTATCGCCGACATAGCTTAAGTGATTGATGTTGGTGTGATCGTTCACTTCACTATTTTTAATTTCTACAAAATTACCAATGTGCACATGATTTTGAAGCTGGGTACCAGGTCTTAATCTTGCAAAGGGTCCAATACGACAATGGCTCCCCACTTTACTTTCAACAATATGTGAATAGGGTTCGATCGAGGAATGGTCACCAATGACGCTATCTTTGATATGCGAATACGCTGCAACTTTCACATGACTACCCAAAACGACCTTGCCTTCAAAAATACAACCTACATCAATCGTCACATCTTGTCCTGCTGTGACTTCGCCACGGATATCAATTCGGCTCGGATCTATTATGGTGACACCCTGTTCCATCAATGTTTTTGCTGTCATAAGTTGATAGTTCCTTTCCATGGTTGCTAATTCATATTTCGAATTAATTCCGGTAATGGATGCTTCATTATCCGCAGATTCGCTTAATACTTCAATGTTATCTTCAATGGACAGCCCTACAATATCTGTCAAATAATATTCTTTTTGAGCGTTCTTATTGGTCAGTCTTGTAAGCCAATTTTTTAAGAGATGGTTGGGGGCGCACATAATGCCTGTATTAATTTCTTTAATATTTTTTTGTGATTCATCACAATCTTTTTCTTCTACAATTTTTTGTATTTGGCCGTCTTTTTTTACAATTCTACCGTAGCCTTTTGGATCCTCTTTTAAGTAAGTTAAAACAGCTAAATTTTTTTGGCCTTTTATAATTAGGCGTTCAATCGTTTTTTGATCAATTAAAGGTACATCACCATATAAAATGAGCGTATTACCCCCGTCATTGATTAAAGGAACAGCTTGTTGCAAAGCATGGCCTGTGCCCAACTGTTCTTTTTGCTCTACCCATTGAATATCGGGCGATGGAAATGTTTTTTTGACGAGATCGCCGCCATATCCATAAACCACCACAAGCTCTTTAGGTTTGAATGACATAGAAGCATCAATGACATAACCGAGAAGAGGTTTATGAGCAAGCGGTTGCAAGACTTTGGGTAAATAAGAACGCATCCGCGTTCCTTTGCCTGCAGCTAAAATCACAATAGATAAAGACATCTTTGCTATTTTATCGTCTATTTGTGATCAGATGACATAAAAAAAGCAGCTTAAAAGCTGCTTTTACTAGTTTTGTAAGCTTTGTAATTTAATGTTTTTGGCGTAATTTTTGAATCGCTTGAATTTGAGCAATCGCTTCAGCTAATTCAGCTTGCGCTTTTGCATAATCCACATCGGATGATCGATTTTTCATTGCTTCTTCAGCCGCTTTTTTAGCTGCATTCGCTTGCGCCTCATCAAGATCATGACCACGAATCGCTGTATCCGCTAACACTGTCACCACCCCTGGTTGCACTTCTAAAATACCGCCTGAAATATAAATGAGTTGTTCTTCATTTTTATCCGCTAATTTGATGCGCAACGCGCCTGGTTTAATCGATGTAATCATCGGTGCATGATGCGGATAAATACCCACTTCACCCATTTGTGCAGGTGCTGCTATAAATTCAGCTTCCCCTGAAAAAATAGATTCTTCAGCGCTTACTACATCAATATGAACCGTTGCAACCATGTTGTTTTTACCTAATCAATTAAGATAATGTTTTTGCTTTTGCTACAGCTTCTTCGATGCTACCAACCATATAGAACGCTTGTTCTGGTAAATGATCATATTCACCACTCACGATTGCTTTAAAGCCTTTGATCGTATCTTTCAATGTCACATATTTACCAGGAGCGCCTGTAAAGACTTCAGCGACGTGGAATGGTTGTGATAAGAAACGTTGAATTTTACGTGCACGACTCACCGCTAATTTATCTTCCGGAGATAATTCGTCCATACCAAGAATCGCAATAATATCGCGTAATTCTTTATAGCGTTGTAATGTAGATTGCACAGAGCGTGCGACTTGATAATGTTCTTCACCCACTACGAGCGGATCAAGCTGACGTGATGTTGAATCCAATGGGTCCACCGCTGGATAAATACCAAGAGAAGCAATGTCACGAGACAATACAACTGTTGAATCCAAATGTTGGAATGTTGTTGCAGGTGATGGATCAGTCAAGTCATCGGCTGGGACATAAACCGCTTGAATCGAAGTAATCGAACCTGTTTTTGTTGAAGTGATACGCTCTTGTAAGCGCCCCATTTCATCAGCGAGTGTTGGTTGGTATCCTACCGCTGAAGGCATACGTCCAAGAAGTGCTGATACTTCGGTACCTGCGAGCGTGTATCGATAAATATTATCTACGAAGAAAAGAACATCACGACCTTCGTCACGGAATTTTTCAGCCATGGTTAAACCTGAAAGCGCTACGCGTAAACGGTTGCCTGGTGGCTCGTTCATCTGGCCAAACACCATCGCTACTTTAGATTCTTCCATGTCATCTAATTTAATAACGCCTGCATCTGACATTTCATGATAGAAGTCGTTACCTTCGCGAGTCCGTTCACCCACACCTGCGAATACAGATAAACCTGAGTGTTGTTTAGCAATATTGTTAATGAGTTCCAACATGTTCACAGTCTTGCCTACACCGGCACCGCCGAAGAGACCCACTTTACCGCCTTTAGCGAACGGGCAAACTAAGTCAATGACCTTAATACCTGTTTCAAGAAGATCAACAGAAGGTGACAGGTCTTTGAAGTCTGGTGCTTTTTGGTGAATAGAACGGAATTCTTTAGATTTAATTGGGCCTAATTCGTCAATCGGGCGACCAAGCACATCCATGATACGACCTAGAGTGCCTGTACCTACTGGCACATTGATCGCAGCGCCCGTAGATTTAAATGCGGTACCACGTGCAAGTCCGTCCGACGAACCCATCGCAATCGTTCTAACAATTCCATCGCCTAGCTGTTGTTGCACTTCGAGTGTCAATCCTGCTTCAGCTTGTGAGTCTTTGTCATCTATAATTAATGCATCAAATACTTTTGGCATTTGATCGCGAGGAAACTCGACGTCAACCACCGCTCCGATACACTGAACTACTTTTCCGATTTGTTTACTAGCCATTTTTTTATCCTTGAAGACTCTAAATAATTAATTCAATGTTATGCAACCGCAGCTGCACCACCCACAATTTCTGAAATTTCTTTTGTAATTGCCGCTTGACGCGCTTTGTTATAAACCAATTTCAATTCGCCAATTACATTCTTCGCATTATCTGAAGCAGACTTCATTGCAACCATTCGTGCGGATTGTTCTGACGCCATATTTTCTGTGACGCCGTGATAAATCAATGATTCGATATAACGTGTTAATAATTGATCAATCACACTTTGTGCATCCGGCTCATAGATATAATCCCATGGGCCTTCTGGACTTCCGATTTTTTCACCTGAGAGTGGTAACAATTGATCCACAACAGGGTCTTGTTTCATCGTATTAATAAATTTGGTATAGCAAATAAAGAGCTGATCAACTTCACCATTTACATATGCATCTAACATTACTTTGATTGCACCAATTAGTTTTTCAACATGCGGCGTATCACCTAAACCTGTGATGTGTGATTTCACATTCGCGTTAATACGCGTCATGAAACCTAAACCTTTATTACCTAATGCACTCACGTGTACCTTTTTACCTTGTGATTCCCATTGTTTCATCTGATTGACAGACATTCTTAAAACGTTGGTATTAAGGCCACCACATAAACCTTTATCTGAAGTGACTACAATCAAACCAATATTTTTTACTTGGTCTTTTTTCACGAGAAATGGATGTTTATACTCAGATTGGGCGTAAGACAAATGTGCTGCCACGTTTCTGATTTTCTCAGCATAAGGTCGAGCTTGACGCATACGCTCTTGCGCTTTACGCATCTTAGATGCTGCGACCATCTCCATCGCCTTGGTGATCTTTCGTGTATTTTCCACACTCTTGATCTTGGTTCTGATTTCTTTACTACTGGCCATAATGACTCTTTATATTAGTAAGCGTTACTTGATTTGAAATCTTCAATCGCCTTTTCAAGTGCTTTTTCATTGTCACCCGATAAGTCAGTTGTTTTTTCGATGTCTTGCATAATCTTTTTGTATTTAGAATTCATGAAACCATGCAATGCATTTTCAAATGCCAACACTTTAATCGTTGGAACATCATCAAAGTACCCTTTGTTTGCTGCAAATAATGTCACAGCCATTTGTGAAACACTTAAAGGTGCATATTGTGCTTGCTTCATAAGTTCTGTAAACATGCGACCGCGATCCAATTGTTTACGTGTAGCCTCATCAAGATCAGATGCAAATTGTGCAAACGCTGCTAACTCACGATATTGAGCTAGAGCTAAACGTACACCACCGCCTAATTTTTTAATCACTTTAGTTTGTGCAGCCCCACCCACGCGAGACACAGAAATACCTGCGTTAATCGCTGGACGAATACCTGCGTTAAATAAGTCTGTTTCAAGGAAGATCTGACCGTCAGTAATCGAAATCACGTTTGTTGGTACGAATGCTGATACGTCACCTGCCGCTGTTTCGATGATTGGTAATGCAGTGAGTGAACCTGTTTTACCCTTCACTTTTCCTTTTGTAAATTTTTCTACATAGTCTTCATTCACGCGTGCTGCACGTTCAAGTAAACGTGAGTGAATATAGAAAACGTCGCCAGGATAAGCTTCTCGGCCTGGTGGACGACGTAAGAGTAATGAAATTTGACGATAAGCAATCGCTTGCTTTGTTAAGTCATCATAAATAATAAGCGCATCTTCACCACGATCGCGGAAATATTCACCCATCGTACAGCCCGCGTAAGGCGCTAAGAATTGCAACGCTGCTGAATCAGAAGCTGTAGCTGCAACGATGATTGTGTATTCCATCGCGCCGTGTTCTTCAAGTTTTCTCACGACGTTAGCGATAGTAGATGCTTTTTGACCAATCGCCACGTAGATACAGGTCATGTTTTGACCTTTTTGATTAATAATCGCGTCAGTCGCTACAGCTGTTTTACCCGTTTGACGGTCGCCAATAATCAATTCACGTTGGCCTCGTCCGACTGGCACCATCGAGTCAACAGATTTCAAACCTGTTTGAACTGGTTGGGATACAGATTTACGTGCAATCACACCTGGTGCAACTTTCTCAAGCTTGTCAGTAAGTTTAGTTTTAACTGGGCCTTTACCATCAATAGGTTGACCAAGTGCATTGACCACACGGCCAATCAATTCTGGGCCTACAGGCACTTCTAAAATACGGCCTGTACATTTACATACATCACCTTCTGTAATGTGTTCGTAATCACCTAGCACCACAGCACCTACAGAGTCACGTTCAAGATTCAAAGCAAGCCCATATGTATTCCCTGGGAATTCGATCATTTCACCAGACATCACATTTGACAATCCGTGAATACGCACAATACCGTCGGTCACTGATACGACCGTACCCTGTGTTCTCGCTTCAGCGGTTGTCGAGAAATTCTCTAATCGACTTTTGATGAGTTCACTAATTTCTGATGTTGATAACTGCATTACTATCTCCTGATAATGATTAGCTTACGACTTCAACGCGTAGGCTAAATTTTGTAATTGCTCACGAACTGAAGCATCAATCACGGTGTCGCCCACAATCACTTTAATACCGCCAATGATTGCTTCATCAATCGTTACTTTTGCGTCAATTTTTTTATTAAATTTCTTTTCTAAACTTTTCACTAATGTGTCGACTTCTTTATCTGTCGGTTTTGATGCAACAATAATTTCAGCATCGAGCGTTCCTTCATCCGTTGCTTTTAATGTTTCAAAAAGCTCGCTGATTTGAGGTAGCACATTAAGTCTTTTATATTCAATCAAAAGCTTAATGAGATTTTCTCCATAAGCATTAAGTTTTTTTCCAGCGATTTTAATGAGTGCTTTTTCGCGATCCTCATCAGATACCTTTGAATCGTTAATGAAAGCATGCATACCCTCATCTAAAGACACCTGTGCTAAAAGTTCCAACATCTCAGACCACTCTGTAAGAGATTTTTTTTCTTTAGCAAGATTAAATGCTGCAACAGCATAAGGTCTTGCGATGGTTGAAATTTCTGCCATATGGATCCTAAAGTTCTTTCGCTAATTTACTTAACATGTCGCTATGTGCTTTCTTATCAATTTCTTTTGATAAGATTTTTTCAGCACCGGCGATGGCAAGTGTTGACACTTGTTCGCGTAAAGATTCTTGAGCACGATTCACTTCTTGGTCAATCTCTGCTTTCGCACCTAAGATAATACGATCCCCTTCAGTTTTCGCTTGATGCTTCGCTTCTTCTAAAATTTCAGATGCTCTTTTTTCGGCTTGAGAAATAATTTCAGATGCTTTCTGTTTGGCTTCGTTAAGTTGCAGTGTCGTTTTCTTTGCAGCTACTTCTAAAGAAGCTTTTCCTTCTTGCGCTGCAGCTAAACCGTCGGCAATTTCTTTTTGACGCGTTTCAATCGCGTTTAAAAGAGGTGGCCACACATACTTCACGGTAAACCAAATGAGAATCGCAAAAGCAATCGCTTGGGCAATTAACGTAAAATTAATATTCATTTTTGCTCCTGTCTAAGTTCGGTTAAAAGAACCTAAACACTTATTTTGCGATTGCACTTAATAATGGATTTGCAAATGCAAACATCATCACGATACCAACGCTAATAATAAAAGAAGCGTCAATCAAGCCTAAAAGTAAGAATACCTTACCTTGTAATTGTGGAATCATTTCGGGTTGTCTTGCTGCACCTTCTAAGAAACTCGCACACATAATACCGATACCGATACATGCGCCTAAAGCTGCTAAACCAATCATCAAACCTAGACCAATTGCTGTATAAGATTGAATCATTGCTAAATATTGTATATGTTCCATGTTTACTTCCCTCTCAGTTAAAAATACTTAAATAAAAAAACTAATGGCCTTCATGCGCCATCGATAAATACACCACCGTTAACATCATGAAGACAAATGCTTGTAGCCCCACAATTAGAATATGGAATATGGACCAACCTGCGCCCAACAATGCTCCAAAAAATACGCCTGTCACACTCGTTGACGCTAATAAGCCGAGTAACAAGAAAATCACTTCCCCTGCATACATATTTCCGAAAAGCCGAAGTGAATGAGATAAAGGTTTAGAAATGTATTCGATGATATTAAATAAAAAGTTTGCAGGCCATACCCAAACTTTGCTACCAAAAGGGGCTGTAAATAATTCGTGGATCCAACCACCAAAACCTTTTACTTTAATACCAAAATAAATCATAAGGATCCACACTGCGATCGCAAGCGCAAAGGTTGTATTGATGTCTGAGGTTGGCACGCTCCGCCATTCGTGAATGCCTAAAGGTGCGTAAATAAAATGTGCCATCACATCGATAGGCAGAAAGTCCATGGAGTTCATCACAAGAACCCAGATAAAAACTGTTAATGCAGCAGGTGCGATAAAAGCGTGGCGATCGCCATGGAATATATTTTTAACTTGATCGTCAATGAAACCAAACATGAGCTCTACAAATGCTTGGCCTTTTGAAGGAACGCCAGCTGTTGCTTTACGAGCAACCATCCATATCAATGCCATTGAAATAATACCAAGCAATACACCCATTACAAGTGAGTCAATATTAATTGCCCAGAATGCACCTTCACCAATAGCCTTTGTATTAAAGGTTAAATGGTGGGTGATATATTCACTCGCTGTTAATGTGCCTTCAGTTGCCATAGCTTTCAATATTTCCTAATGACTTTTATTTGTCTTCATTTAATTTTGTAATCGATGCGCCTGAAATAATGGCTGACAATACAAGCCCTGCAATCAGTGCAAATGGTACAAGCGCTGTATAAAACTTAAACGCAGACCAAAGCGATACAAGTACTACAAAAATTTTTACGGCTTCGGCTTTTAACACATTAATAATGATAGCTGCGGGCTCTTTACTCAAAGCCGTTTTGTGAGCAATTTTTGAGGCGAGAAGTACACCGAATATTACGGAGACACTACCGATCAACGCAGACACACCTGCATGCTTTCCAAACACTACTGCAACTAAAACCGTTAATATACCAGCGGCTTTAACCTGCAAACTCAACATTTTTTGAATGATTTGAGGGAATCGCTTCATTCTTTCAGTGATTTCATCAATATCGGACATTTATGCTCACTGAGTGCAACATCTTTGAGTTACAAAGGCATGAATTTTCCCTGTAATTAGCCGTTCCGTCAAGGGTAAAGCGTACTTTATCCTTTGATTTTTTTAAGAATCTCATCCAATTGCTCCAAATTACGGTAATGCACTTTTAAAATACCCGAACCATTCTTTTTTTCATCAATAGTGACCGATGCCCCAAGTGTTTCTGCTAAAGATTCTTCAAGCTGACGCACATCTGCATTTATCTTTTTAGGGGAGGTTTTTTGACTATCGATTTTGTAACTATTTTGTAAGTTTTTAACGAGCGCCTCAACTTCTCGCACAGATAGATTTTTTTGAATCACTTCTTCGCATAACATTATCTGTTGGCTGCCCTCTAAGCCAATCAAAGCTCTTGCATGTCCCATATCAATTTTGCCACTTAATAGTCGATCTTGAACAGGCTTCGTTAAAGTTAACAGTCTTAGTAAATTAGAAACAGTGACGCGCGATTTACCAACCGCATCTGCCGCTTCTTCATGCGTCATATTAAATTCATCGATTAAACGTTTAATGCCAATCGCTTCTTCTAATGGATTTAAATCTTCGCGTTGAATATTTTCAATAAGCGCCATCGCGAGCGCTGATTCATCAGGAATATTTTTAATGATGACTGGTACTTCACTAAGATTTGCTAATTTTGCAGCACGCCATCTTCTCTCGCCTGCAATGATTTCATATTGATTATTGCCCACAGGCCGGACAATAATAGGCTGCATGACCCCTTGTTTTAAAATAGATTGTGAAAGCGCATGTAAAGCCTCTTCTTGCATAATGCTTCGAGGTTGGTATTTGCCAGGCTGTAATTCACTAATTAATAAAGTCTGAAGTGTGCCTTCGTTTTTTTGAACGTCTTCTTCGCCACTTAATAATAATGCATCAAGTCCGCGACCTAATCCTTTAGCTTTAACCATGTGACTTCCTCATTTGTTTTTCTATAATTTCTTCGGCAAGTTTTAAATATGCTACAGCTCCTTTAGATGAGCGGTCATACATTAAAATAGGCATGCCATGACTTGGCGCTTCTGCCAATCTTACATTTCTCGGAATGATGGTTTCATACACCTTGTCACCAAAGTGCGCCGTTAATTGATCTGACACTTGTTGAGCTAACATATTGCGCTTATCAAAGAGTGTTTTTAATAAACCTTCAATTTCAATTTTAGGATTTAAATTGCTTCTCACTTTTTTGATAGTGTTCACTAAGTCTGATAAACCTTCTAATGCATAATATTCACATTGCATAGGAATTAAAACGGCATCTGCAGCAGTCAGCGCGTTTACTGTCACAAGATTGAGCGCGGGGGGACAATCTAATAATACATAGTCGTAATCTTTTTTTAAATGTTGCAATGCTTCTTTTAATCGTATTTCGCGTTTGCTTTCATTGACAAGTTCAACTTCAGCACCAGCAAGATTTCTATTCGAAGGAGCTAAATCAAAACCTCCACGCTCGCAATGAATCACAATATCGTTAAATGATTTACTTTGAATCAACACATCATAAATTGATGTTTTAATAGTTGATTTATTAATACCTGAGCCTGTCGTTGCGTTGCCTTGTGGATCAAGATCAATGAGAAGCACAGATTTATTTTTTGCAGCTAGGCTTGCAGCTAAATTTACCGATGTGGTGGTTTTTCCGACACCACCTTTTTGATTCGTCACCGCTAATATACGCATAACTAAAAAATTTCTTTCTTCAATTGAACTAAATATCGTTCAGCATTAATAAACGGCACTTCAAGCGGAATCAGCGTGTATTGATTCTTTTCAAATGCTTCTAATTCTTCTTTGACATCTTTTGATTTCATCGCCAACCACACACCATTTTTTTGTAATGTATGTTGTGTCAGTGACATCATATTTTTTAAATTTGAAAACGCTCTTGTGATCACCCTATCAAAAAGTATGATCGGCTGATATTCTTCAACGCGGGCATTTATCACATTTAAATTAGTCAGCGATAACTCACTTTTCACTTGTTGCATAAATGTTGTTTTTTTATTCACCGAATCCATCACAGTCACTTTTAATTCGGGTTTTGTAATCGCCAATACAATGCCAGGAAATCCTGCACCACTTCCAACATCCAACACATGTTCCATCTCTACATGATTCAAAATAGATAAGCTATCAAGAAAATGTAATTTAATCATTTCGTCTCGCTCGCGAATCGCTGTTAAGTTATATACGCGATTCCACTTTTCAATTAAATTTAAATACGCCATTAGTTGGTCTATCATTTGCTCAGACAAATTTAAACTCATGCGATGTAAGCCCTCGACCAATAGATCGCGGTCTTTTTTTATTGCTTCATTCATGCTGCTTTTGCTGGGCGTTTCGCTGTCATTTTTTTAGGTTTATTTTTACGTTTAATAAACACTAAAAGTAATGAAATAGTCGCAGGTGTTATGCCGGAGATGCGCGACGCTTGTCCTAAATTCTCAGGCTTGTGAAGATTTAATTTTTGTTGCGCCTCTGCACTTAGCCCGTGCACATCTTTGTAATCAAGGTCTAGAGGCAAAGGAAAGTCTAATTGATCTCGGCTGCGATCTACTTCTTCTTGTTGTCTTACGATGTAGCCTTTATATTTCGCTGAAATTTCGACTTGCTCTCTGACTGCTGGATCAATAAGATCCGCATCTTCTTTCATCAATTCTTTTACGCCTGCAAAACTGACTTCAGGTCGTCTTAATAAATCAAACAAGCTATATTCGTGATCAATTGCTTTTCCAATAATAGCTTCTTGCTTTTCAATTGAAATATCTTGTGGTCTTATAAAGAATTTTTTTAAGCGCGCTTCTTCTGATTGGATCGTTTCTTGTTTTTTATTAAACATGATCCAGCGCTCATCATCCACTAAGCCTAAATTACGGCCCATAGTAGTTAATCTTAAGTCTGCATTGTCTTCTCTTAACATCAAACGGTATTCTGCTCGGCTTGTGAACATGCGGTAAGGCTCAGTAACACCTCGTGTAATGAGGTCATCTACT
The DNA here is from genome assembly GCF_006364715.1 of Candidatus Methylopumilus planktonicus. NCBI lineage: Bacteria > Pseudomonadati > Pseudomonadota > Betaproteobacteria > Nitrosomonadales > Methylophilaceae > Candidatus Methylopumilus > Candidatus Methylopumilus planktonicus. Next base: position 1,295,625 of record NZ_CP040984.1, read on the forward strand.
AAGACGCCCAAATAAGCTTCATCTCGCTTAGGACACCAAGCATCTTTATCTTGCGTCATCAAAGCCGCGTTTGTACCTGCCAAGAGTCCTTGAGCCGCCGCCTCTTCATAACCCGTTGTACCATTAATTTGTCCTGCAAAAAATAGGCCCTGAATGGATTTGGTTTCTAAACTCGACTTTAAATTACGCGGATCAAAGTAATCATATTCAATCGCATATCCCGGTCTTAAGATGTGTGCATTCTCTAACCCATTGATTGAACGGACTAATTTGTACTGTATGTCAAAAGGGAGGCTTGTTGAAATACCATTTGGATAAATTTCGTTGGTGTCTAAGCCTTCTGGCTCTAGAAAAATCTGATGTGAGTCTTTATCTGCAAAACGATGGATTTTATCTTCAACAGATGGACAATAACGTGGGCCTACACCTTCAATTACGCCCGTATACATTGGGGATCGATCGAGACCGCTTCTAATAATGTCATGTGTCGATTCGTTAGTATGCGTAATCCAACAAGAAACCTGTCTTGGGTGTGTTGTTTTTTTGCCATAAAAAGAGAGATAAGGAGTGGGGTTGTCACCAGGCTGTTCCTGCATCACGGCATAATTAATGGTGCGCCCGTCAATTCTTGGCGGCGTTCCAGTCTTAAGACGGCCTACAGGCAAGCCAATCTCTCTTAATCGGTGTGCTAAAGACATAGAAGGTGGATCACCTGCTCGGCCTGCTTGATAATTTTTTAAGCCCACATGCACAAGACCACCTAAAAAAGTTCCCGCCGTTAAAACAACAGTTCTAGACTTAAACTGGATACCAATTTGCGTCACAACGCCTGCAACATGATCTTTCTCTAAAAGAATATCGTCAACTGCTTGTTGAAAAAGCCAAAGATTAGGTTGGTTCTCAAGACGATGCCGAATCGCAGCTTTATATAAAATACGATCAGCTTGCGCACGAGTCGCTCGCACGGCAGGCCCTTTGCTACTATTTAAAATGCGAAATTGAATACCCGCTTCATCAGTGGCAATACCCATAGCCCCGCCTAAAGCATCGATTTCTTTGACTAAATGCCCTTTGCCAATACCACCAATAGATGGATTGCATGACATCTGACCTAAGGTCTCGATGTTATGGGTTAAAAGTAAAGTCTTTTGCCCCATGCGAGCGGAAGCAAGAGCCGCCTCTGTACCAGCATGCCCTCCTCCAACCACAATCACATCGAAATTATTTGGAAATTCCATGGTTTTACGTCAATTATAAAGGTGTAATTTTACTTTAATCTACTGATAATCACTATGAAAACCATTGTTTCACGTGAAACATTTGCTTAAAGAGGAAAAAAACTGTTCCACGTGGAACAAAGAATTACTTGCCGATACAAAAACGGCTAAAAATCTCCCCCAGGAGATCGTCTGGGGTGAATTCGCCAGTAATAGAAGCCAATGAAGTTTGCGCTTGTCTAAGCTCTTCGGCTATCAATTCAGGCGACTGAATCTGATTCACTGACTCATTCAAACGTTTTGAGACTATATCGAGCGCATCTAAATGTCTTTGTCTGGCCATAAAAATACCTTGGTTGCCATCCTTACTAAATTCAACACCAGCCATTTTTAATAAAACATTCTTGAGTTGAGCCAAACCTTCTCCATTTTTTGCGGAGATAAAAAGATGATACTCGCCTTCAATTATTTCAGATGATGCTTTTTTAGACATCAAATCAATTTTATTGTGAACCCACACCTTAAAAACGTCTTTTGGAATGCGATTTAGAATGGTTTTCTCGTAATCGGTAATACCCATGCCAGCATCTACTAAAAATAATGCGATATTGGCCTTTTCTATCGAAATCCATGTTTTTTCAATACCCATTTTTTCAATTTCATCGTTGGTATCTCTTAATCCGGCTGTATCAATCACATGAATAGGAATACCATCAATTTGAATTTCACTTTTAATGGGGTCGCGCGTTGTGCCAGGAATGGAAGTCACAATGGCTTGATCATTTCCAGATAATTGATTGAGCAAACTCGACTTGCCCACATTGGGTTGACCCACCAACACCACTGTAAAGCCTTCACGCAATAAACGTCCTTGTTTAGCAGATAAAGTTACTTCATCCATGCGAAGCTTCAGGCTTAAAAGCTTTTCCTTTACTTTGCCAGTCGTAATGAAGTCGATTTCTTCCTCTGGAAAATCTAAGCAGGCTTCAATATACATACGTAAATCAATGAGCTCTTTAAGTAAGTCATTGATTTTATTCGAAAAATAACCACTCAGGGAAAGCATAGCACTTTTTGCTGCCTCGGCTGTTGAAGCATTAATTAAATCTGCAACAGCTTCTGCCTGAGTTAAATCAATTTTGTCATTAAGATAAGCGCGCTCAGTAAACTCTCCAGGCTTTGCAAGTCTCGCACCACATTCAATACAGCGCGCCAATAAAAGTTGCATCACAGCAATGCCGCCATGGCCTTGAAGCTCTAAGACATCTTCACCGGTATACGAGTGGGGGGATTTAAAAAAAAGTGCGATGCCGCGATCTATGACTTGGCCATTAACATCCAAAAACTGCAGGTATGAAGCTAAACGATTTTCGGGGCAAACACCTAAAAGATGTTTCGCAACATCGCGCGCTTGAGATCCTGAAACTCTCACAACACCAATGCCGCCAGCACCCGAGGGTGTAGCAATAGCAGCAATGGTGTCTAAATTATTTGCGAGCTGCATTGCCTTTCTTAGCTAATGCGGCTGCATGAATGGATCGATTAATCATCCATTGTTGAAGAATAGACAATACGTTATTAATCACCCAATAGAGTACTAAGCCTGCGGGAAAGAAAAAGAAAAATACACTGAATACCACCGGCATGATCATCATCAATTTTGCTTGCATCGGATCCGTAGGTGCTGGATTAAGTTTTGTCTGAATGATCATGCTGATGCCCATAATAATAGGCAATACATAGTAAGGATCTTTTACAGAAAGATCGGTAATCCATAACATGAAAGGTGCGTGTCTTAATTCAACGGCGCCCATCAACACCCAATAGAGGGAAATGAAAACAGGGATCTGAATAAGAATAGGTAAACAACCGCCCATCGGATTAATTTTTTCTGTGCGATAAAGCTCTAACATAGCTTGCTGAAATTTAGCTTTGTCATCTCCAAATTTTTCTTTCATGCTTTGCAAGCGCGGAGTTAATTCACGCAATTGAGCCATTGATTTATAACTTGCGGCTGAGAGCGGATAAAAAAGAATCTTAATTAAGACAGTCAAAAGAATAATTGCACCGCCCCAGTTATTTACTAGTTTATGAATCCAATGAAGCACCATAAACAAAGGTGAAGCAATAAAAGTTAACCAACCGTAATCAACTGTATAACTAAGTCCTGGCGCTGCTTTTTCAAGTTCTTCTTGAATTTGCGGTCCCGAATAAAGTTTGGTTGAAAATTCTTTTTTTTCACCCGCCTGAATAACGGAAAGCTGTGTCAACACACCTGATGAATAAATGTTTTCTGCAACTTCTTTTGTATAAAATTCACGCTTTTGATTTCCAGGCAGAATCCACGCGCTCGCAAAATAATGTTGTACTACACCAATCCAGCCATCAACCGATATCAATGACAAGTCTCGTTTTTTCATGTCACTAAAATTAATTTTTTTAAACTTATCAGCTTCGTTATAGTAAGCGCCGCCAATGAATGTAGGCGTAATTTTACTTTCTTGAGCAGAGCCATCATCATGCACAAGCTGGAAATAAGCTGATGGCGTAATCGCTGATTTTCCATGATTAGTAATTTCATAACGCACTGCTATTTGATAGCTACCGCGATCAAAAGAAATAATTTTTGAAACTTCAACATCTTGATTTTTGTAATGCAATTTTACATCTAAATGATTTTGTCCACTTTCTAAAACATAATTAGTTTTTTCAGATGTAAATATTGATTTATGTGTTGGCAAATCATTACCAATGAGTCCGGTTTGTGCAACATAAAATAATGGTTTTTGTGAGTCATCTAATAGCACAAATTTATCCTGCGCATTATCAGCCAAATGATTATTTAAAAGTAATCGACGAATGTCCCCGCCGACTGTATCAATTTCAATCTGGTATAAATCAGTGGCGACTTTAATACGCGAACCTGTTTCTAATTTAAAAATAGAATCGAGTGCAATAGTTTTAGTATCAATAGAATTTAATTTTTGTGAAGATGGAACGCTTGCATCTTGTTGGGTTGCAACTTCAGCGACTGGAGCATGTTTACGTTGCCAGGTGTCCCATAGCAAAAGAATTGAAAAAGAAAATACAACAAACAGTATTAAACGCTTCGTATCCATAAATTATAAAATTCCAAAATTAAATAACAGGGTCATGACCACCCTTGCACCATGGATGACATTTACCTATTCGTTTCATTGATAAAAAAATACCTTGTATTAAACCTTTTTTATGTATCGCATCTATGGTGTATTGCGAACATGTAGGTGAAAAACGACATTGCTGACCAAAAAAAGGACTTAATAATAATTGGTAACATCTGACAAATAGAATTGCGATTGATTTCACTTTTTTAATCTTGCAATCATTTGATCAACTTCAGTTTCAATGTTTACAAAATCGTTGCGATAAAACGATTTTTGAATGCGTATCACTATATCAAAATTTAAGAGTTGTTCTTGTTTTTTTCGCATTAATTCACGTAAGACGCGTCTCATATAGTTGCGTTTCACAGCCAACTTCTGTGTTTTTTTTCCCACGACCATACCTAAACGAAATAAGGACAACGCGTTGGGTTGGTAGTGAAAACTGAGGTGCTGAGAGGAAAGTCGCTTACGGAAATTAAAAACGGATGAAAATTCATCCGTTTTTGTAAGTTTGGTTAATTTAGTTTGCAAATTATGGAGAATTTGCCAAATAGGTCTTTATAGACCGATACGAGCACGGCCTTTAGCACGGCGAGCTGATATTACAGCGCGTCCTGCACGAGTCTTCATGCGTACTAAAAAACCATGCGTGCGAGCACGTTTTACTTTGGATGGTTGATAGGTACGTTTCATTGTATTTCTCCAGCTATAATTCGATAAGGATCGCGCAATTTACCGCACATACCCCTCTATGTCAACGATTATTTGTTTAGGAAGTCTTAAAACGCCTGTGGATAACTTTGACAGGTTCAGTTAAGATGAATTCCGTAAAGCAATCATTCCTAAAAAGCATTTTTACACCATTCCGGTTCTCTAAAATGCCAAACCAAGAAGAAATTGTAATTTTAATACTATATATATTGGATTTTGCCGTTA